>JAFVNW010000059.1 GCA_017506175.1 Bacteroidales bacterium | reverse complement strand
GTATTGCCGCCCTGGAAAAGAAATTGTCGGAGCTGGAGGGTAAATAGCAATTTTATTCCGCTTTCAAGGTTATTGAAAAGTCGTTTCAAAGTGTACAATTTGATTTGAAAAATTGGTACAATTTGATTTGGGGATTATACATCAATGAACATCTCCTGAAAATGCTCAAAGACGGTACGCTCCACAACATGCAACAGACGGAACATACCGTATCGGTGGCAGACATCAACGCCAACATGGAGCTGTACAAAACGAAAGCCGGCGCATTGCAAAAAAACATCGATGAGTACGACAGCAAAATCAAGGAACTGAACCAGACTATTCAGCGTCTGAAGCAGCAGATTGCACAAGACGAGACTTCCGGCAAACAACAAAACGGCGTGCTTCATCTGTCGGTGAGCGTGCCCAAGGACATCACCACCAAATTCACCATCACCTACTTCACCAACAACGCCTCATGGACGCCCTGCTACGACCTCAACATCCACGACATGCAGCCACAAGTGACATTGCAAGCCAAGGCGCAAGTGCAACAATTCACCGGACTCGACTGGACCCACACCATGCTCACCCTGTCGAACGCCACCCCCAACAAGACCTCTGTGGCGCCGGTGTTCTCAACATGGTTTCTGAGATTTCAGGTGTTTGGACAACGCTATAGCAAACAAAACGCGCTAGCACGCAATGCTGTTGCATACGAGGTTGTGAAGGCGGATGCTGCCGAAGAAGAATACGTTGATGAATTGGCAACGACAGCAGGTGTTGAAACTGTACCAGCCCCCATCAGCATGAACAATTTTGTGGATGTGGATATGCAGGAGGTGCACGTCAACTATGTCATCGCCATCCCCTACGACATTCCCGGCAATGGCAAAGTGCAACTCATTGATCTAAAAGATTATACCATCAATGCAGAATACACCTACTACAGCATTCCGAAGCTATCGGACGAGACCTACCTTGTGGCTACTTTGTCGGGCTACGAGAAGTACAACCTACTGCCGGGACAAGCCACCGTTACCTTCAACAACACCTTCATCGGGAAAACGCGCATCAACCCCAACACGGCCGATAGTCTGTTCACCGTCACCCTCGCCACCGACCCGCGTGTTTCGGTGAAACGTGAGAAGCAGAAACAGTTCTGCGATACGAAGCATGTGGGCAACACTACCACCACCACCGAATCGTACCTGATTACGGTGAAAAACAACCAGAACAAGCAGGTGAAACTGACGCTGAAGGAGCAGTATCCGATTTCAGCCGACAAGGACATTGAGGTGAAAGTGACCGAAATCAAGCCGGCGGCCACCTACAACAAGACTGGCATCGGCGTAGTGACCTGGGAGACCGAGCTGAAAGAGGGCGAAACACGTACCTTCTCGGTGACCTACAGCGTGAAGTACCCGAAGGACAAGACCATCGGTTGGTAAGTTAAAAGTTGAGAGTTAAGAGTTTTCAATTCTCAATTTTCAATTCTCAGTTTGCAAAGCGTTGCTCCACTACCTGCCAGTTGACGATTGACCAGAGGGCATTGAGGTGGTCGGGGCGGCGGTTCTGATAATCAAGATAATAGGCATGTTCCCACACGTCGAAGGTGAGCAGTGGGGTGAGGCCTTTCTGCACGGGGTTAGCGGCATTGGGTTCTTGGCTGATGACGAGTTTGCCATCCGCATCAGCGGAGAGCCACACCCAGCCGGAGCCGAAGAGGGTGGCACCGGCCTGCACGAACTCTTTCTGAAATGCCTCGAAAGAGCCGAACTGCGCATCGATGGCGGCGGCCAGTTTGCCAGCGGGACGGTTGTCGGCCTTCGGAGCAGCGAACTGCAAGAAATAGAGGTTGTGGTTCAGAATCTGTCAGGCATTGTTGAGCATTCCGCCAGTGGCTTTCTTCACGATTTCCTCCAACGGCATCGCCTCGAAAGGAGTGCCCGCAATGGCGGCGTTCAGGTTGTTGACATACCCTTGCAAATGTTTTCCGTGGTGAAATCCGATAGTTTGGGCAGAAATAATTGGTTCCAAAGCGTTGGCCTCGTAAGGCAGGTTGATCAGTTCAAATTTTCCCATGATGATGATAATTTTGATAATGACGGGACAAAGATACGACTTTTTGAGTTACAGGAAGATAGAATATCAAGATTGCCCTTTTAATTTTTCAGAAAGATAGAATTCTTCAATTTTTTGGCGAATAAGATTCTCATCCTCCATCATTTGCCGAAGGGTTTCGAGCCGTTCGGCATTGGGCGACTGGTCGAACCAGAGGCGCAGGTAGCCCATGCGGCCATATTTCTCGTGCAGATGTTGTAGTGTTCGCGCGCAATGTCCTTCTTTATCCAACGCTGGATAGTGTTCCAATCCGTACTGCACGGTGCGGCGGATGATGGTGTCAGGGTCGATGAAACGGTCGGCTTCAGCCACGATGCGACCATAGAGGGTGCGAGGTGCGTTGCTGGAGGAGGCGCGATGATCCTCAACGGCATCGGCCATCGTCTGCAACTGACTTTCGTCGAACCATTTGTGCAAACAACTGTCTGCCAACAACATCTGCGCTGACACTTCATGGTGATGCTCACGACCTTGGCAAAGACCGATGTCGTGATAAGCGGCGATGGCATATACCATATTGGCATCCACATCCAAACTTTCGGCGAGTGCCATGCTTTGTTGTATCACCAATTGCACATGATCGCGCCGGTGTGCCGGGTCGAAATGGTCGTAGAGCGGAATAACTTTCTCTTCAATATAATCAACAAGTTCTTTGTTTACGGATTTACTCATCGCAGCAATATCGTATTTTTCTTATTTTCAATTCGTTATAAAAATAATTCATTCTAAAAATCTACTAACAAAAATAAAGAAATTCCGTTTCCCGTATTGTTATGATGAAACACAAGAAATGAATGCTCAACAATCCCAATTATAAGGGGAGTATTTGTATTTTTGCACGCTGTATTGACATTTACAAATGCCCATAATGAAAAAATCTTTTTTCCTGACCCTGTTTCTGTTGCTGACGACAGTCTGTCTCTTCGCACAAGCATCCGTCAGCGGGGTGGTGACCGACCCAATAGGGAAACCCATTCAGGGAATGGAGGTGGGACTTTTGGTGGACAACGGCAATCGTGTTTCTGTTGATGATGGCACACTGGTGGCTTTGACAATGACTGACAGCATCGGCCAATATTTGTTTGAGGGGATTTCATCTGGAAAATATGCTGTCTCGTTCAATTGGAATCATAAAGACAGCGTGCACCAGCGCTTATCTGTAGTGGATATTGCGCTGTCCAACAATGATTTTCTGTTGGACGCAAGCGTCAATATGTACGAGAGTGTTGGCTACAGCTACATGGTACCATCTCCTCCCGCTGAATGGAGAAGAATTGATGGGGAAATAACTGGGCTTCCTATTCACAAAAAGGCGATGATTGTGTTTGAGGTCATGGAAACGGGTAAAAAACAGGTGGTTTACACCGATGAAGATGGGATTTTCTTCTGGGCATTTCCACCTGAAACCGGCCGTGTGAAAGTCCTCGTTTTCGCGCATGACGGGAAAAACCAATGGCGAGAGGTGAAGAGCTGCATTCGGCGGCCTCAGAAACGATGCCAGCACTCTATACTCATTTCTGTCAAAGAATAACAGCATCCGCTAATTTTCTTTTTCTGCCTGAAGAAAATCAGACTAATTTTATTTCAATTTATTACAAAATAATCAATGAAAAGTTGTATTTTTGCAGATTAATTATTTTAGCGCAAAAAGAAAGTAATCAACCAAATATCAATCTTTAACCATTTAAATAACAATCAATTATGGCAGAAAAGAAATTTATGACTTGCGACGGTAACTGCGCTGCTGCTCACGTAGCCTACATGTTCAGCGAAGTGGCCGCCATCTACCCCATCACCCCGTCGAGCCCGATGGCTGAATACATCGACGAGTGGAGTGCCGGTGGAAGAAAGAACATTTTTGGTGAGACCGTCAAGGTTGTCGAGATGCAGAGCGAAGCCGGTGCCGCCGGTGCCGTTCACGGCTCCCTCCAGGCCGGTGCCCTCACCACCACCTACACCGCATCGCAGGGCCTCCTGCTGATGATCCCCAACATGTACAAGATCGCCGGTGAGCTTCTTCCCGGCGTGTTCCACGTCTCCGCACGTGCTCTGGCTGCTCAGGCCCTCTCCATCTTCGGTGACCACGCCGACGTGATGAGCGCCCGCCAGACCGGTTTCGCTATGCTGGCTACCGGCTCCGTGCAGGAAATCATGGACCTCGCTCCTGTGGCCCACCTCGCCGCCATCGAAGGCCGCGTCCCGTTCCTCCACTTCTTCGACGGTTTCCGTACTTCTCACGAAATCCAGAAGGTGGAAGCCACCGACCAGGCCAAGGTTGAAAAACTCGTCAACTGGAAAGCCCTCAAGGAATACCGCGACCGCGCCCTCAACCCGGAACACCCCGTGACCCGCGGCACCGCCCAGAACCCCGACATCTACTTCCAGACCAGAGAGTTGCAGAACAAATACTACGACGCTCTTCCGGATATCGTGGCCAAATACATGAAGAAGATGAGCAAAATCACCGGCCGTGAATACGCTCCCTTCACCTTCTACGGCGCACCCGATGCTACCGACATCATCGTCGCTATGGGCTCCATCACCGACGTCATCAAGACCGTCATCGACAAGGAGAACAAGGCCGGCAAGAAACTCGGTCTCGTGAGCGTACACCTCTATCGTCCCTTCAGCGTGAAATACCTCATGGCTGTGATGCCGAAGAGCGTGAAACGTATCTGCGTTCTCGACAGAACGAAAGAACCCGGTGCCAACGGCGATCCGTTGTACCTCGACATCGTGGAAGCCTTCAAGGATGCCGAACTCCACCCGATGATCATCGGCGGTCGCTTCGGTCTCTCCTCCAAGGACACCACTCCGGCTCAGGTGCTCGCCATTTACAAGAACCTCGCCGCTGCCAAACCGATGAACCAGTTCACCGTCGGTATCAACGACGATGTGACCCATCGTTCCCTCAAGGTCGGCAAGGAAATTTCCATCCTGCCGAAGGGCACTTTCGAAGCCAAGTTCTACGGCCTCGGTGCTGACGGTACTGTAGGTGCCAACAAGAACTCCATCAAAATCATCGGTGACAACACCAACAAATACAGCCAGGCCTACTTCGACTATGACTCCAAGAAGTCAGGCGGCTACACCTGCTCTCACCTCCGTTTCGGCGACCAACCCATCTTGGCCCCCTACCTCGTGGGCACGCCCGATTTCGTGGCCGTTCATGTTCCTTCTTACCTGAAGAAATATGACTGTCTGCGCGGTCTGAAGAAGAACGGTACGTTCCTCTACAACTCTCCGTGGAGCGTGGCCGACACCAAGAAACATCTTCCTGATTTCGTGAAGAAATACTTGGCTCTCAACAACATCAACATGTACATCATCGACGCTACGAAGATCGCCGCTGAGATCGGTTTGGGCAACCGTACCAACACCATCCTGCAATCTGCATTCTTCAAGATTTCCGGCGTTATTCCTTACGACCTCGCTGTGGAGCAGATGAAGAAATTCATCGTGAAGTCTTACGGCAAGAAGGGTGAGGATGTGGTGAACATGAACTATGCAGCCGTGGATCGTGGCGGTGAAATCACCAAAGTTGAGATTCCTGCTGAATGGGCTAAGCTGGAGTGCAGCACGGACTTCGTGTTCGAGAGCAACCCCGATGATCCCGAATTCATCAACAAGGTGATGCGCCCGATGGTGGCACAATGCGGTAACGACCTGCCTGTCAGCGCCTTCAAAGACATCGTTGATGGTACATTCCCGGCTGGCACCACCGCTTACGAGAAACGCGGTGTCGCTACCGTGGTTCCGGAATGGGATCCCACCAAGTGTATCCAATGTAACCAATGTTCTGTGGTTTGTCCTCACGCCGCTATCCGTCCCGTGGTGATGACCGACGCCGAGATGAAGAAAGCTCCGAAGGGCATGGCCGCCATCGACGTGAAGGTTCCGAAGGAACTCGCCGGCATGCACTTCCGTATGCAGGTTTCCGTGATGGACTGCACCGGCTGCGGCAACTGCGCCGACGTATGTCCCGCCAAGGAGAAGGCCCTCACGATGAAACCGTTCGAGAGCCAGCTGGGCGAAGCCAAGAACTGGGAATACGGTCAGAAGAAGGTTACCTACAAGGACAACCTCATCGACAAATTTGCCACCATCAAGAACAGCCAGTTCGCACAGCCTCTGTTCGAGTTCAGCGGTGCTTGTGCCGGTTGCGGTGAGACTCCGTATATCAAGACCATCACGCAACTGTTCGGTGAGAGAATGATCGTGGCCAACGCTACGGGCTGCTCCTCCATCTACGGTGGTTCTGCTCCCGCCACTCCGTACTGCAAGAACTGCAGAAGCGGCAGAGGTGTGGCTTGGGCCAACAGCTTGTTCGAAGACAACGCAGAGTTCGGTCTCGGTATGGCTACCGGTTACCGCAAACTGCGCAGCGACTTGCGCAAGAAAGCTGAGGAACTGGTCGGCGTGACCGCTTTCGACTGGATGCGCGAGGCTACCCAGAAGTGGCTCGACACCTACGATGACACCGTTGCCAACAGCGTTGCCACCGACGAGTTTGTGGCTGCTTTGGAGAAGGCCATCCTGCCTATTGACAATTGCATCGATTTCTGGAAATCCGAGGGCAAGAAAATTTACGGTGCCGAAGTGGCTGCTCAAAAGTTGGAAGAAGCCATGAAGGCTAAGAAAGCCGGCAGCCCCATCTGTCCTTGCCACGGTTGCGAGCTTGAGTCTGAACTGTTGGCCAACAAGGATTTCCTGGCAAAACGCAGCCAGTGGATCTTCGGTGGCGACGGTTGGGCTTACGACATCGGTTTCGGCGGTCTGGACCACGTGTTGGCCAGCGGCGAGGATGTCAACGTGCTCGTGCTCGACACGGAGGTTTACTCCAACACGGGTGGTCAGTCTTCAAAGGCTACTCCTGCCGGTGCCGTCGCCAAATTTGCTGCCTCCGGCAAGAAGGTGCGCAAGAAAGACCTCGGCATGATTGCCAAGAGCTACGGCTATGTGTATGTGGCACAAGTAGCTATGGGCGCAAGCCAGGCACAGTACTTCAAAGCCATCAAGGAAGCCGAAGCTTATCCGGGACCCTCATTGGTTATCTGCTACGCTCCGTGTATCAACCACGGCATCAAGGTCGGCATGGGTCGTTCCCAGCACGAAGAGGCCAAGGCCGTTGATTGCGGTTACTGGCACCTGTGGCGTTTCAACCCTGCCGAGGAAGAGGCCGGCAAGAACGGCTTCCACTTGGACAGCAAGGAACCCGACTGGAGCAAGTTCCAAGACTTCATCATGGGCGAGGTCCGTTACAACAGCTTGTTGAAGACCTTCCCGGAAGAAGCCAAGGAGTTGTTCGCCAAGACCGAGCAGTTCGCGAAACTGAGATACGAAGGGTATAAGAAGTTGAGCGAAGGGAAGTAATCCTGTAGGGACGCATCGAGTGTGTCCGATATCATCCCGAAACGGGTGTTACCGAAACTGGTGACGCCCGTTTTTTTATGTCAAAAATTGACGTAATGTTCATTTTGCAGGCTAAAAAAATCAACATTTGTTCTAATAGTCAAATTGCAGGCTCGATTTTGGGGAGTTATCGTCGAACATTGTCGGAAGTGTCGTACATTTGCAGCACAGTCTGAAGCATAGCGGAG
>JAFVNW010000058.1 GCA_017506175.1 Bacteroidales bacterium | reverse complement strand
TAATATCCGTGAAAAGTGGAGTCGGTGGCGGCGAAGGAGACTTTTTTCACCATGACTTCGGAAATGCCATTGCCGTATTGTTGGAGTTTCGTAAACCGGACCGCCACTTTCTTGTGGTGCGCCGTACAAGTAAAATGAATGCTACTTGCGATGGAATCCGTCGTTAGATCGTAGCAGATGCCGGAAACATAGGCCGGTGTTACGCTGTCAAAACGAACCAGATAGTCTGTCTTGCCCATTTTCCCAACGTAGTCCTTGTCAATCTGCAAGTTATCGGGGAAGACCACCTTGCCGTGCGACAGCACAATTTCACTTTCACCATGTTCGGTCTTTGTCGTGCCTTTGCTCTTCTGCCCTGGCGTCCCTGATTTGCAACTTATGCAAAATAAAAGAGTTAAGATGCAGATAATTAGTGCTTTGAAAGATAATAGTGGGCAAAAGATCCTTTTCATGTCCTCTCAGCGTATCATTTGTTTTGTTATTGCATCATTTACTCCGCAAACACACTATCCAATGTGTTGTGTTCCAGCGAATAATCCTTCAGACTGTACATGCCGAACCAGAGCTCTTTTCCATCAAACAGCCAGAGGTTGTGGAGCGTTCTTTTCGTCTTTCCGGGCACCATCACAATCTTCTGCTCAGGACCGTCATCGTCCAACCGTGCCAGCACCGTGCAGCTCTTGGCGCGCGTGGTGATGGTGGAGTACATGGTGGAACCGTCTTTCTTGTTGAAATTGTCCTGATGATCCTGATATAGTACATAGACAGAATTGCCGGATACAAACGAACTGAAGGAGATGCCCAGCTTGTCGTAGGTGAACCATGTGACATTATTGTTTTCGGCACCCCTCTCAAACGAACATGCCTGGTATTTCGCAAGTCTATTGGTATGTATCGAACTGCCGTTGACATCAAAATGCTGATACACAATATCGCGGGCATAATGGTAGTAGGTGGTGCCTTGTCCGGTCTCAATCACCATGCCACGGTGTTCTCCGAGCATGACCACCTCACCGTTGTCCAACTCGTGGAGGGCTGCACACTGGGTGTAGTAGCGGATGAAATACAGCAACATGTATTCGTGTTTGGGCTTTTGATTATCAGGAAGTTTGAAATGCTTGGCGGGTTCAAAGTTCCCTAATTTTTTGTTGAAGATGCAGGTGAAATACTCCGAGGTGGGCTTTTCCTGCTCTTCCGCGCAGTACCCCCCCACAAAATAGTTCCCGTTTTTCAACACCAGCAGCCGCATGGAATGGATCTCGCCGAAAGGAGTCCGCTCCACATAGCTCTTTCCGCCCTCTTGAGTGCAGGTGAGCAGGTGTATCGAGGAGCTGCCGGGCTTGTCTTTGGTTCCGGTGCGCATCAGCAGCAGCGCATCGCCATCATTGGTAACAGTCAGATCCTCAATGGAAAAACTGTCCCCGTAGATGTCGGGGGTGAGGATTTTGGAAAGCATCTCCCGCCCAGCCTCATCATACACATAAAAGTAAAATTTGTCGGCCATCTGCTTCTTGTTGATGCCCACCAGCACGATGGCGTGTTTGGTGTGGTCGGCCGATTCGGCCACGAACGACTGCACATAGCCGTTGCGGTCAATGTCGAGGGAAAGCACAGTACGCGGCGTTACCGTGTAGTTGTTGGCGCAGTCTTTGGGGATGAAGGTGGTGGAGAGTTCAAATTCGGTGGCTTTCGGGTAGCGTGAGTAGGTCACAAAGTAGGAGTCGCCGGCATCGTAGGCCACCAGCCGCTTGTAGTCCGACGAGAGGTTCAGCACGCACGAGGAGGTGATGTTCGTGGTCTTGTCGTACGTCACGATAGAGTGGTAGCATTTCTTCAGTTTCTGCCATATCGGGCTGCAGTAGGCCACCAGTTGTTGGTCGTTGTTAGACAGTACAGCATGGCTGT
>JAFVNW010000057.1 GCA_017506175.1 Bacteroidales bacterium | reverse complement strand
GGAGTTTGGTAATGTGCCAACTTGTTTGACAGGAGTTGACTCCGAAGATGCCTTGGAGAGGCTAATTAACACCTGCGGTGCGGACATTGTTGTAAATGGTATAGCTGGTTCTCCCGGTTCCACCGCCCCGAAGAAACCGTAGCCGGCATTGTTGATGAGCACGTCGATGCGCCCTTCGCGGTCGAGCAGGGTCTGCACCCCTTGCCGCATCGCCGCCTCGTTGGTGACATCCATCTGTATCGGCACAATGCCCCATTCGCGGAGCGGTTCCATACGTTCCATACGGCGGGCGGCGGCATATACCTTGTGCCCCTGTTTCGCCAGGGCCACGGCCGTGTCGTACCCGATACCGCTGCTCGCCCCGGTCAGGAGAATTACTTTGTTGTTTCTGTTCATTATTGAATGTTGGTGAGTGAATGTTAATACGAAGTCATTACCAGCGAAAATCCTGTCAACCTTGTTCGAAACCGTCTTTGAGGAATTTTCGGAGGGCAAGGTGGGTGATTCCGTTTTCATCCCGTGAGGTAAGCAGCGGTGTGGCGCTGATGACGTATTTCGGATGGTTGTCACGGATCTTCTCCAAGGGACTGAACTCTCTGCTGCGGGTGGACTCTTCAACAATGATGTAACTCGCTTGTACATATACCGTTTTGCCCGGTTTGGTGCAGACAAAGTCCACCTCCCCTGCATTCAAAACGCCCACCTTCACTTCGTAGCCCAAATAGCGGAGGTGTTTGTAAATGGCATTTTCAATTACCTTCTCAATGTAGGAGTCCATACTGCCCTCTGCCTTGAGGTTACGAAGACCCAAGTCGTCCCAGTAGATTTTCTCGTTGGATTCGAAGATTTTTTTGCCGTGGATGTCGAAGCGGGAAACGATGTCGAGCAGGAAAGCTTCGGCGTAAAACTCCTTGTAAAGCAGGACAAGGTTGGCAGACACATTTTCCCGCAGCGATTTCATATACTTCGCTATGCTGTTGGCGGAGGTGAGCTTGCCGGTGGTGTCCGCGTAAAAGGCGATGAGGTTGTTGAGAAAGGGGATGTTACGGATGTCGTGCCGCTGGATGAAGTCTTTGAGAACATAGCTTTTGCCGACACGGCGCGATCCGACCAAGGCGATGATATTGCCCTTGCCTATCCACGAATCCACGATGTCGGCATAATGTTTGCGGGTGAGCACTTCCATTTCTATTGTTTTTATCGGCTGCAAAAAATAATAAAATTATTGTTTATAGACAATGAAATTTGTATAAATATTATTTTTATTGCGTATAGACAATAAAAATAAGTGATATGTGTGCCGAATTTGACTCTAATTACCGTCATTTCAGTTCCAACCTCAGCACCCTGATGGGTCTGTCTTTGCCTTGATACTGGGTCTCGTCGATGCAGGTTTCCCCGGTGGGTTGGAACCCGCATTTCTCCATCACCCGACCTGAGGCGGGATTGTCAACGAAGTGCCCGCTGATGAGCGATTGGAGGTCCGTCGTTTGTCATTTTAGCGGATAAAATTCGTGAATACCGCTTCTTCTGCCTCGGGCAGACCGTTGCGCTCCTTCTCCGCGGCGATGGCCTTGACGAGGAAGGCGATGTTGCGGCCGAGAATACGCATACACTG
>JAFVNW010000056.1 GCA_017506175.1 Bacteroidales bacterium | reverse complement strand
TCATCAAATGGCAATGGTTATTTATCTGAAAAACAGATAAATAACCATTTTTTTTGTCAGAAAAATATTGAAATGGAATGTCGGAAGCAACTTTGCGAAAAATGCAAAAAGAAAGAGGATGACTACTTTTTAGTCACCCTCTACAAATTCATCAAAAAACAATAACCATGACCTATCCGATTCTTGTATTGAACGAGCCGCACGCCTCCATTGAGGGGCTATACGACAACGAACTTAGTTTTTGGAATATCGATGCCCGCTTCATCAATGAGGTGGTGTTCCGTCTCACCGACTGGCACACCGACTTCCTGTTCCATGGCTTCCGCGATGCGCGTGTCCGTCCTGTGCGGTTCCCCTATTCGCGCTTTGTGGTGGATGCCGAACGGCTGTGGGACGACCCGTTTGAGCAGGAGGGGCAGGGCATCCTCTACCGGCGCTTCGGCGGCTACTGCCGCACGATTCCGCAGCAGTGCGAGGCGCGGCTTTACGACCTGTGGCGCGGCCACCAGCACAACCTGAAAAGGGCACTTTGCGAGAATGCGCTCCTGCTCGACTGCCACTCGTTTCCCGAAGAGCAGGGCGATGTGGACATCTGCATCGGTTTCAACGACGACTGGTCGAAGCCCGACCGGAGCACGCTGGAATTGGCCGTGAACCTGTTTGAGGAGAACGGCTATTCTGTCGGCATCAACTACCCGTACAGCAACTCCGAGGCGCCGGAATGCCCGTTCCGCTACCAATCGATGATGCTGGAGGTGAACAAGCGGGTGTATATGGAGCTGGGCACGCTATACCTGAAAACGCAACACCCGCAGAAGCGTAGCGTTTCCGACCTGATGGCGCAATTGATGGGGCGGTTGGTGGGGGCGTAAACGTGGTAGAGACGTGCCATGGCGCGTCTCTATCATTACGGTTCGCCAAATTCTATTAAATGATATTTTATAAAACGGTGCAAAAGTATAAAATTTCATTTAATAAAACAAGAAATAAGAATTTTCAATTTTCTGTGGCAGAGACGTGCCATGGCGCGTCTCTATGGAAACAAAAAATTGTCAGACGTTACGGATTATTGTGAAAGCATCGTAGTTGCGTTGGTCTCTCGGACTGCAATAAACCGCAAATTCGATGGCTTTGAAGTGGTTCAGGAATTGTAGCAATGCCTGTTGGTAGGCGGCGGCCACCACGGCGGGGTCGTTGCGGAAGGCGCCGCAGCCGAACGCACCGAGAATCAGCGCCTCTGCCCCGTTCGCGGCGGCAACGGCGAGGATTTTGCGGGCGCGTTTCAGGTGCAACTCCAAAAGTTTTTCCGGAGTGATATGCACTGCCTCGCCATCGTTCCGATTGTATCGGTTGGAAGGGGTGTCCCGCAGATTGGGGGCGGCGCAAGTGATCACATCCACGTGGAATGGGGCCGGGAGTGGATGGTAGTCATCGTCTTTCAGCACCACCACGTCTTGGGTGTAGATAATATCGTCGTTGTGGAGCGGGTTGGGCGCAGCACGGTGCGGACCGTAGAATTTCTCCCACGCCGCTTGGGCTTTCAGGCACGGGTAGAGGGTTGACACGCGGCAGAGGCACTCCTCCTGCGCCGAAGCACCGTTCTCCACTCCGCCGCCGGGAGAGGTGGAGGAGGCGAAGTTCAGCACGGTCACCTTTTGTCCGGGATACCTTGCCGCCGCCTCGAAGGAGCGCAGACGACTCACCACCACCCGGGCCTTTTCGGTATAGGAGGGTGCGGGAAGGTCTATCTTGTCGGCATCGCCGATATACTGCTGTGAGGCGATGCTTTGGCTGACAGCGGCTTGCAGCTCCTGGCTGCTGCCAATCCGCTGCAGGGTGTCGTTGAACACAGCCACCAACTGTCTTTTACGGTCAAAGTAGGATAGGTTTGTCATAATCGAGTTTCTTTACGCGGCAAAGATAGGATAAAAACGGATATACGTAGTGTATATGCGAGTAGCAGAAAAATGCCGTTCTCCAAAAGTACGCTATCGGGGGACTATTTGAATTTTGTGTGGAAAATGTTGTCCATTTTCTTTGTTTGCGCCCAAAGAAAATAGACGCAAACCGCGAGTAAGCGAGCAAAAAGAAAGCTTGCTTGCTTTTTCGAGCGAAAGCGGTTTATCTAAAAGAAATGCGCTTTGCCGCTGTGCAAATTCCGGCTAAAATCGGACAGTTCGCCGTTCTTTACGCTCACTTCTCCCGATTTCTTCACGCCTCGATTTGCAAGGCGGCGGTGGGTTGAACCTGCATGGTTCATCATTGTGATGCCGTTAGTTCGTACCCTGTCGATGATTGTATGAACGCACAGCGTGCGTCTGGGTGGGAGGACAGCCTGCCGTTCCGCGCCCTGTAAGGGCGCAGAAACGGGTAGCCGCAGGCAAGGTCGCAGACCGCCGCCTGCGGCGGGGATGCCACGTTACCGCCCACCGCGGCACGCTGACAGGACGATAGAACCTGACGGTGGGTTTGCCGCGGAAGAACGGGGAAATAGTAAAAACGGAAATCAACTACCGATTCCCTTTCGCCCTGTTGTGGGTTTTGCACAGCATCTGGCAGTTGGCAATGCTGGTAGCGCCGCCCTTGCTCCATGCGGTCACATGGTCGGCATCCATCTCCTCGAGTTTCCATATTTTGGTGCGGGTGGCATCATGACCGAGAGCGCACAACGGACAGTTGGACTCGCCAGCAGCCTTTGCCGCGGCAGTTTGCCGGTGATAAACCGTTGATTTGTCAGCGTTACTAAAAATTCTGATTTTCAAAAGTTTAGTGTCTTGCTTTCCTCCTAACACATATTCAAAAATTCCCTTTTTGTCTTCCACGCTGTCATCAGCAAACAGTCGGGCGACTTCTGCATCCACAGCGGAAGGACTGTAAGGGTTGGTATGGTATGTGTCATAGAGGCGGCCCCACTCCAAGCCTTTCATTTGATCATAATAAGTGGGAAACACGTTCTCTATCCACTGAATGACGCTTTCGAAATGGAGTTTGATTGGATTTATGTTGGTGTCGTGGCGGTGACGACTCATATAGTCCTCAATATTGCCACCACTTACCCAATCCAAAGCCCTTTCAAAGATATCCTGTCGGTTCACTTCACCTTTTATATACGACTGCCATTTCTGCATAATAGGCTGGTTGCGTTTGCTGAACACCTCTTTACAAAGTGTGACAAACGAGCCTGAATAGATCGCATTAAGAAGTTCCTGAGGCTTTAGTGGTTTTCCTTCGATATTAATGGTTTTGAACCACTCCTTGATTTCTTGTTCTGTACCCTTGCAAACATAAATCAAGAGTTTGCTGTCCATAATCAAATCTTGGAGATTGACAGACAAACTACTGAAATATTGTGGTACACCATGAGTATCAACGATCGGGAATTTGTCTGTCACAAAACGTCCAATGCTGGTTATACGTTGCTGCCCATCAAGCACTTCCAGCATACCATCCTCGCGTTCATTAAAGTATATGAGTCCAAGCGGGTATTCTTTAAGGAGAGAATCAATGACCGCTACGTCTTTCTTTCCATCCCCATAGATATAGTTTCGTTGGTATTCCGGTTGGATGACCAATTTGCCCGAAAGGCCGTACAGGCCTTTTTCTTCTAATTCATTGTAAACAAATCCGTTGCAAATATCGCGTACGGTAATGTTCGTTTTTAATGTGGTTTTCATATTGATATTTTTAGTGAATTATTTTTTGCGGATGAGGATACGTGCAAATGGTTTTTTCGGGATGCCATTTTCCAATAAATAAAACAATTGGCCATCCCTAAGACTTTTGTTTAATTTCTTAAGATTACGATCATAGGGTTGCAAACCAAGTTCTTTTCCAGAATCTCCTTCAGCAATTCCAATTATCTCAAATTGATCAGGGCAATATTGATATAGAAAAGAAGTGGGCACTCCCATTATACCATTGTAATCACAGGGAATAGCATCAACCCTTGGAATATCTATTGCATCGTAGTTTTCATAATGGTAAAAATGTTTCATTTCTCGTATATCCTTGTGTTTGCTGTATTTGAAAACGTCTGCTGTTGACATCAATGTTAGTGGTTGATGTCTTCGACCATGGTCAATATTGGTGAACCAGCATGTGTTTCCCATTTTTTGGAAAGAACCATCTGGTTTTTTATACTCTTTTCCTCCAGTCGATCTTCCTAACCATATTTTGTTGTTTTTAATGTGGGGGAAAACCTCCTTATAAGATATGCTCATCATACTACCTATAATAACAAATTGCTTTTTTGCAATGAGTAACCAAGCCATAAACTCTCTAAATAGAGAAAATGGCGGATTGGTAATGATTATATCGGCCTCATCACGCAATGCTTTTACTTCATCTGAACGGAAATCCCCATCACCTTTAAGATATTCCCATTTCAGATCATGGTAATTGATGCATCCGTCGGCATTGCAATCCCTGTCAAGGACAAATATTTTCCCGCGAGATTGTGATTTTTTAGCATCGTATTGTTTTGAAGTTTTCTCAAAATCTGTTTCAAACAATGACAATTGAGATCCATACAGATTGTATTTGCTTTCAATGGCATACGATGTGGATATTAACTTTTTCAACCCGAATCGCTCAAAATTTTGTGCAAAGAACAGGGTAAAGTTGCTCCATTCTGGATCGTCACAAGGAAGAAGGATGGTTTTTCCACGGAACACATCAGGATTATAATCCAAATAAGCGTTCATTTCGTTTTGAATGTCGGCGAGTTGCGTATAGAACTCGTCCTGCTTGGCTGCTTTTGCCTTTTGTAAAGTATTATTCGCCATAAGGATTGATGTTTGCAGCGCGACTATCAATCACTCACGGGCAAAAAGAAAGGTGCGAACCTCTCTACTCGCGTTCGCGGGAAGCGTAGGAGAAACCCGCTGCTCTTCAATAGATCAGTTCACACCCTTTCAGGCAAAACTTTATTGAAGAGCACTGCGGACTTCCGCCTTACGGCTTCGCCGCGAATTTTATCCGTTTTTCAAGAAAACAGTTTCCTACGCTTTTTTCTTTGAACGCGAATAATAGTTAACGCTATGGTTTATACTATGTTTATTACTCTATTTCTCTACTATTTATGGTTTTTCGTTAATATTTCTTTTGAAAAGGCAAAAATAGCAAAAAATTTCAGACGTAATGTTCATTTTGCAGGCTAAAAAAATCACCTTTTAGATAAAAATAACCCAAAACACTTTTAATCAATGAAATATAATCAATGCCATTCAAGATTTAACGGTGAATTGTTGAATGGAAACCCCTTGAACACTTTCTTGAACGCTTTCTGGGGAAAATGAGAAAGCAGGCGGAGAATCGCCATTTTGCAAGTTGTTTATTTTCAAGCATTTAAAACAAAAACGCCCAGCTGAAAAACTGGGCGTTTCGTTATATTTGAGCGGAAAACGAGACTCGAACTCGCGACCCCGACCTTGGCAAGGTCGTGCTCTACCAACTGAGCTACTTCCGC
>JAFVNW010000055.1 GCA_017506175.1 Bacteroidales bacterium | reverse complement strand
GACTGGTCTATCACTCCACCACGCCCTATTTCCGATGGGACGGTACCGAGAACGGGAAACTATTTCCCGAAAACATATATAGTTATGTCATCCTATGCAAGCCTGTGGGACATACACGCTTCCTCCGCACGGGGACGATTGCGGTGCTGTAATGATGAAGGTGCGTTTTATAAGTTAATGCAAGCCCAAAATGAACAATACAAAGTATGAACGAACCAACACACACAACGATATTTATTGCCGGGCCATGAGTGATTGAATCTGCGGAATGTTTGTCCGAAGTGGCTGAAGAGCTGGTGCGATTTTATTCAAAGTAGAGCATAGGGATCCCCCCAAAAACACACTTTCGCAAAAGTGCCGTCTTTTGCTGTTGGCGGTTGCCTCTTTTTTTCGTACTTTTGCACCCTCAAGTCAGAAATGTAAAAGTCTTGTCACACACCCAAAACAATAATAACATGGATAACGATAAACCTACAATAGCAGTAAGCAAAAATTTATTCCGAATAGCATTGATTGACGCCTCAATCGTATTGTTGATGGTGTTTCTGCCTACATTTTCCCACATGCTTTCGTTCCCGTTGTATAAATTCGAACCAATGAGGATAATGGTGCTTGCAGGTTATTTACTATCGGCTAATAAAAAGAATGCTTATGGGTTAGCAATAATTCTCCCCCTATTCTCTTTTATCACGACAGGACATCCTCTTCTTATAAAATCCGTCTTGATGATAAGCGAGTTGACTATCAATGTCTTCTTGTTCTCATTTTTGGTTGAAAAGAAGTTAAATGTTTTCTTTGCCATGCTTGCATCTATAGTGTTGAGCAAGGTGTTCTATTATGGCATTAAATTTGTGCTGATTAGTACGGGGATTATGAATACCAATCTTATTGATACTCAAATTGGGATTCAGGTTCTTATATCTTGTGTTATTGCATTGGCTTTTGCTCTTGTTTACAAACCTTTAAAAAGCAAGTAAGTATGGAAGACAAGTGTTATTGCATGAGTTCATTTCTCATATATCGTTATATTGCAGACGAGTGCAAAACCTTCAAAGAAGGTGTGACGCCATATTTTTTTAAGGCAAATCCTAATAAATTTCATATTAATTCAGTGCAAGATGTTTCAGATAGCATCCAAAGGTACATTGATGAAATTGTTGCGGCTGGCGGGAAATTAGGTTTGGCCTTGTCGGGAGGAATCGATTCTGCTATTTTAGCGAAATTTGTTCCTGCGAACACACAGACTTACACCTTCCGTTGCGTAGCTCCAGGCTCTTTGGATGAGACAAGCATCGCTAAAAACTATGCTGATATTTGTTCCTTGCCGAACAAGGTGATAGAGGTGACGTGGGATGATTATATGACCGTTTCACCTGTGTTAATGAAACATAAGGGAGCTCCTGTACATTCTATTGAACCTCAGATATATAAAGCGGCTATTGAAGCAAAAAAAGATGGTGTCACCCATCTGCTTTTTGGAGAAAATGCGGATATCATTTTTGGTGGGATGGATGGTTTGTTGGCAAAGGATTGGACATTTGACGAATTTGTTCAGCGTTATACTTATCTGGATCCTCGTAAAATACTTAAACAAGGAGAACAGATTATAGAACCATTTGAAAAATACCGCAAAGGGAACAACATCGATTTTTATGGTTTTATTTGTGATTATTTTTATTATGAAGCAAATAATTCATACGATAATGCTTGTTCCACTGCGGGTGTTCAGTACTCAACTCCATTCAATCGGATGAAACTGGATTTTACTCTTGATTACGACAGAATACGTACAGGAGATACAAAGTATGTATTGCGAGAGTTGTTCAATAATCTTTATCCTCAATTGGGGCAACCTGTCAAGATCCCTATGCCGAGAGCTGTTACACAATGGCTCAGTGATTGGGAAGGACCCCAAAGGTCTGAGTTTATTCCCCATTGTGCAGATGGCCTTAAGGGCGATCAAAGATGGATGATTTTTATATTAGAAATGTTTTTGAATTTACTTGATAATGGAAAAATCTAATACGAAGTGTATTGCCATATCTTCGGCGGATAGTTATTTGCCCCAACAGGTCAATGAGGCTGTAGATACAATTATGCGGTCTTTGAATTTGGATGTTGCAAATCCGTTCAAGGATTTCATCAAACCTGGGATGCGCGTCTTCATCAAACCCAATTGGGTGGCTTCGCGATGGAGGGAATCATGTGACCATAGAGATAATTTGTATTGCGTTATAACACACCCGGCTGTAATAGAGGCTGTCGCTGACCGTGTGGCATTAGCCTTGGATGGAAAGGGGGAAATCATTATAGCAGATAATCCTTCTATTGATGCAGACTTTGAGGAATTGATGCAATTTACTGGAATTCGGAAACTTGAAACGAAGTATTCTGTTCCCTGCAGAATTTATGATTTGAGACCTTTGGTGTGCAAAGACTTGAAAGACTATGGTATTAAAGCAAAAATGGCTCATCAATCAGGGGATCCTTTGGGAGAGGTTCAGGTGAATTTAGGGAAGGATAGTCTGCTCTACGATGTGGACTCATCTTTGTTCAGAGGTGTTTTTAATGAGCGGGAGGAAACAGTGGCAGCCCATACCAAAGAAACTCAGTTATACACATATTCCAAGAGCCTTTACGATGCAGATGTGTACATTTCCATCCCAAAATTAAAAACACACCAAAAGGTTGGGGCTACATTGAATTTGAAAGGATTGGTCGGTTCGATTACTCAAAAAAACCAATTGGTGCATTGGCGGGTCGGGTCCCCGGAAACGGGTGGCGACGAATACCCCGACAAAGCCAGCTATGAAGCGAGCAAACATGCTAAAGTGACCCACAGGGGGGCTCATCCAGGTAATGACACCATTTGGAGAATGGTGGGTGATCTGTATCAAGGATTGTTGAAGAAAGATAGAAAGTATTTTACCATTATTGATGGGATTTTAGGTGGCGAAGGACAAGGACCATTTTGTCCGACATCCAAGCAATCCAATGTCTTGATTGGCGGTTTTGATCTCTTATTGGCGGACATCGTTGCTGTTCGTTATATGGGTATGGATCCAAACAAAATCAAATACTTACAGTATTTCATCGAAAAGGATAATCTTAACCTGAACGATATACATGTCTTCATGAACAATGTGGAGACCAAGGATTTTTTTGCGTCAAAATCCTTGTATGCTGATTTTCAGGTCAAGGGGGCTTGGGATGTCATTAAAGTACAAAAAGATAAATCCAAGGAAAAAGTAATTGGATATACAACAGGGGTATATGATTTGTTCCACATTGGTCACCTCAATTTATTGCGTAAAGCCAAGTCACAATGCGATTATCTGATTGTCGGGGTCTCTACGGATGATCTTGTCATGTACAAAAACAAGCGTGCAGTTATTCCTTTCGAAGAAAGAATGGAGATTGTTAAATCCATCAAATATGTAGACGAAGTTGTGCCTCAGGTGAACATGGATAAAATGGAGGCTTGGAATAAACTGCATTTTGATGTGATGTTTGTTGGTGATGATTGGAAAGGAACGCCTAAATGGGATGCATACGAAAAACAGTTTGCAGAGGTCGGTGTAAAGATAGTCTATTTCCCCTATACGAAGGGAACTTCAAGCACTCTTATTAATCAGGTATTGGTAAAGTTGAGGGATAATGAAATAACTCTATAAGCAGTTTTTATGATTTTGTATTGGAGTGCTGTTTGAATATTAATAAGAGATTAGGATATGCCAGAGGATTTTTCAAAATATAATGGCGAAGGGACAATGCTTCGCAAGGTCCAACTGAGAATGTTGGATATTTTGATTGAATTTGATAGAATTTGTCGGAAATATGATATCCCCTATTGGTTAGAGGGAGGAACGTTGTTAGGTGCAGTGCGTCATAAGGGTTATATTCCTTGGGACGATGATTTGGATATATGTATGGAAAGAAAGGACCTGAGACGATTGAAGACAATTCTTAAGAAAGAATTGTCAGAAAAGTATATTTATCAGGACAGATTCAATGATTTTAATTTGCCAACTGTAATCTCAAAAATCAGAGAAAAGGGATCAATTATAAAGGAAGAAGGCTCTGAAAGATTAAAGTATCCAGGACTTTTTTTAGATATTATTCCAGTTGAAAAAGTTTTTTCTTTCAAAGTGAAGAATTTCCTTGATTATTGCTATGGGCATTGCGTGCGAAGTATTCATAATCGGCAGAAATCACTTTTTGACAAGATGCTTTCTTATCTCTTGTATCTCCCTTCTTTGTGTTTGGTGTCTATTGTTCGTCTTGTTTCTAAATTCGTCCCTACGTCGAGCATCGGTCACTTATATGGTTTCCGCTCGTATGATTTGGTTGATAAGAATGATATTTATCCTTTGGTAGAAATTGAATTTGAAGGTCATTATTTTAAATGTCCATTCAACTCTGATAAATATCTAACATGTCTCTTTGGTGATTATATGCAGGTGCCTCCTGTTGAAAATAGGATGGTGCATACCACCGAAATTGTTTTTTATTAATTGTATGCCTAATTATCGGTTATTATCCCAGTCTGTATGATACAAGGAATATTCCAAAATTATCCAGAAAAGGATTTAATTGTCAAAACACATCCCAGAGATACATTCAATTATAAGAAATATTTCCCTGAGGTAAAGGTCTTTGCAAAGCCTGTTAGTAGCCAGATTTTAATGGCGATGGGGCTTTCTCCTAAAAGAATTATAACTATCTGTTCCACTGCAATTGAAGGATTCCCTGAATCGGTAGAGTGTGATTATTATAGCGCAAATGTACATCCTAAGGTGTTGGCATTTATTGGTAAGGAATATAAGCCAACAAGAAAGGTGAATTTCAAAGAAACAAACCCAATTAGATAGATTAAATGGACTCTCTCATTTCCGTCATTATGCCCGTTTACAACGGTGAAAAGTATTTGCGTGAGGCTATTGAAAGTGTACTAGCGCAAACCTATACTCATTTTGAACTGTTGTTGATTAACGATGGTTCAACCGATAGCAGTAAGGATATTATTTTATCCTATAATGATCCACGAATCAGGTATATAGAAAATGAATGTAATCTGAAACTGATAGCAACACTGAACAAAGGAATAGACCTCGCCAATGGTGATTTTATAGCCCGTATGGACGCAGATGATGTCTGCCAACCCAAAAGATTTGAGAAGCAAGTGCAATTCATGAAAAGACACCCGGATGTTGCGGTTTGTGGCACATGGGCGTACCGGATTGATGGAGAGGGAAGAAAAACAGGTAAAATCAAAAATATTGATACGCCTGAATTGCTTCAATGTTTGTCCTATTTCTCTTGTCCATTCATTCATCCTTCGGTTATGGCTAAAGCCAATGTTCTGAAAGAGAATCACTATAGCACAGGTATGGTTGATACCGAGGACCTGGAATTGTGGCACAGACTCATGCTTAAAGGCTATAAGTTTGCCAACATTCCTCAATTTTTGATGAAATACCGGTGGCATGGAGAAAACATCTCCGCTCATAAGGAAGAATATATGATCGCTACCAAAAAACGGATTTTCCGCCCAGCAATGGAGGCCTTTTGGGACAGGGAGCTGTCGGACGAAGAGATGAGCCTTCACCTCTATTCGTTCTTGCTCTATCACTATGGGAGTCGTAATTCGCAGCATCCATCAGAATTGTTCAATAAAGAGAAGAATTATTTGGAACTTTTGTATCAGCAGAATATTTTAAAACAGCAGTTCAAAAGTTCCGATTGGGGCGGATTATTGTACAGCCGTTGGGTTGTTTGCTGTATTTACAAGAAAAAATTTCAAAGGGTCTTATCCATAAAATTGCCGTGGTATAATCCTAAGATACTTTTTAAGGCTTTTAAGCTATTGATATATAAATAATTCGCAACCGATATGAGTGAAGAAGTAAGAACACTTCAGAGAAACTCAAATATTGAATTATTGAGAATGTTGTGCATTGTTGGCATTATCGGCATGCATATACTGAGGCCATTATTTGAGACGCAAGACATTCTCAAAACGGAATTTATCCTTTTATGGAACACCTTTGCTAATGCTGGCGTAACCATTTTCATTCTCATCAGTGGATATTATGGCATCCACTTCAAATGGGAACGATTGTTTTCGCTGATAACCATTATCTTTTTCTATTCGGTAACTACTCACATACTGGAGCTAACCCTATTGCATCGGCCGTTAGATTTTAAGGTTCTGTTGTCAAGCATTTTCCCAGTATGTACGAAAAAGTATTGGTTTATAACCTGTTATATCGTTCTGTATGCGCTCTCTCCTTTCGTTAATCAGGGTGTTGAGGCGATAAAACAAATACACTTCAAAGCCTTATTGTTGACACTGATATTGTTTTTCGTGATAGCTCCAACGTGTTTTATCACTGAAATATTGGGCGACAATGGGAAAGGTATCGTCAATATGCTATTAGCTTATTTAACAGGACGTTATCTTGCCAAGTACGGTTTCCCTGAAATCATCAAGAAGCACGCGGTGTTGTTTATGATTCTGTGTTTTATAATCATCTTTTCTCTGAATTCAGCGGTGTCAATTTTTGTCAAACACCATGTGTTTCTGCAATTTGCCCGAGATAATAGTGCGTTTATTTTCCTGGCCTCAATATGTGTGTTTTATTGTTTCTTGCAGAGAACCTTCTATAGTTCCTTCATCAACAAGCTGGCCAACTATGTTTTCAGCGTTTACATCATACATGGTTTCCTTATCAAAGTATTCTTGGTCAGGGATGACTTTTTCTTCCTGAGTTTTGTAATCGTCATCGTTATAGCTTGTGTTCTGAGTGCATTCATCGAATTTCTGCGTCGTATAGCATTAGGAAAAGTTTTTGATAAGGTCGTCAGCCTGATGATTTCTGTAAAGGACAAGGTGGTGGAGAAGATGTGAGAAGAAATCTTTTACCCCCTCAAACACCCACAAATCGTTTCCACATCCTCATCTATCAACTCCGGATAATTCCCGCAGTAGAATCCACACTGGTTCACAAAGTCGGTGTTGGGCAGCGCATAGAGTTGTTTCACATACTTTTTGTAGAAGGGTTGGTTCTGCATATTGCCGGCTATTACAGGCCGTATCTCAATGTCGGCTTGGATAAATCTTTCCAAATATTTCTTCCGTAATTCGGGCGATTGGCACATAATCACCAAGCCAAAGGGTGAAATCCTACTGATGTGCGCGTGCTGAACAGGAAGCAACTCGTTGTTTTCTTGTATCACAGATTCAAAAACAGCATAATTGTGGTTGCGGACAGCTATATTCTGTTCCAAATATTGCAGTTGCTCAATCCCTAAAAAACCCGTAATTTCAGTCGGTCGGAGGTTGAAACCCAACTCAAAGAACGAATATTTGGCATAGAACTCGTCAATCTGATAGGGTTTGCGTATCTGCGCCTGCTTGTCAGGATCCACATTGCGGTCCCAGCCATTGGCGCGTGTGATTTTCAGTAAGTTGTACAACTCCTCGTCATCTGTACAAATCATGCCGCCCTCTATCGTGGACATGTGGTGCGCCACATAGAACGAAAAAGTGGCCGCCAATCCAAAGTTGCCCGTTTTCTTGCCCGCCAGCTTCACGCCAAGTGATTCGCAGTTGTCTTCCAACAGCAAGATGCCCCGTTCCTTGCACAAAGCAGCAATCTGCTCCAAGTCGCCAGCAAATCCCAACACATTGGTGGTGAAGAAAGCCTGCAAATCAGTCTCCTGTAATCTTTCCTTGAGATTGTCAGCCATCACGTTGATGGTCTCGGTGGAAACGTCTATCGGAACCGGGATGAGCCCCATTTGAATAATGGGCATCACATTGGTGGACCAGGTCAGCGCGGAAAAACCGACTTTATCCCCTTCTTTCAGTTTTCCCATACTTTTCAATGCCTGCAGCAAGGCTAAATTGGCACTGCCACCACTATTGAAGAGTACAGCATATTTTGACTGCTGGTATTGGGCAAATTGTTCCTCAAACATTTTGCAATATTTTCCCATGGAAAACATATCCGAGGATACGATAAACTCGGCCAACTTTTTCTTCGTTTCCTTCTCTTCAAGGAAAGCGTGCTTCATCAACGGGATTCTCATTATCTTACTGATTTATAATATTCTATCATTTGTTTAATACCGGCCTCCAAAGTGATGGCAGGAGCAAAGCCCAAGGCTTTCATCCGGGTTACATCCATACATTTGCGCATCATGCCGTCGGGCTTCGTCGCATCCCATGAAATATTGCCTTGGAAACCGGCGTGTTGGGCTATCATCTCCGCCAACTCCTTAATGGAAACATCGGTGCCCCACCCCACATTCACAAACTCGGGTTTGTCATAGTTCAGCATCAAGAACAATGCGGCCGCTGCCAAATCATCCACATTCATAAATTCTCGGCGGGCATTGCCCGTTCCCCACATCACCACCTCTTTTTGCCCTGATTCCACTGCATCCACAAACTTTTTCACAGTGGCCGACAAAACATGAGAATGCAAGGGGTCAAAACTGTCATTATAGCCATACAAATTCGGTGGCATAATCGACACCGCATTAAATCCGTATTGAAGATGATAGTAATAGGCCATTTTCAAAGCTACCACTTTGGATAAGGCATAGCCTTCGTTGGTCGGCTCCAACTTGCCATCCATCAAATACTCTTCTTTCATGGGCTGCTGACAGTGAGCAGGATAGATACAGGAGGAGCCCAGCACCAATATTTTTTTCACCTTTGCAAGATAGGCCTCGTGTATGATATTGCTTTGCATGGCCAGATTATCATACAGGAAAGAAGCAGGATTCTCGATATTGGCACGAATACCGCCCACTTTGCCGGCCGCCAGAAACACATATTCTGGTTTTTGATCGTGCAAAAAATCGCGCACGTCACTTTGGTTGCGCAAATCCAGTTCGGAGGAAGTGCGGTAGATGAGGTTATGATAGCCATTTTTTTGCAAACATCTTACTATAGCAGAGCCAGCAAGTCCCCTATGTCCAGCAACATATATGAGCGAATCTTTATTCATGATGCTATTTCTGTTTTTTCACTAATTGGAGATCGTGTTGCACCATCAGGTGAACTAATTCAGGAAAGGATGTTTTTGTGGGATTCCATCCCAGCAATTTCTTAGCTTTCGCTGGATTTCCCAATAACTGCTCCACTTCCGTGGGACGGTAATACTTTTGATCCACCTCCACCAGAATGCGTCCGGTGCTGCTGTCGATACCTTTTTCATCCACACCGGTACCTTGCCATATAAGATTAATGCCAATTTCTTTAAATGCTAATTCGCAAAATTCTCTGATAGAGTGGTTCTCACCCGTCGCTATCACAAAATCCTCAGGAGTGTCGTGCTGAAGCATCAACCACATACATTCCACATAATCCTTAGCATAACCCCAATCTCGCAGCGCGTTCAGGTTGCCAAGGTATAGCTTGTCTTGCAAACCTTCATGGATTCTGGCCACCGCCAAGGTTATCTTTCGGGTAACAAAAGTCTCGCCTCTTCTTTCACTTTCATGATTGAATAAAATACCATTGACCGCAAACATGCCGTATGCTTCACGGTAGTTTTTGGTAATCCAAAAGCCATACTGCTTGGCCACACCGTACGGACTTCTCGGATAGAATGGAGTGGTTTCAGACTGGGGTATTTCCTGCACAAGTCCAAACAATTCAGAGGTTGAAGCCTGGTAGATGCGGACAGACTTCTGCATACCCAAAATACAAACGGCTTCCAGCAGGCGCAAGGTTCCGACTGCATCGGTTTCAGCAGTGTATTCCGGCACCTCAAAACTCACTTTCACATGACTTTGAGCGGCCAGATTATAGATTTCGGTGGGTTGTACTTCTCGAATGATACGGATAAGGGAGCTGGAGTCTGTCATATCCCCGTAGTGCAACTTCAACAGCGCCTGGTGTTTCATGTCGCGTATCCATTCATCGAGATACAGATGTTCGATTCTTCCGGTATTGAAAGAGGAGGAGCGGCGGATGATGCCGTGGACCTCATATCCTTTTGACAGCAACAGTTCAGCAAGATACGATCCGTCTTGTCCTGTGATTCCTGTAATGAGTGCTATTTTTTTCATAAGTAAATGATTTATAATAAAATCCAATCCTTCGGCATGTCCTCCCGATAGGTTTTGTTTTGGGTGTTGTCGATAAAATAAGTGGAAGGTGCAATCACCATCTTTTCAGGATTTGCATTTAACCATGCACCCCACCAACTGAAGGTGCTGTTGGGGATGATATTGTGTTTGCAGAGACTCATGAGTTGCATGTCGCGGTAGGAATTTGCACCATGATTCCAATCAATAAAAGAGGTGTTGTCCAAATTCTGGAAGATTTGTCGGCACCATTCAATGTCGTCCGAGAAAAAGTAGAAGTGTGTAGCAGATTTTTGTTCTTTCACCATTTCAATCGCTCTGAAATACCATTCTGGAGAGATTTGGGCAAATACTTTTGAATTCACCTCATTCAGATAATCGCCTCGTCGGATATGTACAGATACTGAATTAGTGGATTCTATCTGATTGGCCAGCGTGTTATTTCTCTCATCTAAAGGATGTTTGAACTGGAAATCGTTGAGAATAATAGCGCGATGATCCTTGAAATACTTTTCTGAGGCGAAATAACCGAACAGGGTTGTTCCGTCGGGACAATGCTCCCAAGCATTCATATCAGAAGAGGAAGAGTCATAGACATGTTTGGATTTTTTCAGTAATTCCACAGCCTTATTGTGCCCATGACCAGTTAAAAGTGCCAACCATGACTTTTTCATAAATGAGGTAGCAGAAAATTTTATGGCATCAAAATCGAACACTTCAAGTTCGTAAGGACGGCACCAGCTTTTTTGTTGATGTATTTTGAAAATAGACAAATCCATTCTAACTTCCGTATTCAATCGAGTAGCCAGTGAGTTAGCCGCAGCATACTGGTACATTTGATTTCCGAGACCTCCTTGTAAAATGATGGTTATCATTGTTATTCACTTTTTACATAATTAGTGTTTGTTATTTCCCCAACAATCCTCTCGTCACATTCCGCCGGAACTGAATCAGTTTCCAGCCTTTTTTCGGACAGCCGGTGAGAGTATGTCCTAGGCATAACACGATAGATGCTGCCCATTTAATGGCTTCGGATACAAGCCTTTTCAGGTATTTTCCATTCCCGATGTTCAACGTGCGCATCCGCTCGCTCTTGCCGATGGAGTACGTGAGACGGTCGAAATAGTCTTTGCTGAGCTTTTTCTCAGGAATCAGATGGTACAAGATGGCTGTCGGAAGGTAGTAAAACCGCATGCCCAATGTGGTCATTTTGTCGAAAATATCCTTTTCTTCGGCTCCCACCAAACTATCGCCCTTGCGTCCGAGGTCCACATTGAACAGACCAATTTTTTTAAAAACTGAAGCACGGTATGCTGCGTTGCCGCCTCCAGGATAGTCGTTCTTGGAAAACTCTTTTGCCTTGTCTCCGAGATATTTGTACCCTGTAATCAACGCTTTGGTGAAATGCGACATCCATGTTGGCTCTTCCGTTTCATATTTTGGGATAATGGGTCCCCCTGCAGCATCAATGTCCGGATATTGGTTGAAAAAATCGTAGTAAGTTTGTAAATATTCTGCATTTACTAAAGCATCATCATCCACATATACCAGGATGTCACCTCCGCTTTCATTTATTCCGCGATTGCGGGCATGAGATAATCCTTGATGGGTCTCCACAAAAGATCGGAAGATGACATCAGGGAAATCATGAGCGAATCTTTCACACTCGTTTTGCGTATTGTCCGTGCAATTATTATTCACCAGTACAATTTCGTATAGTTCTTTTGGCAAAGTGTTCTTCGCCAGACTTTCCAATACATTGTAGATGTACTTGTCGCGGTTGTAGGTGCAGATGATAACGGAGAGCATGATCAATCTTTTTACGCTTTAGTTTCTTTTCTTCTTCTCACCATTCTGTAAATGCCGAATCCGGCAAATCCCAATACGGTCAGTCCCATGATATATGCGCAGGCTATGGTAACTTTTCCCCACTTCTCTATTGTGTCGGGACGGAACTCGAAACGGATATGGTGTTTACCGGCGGGCACGTTCATCGCACGCAGGGTGTAGTTGGCGCGGAAATGGTCGGCCGGTTTGCCGTCGATATAGGCTTTCCAGCCGTACGGATAATAGACTTCAGAGAAAACCACCATGCCCTTCTCTTTCGCCGAATAGTCATAT
This sequence comes from Bacteroidales bacterium, assembly GCA_017506175.1. Classification (GTDB taxonomy): domain Bacteria; phylum Bacteroidota; class Bacteroidia; order Bacteroidales; family WCHB1-69; genus UBA1756. The sequence continues at coordinate 89,603 of JAFVNW010000055.1, read as the reverse complement.
TCCACATAGTCGGGCGCGTAGGCAGTCAGTTTGATCTTGGCAGTGCTGTCGTGGTGCGGACGGAAATCCTTGACAAAATCCTTGAACTTCACATCCGTCACCAAAGTATTGCGGAGGTTGATGATATTCAGTGCGTCCGACTCTTCATTGGGATTGTTGGCGAGTTTCACCGAATCTACAAACCAGGCGTTGCCGAAGGCGTTGGGGTTCTCCACCACCATTGGCTGTTCGTTGCCCACCACCGCGTATTTCATATTCAGCATGTTAAGTACCGGATAGTCGGTAGTATCGCTGAGTGGCAAGAAATACTTCTGCCCATCCATAGTGCGTATGGATTGAAGCATGGGGTTGGTTTCTTGGGAGATATGGGCATCAATCATATCCTGATAGCGGCGCAATTTGGCAGCGTGGTAGCCACCGATGGATTTGAAACGGTAGGAGGTGCGGGAGTCATTGAACGGTCCTTGCGGATTGGTAAGGTTATAGATGCGGTAGCTATTTTTCATGGGGAAGTTATGGGGGGCCTTTTCACCTTCGCGGTCAAGAATCTCCTTTTCCCAAGGTTGTTCTGCAAAATAACCCTTGTCCTGTTTAGCACTCACGAAGTTGTCTTCATTGAAGAACTTGCGGTCGATGGTCCACATATCTACCAACACCAATACACCTAAAATGGCTACAAAGTAGCCGAATTTGAGTTTTTCGGAGGCGTACAGCCATACCAGCAAGGCTCCGAGCAGCACGAATACCAAAGATCGGAAGGCACTGGCACGGTAAATGGCGGCGCGTTCGGCTACAATGGCAGAAGAGAGCCATTCGGGCCATTGGGCAAAAATGGCCTCGTCGCGCCCCCATGCGAAGTTCATAGAGAAGCTGGCGATCAATGCGATGACGCACAACCCCGCCGTTACCCCCGCGGCGATATAAATGTTGCGCAGCATCTTCTTTTTATCGTAAGTATTGGCCGCTTTCTGATCCATGATTTCCTTGAGGGACAAGAATCCCAATAGTGGTATGGTGATTTCCGCCACCACCAAGATGGATTCCACCGCTCGGAACTTGGTGTACATCGGGAAGTATTTGGCAAACAATTCGGTGAGCCACATGAAGTTGGAGCCCCATGCAAGCAGAATGGAGAATAATGTCGCTACTAATAGCGCCCATTTGTAAGGGCCTTTTACAATCAGCAATCCTAAAATGAAAAGAAAGCACACGATGGCACCCACATATACAGGGCCGGAAGTGCCTTCATCCCCCCCCCAATAAGTGGGCATACCTTTGCAATACTCTGCCGCCTGTCGTTTAGGCATGCCATTTTTCACCATGGCATCATAAACCTTGGAGTTGGTCCCCACATCGTAGGCGGAGGCATAGCCACGTGAGCCAGGGATGAGCAAAGTGGAGGTCTCCCCGATGCCATAGCTGTACTGAGTCATGTAGTCCAAACTAAGTCCGTTCGTCTTACTAACTTCATTTTTTTCTTTGGTTAGTTCTGAATGACCGCCACGCATGGTTTCTTGGGCATATTCTTTGTTGACCATATACTCAGCAGATTGCATGCCAATTCCAATGCCTAATGCAAATGCAAAAGCCGCCATGCCAACGAGCAAGTCTTTCCAGCGTTTTTCTCTAATGTGAATATACAATTCTGCAATGGCAAAAATCCCAATCAACATAAAAATGTAATAGGTCATTTGGGGGTGGAACATCAGAGCAAATGATGAATATACCATAGTTAGTATAATCCCCCAACCATATTTTTTTTGAAAAATCAGATAAAACCCGCCAATGATGACTGGGAGGAAGGCTAATGCCATGGCTTTTACGGTATGCCCAGCTGGAATGATAAGAAAAAAGTATGATGACATTGCAATGGCAATAGCCCCAACAATGGAGAGCCATTCGTTGATTTTGAATGCTCTGAGCAAAATGAAATAGCCAATAAAATATGTGAATAACAATGCTAATGTTGAAGGTAACCACAACTGCGCCATTCTCCTAATGGTGAATTTTGCGGGGTATGCTGGATATTCTCCTCCACCTATCTGGTAATTTGGCATGCCGCCAAACATAGATCCTGTCCACCAACTGTAGTGTCCCTCGGCATTATATTCCTTGCATTCTTGGAACATCCCTTGAAATCCTTTCGTATCACCGGCATTGATCACCTTACCATCCAACACGGGAGAGGCATAGATGAGGGTGAGAATGATGAAAATTGCCAAAGCCGCCAAGTAGGGCAGCGCCTTCTTAAAAATGTCTTTTATCTTCATAGATTACAATGATTTTCGCAGAAATAAATCAATTTGCAAAATTACCAAAAAAGTTCAATCAACAATCTTTCTGTTCTTGTTTTTGCAGAAATCATTTTAAATACCTATTAGTCAATTATCTATATCAACAAATCAATAAAACAATATATCAACAAATCCACAGGTCAACAAAAATGTGTACTTTTGCCAATCATTTCATAAACTTGTCGCTCATGCTCAATCTTTTGGAGAACAAGATTCAACCCCATATCCTCGCGCTGTTGCAACGCTATCCCACCCTGCAATGCTGCAAAGACTCCATTGCACAAGCCTACCTGCTGATGGAGCAGTCGTACCTCACCCAGCACAAATTGCTGGTGGCCGGCAATGGAGGTTCCGCCGCCGACTCCGAACATATTGTCGGCGAGTTGATGAAAGGGTTCAAACTTCCCCGCCCCGTCGGCAACGACTTCTCCCAAGCCTGCAAGTCCATTGATTCGGATATGGGCACCACGATAGCGCAACACCTGCAAGGCACCCTTCCCGCCATCGCTCTCACCGGCCACCCGGGACTCTCCACCGCCTTCATGAACGACTGCGTGCCCGAACTGGTCTTTGCTCAGCAGATGCTCGGCTTCGGCAATAGCGGCGACACCTTCCTCGCCATCTCCACCTCCGGCAACAGCAAAAACATCATCTATGCCGCCATTGTGGCAAAAGCCAAAGGCGTGAAAATCGTCGGCCTCACCGGTAGCAAGGAAAGCAAACTCTCCACATTGGCCGATGTGTGCATTCAAGTTCCTGAAACTGAAACGTATAAGATTCAGGAGTTGCACCTCCCCATCTATCATTGCCTCTGCCTAATGCTGGAAGAGAGATTTTTCGGGTAAGATCTTGATGACTGTAGGAAGTGACTATAATAGCTGCAAACACCCCAACTTGTCCTTCACCATCTGCCAATAGGCATCTTGATAATCTTGGGGAAGGAATGAGTTGCGGATGGTTTGTTCCCATTCGGGATATTTTTTATGGAATCTCTGGAAAATATTAGTGATAATTCTGTCAGAAATGTCAGCTTTCTGCATCGCTTGAACAAAATCATCCAATTTAATTTTCTTTTTCCGCCCGTTAAGGGTAAGTGCCAGCTCTTCCTTATCCTTGGGATTGACCAATGCCGCATTCAGCAAATCGTAAGCGGGAGTTAGACGGAATCCTTCACCCGTTGGGTTGTATAGTGCGAAGTTTTTGAGGTGCATGTCGTTATTGCCTGTCAGCCAGCAGAAAATTAACAGCTCATAATAGCGCGTCAGATCCATTTCAGGGAGTGAAGAATACTCACGGATGATTTTTGCTACCTGCTCGTAAGAGCTTTTGTATTTGTATTCCGTCGGGCGTTCCGACAGCTGGCACAAGTCCTCCATAGCGATTTTTTCATTTGAAGGAAGGCGGTCGATCCGGCGGGTGATGTAACACAGTTCGCCATCTTTCATCCGAATGAGGGAATGTGGAACCACGGAAATACCAAACTGCTCCGCAAGGCACATCGTAAGCTGCTCCACTTCGGGCAGATATGGGGACATATCGGTTTGAGGTTTGAGAATGAACCCGCCCCAAAGCCCCACGATGGTCAAGCGGCTACACCCTTTATGTTCGTTGAGGTGAAGTGAGATTTTGGGTTGGACACCTGTCAGCGTTGTCTGGCTCTGAATGACTTCCGCTGCCAACGCATCCATATCCGCCCGCGTGTAATCAAAGGTAGGGGCAGGGGATACTCCAAAAAACTTCCGAGCGCAGGCATTGTGGAAATTCTGCTCCCCGGGATTCATTTCCTTATTGCAATACAAACATTTACTCATCTTTCTCTTGAATTTCAACCACACTTAATGCACCGATGCAGTCCTTGCAACAGAGCAACAGTAACGACATTCTGTCCAAATAGCTGATATCGGCGTTCCGAAGAGCCACATCCAGCAACCACCCTTCTGGGATCAATCCGTCGAAAGCCGGAAAAAGTACGGGACTCTCGTATGCCAAATTCGATAAGGGCATGGTCAAACTGACGGGCTGGGCGTTTTCCGATGCCAAATACTCTGGCAAATACTCAAAACGGTATCCCGAATCTGTCTCGGACAAAATGCCCGCTAATTGGTTCTTATAAAAAATGTTAGCTCTGCGCATGTTCTCTCTTTTGAGGTGCTAATTCATAATCAAATAGGTTGAGAACCTTGTTCACCATATCCATCCGTTGCGATGTTTTTCCCTGTTCCAATTCGCGGACAAAGAACAAACTCACGCCAGAACGGTAAGCCAATTCTTCCTGTGTGAAACCGTATTTTTTGCGTAATGCCTTTACGCATAGCGACAATCGTGTTTTCATGTTTTTATATGATTTCGTCTGCAAAAATGCACTTTTTTTCTTGAATTATATGCTTTTTCATGTATTTTTGTGATTTTTTATAAAATTATATGTTTTTTCATATAAAATTGTTATAAGAAAAGTTTTTATGTTGTATGAAATGAACCCCAATATTTTTCCCTATCTTTGCACTTCTAAAATTAATTCTATGAAAATCGTCATTCTCGGTACAGCATACCCCTACCGCGGTGGACTTTCTGCTTTCAACGAACGGCTTGCCCGCGAGTACAAGAGTATGGGTCATGAGGTTATAATCTACACATTTACACATCAATACCCCAACTTCCTCTTCCCAGGAAAGACACAATACAGCACCGAACCCGCGCCTCAAGACCTTAACATTGTACGAAAAGTGCATTCGTACAATCCATTCAATTGGTGCAAAGTCGGACGCGAGATTGCGCGATTGAAACCCGACCTGATGATCACCAAGTTCTGGCTGCCCTTTATGGCTCCATGCTTCGGTACAATTGCACGGAAGGTACGTAAGAACAAACACACTCGCCTGATTTCTATCCTCGACAATGTCATCCCTCATGAACATCGTCCCGGCGACAAGATGTTTGTGCGCTATTTCATTAAGCCTACCGACGGCTTTGTGGCCATGTCGAAGTCGGTGCTGGCGGATTTAAGGCTGTTCACGAAAGACAAGCCGGCGGCTTTCTGCCCGCACCCTCTGTACGACCACTACGGCAAACGGCTTTCCCGCGAAGAGGCTCTCTCGTTGCTGAACCTGTCACCCGATTTTCGCTACGTGCTGTTTTTTGGGTTCATCCGTGGCTACAAGGGATTGGACCTACTGTTGGAGGCATTCACCGATAACCGTCTGAAAGAGGATAACGTGAAACTGATTGTGGCCGGCGAGTTTTATGGAGATTCCGCTCCTTATCTCAACCAAATCAAGGAGTTGGAAATAGAAGAAAGAGTAGTTCTTTGTACCGATTTCATTCCCGACAGCGAGGTAAACCGCTACTTTTCTGCTGCCGACATTGTGGCACAGCCCTATAAGACGGCCACCCAGAGCGGTGTGACCCAGATAGCCTTCCATTTCGAGAAACCGATGCTGGTGACCAACGTAGGTGGCCTGCCCGAAATCGTGCCCGACGGCAAAATCGGTTACGTCGTCGAGCCTGATGCCCAGCAGCTTGCCGATGCGCTGCACCGTTTCTTCGATGAAAACAAACAAGAGGAATTCGAACGGAATATCGTGGAGGAAAAGAAAAAATATGCGTGGTCGCGATTTATTGAAACGATGGAGGAGGTTTACAGACCATAAAAACATAATGTAGGGGGTGACTAAAAAGTCCTTTACGACGTTTTTTTATTCGGACCCCTGATGGAGCGACTTCGCGAATATTGAAATCTCAGGGACTTCATTTTCCTTTTTAGTCACCCTCATAAATGCCGTGCGTCTCTACTGGGATAATTTATTAGAAAAACGAAATCAACAAAATATGATCATCAGAAGCAAAGCACCCTTGAGATTGGGATTGGCCGGTGGCGGCACCGACGTGTCTCCATTTTCCGATATCTATGGTGGAGCCATCCTCAACGCCACCATCAACATGTACGCCTACACGACGTTAGTGCCTACGGACGATGGCAAGATTGTGTTCGACAACCCCGCCCGTCCCGAGCTGCGCGAGGAGTTCGACAGTTGCGAGGAAGTGAAGCCCGAGGGATTCTTCATCTTGCATAAGGGCGTATATAATCGTATCGTCAAACAGTTTACACACAAGCCGCTGTCGTTCAAGATTTCCAGCTTCGTGGACTCTCCTCCCGGCTCCGGATTAGGCACCTCCTCCACGCTCGTGGTCTCGATTTTGGGAGCGTTTGTGGAATGGTTAAAACTGCCGTTGGGCGAGTACGACATTGCCCACCTCGCTTACGAAATCGAGCGTGAGGACTTGGCGATGACTGGTGGCAAACAAGACCAGTATGCCGCTACTTTTGGGGGATTCAATTATATGGAATTTATTGGCAATAATGTGATTGTCAATCCGTTGCGTATTCGTCAGCGCTATATGGACGAGCTGGCACACAATCTTGTGCTCTACTACACGGCCACCAGCCACATTTCGGCGAAAATCATTGAAGACCAGCAGAAAAACGTCAAAGCGAAGAAACAGAAGTCCATTGATGCCATGCTGAAACTGAAGGAACAGGCCATCCAGATGAAGGAAACATTGCTGAAAGGCGACATCGATGCTATTGGCGACATCCTGAATTTTGGATGGCAGTATAAGAAGCAGATGGCCGACAGTATCAGTAATGAACTGATTGACAGCGTTTATGATGCCGCATTAAAAGCGGGGGCCTCAGGCGGCAAGATTTCTGGCGCAGGCGGCGGCGGCTTCATGTTCTTCTACTGCCCCTCCACTACCCGTTATGCAGTCATTGACGCCCTGAACACATTCGGCGGACAGGCCAAACGGTACGAATTTGTGAACGAGGGCCTGAAAACATGGACGATGTAATCCAGAATTGAGAATTGAAAAATGAAAATTGAAAGTAGAGACGCACGGCCGTGCGTCTCTATTATGATATAAAACAACAACAATGACCAACAAGGAAGCAATCATTTTGGCCGGTGGGTTCGGCACCCGTCTGCAGGGGGTGGTGAAAGACGTTCCCAAGCCGATGGCCCCCGTCAACGGCCGGCCGTTCCTGACCTACGTTCTTGATTATCTGATGGATTACCACTATACGAAAGTGGTTCTTTCGGTGGGTTATCTGCATGAGAAAGTTGAGGAGTATTTCGGTAATGCCTATCAATCTTTGGAGATTAGTTACGCCGTGGAAACGGAACCGTTAGGCACAGGCGGCGGCATTGCCTACGCCCTGTCGTTCTGCACAAATGACAATGTGCTGGTCCTTAATGGTGATACACTCTTCAAGGCCGACCTTTCGGCGCTGGAACAATTTCATACTGATTCGCAAGGGACACTCAGTATCGTTTTACGTCACGTGGCCGATACCAGCCGTTACGGCAGCGTGAGTACGGACGGAAACGGACGGATTCTCCAGTTTACAGAAAAAAACAATGCAGTTGGTGAAGGAGATATAAATGGTGGTATTTATCTGATAAATAAGAAATTATTACAAAATATTTATCTTCCCCAAAAATTCTCTTTTGAAAAAGACCTGATGGAGAAATACGTCTGTGAAATGCCCTTTTATGCGATGCGTTCTGACGGTTATTTCATCGACATTGGCATTCCTGAAGACTACGCACGGGCGCAAAGGGAGTTCTAAATAATTCCTGCCCACTACATGAGGCATTTGAACAGAATATCGTGGAGGAAAAAATTACGCGTGGCCAAGATTCGTGATATCAATTGAAGAAATCACCCTTCAGCACAGCTTCCCCGCCGGCATTCCCAAAGGCAACTCCCGCCTCCCCGCATCCAGGAAAGCCACATCATGATCGGTCACATTCTCTGCGAGTTGGTGGAAAGCCGGATTTTCGCAGAATGTGCAAGCGGCTTTTTACGTTAAATCGCTGCACATAATTAAAAAAAATGGTACTTTTGCCGACCGCAAATTCAATCCTTGCGGCAGATTTTTGAAAGATGAAAAGAATACGTTTGCATTATACGGAAAAGGATTACAGCCGCCGTTTTAAAATCATCACCTACACCTGTCTGGGTGTCTTGGTGTTCGTCTTGACTTTTGTCCTCTTTCCGCCGAATGCGATTTACAATAAAATTTTCTCCAAATCCGACCAGGTGGCCACGCCCATTTTCGACAAAGCCATAGCCGATTCTGCCATTTTCATGCATTTTTACGACGTGAAATATTTAGAAAAAGAGGATACGGTTGTCTTTGAGATGGACACCAACTATCTAACTTTCGACGCTGGAAACTACATCATCGCCGTGGTTAGTGCTGGATGTAAGTATTGCAAGCAGAGTTGCGGGCTGATGCACGATATTTTCAAGCGGGATGGATTGCCGAAAGAGCGTTACAAAATCTTGGTTTGGGGCGGCGACAACGCACATTGCGCCCGTTTTCTGCGAATTACAAAAAACTGGGAATATGAGACCTACCGCATTTCGCCCTTTTTGGCCGTGGATATGGTATACGGAAATTTCCCCACTTTCATCAAAGTAAGTAACGGAAAGGTTGTGGGCGCTTTCAATTATCGAGGGATTTCAGAAAGCGACATCAGGGATTTTATCGGAGAGGAGAATTAGTTTTCGCAGACCCAAGTCTTGTTGGTGGCAAACAGGGTGTCCGTGTTCATCCGGTACTGCTTGTCCTGGCACTCCTTGGTGGTCATCTTGCCATAACTGTGCTCTTCGATGGCGAGGTCGGAGCTGGGATGCGTGCCGGTGCAGATGCATTCTCTGGCGCATGAAAACGAAGCGGTTGCAATGGCGGCTAAAAATAATACGGCGAAAAACTTTTTCATATTGATTTCAGATTAATTCGATTTGACGCGCAAAAATACAATTTTTTTCGATTGAAATTCCCTCGCTTCAAAAAATGACGTTCCGAAAGATAAAAAAAACGGACGCAAATATAGCGTCCGTTCCATTTGGGGTAAGTAAAATGCTATTTGCAAGTTGTGTAATTCTGGTCATCAGCTTTGACATCGAATTCTGAGCACTTTTTGTAATCCGTCTTGTACTTTTCGTTCAATTCATCCAAGTTGAAAGTGGTTTTTGATTCAATACCGCCAACTTTTGTGGTGCAGGTGCATTTTTTGTCGCATGAAGTGAAAGCTACTACCAATACGAGAGCTGCTGCAAATGCTAATACTTTTTTCATAATGTTTTGTTTTTATGGTTAATAAATATCCCCATGTGGTGGGGAGGTGATTATTTAGCGCGCAAAATTAGGTTATTTATGTTTAAAACAGAATGTGCTAGCCGTTTTTTTAAGAATTGTTAACATTTTTTATCGTGTACGAATGCCTTTTATTCAAAGCAATTATTCATTCGGCCCCAAAAAACGGTGGCAGAATAACAGTTCCCGTGATTTCGATGAAAAATTACTTGCATTCCCAACCTACCTGCTTACCGTTTGCGTCAGTGGTTACAGGGGTGGCTTCAAAGTCGGAGCATTTCTTCTCGGACTCTTTGCTGATGGAGTATTCGTATTCTTCAGTAACTGTGCCTGCTACATAATGTTTGCAGGTGCATTTTTTTTCGCAAGAGGTTGCGAATGACAATAAAACTGCTGCTATGGCAGCGATCAAAACTTTTTTCATTTTTACAGGGTTGCTTTGCAAGTGATGCCGTTCGTGTTGAATTCAGAGCATTTCTTGATGTCCGTGCCGTATTTGTCGTTCAATTCAGAAACGTTGATTTCAGATTCACTGGTGATTCCGCCAATAGTGGTAGTGCAAGTGCACTTTTTGTCGCATGAGGTGAAGGCAGCAACTAATACAACTGCCGCAACAATAGCTAATACTTTTTTCTTCATTCTTTTTTGTTTGATTTTTAGATGTGCAAAAGTACAAGTATTTTTGCAAAAATTACACCTTTTAACATTATTTATAAAAGAATTTCATTCTGCATCCTCTTTGCCCAGCAGTACGGTGTCGATGATTTTCACCAACTCGCTTTTGGTGGGTAGTCCAATCATTTTGCTCGGCCGCTCTTTTGCTTTGACAAATAGGAGGGACGGAATGTTGCGGATGTCGAATATCTGTGCGATTTCCTTGTTGTAGTCAACATTAATCTTGTAAAAGATGACGTCGTTGGCATATTTTTTTGCAAGCTCCTCCATGATGGGTGCCAATTTTCGGCAGGGTCCGCACCAGTCGGCATAGAAATCCACCACCACGCACTTTTTGCCTTTGTACAATGCCGTTGTGTCGGAATAATCGAAAATCATCTTTTTGAATTCATCCTGCGTTATCATCTTAACGGTGCCCTCCTCGGATTTCTTACCGCTTTGATTTTGTGCACTGGCTGTGCCAAAAATTAGCAGAACGAATAGAAATGGAATTAATTTTCTCATAAAGTATTCAATTGATTATTAATCTATAGCCATGCCTTATTGTTTCAGTCCGACCGTTTTGTTGAACACAATCTTGTCTGCAGTCGAGTCCCTGTCGATGCAGAAGTAGCCGATTCTTTCAAACTGGTAGTGTCTTTCGGGATTGTCCAATGTCAGCCCCTCTTCAATCCAGCCGTCCTGGATGGTAAGGGAATTGGGGTTGAGGGAGTCGAGAAAGGTTTGCCCCTCTTCGCAGTCGTCGGGGTCGGATTTCAAGAACAAGCGTTCGAAGAGGCGGATTTCAGCTTTCTTGGCATGTTGTGCCGAAACCCAGTGGATGGTGGCTTTCACCTTGCGGTTGCTAAGCGGCATTCCGCTCTTCGTTTCCGGGTCGTAAGTCGCGTGGATGGCGGTGATGTTGCCGTCAGCATCTTTGTCGATGTGTGTGCATTTGATGATGTAGGCGTATTTCAGGCGCACTTCGCCGCCGATGGTCAGTCGGTAGAATTTCTTGTCGGCCACCTCGCGGAAGTCGGCGCGCTCCATCCAGAGTTCTTTGGTGAAGGGAATCGGTCGGGTGCCAGCCTCCGGATTTTCCGGGTTGTTGACGGCGTTCAGCATCTCCTCGCCTTCGTAGTTGTCGATGATGAGTTTTACAGGGTCCAAAACCGCCATGGTGCGCGTGGCGACCTTGTTGAGGTCTTCGCGGGCGCAGAATTCCAACAGGGAGACGTCGATGATGTTGTCGCGCTTGGCGATGCCGACGGTTTCGGCGAAGTTGCGCACCGATTGCGGGGTGTAGCCACGGCGGCGCAGACCGCAAATGGTGGGCATGCGCGGGTCGTCCCAGCCCATTACGTGCTTGTCTTGCACCAGCTTCATCAATTTGCGCTTGCTCATGATGGTGTAGTTGAGGTTGAGGCGAGCGAACTCGATTTGTTGCGGGTGATGTATTTTCAGTGCTTCGCAGAACCAGTCGTACAGCGGACGATGCACCTCAAATTCGAGGGTGCAGATGGAGTGGGTGATGCCTTCGATGGAGTCGCTTTGGCCGTGGGCGAAATCGTACATCGGGTAGATGTTCCATTTATCGCCGGTGCGATGGTGGTGTGCGTGGAGAATGCGGTACATGATGGGGTCGCGCATGTGCATGTTGGGTGAGTCCATGCCAATTTTGGCGCGGAGAACGCGGCTGCCATCAGGAAACTCACCTGCTTTCATGCGGCGGAACAAATCCAAATTCTCCTCAATGGAGCGGTTGCGGTAGGGACTTTCGGTGCCGGGCTTCGTAGGAACGCCTCGCCCCGCACTGATCTCCTCCTGCGTCTGGTCGTCCACGTAGGCCAAACCCTCTTGAATCAACTGTTCAGCCCACTGGTAAAGCTGGTCGAAATAGTCGGAGGCGTAGTGCTCCTCCGCCCATTGGAAACCTAACCATTGGATGTCTTCTTTGATGGAATCCACATACTCAACATCCTCTTTCACAGGGTTCGTGTCGTCAAAACGCAAATTGCACAAACCGTTATATTTTTTTGCGATACCGAAGTTCAGACAGATGGATTTGGCGTGGCCGATGTGCAAGTATCCATTGGGTTCTGGTGGAAACCGAGTGTGCACTTTCGAACCGTTTTTCCCGTTAGCCAAATCTTTTTCAATGATCTCTTCAATAAAATTCATATTACTAAAATGTTTAATTGGATTTTTAAGCCGCAAAAATACGATTTTCGTAAAAAATGATAAAGACCGAAAATCATTTTTTACATTTTTTTACAAAACGCTAAAAGTCAATGTCTCACTTTTGCAATCGCCTTGTCAATCATCACGTTGATTTCTGGAGAGACTCTGCCAAAATATAGCATAATCAGACCGGCAATGCAGACGGTTCCAGTGCGGAGAACGGCTTCAACAACCGCCATCACTATTGTTGGATTCCTGAAGATATAACCATTGATGTATGCGAAGCCGTAATTCAAGGCGGTCATAATGGCGATGAGTGCCAGCACTTTCAGCAGATTCCACGAGAAGGGTGTGGTCCCGATTTTTTTCTGAACGAACCAGAGACTCAGAACGTAATACACAAAATTGGAGAGCAATGTGGCGAAGGCCGCTCCGTTGATGCCGTAAATCGGTATCAGGTAATAGTTCAGGAATATGGAAGAAATCATCAAAACAAGGGTGAAAAGAAGGGAGTAATAGTAGAATTTGGAGTATCCGAGCGGCACCCCTCCGATACCGAAGGATGATATCATGAGCCTCGTCAACCCTAAGATGAAGACAACCCATTTGCCGGTCGCGTATTGTTCGCCATTGGGTAAGATTTGGAAAAGCAAATCGATGTTAATCCATATAATCAAAAAGATGGTGGCCCCTGCCAAAAATTGGTTTAATGCAACTTTTTGGCATAGTGATGTCGCTTTTGGAATGTCCTGTTCTTTGATGGCGACTGAAATCTGTGGATTGACAATCGCTGAAAGCGAGCGGTAAGGCACTTCAATCACTGCGGCAATGTAGGTGGCAATGGCATAGATCCCCGTGAAGGCCAATCCCATCTGGGCGGTTACAAAGAAACTGCTCAATGTGGGTAGCACGTTGGCTACCAATGCCGCTGTAATGAGAAACAATGTGTAGTAGATGAATTCCCTTCGTAAATCCTTGGTGATGTATTTCCAGTCGGGTTTGAACGAAATTTTTTGCGTGCTGATTAAATAGATGAAGTTCAGTGCGGCCGCGATGCCGTAGGTGGCGCAGAAGAAAATTACCAGTCCGTCGAGGTTGATGATGCCATGTCCGAAGAGGATGTAGCCAGCCAAAAGAAGCACGCGAATCACCACCTCTCTGATAAATTTTGGCACAGCCACGCGCATCAGAATGGTTGCGTTGCATTCAAACACACTCAGATACACCATGAAGAATGCCAGCGGAAGAATGTAGTAAACGTAGTTGACAAAAAGCGGGGAATTGTCTGAAAATGTTCTGATTATTAATCCTTTACAAATAAAAAAGCATAGAATGAAGAGGGCGAATCCAACGAGGGGAATGATGAGTGACCAGAAGAAAATCCCGTGGTTTTTCTGCTCCTCGTCTTTGAAATAGGGAAAGAAACGAATGATGGAAGAACCTGTGCCCAGCAGGGCGAAACTGGAAAACAGGGTGCCGGCATCCACTAAAACCCGTGTCAGCCCGACCTCCGCGGTGGTCAAGTAGTTTGTCAGCACGAAGAATGTGGTGACAAACCCCACCGCAATGCCGATGTAGTTGGCAATCGTGCCTTTGATGCTCTGTCGGATGATAATGCCCATGCTATGTGAAGTTTTTATCTTGATTATGAATAAGTTGGAGCGCTTACCAGCAACCGCTTTCCACTACCTGGTTGATGAAGTCGTTGCAGGGCTTGGCCTCGCGGAAAATTTCGGTGACGTAGTGCAGGAGTTTGGTTTCATCGCCCAACACGATCTGGTCGGGAAGGGCGGCGCAGATGGTGAAGGTCTTGAGTTTCAAGTACTCAGCGTGTCTCGCATCCTGCGGGTAGCCGTTGGGAACGCGCTTGAGTTTGGCATTGTCGTTCCAATGGTAGTCTTTGGCCGCTTCAACAACTTGCTCGAAGGCATCGGGTTCGTTGTGGATCTTGTCGCGTATGGCAATCGCCAGTGAAGGAGTGGGATTGTACAGTCCCGCCGCCAGAAGATTTCCGAATGCATAATCTTCTGATTCAGAGGGTTCTAAGTGAAAGTAGTAGCCCGCCATTCCCGACTTCTTGCCGTGCGGACAGAGGTAGGCGCCCATGTGCGTTTTGTACGGAATCTTCTCCCTGGAAAAGCGCATGTCTTTGTATATCCGATAGGTGCAGTCGGCAATGGTCAAGGGGCGGATGCTTTCATCAAACTTTCCCACCTCCGCAATCAATTTTTCTGTAAATTCGTTGAAATGCGCCTGTGCTGACACATATTCCTGTTTGTGTTCAGTGAACCATTCGCGATTGTTGTGGCGCATCAGCTGGTCTAAAAAGGAGAGGATTTGTTTCATTTGGATGTTGGTGGTTGAATATCTATAACTCTATAACTCATCAACTCAAAATTTTTCATTTTTCAGTTCTCAGTTTTAATATGTCAATCTCCAATCGATTGGAGTTATGCCATTTTTTTGCAGAATCTCGTTGGTTTTGGAGAAGTGCTTGCAACCGAAGAATCCTCGGTAAGCGGAGAGGGGAGAGGGGTGCGGTGCCTTGAGTATGAAGTGCTTGCTGTGATCGATTAGGGCTTCTTTGGCTTGAGCGTAGGATCCCCAAAGCAGAAAGACTATGCCATTTTTTTGCTCAGACAGACGTTGGATGGCGGCATCGGTGAAGGTTTCCCAGCCGTGGTGTTGGTGGGAGCCGGCTTGGTGAGCGCGCACGGTCAAGGTGGCGTTGAGCAGCAGCACGCCCTGCCGCGCCCAGCCGTCGAGATTGCCGGTCATGGGGATGGGCATCCCGATGTCGGTGTGCAGCTCCTGGAAGATGTTGACCAGCGAGGGCGGGAACTTCGTGCCGGGCTGCACCGAGAAACAGAGTCCGTGCGCCTGCCCTGGCTCATGGTAGGGGTCCTGCCCGAGAATCACCACCTTCACCTTGTCGAACGGCGTGAGATTGAAGGCGTTGAAAATCAGCGAGCCGGGCGGATAGACGGGAAACTGCTGCTTTTCAGCCACCAAGAATCGCTTCAGCTCCTCAAAGTAGGGCGAGGCGAACTGGTCGGCCAGCTCGCGTTTCCAAGATTCTTCAATAACAGGATTGACCATAGAGTTGTTTTTGTTGTTTATCCGTTGATTTTTATTCGTTTATTTGTAAGGATGTCATATTATGGCATCCCCACAATAATCTTCACATAATCCCTTAATCTTTTCATCTTTTAATCTCTTCATCCTTTCCTCCCTTCCTCTCACCTCTCAATTTTCAATTCTCAATTCTCCGTTCTCACGTGTTTGTACCGGAAGAAGATGGCGAAGAGGATGGCAACCACCAAGGAGTAGCCGGCGAAGATGAACCATACGGTCGGCCAGCCGCCAGTGCCTTCAATGCCGACGAGGAGGCCAGCCTCGTTCCATGCACAGAATTTGTTCACGATGGCTTGTGCGCCCAAGGTACCGATAGTGGCACCGAAACCGTTGGTCATCATCATGAACAATCCCTGTGCCGACGAGCGGATGCTCGGGTCGGTTTCTTGGTTCACAAACAGCGAGCCGGAGATGTTGTAAAAGTCAAAGGCAAAGCCATATACAATCATGGAGAGGATGATGGCCCATACCATGCTGCCGGTGTTGCCGATGCCGAAAAGTCCGAAACGGAAGAACCAGGCAATCATGGCCATCAGCATCACCTTCTTGATGCCGAAACGCTTGAGGAAGAAGGGGATGAGCAGGATACAGAGGGTTTCCGCAATTTGTGAGATGGAGTAGATGATGACGGAATACTTTACGCCGAAGGTGTCGGCTAAGGCAGGGTCAGCGGCGAAAGATGAGATGAACGGGGTGGCGAAGCCGTTGGTGATTTGCAAGGCCGCTCCTAACAACATGGAGAAGATGAAGAAGATGGCCATTTTTTTCTGTTTGAAAAGTGAAAATGCTTGCAAACCAAGAGCTTCCACAAAACTTTTCTTTTCCCCTTTGTTGATGGCACATTGCGGTAAGGTGAAGGAGTAAACTCCTAACAAGATGCCCAGGATACCGCTCAGCATGAACTGGAACGGGGTGTTGGAGGCCTGTACCGTCATGCCCGCGTCGTGCTGCGCCCACAGGAAGTCGGCGGGATTTGACAGACAGGAGGCCAAGAAACTGTCGGAGAAATGCACGAGGTCAACCAGCCACATGGCGCAAATGAACCCGATGGTGCCGAACACGCGGATGGGTGGGAAATCTTTCACAGTATCCAAGCCACCGTTTTCCAATGCATTGTATGCTACTGAGTTGGATAGTGCGATGGTGGGCATGTAAAACGCCACACTGATAGAATAGAGGGTGAACAGCCCGATGAAGTTGGGGTTGGGATTCGCCAGTCCGTAGAAACAAGCGGCAATCATGGCACATCCTGCCAAAACGTGGCAGATTCCGAGCGTTTTTTGCGCCTGAATCCAACGGTCGGCAATGATGCCCATCAGGGCGGGCATGAACAGCGATACGATACCTTGCATGGCATAGAACAATCCGATGTCGCCACCTAATCCACATTTGCCTAAATACTTACCCATACAGGTCAAATAAGCTCCCCACACGGCATACTGCAGGAAGTTCATCACAATAAGTCTGAATTTTAGTTTCATGGTTATTAAAGATTATTGATTATTTATTTGAAGATTCTAAGATTTGATATTTAGCTTGCAAAAATAAAGAATTATTGGCAGACTTGAAAGGATTAATTTTCAATTCTCATTCCCCCTTCGTTTCATCTACTGTCTCAACGTGGCCAAGGGTATGATTTTCACTCCATCGGGCCGGGTATATGCCATGTGTCCGCCTGTCAGGATGATAAGTAAATCAGGCTCACGGAGGGGGACTTGTTTCTCTTTCTTGTTATGCTCTTGTATCAAACGTTTAAGTTCGATCAGATGACTTGCACCTTCCTCAATTTCTTTGCTGCCAAGCTTGCACTCAATTAGAGCATAGCGGCCATCCGCCAGATGAAGTACAAGATCGGCTTCCAGTCCGTAGCGGTCCCGATAATAGGACAAGTGAGTGTCAAAATCTGGGGTGTAGGCTTTCAAATCACGGGCACACATCTGCTCAAAGATGAAGCCAAAGGTCTTGAATTGGGTGTGCAGTGCTTCCGGAGTCAGTCCTAACGAAGCAACAGCGATTGACGGATCTATAAAAGCCCGTTTGTAGCCGCTGCGGATGGTGGTCTTGCTGCGGATGGCAGGACACCAGGCATCAATGTTGCAGATAACAAAGAGTTTGGTTAAGGCTGCCACATAGTCGTCGAACGTAGGCATTGAAATAGAGATCTCCTCAGAAGATACGATGTCGGCCAGCAAAGAGGTGTTTTTTGCCAAGGTCGAAATGTTTCTTGCATAACTGCGCAAAAGGAGTCGGGCCACCCGCTCGTCGCGCTGCACATTGTCAACCCTTGAGATGTCCTCCCGGCACACGGAATTTACATAGTCACGAGCCACCAACAGCTTCGCTTTCTGCGACTTGATATTGATTGTTGCCGGCCACCCTCCGCGACAAGCCGCAAA
Source organism: Bacteroidales bacterium (assembly GCA_017506175.1). GTDB lineage: Bacteria > Bacteroidota > Bacteroidia > Bacteroidales > WCHB1-69 > UBA1756. Next base: position 71,781 of record JAFVNW010000055.1, on the reverse strand, counting down.
AATCAGGTCTTCTACCTCCATATCAGAGGTTATGCCGTCAATATCCAGTGACGGGTCATCAAACAATTGTAGGAGCGATATTTTGCCGTTAGATTCTCCCGATTCCCATAAACTCATGGGTGACATCTTCATACGGGAAATGCGTCCTGTACCCGAATGCAGAATCTTGTTCTTATCAACGGAATTGGAACCGGTCAGGATAAACTGCCCGGGTTCATTGCGTTTGTCCACCATTGTTCGGACGGCATCCCACAAGACTGGTGCATCCTGCCATTCATCAATGAGGCGCGGGGTATCGCCATGCAAAAGCAACGAAGGCTTGGATGCCGCCGTAGCAAGATACTCCTCGCGTTTGTCTGTATCCTGCAGCCGAATCACACTCTTGGCAATTTGCTCCGCCGTGGTGGTTTTTCCACACCATTTTGGACCTTCTATTAGTACTGCTCCAAAAGCTTCAAGCCGCTCAGATAATACAATATCCGCTGTCCGATGTAAATAACTCATAGTCTTTTTTTGTGCGGCAAAAATAAAATAATTTTTTGAAACTACAACTCTATTTTGTGTTTTTGAGGTATTTTACTTTGCGTTTTTGAGGTAATTTACTTTGTGCTTTTGAGGTCGGTGCGATAGGTGAAGCGGTCGAATCGGGTGAAGCCGTAAGCTTGCAGCTGCTCCACGCTCCATTCCCTGTCGTCATCGGTGTTGTAGTCGGGGATGAGCGGCACGCGCACCACCACCTGCTGGGTGGGGAAGTGGGCTGCGAGGTGTTCCAGATTCCGCAGGAGCCGTGTTATCGGCTGTCCCGTGTATCGCTGGTAGATGTCGGGATGCAGGTCTTTGATGTCCACAATGAAGGCATTCACATGGGGCAGCACTGCTTGCAGGTTTTCTTCCGACACGTTGAGGGAGGTTTCGAGGGTGAGCTGCCAGTCGGGACCGCACAACTCGCGGAAGCGGACGATGAAATCGGGGCGCAGCAGCGGCTCGCCGCCGCCGAAGCACACGCCGCCGCCAGTGGCTAGAAAGTAGAGCTGGTCGATGCGCACCTCCTCGTAAAGCTCCTCCGGTGTCAAGCGGCGCAACCGTTCCACCGAACCGAGACAGGAGGGGTTCAGGCAGTAGTGGCAGTGCAGCGGACAGCCGTGGAAGGCCGCCAAGGTGGTCACCCCGTCGCCGTCGATGCCGATGCGATGCCGCATAATGCCGATAAAAGGAGCCGGGTTTGTCATGGCTGGAGGGTGTCGGAAACTACAGAGTCATTCTCTGGTAACTCCGGAGGGTAGGGTTCTGGCACCACTTCACCAACTACATATTTAACTTGATCATCTTGATTCCTATCGTTTACCAACTCCGTCTCAATAATTCCTTCGTCATCGAAATCCAAAGTTTCGCCACCTCGGGGAATGGTGTCGGAGGTCTCAGCTGGCTCATTATTATTGAGAATGGTTTCAGAAGAGGTGGGTGTGGGTCCTTCTGGCGAAGTGGGTGTGGAGGAGTGACATCCGCTCATCAGCATTCCGCCAAGCACGATGCCGGTGGTGATGACCGCTTTGCCCAATTGACTTTTCTTTTGAAGCTCGGTTTCCAGATAACGCACTTCCGCCTCGCAGCGCGGACAGGTGCCGCGGCAGTCGCCCTCATAGGTGCAGTCGCGTTCCTCCAGCGGAATGTTGTTTTGGGCAGCAATTTCCCGACGGATTTCTTTCAAAATTTTACAGGTGGCTTTCCCATGTTTCATGGCTGAAAATTTTTCGTTTGCAAAGGTACAATTTTTGAAACTACAACCCTATTTTGTGTTTTTGGGGTGATTTACTTTGTTTTTTTGAGGTGTGGTTCCAACTGCTTTCTTCCGTTTTCACCTTTCAATTCTCAATTCTCAGTTCTCAGTTTTCAATTTTCAACTTATTTCACCCTGAAATTCAGCAATTTCCGTTCTCCAATCCATCCTTCCAAGCGATCGTTGATGGCCACTTTCCCTACGCCTTTCGGGGTGCCGGTGTAGATGACGTCTCCCATTTTCAAGGTCATGAATTGGGAAACGTAGGAAATGATTTTGTCAATGGTGAAAATCATCTCGCTGCTGTTTCCGCTTTGTACCGTTTTCCCATTCAAATCCAGATGGAAATCAAGGTTGTTTAGATCGTCAAATTCTTCTTTATCAATAAATTGACTCATCACTGCGGAGCCGTCGAAAGCCTTGGCGATTTCCCACGGATTTCCGTTCTCTATGCAATTTCTTTGCAGATCGCGGGCTGTAAAGTCGATTCCCAAGCCGATGGCATCGTAGTAGGTGTGCGCATATTTTTCCTGAATATACTTCCCTACCTTGTTGATTCGGTATATCAGTTCCACCTCGTATTCAACTTGTTGTGAAAAATCTGGCAGGAAAAAAGGCCGGTTCCGAATGACCATTGCGCTTTCCGGTTTCAGAAAGAAAGTGGGCTCCGTCGGGACTTTGTGTCCAAGCTCTTGAATGTGAGGTAAATAGTTACGACCGATGCAGATTATTTTCATCTATTATAATTAAAAACAGAGTCCGATTTGAAATTCAATCCCGCCGTTAGTGGCTTTGTTCGCTTCATTCGTAATCGGATGGTGACTTTTTTGGGCATTGAAAAAATTTGTGAAACTATGCACATAATTGGCATAGAAATAGATTCTGCAGGCATCTTGAATCACATATTCCAATCCCAGTCCGATGTAGCCGCTCTCGCGGAAAACGAAAGTTTCATCCTTGTACATGAACTTTTGCGTTTTCTGTTTTTCCCCCTTTTGCATGTAGGTGTCCTGCGCTTTGGCAGTGAGCCGGAAGCTGTGCAGCAAACCGAAGTTGCCGCCCACTACAAACCCTTTCATGTTGGGTGTTTTCAGCTTGATACCTGTAGGGATGGAAACATAAATCGCTGAGTATTTGCGGGTTAAAGGTTGGATGAGGGAATCTCCTTCAAAAGGGATTCCCTCAAATTTGAACTTGCCTCCGCCGTGCTGGAAAAAGATGCCCGTGGAGAAATAGTAGTTTTCCTTGGTGGTGAAATTTATATCAACGGGTACACCATATTTTAGCATAGCCGTTGTCCCATCGCGTTCCAAGGAGTCGCTCCGTGGGTTCAGCCAGTTGGGACCGATTCCGAAGGCGAGCCCCAAAGTGACTCGTTTCCCGAAATTGTTTTCCCGAGGCGGACGTGGCGGGCGAGGCTGCCGGTCTTTGTTCCCGATTGGAACGCCGCTGCTTTTTATTACGTGCGTTGTGTCCGCAGCATAGCATAAAGTGCTGCCAAACAATACAATAAAAATAACGAGTATGATTCTTTTCATTTTAAGGAATTATCGGCAAAAAGTTCTACTTTTTTTCCAAATGGATAGGAGCAAGGAACAAGGCGCCATGTGTGGTAAGGAAAACGTAGGTTGACAAGACGAACCACGGCCATTCGGGGGTGAAAACCAGTCGGGCGATAAGGTAGCAACCAATCATGGCGGCAATCCATACAATCAGTGCGGGCAAGTTGCGTTTCTTGATCACGTTTTTTTCTTCTTCCGTAAGTTCGTCGTTGGTGCCGATTAAAATGGCGCTCAGGATGCCCAGTATCACCAAGGGAATGTAGCACCACCCGCCTGAAGGTAGAATAAAACAAAGCAAAATTCCTGCCAGACCCAGCGAGAATTCTGCAACACCTTGTTTCCGTTTCTTGAAATTTGTTATCATCTGTTTCTTTTTTGGTTTGAACAGTGGGTGCTTCGGATATCTGCGCAAAAATACAAATTTATCTTACATGCAAGATCCAGTCATTTTGGGTTCGTCATAAATTTCTAGGTTGCTCAACTGATTTCCAGTGATATCCATCCGCATGAAAGTGAGGCGTGTATGGTGTCCGAAACGGGAGGCGGAGCCGGGATTCATGAACATCAGGTGATGCTTCTGGTCATTCATTACCTTTAAGATATGGGAGTGCCCGGCAATGAAGATCGTAGGATGCTCTTTTTCAATTAGTTGTAGTGCAGGCGTTGAGTAATAGTTGCCATTTCCGACAATGTGCATAATGGCTACTTTGTGCTGTTCGCAATTGAATACGAGCGATTCGGTGGTGTGTTCGCGTACTTCCCAGTCATCGCAGTTCCCATACACTGCGCGCACCGGTGCGATCAGCTGCAGTTCCGTCAGCACATCCATGCTGCCGATGTCGCCGGCATGCCATATCTCGTCGCATTTTTCAAAAAACGTGAAGAGCTCAGGATGCACGAACCCGTGTGTGTCGGAGATGATGCCTATTTTCATCTATAGGTTATTTGTGAACAGTGAACAATGAACCGACTGTATTTCAGCAGTTCAGTTCATCGCTCACTCATTCCAGTCCACTGTTTTTACTTTACGGCGACGGTTTCAATTTCCACCATGACGCCCATAGGAAGTGCTTTCACGGCAAAAGCGGCACGTGCCGGTGGGTTCACCTTGTAGTATTTGGCGTAAACCTCGTTCATCGGCTTGAAATTGGCCATATCGCTCAAAAGGCAGGTGGATTTCACCACATCGTCGAAAGTATAGCCGGCTTCTTTCAGGATTGCGCCAATATTTTGCATAACCTGTTCGGTTTGTTCTTCAATGGTGTCGGCGATCTTGCCCGTCGCGGGATCTACCGGTATCTGTCCGGAAATGTAAAGCGTACCGTTGATTTCAATGGCCTGGCTGTAAGGTCCGATGGCCTTGGGGGCTTTGTCAGTGTGAATTACTTTCTTCATGATTCGATATTTTTAAGGTTATTATTACGATTCTTTGGATTTGATTTTATATCCGTAGGCGGCGAAAAACAGGATATAGGCGTAGCTGACGAAAAGCAGGATGTAGGCGTACTGGTTTCCGAAATTCTCACACAATCTGCTGTAAATCAGTGGCATAACGGCTCCACCAGCGATGGCCATCACCAGAAGGCCAGAGGCAAGTTCCGTATGTCGGCCTAAATCGTGGATGGAGAGCGGCCAGATGGCGGGCCACATGATGGCATGCGCGAAACTCAGCATGATGATGCAGGCGATGGAGAGCATCCCTTTGGTGAAGAGCGCCACGCCGACCAGGGCGGCAGCCAGGCACACGTTGACAATCAAAGCTTGGCGTTGCGAAATCATCTTCGGGATGGTGGCGATGCCCACTAGATAGCCCAACAGCATGGCTATAAGGGCAAATGCGCTGAAACTCTTTGAGAAGGCAAGTGGGTAGCCCCAGAAGACACCCAGCTTCGGCAGGTAGTCGATGGCGATGACTTCCGCGCCGACATAGAAGAAAATGGCGACCACGCCTAACCACATATAGGGGTAGGCAAATATGGATTTATGGGTTCCACTCTGCTGATTTTCGGCAGATTCAATTTTGGGTAGTTTAGCTAATTTCAAGAATATCACCAGCAGAAGGAATACGATGGTGATGATGATATAGGGGAGGATGATTTGTTCGGACATGCTTTGGAGCAGGGTGTTGCGTGCCGGGCCGGCGGGTTGCGTTTTCAAAAGCTCCATCTCTTTGTCCATGCCCGAAAACAGCGCGTTGTAGAGCACGTAAACCCCGATGATGCCTGCCAATTTATTGCAGATTCCCATCAGACTGACGCGTCGCGCTGCCGTTTCAATCGGTCCGAGTATGGTGGCGTAGGGGTTGGAGGCAGTTTGCAGCACCGACAGCCCGATGCCTTGAACGAATAGTCCGACGAGAAAGAAAAGGTAGCTGCGCGTGATGGCGGCTGGCACAAACAGGATGGAGCCGACGGCCATAGTCAACAGTCCGATCATCATTCCATTGCTGTAGCCGACTTTTTTAATCAGGAAAGAGGCGGGGATCGACATCACGAAGTAGGAGATATAGAAGGCGAAGGGGACGAATGCGGACTGGAATTCTGTGAGTTCGCAGGTGATTTGCAAGAAGGGCATCAGAATGCTGTTCACCCATGTGATGAAGCCGAAGATAAAAAACAGCGAACCGATGACAAAAAGGCTGAATGCGTATTTGTTTTTTTGTTCCATTAATTATAAATTTTGCGCAAAAATACATAAAAAAAACGTAGATGAAATCCATCTACGTTTTTCTTATCTACAAATATTTGTTTATCGTTGAACGTATCCTTTCACTCTGATGGTTTGTTCTGGATTGTTGGGGGAGTTGGTGATGATGTCGAGGGTGGCATCTTGGCCGTTGCGGCGGCTTTGAGCCTTGAAAGTCCAAGTCAGGTTAACGGTTTGGCCGGGCTCGATGGTCATCGCAGTGATTTTATAGGTGAGGGAGGGCATACTGCTTTCAATTTTTCTGATGACGAGTGTGGATTTGCCGGTATTTGTGATTTTAACCACATCGCTTGCAGAGGTGTTTTGAGCGATGGTGTCGAAATTGAAGTTCACTTTATCGTAAGCGGCGATGGGGGCTTTGGCAAGGTCCTTGGCGGTTAAATTGGAAAAGTCCTCCTTGATGGTTACGTTGTAATAGAGGTACTTGCGGGGTTCAACTGAGTCGTTGGTGATGAAGACGGCGCGGTCTTTCAGATTTCCCCAGCCGTTGCGCTTTGTGGCGTCATACTTCAGTACGATGTAGCCCTCCGTTCCAGCATTGATTTGGTCGCCGAAACTTCTGGATTGCTCCGTAATGTATTGGGATTGTTCCAATTTGACGGAGATGGGGGTTCCGTTTTCATAGAAGTTGCGCAGATAGAAGGTGTCCAGATGGGTTTGGGTGTTCTTCACGTCGAATCTGACGGAGTTCTCTTTCACACGCACTTCGCCGCGACCTTGCTTGTAGCCTGCCAACTCATATTTTGTGGGGGGGCGTTTGATGACGTTGCCTTTGATGAAAATAAGATAGGGGGTTGAATTCTCTTCGTTGGTGGTGACTTTGATGTTCTTGTTGAACTGTCCCGGACGTCCCCACGGGTCGTAGGTTGCATCGATGAATCCAGTTTCGCCTGGAGCGACGGCGGTTTTGGTGTAATTAGCTGCAGTACAACCGCATCCCGGCTTTACATTTTTCAGTTCAAGGGGTTCTGTGCCGACATTCTTAAATGTGAAACGAGCGGTTATTTTTCCGCCTTCTTCATGAACGTCGCCAAATTCGTGTGTTTTTTTGTCAAATTCGATTTTCGGTTGTGCCATTGCAATGCAAAAGGCGACAATCAGTGATAATGATAAGACTAGTTTTTTCATATTGAGTGTTTTTTTACTGTTTTCAAAAATAGCCTGCAAAAGTACAACTTTCAGTTGAGAAAAAAAGTCTTTTCCATGACTTTTTCCCAAATAATGTTAAAACTCCAACTTGAACCCCTCATTCTTCAGCTTTTCATACTTTTCCATGTCCAGAGAAAACTCTCTTGGGGTGCGGGTTGAGGCATTCGGGCTCCTTTTTTTCATCTTGAGAATGCCAAGCGAGTTCATTTTCTTGTCGAAGTTGCGCCTGTCGAACTGCACACCGAGGATGATTTCGTACATTCGTTGCAGTTCCGGCATCGTGAAGGTCTCTCCTAACAGGTTGAATCCAATGGGTTTGAAGTAGATGTTCCGTTGCATGTATTTCAGTGCATCCTGCAAAATTTTTTCATGGTCGAAAGCCAATTTCGGGTGGTTCTTCACAGGAAACCACTCCGCCTTGTCGGCGTCGTCTCCGCCGATTACCGATAGTTTTTCAGGTCTGACCAAGGCTCCGAAAGCATTGGTAATCACCCGTTCACGTGGGTCTCTCCCTTTGCTTGAATAGACTCCGAACTGAAATATCGGAACATTATCCACTCCCGTTTCCTCTTTCAATTCCCGTTGGGCGCAGGCCTCGATGCTTTCGTCGTTTGGCATCATGAAACCGCCTGGAAACGCCCATTCGCCCTTGAACGGATCAAGTCTTCGCTGGATGAGCAGGACTTTCAACTCCACTTTGTCGAACCCGAAAATCACACAGTCGGCGGTGATGGCAAAATGAGGGTATTTATAGCGCCATTTGAACTCCGTGTTGTCTGTTTCCGGATAATTGTTTTTTTTCATTTCCAACTCCTCTTTTTCATGATTATCTGCAATCGTGGCACATTGCGTAAAAGTGAACTTAAACCAGTGTACACGAGATCGGGATGCTGGGAAAGACCACAAGGAAGTCCCGATTTCCAACGGTGTTCTGAGTATTTTCAGATGGAATCTTTTTTTCTTCTTCCATTGTATTAGGTAAGGGCGAGTGAACAATCATTCGCTCTTGTTCTTATTCTTTTTTTCTCTCAATTTTTGGATATAAGCCAGTTCGTTCAGTGCAAAGTCGCTGTTTTCTGGCTGTTCAAGCATCGGGCGGAAAATCTCCTCAGCTTCGTTCAGACGGCCTTTTTCCACGAGTACGTAGGCCTTTCTTCGAAGCAGAAAGTAGAGGAAGTCGCGAATTGCGGGTTCGGGTTCTTCATCATTTTCGTCAGGTTTGATGCCGTTGTAGATGTTGTCGATGATTTGCAGTGCGCGGAAGTCGCCCGAATTGACCAGGCAGTTCACATATTCCATCGTCCAAGGGATACTATGTATCGGGATGGTGATGTCAAGGAAGTAATATGCTTGTTGGAATTTGTGCAACGCGCAGTAGCAGAAGCCGATATGGAAGCAGAGGTCGAAGAAGTTCATCTTCTGTGCCGAACTCATCACGTCGTAGTATGGCTGCGATATTTCGAAGGCGCTTTCCAGCAGAACGATGGCTTCATCGTATTTTTTCTGCAGGAAGAGCTGTTTGCCGAGGTAAAGGTTCTCGCCAGCCCTCGTGTTGATGGCTTCACTTGCAAATTTTTGTTCTTCAGTGAGTTCCGAGGAGCGGCCTTCTGCTATCTTGTCTTGGGAGTCCTCATACATGAACCGAGCTTCTTGCGCTTTTTCCGCGGTAACGGCCGCCTTCGTTTGGGCCGACTGGGTGTCGTTGGCATCGTCGGTGGTCAGGTGCGCTTTCTCCTCCGATTGCAGCAGCAGGCTTTCGCGGTCGGAGTACCAGTTGGAGCGTTCCACATCCTCGGTGTCCATTTTCTTGAGTTTTTCAAATTCAAGATTGAAATTTTGCCGTCCTGCAAAACACTGTCCCAAGCTCCTCTCGAAGTGGGCTTGGAGGTCGGGAATTGTGCTAACAAGGCACACGTCGTATGAGATGTGTACGTGCAGGAGGTTGTCTTCCTCGTTGTATGAATAGATGAATTTGACGCCGTCTGAATCCTGACACATTTGATTGCAGAGCTGCCTGACCAGATGGAGGTCATTCATTTTCGTGTCGAAAAAATTAGGAAAATCCAATCGGATGGTGCTTCTGTTCTTGTTCGGGGTAAGAATCCTGATGCCAAAATGTCCGCCCTGATACTCAAACTGATACATGTGTATGTCGCTATTGCGGTCGTTTTTTTCGTAAGGGCAATTCATCTTTTTCAGGAGCTGCTCCACTGTCTTTTCAACCAATCGGGGTTTGCCACCAACTTTAGCGTTTCGCTTATCTACAAAATAGTAGGTGATGAAAACCGCTGTGCAGCAAGTGATTAGGATTAGAATGTATTCCATGTTGCGTAAAAATTACGATATAATAACTTGTTTTATTATGTTTTATTGTTTAGTGGAAGATGAGTTGGAATTCCTTGTCACTTCGCCCAATCGGTCGGCCCAATTCTCCCATGGAAGAGCGTAGTACCATTTGACGTGTTCTGCGGCGCTCCATTTTCTATGAAACCAAGTGTCCCAAACATTGCCCACGATGCTCGGAATGCCGATGACAACCAAGTACAGCCATCCCAGGTAGCGTGATTGCATCTGGTGTCCGTGTTCATGGGCGAGTTCGGCTTTGCTGGGCAACGGGTGAATGATGATGTATTTTCCGAGACTGATGCCGATTTTTTTCATGGTTTCATAATAATCAAAGCCGTGTAATTTTCTTTTTTTCGCTCTCGTACAGGCAATTACGATCAATCCGAGCAAATTCTGCGGCAATTGATGGAGGTATGGAATGACGGTTTTCACGGTGTAGTTATTTATGGGTCAATGGTGTGGAATCAAGCCGATTAACCAGAAGATCAAGTCTTGTAAAGGAATCTCTTTTTTATTTGGTGATTAGTGAATTGTGAACTGAAGGTTGAAACGGTTCACTTTTACGAGGATGATGAAGTACAATTATATTAACCGATAATAAATGGGATTGTTCATTCTATTGGTAGATTCTTCTATTTGAAAATGAGGCAAATAATAAGTGTTTTGAATGCAATTAAGACACAAAACGATATATATTCGCATAAAAAAAGCCCCGTCTTGTTGGAGGCGGGGCAGTATATGTTTTGTGGAAAGTCTGTTAGTAGAGGAAGCTCAGCAGGACGCCTGCAGCGACGGCGGAACCGATAACACCTGCTACGTTTGGCCCCATGGCGTGCATGAGCAGGTAGTTGGTGCGGTCGTATTTCAAGCCCTCCACGTTGGAGACGCGTGCGCTGTCGGGCACGGCCGATACGCCGGAGTTTCCGATGAGCGGATTGATCTTGTTCCCGTCTTTCAAGAACAGGTTGAAGAACTTGACGAAGAGAACGCCGGTGGTAGTGGCCAAGACGAACGAGAAGGCGCCAAGGAAGAAAATCAAAACAGACTTGTAGTTCAGGAAGGTGGAAGCCTGTGTGGAGCAGCCCACGGTGAGTCCGATGAGGATGGTGACGATGTCAATCAGGGCATTGCTGGCGGTGTTAGCCAGTCGTTTGGTTACACCGCTCTCTTTCAGCAAGTTGCCGAAGAACAGCATACCGAGCAGAGGAAGGCCTGTTGGAACGATGAATGCGGTGAGCATGATGCAGAGAATTGGGAAGAGGACTTTTTCTCTGTGGGAGACCACCCGTGGTGGGCGCATGCGGATAAGGCGTTCTTTGTCGTTGGTGAGCAGGCGCATAATAGGCGGTTGGATTACGGGAACCAAAGCCATGTAGGAGTAGGCCGAGATGGCGATGGCACCCATCAGGCTCGGCGCCAGTTTCGACGAGATGAAGATGGCGGTCGGACCGTCGGCGCCGCCGATGATGCCGATAGCGCCGGCTTCCATCGGGGTGAAACCGAGTAGCAGTGCGATGATGTAGGCGCCGAAGATACCGAACTGGGCTGCGGCACCAATCAGAATCAGTTTAGGGTTGGAGATCAGGGCGGAGAAGTCCGTCATAGCTCCGATGCCAAGGAAAATCAGAGGAGGGTAAAACCCCTTTAAAACGCCGAAATAGAGGTAATTGAGCACGGCACCGTTTTCATAGACACCCACTTGGAGACCATCGGTGAACGGGATGTTGCCGACGATGATACCGAATCCAATCGGAATCAGCAGCATCGGCTCGTACTCCTTGAGGATGGCAAGGCCGATGAAGAAGCAACCAATGATGATCATAATGAGGTTGCCGATTTCTGCATTGGCGAAGCCGGTGTAACTCCAAAATTGCTGGAGGCCACTAATGAAACTACTTCCACTGTCAAGTTGGAGCAATCCTGATAAGAAGAGGTTATTCATGGAATTCTAAGCTATTGTAAATATTCTTTTATTCGTAAAATGCTATTTGCATTCTGGTTTTTCGCAGATTTCGGTGAGAACTCCGCCAGTGCTTTTCGGGTGAAGGAAACCGATGTTGAGACCTTCGGCACCTTTGCGGGGGCACTTGTCAATCAAACGGATGCCTTTTTCGCCAAGTTCCGTGAGTGCGTCGGCGGCATTGTCAACGCAGAAAGCGATGTGATGGATGCCTTCGCCACGCTTTTCAATGAAAGCGGCGATGGTACTCTCTTCGGAAGTGGGTTCCAAAAGCTCGATTTTGGTCTGCCCAACCATGAAAAAGGCGGTCTTTACCTTCTGGTCGGCCACCTCTTCAATGGAGTAGCACTTCAATCCAAGCATGTTTTCGTAATAGGGAATTGCATCTTTCAAGCTCTTAACGGCGATGCCAATGTGTTCAATATGTGATATTTGCATGGAAAAATGATTATACAGTTTTGGGTTGCAAAATTACAAAAATATCTAATAAGAAAATACATCGTAAAACAGTTTGCGCAGATATTTTTTGGAATTACCCCTTTACCTCTTGTAAAAAAACAAAGAGATGTAGAAGATTCCGTGATTATGAATACTCAAGATTGAAAGGAATGATTCCGTATTTTTTAGGAACGGGTGGCAACCGAAAGATGTAACCGATGAATTAACGAAAGAATTCCCCTTACCCTAACTTCGCTTTGTAGGCTTCGAAATCCGGCTGCGAGAAGAGGATGAACTCGCCCTCCTTGTTCACCATGCCGATGGCGGGGTGCTTCACGCCGTTGAAGAAAGTGGTCTTGACCATTGTGTAATGGATCATGTCGTCGAAAACGATGCGGTCGCCGATTTCCAGCGGTTCAGAAAAGGCAAAATCGCCCATGCCGATGTAATCGCCTGCCAGACAAGAGCATCCGCCCAAGCGATAGACGTGTTTGCTGTCGGCGGTGGGTTCGCTCGCGCCCAACACGGTCGGCTTGTAGGGCATTTCCAGACAGTCGGGCAGATGGCAGGAGAAGGAGATGTTGAGCATCGCGATTTTGATGCCTTTGTTTTCAACAATATCCTCTACTGTTGAGACCAGCACGCCGGTCTGCCAGCCCACTGCCTCTCCGGGTTCCAGAATCACATCCTGCAGGTTCGGATATCTGCTTCTGAAATTTTTCAGAATTTGAATGAGGTGCGGTATGTTGTAGTCTTTTTGGGTGATGAGGTGTCCGCCGCCCATGTTCACCCATTTGCATTCGCGGATGAGTGGTGCGAATTTTCCTTCAAACGCTTTCAGGCAATTTTCTAAGGCATAGCTGTTGTTTTCGCAAAGAGTGTGAAAGTGCAGTCCTTCAATGCCTTCGGGAAGATGGGCGGGCATGTCCTCTGCCAAGATGCCGAGGCGCGAGCCGGGAATGGCGGGGTTGTAAAGGTCGGTTGTAACCTCCGAGTATTCGGGATTGACGCGCAGTCCGCAGCTGATTGGTTTTGGGAAAGCGTCGATGGCGGGTTTGAATTTCGCCCATTGCGACAGCGAGTTGAACGTGATATGGCTGCTGTAGAGCATCAAATCTTGGAACTCGTCCTCGTGATAGACGGGGGCATAGGTGTGGGCATCGCAGTCCATTTCTTCCGAAATCAGGCGCGCTTCGTTCAGCGAGCTGGCCGTTGCGCCGCTCAGGTAGTGTCCGATCATCGGGAAAGAGCGCCAGAACGACATTCCCTTCAGCGCGCAGATGATGGATACATCGGCGGCTTTCTGGACCAAATCCAGCAGTTGGAGGTTCGCTTCCAGCGACTCCTCAAACATAATGTAACAGGGGGATGGGTATTTGTCGAAAGTTTGCATTTTATTCAGGCAGAGTTGGGAACAATTAAATTTCCACGCTTTCGCGGAAGGCGGGGATGGTGCTGTTTGCGAAGCCGGCTTCACGAAGGTGTTGTGAGTAGGCGATGCGGGAAGAATCCTCGCCATGGACGATGAAGATGTTGGCGATTTTTTTCTTGTTTTGGCAAGAGAGGTACTTGATGAGTTCGTTGTAGTCGCCGTGTCCGGAGAAGGCCTCGATGGAGGCGAGATGGGCTTTTACTTGGTACACGGTTCCGAAGATGGAGACCTCTTTGTCGCCGCGCATAATCTTGGCGCCCAACGTTGTAGGGGAGCAGTAGCCGACGGAGAGGATGGTGGTACGCGGGTTCTCAATGTTGTTGGCGAGGTGGTGTTTTACGCGCCCCGCTTCCATCATGCCCGAAGCGGAAATGATGATGCACGGGCGGTTGTAGCTGTTGAGGCGCTTGGAGTCCTCAATGCTGCGCACATAGTGCAGTTGTTGGAATCCGAATGGGTCGGGGTCGGTCTTGATGTATTCTTGCATCGACTCGTTGAAGCAGTCGCTGTGGAGCCGGAAAATGTCGGTGGCAGCGACGGCGAGTGGGCTGTCAACGAAGATTTCCACGGAGGGCAGGTTGTTGGCGTTGCTCAGTTTCTGGAGCGCATACACGATTTCTTGTGTGCGACCGATGGCAAACGATGGGATGATGAGTTTGCCCCTGCGTTTGGCGCATGCGTCCTGAACCACCATCATCAAATCTTGTTCGGCTTGGTCGATGGTGGTGTGCAAGCGGTCGCCATAGGTGGATTCGGTAATGATGTAATCGGCTTGCGGGAATTTCTCTGGGTCGGGGAGAATGGCTTTGTTGTAGCGGCCGATGTCGCCGGTGTAGCAGAGTCGCTTCTTTCTTTTGCCTTCTTTAAAAGTGATGAAGACGGCGGAGCTGCCGAGCATGTGCCCGGTGTTCAGGAATTGGATTGTGAAGTCGGGAGTGATGGCAAACGGCAGGTTGTAGGGAATGCTGACGAAGTGGCGCATGCATTGGACCGCATCCCTCATCGTGTAAATCGGTTCCACGGGTTCGAGGCCCTGCTTGGCTCTCTTCTTGTTGAATTGGATGGTATCGACCTCCTGGATGCGGCCGGAGTCGGGGAGCATGATGGAGCAGAGGTCACGGGTGGCGGGGGTGCAGAAGATGCTGCCTTTGAATCCGTTTTTCACCACGAAAGGAATCAGCCCAGAGTGGTCGATGTGGGCGTGGGAAAGCAGAATGTAGTCGATCTCTTTCGGGTCGAAGCCGAGGTCGCGGTTCATGTGGTCGGTGTCCAAGCCCTTGCCTTGGTACATTCCGCAGTCCAGTAAAATTTTAACTCCCTTGATGGTGGTCAGCAGGAATTTGCTGCCGGTTACTTCGGTGGTGGCACCTAAAAAGTCTATCTTCATATCTTGATTTTTTTTAGTTGGAAAAGTCCGCAAAGATACTAAAATTTCATTTGCAATATCTTTGTGATGCCCAAATTCACGCAAATCATGCATATTGCATTGCCGTTCAGGTTGGACAATGCCTACGTTGTGCGCAACAATTTGCGTATGTCCCTATCCTTCATATCATCGTTTAAATTTCCTTAAAACTCCGAAAATTCCCCAAAACCGTTCTTTCAAAAAATGGCACATTTCTGACTGTTTGTGGTCTCATCGCTAAAAATTGACCTGATTTTTGTTAAAAGATGTCGTTTTAACATATTGATTTTCAATAAAATAATTTTAAAAAGCCATTGGTTTTGCATTAGGGCGGTTGTATCTTTGCGGCTCAAGTACTAACTAATCTACCGCGAAATGAAAAAGAAAAGACAAAAGCAAGAGGTGCGGACTGCCAATTCGCCTCGCACAAATGGAACAACGGGCGCTATCACGAAAGGACTGCCGAGCATAGAGGAAACCGAGGCCTACATCCGGGAGCACGGGCTGAAGGTCATCAACCCGCTCTCCGACTTCGGATTCAAGCGACTGCTGGCCAATCTGCACCGTGTTGTATATGTTGCCATCAATGTCGGTGAGGGTGGGTATGCCGGGGCAGGGTTGTCCATCAATAGTCACATCTTCGTTTTGTGTGGTGAAATTCTCCTCTTGTCTGTACGCTACACCAATGCAAAAGTTGCTGCCATACCCATCACGGCTACGGCAAGAAGGCATAAAACTTTTTTCATGGGTTCTTTTTTATGTTTGTAATCATCATTTTTCCAATCGGTTGTTGGCCGTTTCCGCTTTTCATTACGAACACAAAAAAATCCGTGAGACTCTCTGTCTGGACGGAGGCTCTGGACAAACCATGTTACAAACAAGTCTATTGGCGGCGGGGGTGGTGAGACGAAGGGTGATTCTGGATGCGCAAAATCACAAAATTTAATTGAAAATTGAAAACTGAGAATTGAAAACTGGGGGACTTCAACTTTCGTTGCTTTCAAAGGTTGGGGAAATCCTCGCAGAAGGTGATCTCTTCCGTCGCGAAGTTGATGCGGAAGAAGAAGTGCTGGCGGCCGTTGCTCACACCGATAAAGGGGGCATGCAACGTCTTGTTGTAGCGGCCCACCTGCTCAATCACCTCCTGTGACAACTCAATGTGAGGTGCTTTGCATTCAATCACCAGTTGAGGCTTTCCTAAGTTGTTGAAAATTACAAGGTCGTAGCGGCGCGTGAGCCCGTTCACTGTGATTTGCCGCTCCACCGACAAATGCGAAACGGGGATTTTCTTTTCCTCTACGATGAAATGGATGAGGAATTGGCGCACGGTCTCTTCCTCCGTCATCGGCACCCACTTGCGGCGCACAATGTCGAAGACCTCCGTCTTCCCGTCCTTTGCCCTTTGCTTCAACATTTTGTGTTTAAATGATTTGCAAATAGTGAACTTTGAATGATAACTTATTGAGAATCAGTTATAATTCCCTAATTTCGTTCACATCAATTCTCAATTTTCAACTCTCAATTCTCAACTCTCAATTAATAACAGTTATTGTTCCGTGTAGTTCCCGCGTGATGATTCCGGCTAGGGAGTGGAGCCGTACGTAGCAGACATAATAGTAAGTTCCATTGGAGGAAATTTGGTGCGAATACATATC
Organism: Bacteroidales bacterium; assembly: GCA_017506175.1. Classification (GTDB taxonomy): domain Bacteria; phylum Bacteroidota; class Bacteroidia; order Bacteroidales; family WCHB1-69; genus UBA1756. The sequence continues at coordinate 55,351 of JAFVNW010000055.1, read as the reverse complement.
CTTGCCGTCCCAGTTGAGGTCGGGATCGGTGGTTTTGAAAACCAAGCGGCCCCATCGGTTATAAAGGTAGAAGTCAACGCCTTCCACATTGTCGTAAGGGAACGGGACCAAGATGTCGTTGTAGCCGTCGCCGTTGGGGGTGATGATATTGGGCAGTAGGTATGGTGAACAGGCGTCAATGTCGAAACAGACCGACTCGCTCAAATCCGACAGGTTATTGGCGGTGTCGACGGCGGCCAGGGCAAAACAACCGACAACGTAGGGAAGATTGGTGAGTTGATAGGTGCAGGCAGAGGGGTAGCAGACTTCATCCATTTGGAAAGAATCCAGCACCGCAAATGCTGCATCGCTCGTGGGTTTATAATAGATAAAGTACTGATACACATCCATGTAGGCTGAATCGGAGGAAAATTGCCAGGCGATGTCCACATTTTCGCAATCGGTGGTAATGACCACAGAGGGAACCTCCGGTGGTGTGATGTCGGCAGGCGAAGCGCAAATTTGCTGCGAGCGGTTGATGAACGGCGCAATCGTGTCGGGTGCGAAATAACCTCCCGCTGAAGCCACGTAGTAGCAATAGGTGTGCCCGTTCAGCAAATTTTCATCCACATAATAGGTTGCATCCGTTGTGCCGATGGAATCGAATTGGTGCAGGTTCTCGTTCATCCGGTAAATGGTGTACTCGGTGTTGGTCCACGGTACGGTTTCATTCCATTCCAACTGCAAACTTCTATCCAATGGCGTGATATTCAATTGAATGGAGGATGCCGCATCCGATAGCCCGACCTTGACCAGACTATCGGCGGCCTCCGCCCACAATTCAACCTTGTAATAGTATTGTTGAGAGGTGGTGTTCAATCCTACGTCAGTGAAGGTGGTGTCGTTGATGTCGTAGTTCGTATGGATGAGCGAATAGGCAGACGCAGTATGGGTTGTGGCTCTGAAGATGTGGTATTCATAATCGGGTCCTGGATATTGAGTAGTATCCAACTCGCTTGCTTTCAGCCATTTAAGAAGAATTGTGCCATTGGTTTCGTGGGTGGCGTCAATGTCCACGTTGGTCAGACGGGGAACGTCGTTGTTCAGCACGGCGCAGATTTCGTCCGAAACGTAACTTTCTGAGCCGTCATTGAAGAAGGCCACCACGCGGTAGCAGTATTCGTTGCCGTGGTTCAGTGTCAGTGCGGAGCCGTCGTCGGTGAAAATGGTGTCGTTGACATTGTTTGTTATCCCAATCAGCTGATAGCCAGCATATTCAGGCATGCCTGTCTCGCAATGGTCGGGTTCAAAATCATAACTTCCCACGCGGCGGTAAATCTGGTAGCCGATGACGTTATTGCAGACGTGTCGCTGCCAGTCAATCACGATGCTATTCCCTATAGGTGTTGCGCTCAAGATGATGGGTTTGGGGGCAACTACGGTGATGTTCACTGTTTTATAAGATGTAAGATTGACTTGCGGGCCATTGTCCACCGCCTTGAAGAGTACGCTATAGGGGTTCAGTTGGACGTGTCCGCAGTTGGTGTGCCACATAAAATGGCCAGTTACGGGCGGGGTGCCGTTGGCGGTGGCGAACGTGGCATGCGAGTTGCTGAGATTGAAGACGCCGCCTGTCGCGGAAAGTGCAACCGAAGTGGAATTGGCATCGTTCGCGGTCACGTTGAAAGCGAGTGTCTCGCCTGCCGTGATGCACGTGTCGCTAATGGTTTCAATGGTCGGGGGCACGTTGTCGCAGGAGGAGATGGTGATTTGCATATCGCGCACCACCGAGCCGATGAGCACGCCGTTGCGCCATTCCTGTATGAGGATGGCGATGTTGTACTCGCCTTGCAGGACAGGGGAGTCCCAAGTCAGATCTCCCGTTTGAGGGTTGATGGAGATGTAGTTGCTGGCTGCGGGAAGCGCGTAGCCCGGAATGTCCTCGCCGTTGTAGCCGCGGCAGGTGATGAGGCTGTAAGAGAGGCTGTCGCCGTCGGCGTCGTAAGCGCCTGGATTGTGGTAGTAAGGCACATTGCGGCAGCCGTTGTCAATTGGCGGATTCAGCAGTTGTGGGGAGGAGTTGGGACCGAGGAAGGGATTGATAACCAGAATCGTTTCAAGGAAAAAGGGCACATTGACGGAGTTGGGGATGTTGACGATGCCCGCGTTGCGGTCGGGGTCTTCCATAGAGATGGCGAAGGTGCCGGTGGAGGGGAATGTGTGCTCGGTTACATAGACGTTGCGTGAGATGTCGTTCCCTAAATGGACTCTTGAAGTGCGTGCCACGGTGGAGGTGGTGCCGTCGCCCCAAACGATGTCTAATTCCGGACGGTCGGCCGCGCTGGGGGTATATGTATAAGTGATGAGCGTGAATTGATAGGTCAGCCCGCTGACATGTCTGTACGTAATCTCGCCCGCCCGTTGGTGCGTGGCGAACAGTGCAAACTGACACACAATCAAAACCAGGAAAATGAGATATTTTCGCATCTTATACAATTGGCTGCAAAAATACAACTTTTTTGACTCATGGTTAAGCCATTATAGATTCAACCTGCAGATCCCCTTCGTTTTACAACCCCGTCTTGATCTTGCTGCGGTCGTCGCTTTCGGGTTTGGCCGCGCCTGTCTTCCGGTAACCGTTGAAGTTGTAGCTGATTCCCAACCATACCATCCGGCTTTTGCCGTGCAGTAGGTTGCTCATCCGGTAATAGTCGGTGTCGGAAAACACCTCCCACTGGCGGGTGTTGAACACATCGGTGAGCCGCGCCGACACTGCCAACGCCCCCTTCAGGAACGTCTGACTGATGCTGATGTCCATGTAGTGCGACAGGCGCGTGGTGAACTGCGGGTAGTATTGCGGCGTGTTCAGAAAATACTGTAGGGCAAGGTTCATCCCCTTGATCGGACGGAACTGCAACTTGAGGTTGCTGCTGTTCACCCAGCCGTGGTTCGATAGGTCGCCCGAACTATATTCCTTCGCCATAGAATGAACGTAGTAGGTATTGGTACCCAGCATCAACATCATCCATTTCAGGGGGCTCACCGTCACCCCCACATTCAGTCCCGCCTTGTGCTGGTGCGTCACATTGACGTAAGTCATTCTTAAAATATCCTCCTCAAAAAAAGCCACTTGAGTGATGTAGTTGTCAATATGGTTGTAATACAAGCTGGCGGCGACATCCCACATCAGTATCAGTCGCTGTTTGAATTGATAAAGCAGTTCCACATTGTCGGCCTGTTCGGGCTTGAGGTACATATTGCCCTGCTCGAAGTTGTGCGGGTCGATCATACTCATATAGGGGTTGAGTTGCGGGTAGGTGGGACGGGTGATGCGCCGCGAGTAAGTCAGCAAAAGCGAATGATTGTGATTAAAACTGTACTTGGGATTGGGATTGAAACTGTACTTGCACGATAGCGAAGGCCCGGCGAAGAAGTGGTGGGTGGTACGGTCGATACTCTCCTTGTCGCTATGCAGCTGCACCAAACTGTATTCGAGGCGCAGACCGGCGCTCAGACTGAATTTCTTCCAATCGGAGGAGGTGAACTGCATATAGGCGGCGGGGATGTACTCGCGGTGCAGCAGGTCGCTGCTGAAGCGTTCGGACGAATGCCAGCCGATACTGTCGCACTCGTAGAACTTGTGGTAGATGTTGTTCTGGCGGTACGAGAACTTCGCGCCCGTCTCCCACGTGCCGTACTTCCGCATGATGCGCCAGTCGGTCTGCGCGGAGGTGAGCAGCGGACTGCCGCCCGACACCGATTGGCTCACAGAGTCGCCTTCCAGGAAGTAGTACGACGGGCGATGCCCCCAGATTTTGGAGACGTTTGCCTTGATGGAGAACGAAAGCCGTTGGGGCGTGATGACGTGGCGATAAGCAACCGTCCCGTCGATATTCTCGCGGTTCCATGTTACGTCGCTGCGGCGATGCTCCAGCGTGGTGACGTTCTGGTAAAACCAGTCGTTGGTGAGATTCTGCACGGTATTGAGCCGCGGCAGGATCAGCCGCACGTCGGCATTGAACTCGTTGCGCATGTCGGGTTTGACGGTGATGCCGAGGGCGATGTTGTTGTTGAATACCGTCCGGAGGGCGTGGATCTGCTGACTGAGACTGTCGCCGCTTTCGCGGTAGTAGCGGTAGAGCCACCCGTTGTTGACCTCATCCTCGTATTTCACTTGGTAGGAAAAACGGAGGGCGAACTTCTGGCCGGTATAGTTGAGGGCGATGTTGCCATTGACGAAGTGGTTGAATCCGTAGTTGGCGGCCACCATCCCGGTAAGCCCTTTCATTCCGCCTTTTTGGGTGACGATATTGATGATGCCGCCGGTGCCTTCCGCATCGTAGGTGGCGTTGGGGTTGGTAATGATTTCAATGCTCCCCACGTTGGAGGAGGGGATGGTGTGGATGGAGCCGAGGTTGGTGGGCACGCCGTCGATGAGCAGCAGCACGTTGCTGTTGCCTCGGAGTGCGACATTCCCATCGGGGTCAACGGTCACCGAAGGTTGGCCTCGAAGCACGTCGGCCACGGTTCCACCCATCAGATCGGTAGGCTCGGTCGGGGTGAAGATGGTATGTTCTCCGTACACAATAATCGGTGTTTTTTCAGCCGAAATTGTCACCCCTTCCAACGTTTTTGCGTAGGGTTCCAGTAAAATTGTTCCTAATGCTATGTTGTTGCTATCGGTCTTAAAATCAATATATTTTGTTTTATAGCCCATATAAATCACCACCAGTTGAAACGGTTGGGGCGATTGTTGAACTTCCATTTCAAACTGGCCATGATCTCCTGTCAACATTCCTGTAATGATGCTGTCTTGTTGCTGAATATACACGGAGGCAGACGACAGATGCAAGTTCTCACCTATCATCACTTCCCCTGTGATGCGGCACCAATTTTGCTGTGCGACAGCGGTATAGCAGAGAATCAGGAGGGTGATGAAAAGCGCGAGGCGGCGGGGCATGGGAGTTTTATGTAAAGTGATGGGGCAAAAGTACGATTTTTTGTTGAAATTCAATGGGGTTAAAAAATCTATCGCCGCGATTCTACAATAATCATAATTACTCGTTTTCTATTAGCAGCACCCAATGTCCCGCACTTGTATTGCCCTCGCGAATAAGAACGCCCTGCTTTTGCATAGCTGCAAGGTCACGCCAAATGGTTCGCGGAACTACTGACAAAACTACTGACATTTGTTCACCCGAAATGAAAGGATTTTCCTTTATCAATTTGCATATTTTCTTCTGTCTTTCAGATAGTTGAACTACTGACAAACTACTGACATCACTACCGACAAAACTACCGACATTACTTACGACATTACTTACGACATTACTTACGACATTACTTACGACATTACTGGGGACAAAACTGGTGACATCACTAGTGACATTACTGGTGACATTTCTCCTTCCTCTTACGACATCGAAGCCCCGTTGGAAACTCACCAATGTGCCGCCGCAGTGCGGCTCGACGGAGGGCATCGGCAGGCCGGCGGCTTTGAAGCCATCGTAAATTTTGGAGTAGCCCCTTCCCCACGAGTCGATGAAACCCGCTCTGAACATTGCGTTGGCGATGTTCCTGTTCCGGGGTTTCGAGGAGTGTTTCCCGTAAAGCACTTTTTCGTTATAGCCACTCGGCAGTTCGCCCTCGTTCCAAATCTCCACGTGGTCGTTATAGACGTGCATCTGGATGTCGGGACCGGTATAGTCCTTGTGGGTGATGGCGTTGTACAAAATCTCACGCAAAGCCGCTTTGGGCACCTCCAACTCCTCGTAGCGTTGCATTCCCTCAAAGCGGACGGGCGACACCAAGTATTTGGCTCTCAGCACGTCCATCACTCGGTCGGCCATTTGGATGAGGTTGCCCTCTATCACATCCTGTATCAGTAGGTCGGCCTCGTCGATTCCGAAACGGCCGATCTTGAACTGCACGCTGGGGAAGAACTTCAGCGGGTCTTTGCCGAACAGCAGTAAAGCGGCATTTTTCAGGTGGCCGTCATCGTCCAACAGGTGCAAGCTTTCCAGCACATCTTGAGTGGAAGCATTGCGCTGGTCTTCGGGAATACGGTCTGCCTCAATGCCTTTCCGAAGGAAGTATTCAATGGCATCGCGGTCGATGTCGTTCAATGTGGCGCGGTCGTTGGTGATATCGTCCCACGAGCGGCCCATCTTTTTGAGGATAAATTGTTGGAGAGCCGGGCCGCGCAGTTCCTGCAACGTGCTGCCGGAACGATAGTAGTACTTACCCCTGTAGTTGATGGGGATGTTGCTGGGCTCTGTCACCACCTCAATATAGGAAAGTCCATTTTGTTCGTGCAGGTTCACATCCACCACGATGCCCATTGTGGTGCTTATCTTGTTGGGGACGTCCTCCAGCAGCCGTTCCACATCCTCCAGCCCGACCACCTTATGGTCGTCATCCATGCCGAAGTATATCACCCCACCTTGCGCGTTGGCGTACCCGCAAATCCATTTCAAATAGTCATCGTGCCAGTTGCTTTTGTATTCAATGTTCTGACATTCTTTGGGTTTTAGTTTGGTCATAGTGTTTTTTGTTTTCATTTTCACAATACAACTCTGTTCATTAGTATAAAGTTTATTCTTCTTTCAGCAAATGCTGATACTCTGGCAATAGCTCTTGGAATTTTTCTTTCGAGCCTTTGGGAATGATGATGTATTGCAGAGAGTTACAATCTTCGAATGCTGCCCATCCTATTTCCGTGACCGAATTGGGAATGAAAATGGACTTCAGAGAGCTACAACCAAAGAATGCATTTTTCCCAATATGCGTGATCGAATTGGGAATTACAGTTTGACTACATCCAACCACAAGTGTATTGCTTGCTGTTTCAATGATGGCATTGCAATTATTGCGAGAATCATATATGGTATTGCCTTCTGAAACCACAATGGATTGCAGAGAGCTACAATACGGAAATGCGTATTCTCCAATTTTTGTGACCGAATTGGGGATGATTAATTCCTCAACAATTGCTTCGTTGTAGTCATATTCGTCTATCCAATATATGTCTAAGGCGTGGTTACAGATAATACGGGTGCCTTGTCGTATTTCAATTTTTTTAGTGTCATGATTTCCTTTGAGAAAAACTAATCGATCTGCAGTATAGGTGCCCGATTCATCTTCGTACACATTTTCCCGTGAATAATCATTAGGGTCTGTAGATGCTTCATCCCAATTCACAGGGTCGTTTTTTGTCCCGCAGGAAATGCAAAATTTTCCATTAGGATTGTAACTGCCACATTTTCTGCAATAGAACCCCATTTCCTTTCCACACTCGCAACAGTATTTGGCATGATCAACATTCTCTGCACCACAATTCTGACACTTTAAAGACATAGGCTACCTTTTTATTTATGATTACACTTCCTCACAATCTTATTTTCAGACCGCAAAGGTACTAATAAAACTGAAAATTGAGAATTGGAAACGGAGAATTATTCGGGGGAAGGTTTCGATGAAAAGATTAAATGATGAAAGGATGAATGATGTGTTTTATCATAATAGGAGTGAGTTATTTTTCTTCTCCCCACCCAAGCCCCCGCCTCCTTTTTCCGTTCTTTAAAAGAAAAGACCATGCGATTCCGACTGCTTTTCTTCCTTCTTTTTATAGGGTTGATGATGATGGGAAACGCCCAGCACATCACCAGGAAAAACTACCAGCAAAAGGTGCCGCCCAGTGGGCTGGTACGAATTTCACAAAACGCGTATAGGGACCGCAATCTCATCACCAACCTCGACTGGCTCGAGTACCTCTATTGGTTGGAGAAGATTTATGGAAAAGAATCGGAAGAATACCGCGCCGCCCAGCCCGATATGCAGATTCTTCTCCAGCAGCTGCCCGACAGCATCGCCACCTACTATTTTCGGAATCCGGGGTACAACGCTTATCCCGTGTTGGGCATTCCGCCCCAGCAGGCCCGCGCCTATTGCCAGTGGCGCACCGACCGCGTGGCAGAATGGATGCTCGTCAAATTGAAACTTTTACCCGGCTACAGTGACTGGTCTCGTGATAATTGTTTCACCATTGAGAATCAGGAGATTCCGGAGGATTTGAAAATCCTCTACTTCTTTCTTCCCACCGAGAATACGGAAACCCGCTACGGGTTCGCCTGCTTCGCGGAGTGGCGGTAAACCGACTCATCTCGTCTTGTTTTTTCCAAAATAACACCCATCAATTAATCAGATTTTTCCTCACTTTGCAGGGCGAATCCATACCTTATTCTCTGACTATTTTTCGGATAGCGAGAATTCTGTCTTCCGTACAAATATAAACAAAGTAAATACCTGAAGCGAAGTTTGACAAGTCAATTTCTGTCAATTCATTCCGCATAGGTATTTGCCGCAAAAGTCTCCCTTGGACATCATATAGGCGAATCTTCGAGGCGTCGGCGAGATTGCATCGTACCATACACTTATTGGCGGTTGGATTCGGATATATGGTCAAGAGGTCATCCGTTGAATCAGTTTCTTCGATGCCAACGGAAGAGCGTGTAACTGTGATTTGCAACCGGTAGGTACCCAATGAACTGTTGTACGGCACCACCTTGAAATACACGGTGCCGCCGTTATTCAACGTCAGCGCTGGCATGGTTTCATCGTAGGCTGTGCCCCACGAGTTAGGATTCGTGGTGGAGAAGAACTGCGCATCGGCAGTAAAGTTATAGGAGGTGTAGCGAGAATAGAGCGTGGCGTTCACTGTGTAATAATAACCGGCAGGGCACACCACTTTGTAGTAATCCACATCAGAGGCATTATGGAAGGATGCATTCACGGTGTAGGTCCGGCTGCTACCCGTAACCGACCCCAACTGATAGGCGGTGGCAGGCGTGTTGTTCGACTCGTAATTATCCATGCCAGACCCCGTTACCGTAATGTTGGCCTCATTCACGTAAGTGCCATATTGTTGCACATAAAACAAATCTCCATCAACATCATAAAACACCCACAAATAATAGTTGCCCGCGACTGGAATAGATGCCGTATTGAAATTGAGCGTTGTGTATGTCCCCCCATTCAATTGCACAGCTCTTGTGCATGCATAATAGTAGTTGTTGTTATCGTTCACATCCATCGCCACGAGCACGAACTGGCCATCATAGACCCTGCTGCCCATGTTCACCACATTCATCGTAAGGGTGAAATTCTGGTTGGCGGGAACGGTAGAGGCTGACAGGTTCATATTGCTATATGTCAGAAGATTGTAGCCGGTGAAATCGCTTGGCGGCTGGATGCCGATGGTGGCTGCCTCGCCATTACTGAAATCGTATGAGCTTGGCGCAAGGGAGGTGAGCATATAATAACCATTAGCCGTTCCACTCCACCCCCAGTTGAAGTGGAAATAGTCGTTGTTATACCCATCGCACACGAAAGAATGTCCCCCTTGTTGAAGGTCTTGTCCACTATATTCCATAGGCCGGCCATTATCCAATTCATTCTTTAGAAGAGCAATCCATTGAGAATAACCATAATTGGTCTCCTGTACCCACATTGCAGTTGACTGGTATCCGAAATAATTAATCAATGCATTTGAAATATCATGAGAATACGCCCCACTTCCTGAAGGGCTACCGCTATAGTCCATATCCACGCTCACTCCGCAGTGGTACATCAGTGCAGCGATAGAGGTGTTGTTTGCCGGAGGATTGCTATTAGGCATGTCGAACCATGAATAGATGCTGCTACCGAAATTGGCCGAGAGCGTACCAAAACTATTATGGTAATAGGAGTGGGAACCTGTTCCTTTATAGGGGTATTCCCAGTACTTCATGATCTGGGCCATGGCGGTAGCCACACACCCCGTCACGCTCGTTGCCCCATAGTAACTGTCGTATGGACAATATGCGTTGTACGGAGCCCCTTGTCCCCACGTAGTGCTGAGCAGCGGCGCAACACTGCGGTCGGCACGCACGGGTTCGTAGGTGTTGCTGAGCAGTTGCTGCCACTGGCTGGCAGTAGCCTCATCGGGCTGCGACACATTTTCTTTCACCCAATCTATCTCGCTCTCATACACGTCCATCCAGCTGACGAAGTTGACGGGCAGCATGGCGGGGGTCAGTGTACCGGTTTCTGCGTAGCCCAAGATAGGCAGAGCGCGGTCATCGGCAGATACTATCACAAATCCGTTGCCGGTAGAGGCGTTGAAAAGATAGCAGTTGCGGAAACCGCTGTTGGGCACACACGTCAAAGTGGTCATCGTTGAGCGATCGTCCATCGCAATTACATGTTTGCTGTAGAAGTTTTGTGCCACCTGTAAGGCGTTAGTGGTATCCACCGGTGCGGCGGTTGTGAAGAGGGTGGCTAATGTCAAAAAAGCAGAAAAGAATAGATGTTTTTTCATATTTAATAATTTTATAAAACAGATTCCACTGGAGATAAAACTTTGCAAAAATAGGCGATACAACCGACTGCGGGCAGTCTTGCAGCATTAAAACCTAAAAATCTGTCACGAACAGCCGTTTTTATGTCATCGCCAATTTCGTGCAAAGTGTTATTTTTGCTCAAATTTTCATTTATGGGAAATATCACCTTCAACTCGGTCACATCAGTCCTGTTTCAAATCTTCGGACTCATCTTCATCATTACATTCCTATGCGGCTGTTTCTATTTTTCCGCGCTCGGCATCTACCGGCTTTTCAAAGGGAAAACCAAAAAAGAACTGTTAGAAGAAAATGTGAAATTGCTAAAGGAAAACCAGCAGCTGAAGGAGAGGAATGCGGAAATTAGCCGTCGGCTCGAACATGTGGAGAATGTCGTCATTCAGAACGAACGCTCCCAAATAGAGAGCCGCAGCAACACCCAACTCATCAATGCCGGCTCGCTGAAGGTGCGCAGCGACCACATCGCTTACATTGCATCGCAGTCGTTCGAACAAATCACCAACGGAAGCTCCCGCATCAAGGTCATCCACTACACCGACTCCGCCAACACCGACTCGGTATATGCTACCTTCGAGTCCATCCTTGAGCAGCTGGACGGCAACTTTATGATGATTAATAAAAATCAGATTGTCAATTTGTTGGAAATCGACAAAATACAAGGTAATGAACTCTATTTGAAGAAAGTTCGCGAAGCGTTCATCATTTCCGAAGCCCGCCGCGAGGAATTTGACCTTCGGATTTCGCGACTGTAAAAGGCATCCTTTTATAGATGAAAAGATGAAAGGATATTACTCCTTCACCACCTTCCGCACCGCCATCACCTTGCCGCCATTCACCTCCCTTACAAGGTAAACGCCGGGGGTGTTGGATGACAGGTCGATTTGCGTCGTTTGTAGAGACTGGGTTTTTCCGCAATGCAGACAATCATATCCTTCTATCTAAAGCCTTCACTAAAGGACTATTGTTTCACCACTCTCCCTACGGTTATCACGTTGTGGATGCTTGTCAATTTTATGAGGTAAATACCGGAAGGGTAGGGCGACAGGTTAATTTGGTTGGTTCTGCCCGACACAGGTATAATTTGTAACCGCCGACCATAGATGTCGAACACATGGATCTCAGGGTTTAGGGTACAGGTTTCAGGGTTCAGTTCAATGGTGACCACGCTGGTTGTCGGATTTGGAATTGATGTTGATGTTGTCGGTGTCGGGTTGGGGTATATTGGGATATTGTCGGGTATGTAATAGAAAATTCCAGTGGTGTCCGTTTGGACGGTGTCTGAGGACACGGTATCGGAGGGGATTGTGTCGGTCGGAATGGTACCGTTTCCCTTGGCTTTGCAGGAAGGCGGCGGCGACGCTGGCGGCTTCTTCGGGGGTGACCGACTGTGCCTGCAAAGAGAGTAGTGATAGTGTCAGTGCGAAGGTGCAGAGGATGAATCTTTTCATGATGGGATGGAAATTTCTGTTTTTATTCATTTTCCGCCAACTTCCAGAAGTTTGCGAAAGTCTTCAGGCAAAATTCGAAAAGTTGATGCGGCAAAGTTACCAAAAAATTGGATATGCAACGCCATCCGCGGCAATAAAGATGTGACAGTATTTTACAAGACTGTCTGGCCTGAATACAATCCATAGGTGCAACGGTACACCATTTCTCAAATGAGACAACAGGGGAAATCACTTAGTGAAGAACAGATGCATTTTCAGTGGAGACGGATTAAAATTCTGCTGTGAAGGAATAAAAATAGAGTCCTTTCTGTAATTTGCAACATATTGAATCAATGTATTTTACAACTGAATAAAATTATTATTTCGCAATGAGGGTTCATTTTTCTGCTGTGAAGGGATAAATCTTGGCAAATAGTTGTATTTTTGCGGCTGATATCATTCAACCGAATGTTGCATTTGAAACTTGAATTCAGTAATTTATGAGAAAATTTGTTTCGTTTATTATGTTTCTCACTTTAGCCGTCATGGGCTTTTCACAAACTGTAGAATTGACTTTTGTTGGCAGAGATGTAGCCAATCAATATGTTAGATTAGACAGTATCCGGATAATGAATCACACACACGGTTGGAATGAAACATTGTACTATCCTGATACTGTTCTACATATTCAAAATAACATAGGAATAGAAAATTACACGGGGGAGAAGGGGCATTTCATATTGTCGCAGAATACGCCGAATCCTTTTGATGGAAAGACACAAATTTCACTATCCTTATTTGAAACCGAGCAGGTAAATCTACAAGTGTTTGATATTAACGGGAAGTTGATATCTTCGCTTAACATCAATTTGGACGCAGGAACCCATTTGTTCAGAGTATCGTTAGCTAAGCCACAAACTTATTTTTTCACTGCCCAAACAAACAAAAATTCTGCAACCATAAAGATGCTGAATACGGGAAATGGTCATAGCAATCTTATTTCATACATTGGAAGTGTGGAAAAAGGACGATTCCATCTAAAAAGCGACATTGTGCGTCCGGTGGCTATTGGAGATGAGATGGAATATATAGGACATGCCACCATCAATGACACCTCTCGCGAAAGTGTTCATCAGACGAGAGAACTACAGGAAACAGAAACGATTGTCCTCACTTTTGATGCGGTTTCCACTGGTTGTCAGACACTTTATGACTATGACGGCAATGCCTATTCTACAGTGGTTATGGGTAACCAATGTTGGATGAGAGAGAATCTCCGCACTACGCACACTTCAATGGGTGAACCTATTAGCGACTATGCCTATCCCAATCACCCAGAGAATAATTATGGCTACAATAGTGATGTGTCCGTTGCTGTAACATACGGATTGTTGTACAATTGGAATGCAATGATGAATGGAGGAACAAGTTCCAATGCAGTTCCTTCGGGTGTGCAAGGAATTTGTCCCGATGGCTGGCACTTGCCGAGCGATAGGGAATGGAAGAATCTGGAAATTTACGCTGGAATGGACTCTGTAGTGGCAAACGACAGCGGTTATCGTTCGAATATGGCAATAACACTATGTGATACGCTTGGATGGCTTCCTTCTTCTGTTTTGTACGCACCGGGGAACATGAATGCTTCCTATCGGAATGTGACAGGTTTTAGTGTCCGTCCAGCAGGAATTTCAAGAGATCAAATTTCGTTATGGCATGGCGAATGTACTTTCTTTTGGACGGCAAGCACTATCACTGTTGGGGGCACCACCGGGTATTGGTATCGTTCCCTTTGGAATAATTCCCATACGGTAATAAGGGATGTCTCGTGGCCAGAGGATAGGTTTTCGGTGCGATGTGTCCGAGATGAGGAGACCTATCCTGAGAATCCAATATCAGTAAACATCATAATTCCGACACTTGGCACGGTTGTTACAGACTCAGTAGTAAGCCAAATTACTTCAACGTCAGCCGTTTGTGGAGGAACGGTCACATCAGATGGGAATTCGGCAATTACTGCCCGGGGAGTGTGCTGGACAGTCAGTTCTGTTCCGTCGCTAAATACTGCACACACTACGGAAAGCGGTGGAATGGGCGGGTTTTCATCCAGCCTGACAGGACTCAGTCCGGACACAAGATACTATGTTATGGCTTATGTCACCAATGCTGTCGGTACAGCTTACGGACAACTGGTTACTTTCAGAACATTGAGTGATGTGCCGTATGTCAATACTGCACAGCCCACGAATGTGGCGCAAACCTCATTTACTGCTGGCGGAAATGTTTTGGCTGCGAATTGTTCAGGAACGGTCTTGCGCGGCATTTGCTGGAATACCACTGGGAATCCAACCCTTGCTGACAATCACATCGCTTCTGGAACAGGAACTGGAAGTTTTGTATGCAATGTGACGGGGTTGGATTGTAGCACCAATTACTATGTGCGGGCGTATGCCACCAATAATGTGGGGACGGCATACGGGGAAGAATATGCTGTGACGACTTTGGATGAGCCCCTTCCGGCTGTGACCACTTTGTCAATTGAGAATTGTGCTGGAGTTGGGATGATGGTCAGAGGCGAAGTGCAGCATGGGATTTGTGAAGAGGTCAGTGTGCGGGGTGTTTGCTATAGTATTTCCCCGAACCCCACTGTCCTTGATGAACATACTGAAAATGGAAACGGATATGGTGTCTTTATAGATACTGTTGTGGGACTTGAATCGGGTAATACATATTATGTACGGACCTACGCTACCAATAGTTCAGGAACGGCATACGGAGAGGAGTTGGGCGTGTTGGTCTATGTCATACCCACCATAATGACGGATTCCGTTACAGAAATAGTATTCAATTCGGCCACTTGTGGAGGAAGTGTGTCTGCCGAGGGCGATTCTGCGGTGACGGCGCGTGGCGTGTGCTGGAGCACATCGCAATATCCTACTATTGCTGACAACCATACTGTTGATGGCGCCGGGCTTGGAGATTTTACGAGCCACCTTACGGGATTGTTAAGCAGCACCACCTATTATGTCCGCGCATACGCTACCAACAGCTTGGGTACGGTTTATGGGGAACAACGGGTCTTTTCAACTCCCTTTAACTGTGGAACTTCCGTTATTTCCGATATCGATGAAAATAGCTATAACACCGTCCAGATTGGCACGCAGTGCTGGACAAAAGAAAACATGAAGACCACCAAGTTCGCAAACGGCACTGATCTTTCACAGGGACAGACCACCCATTGGCAATATCCTAATAACAATGCTGCGAACAAGGAAACGTACGGACTTTTGTACAGCAGTGCCGCCGTGACACGCACCACCTCAGACACGTCAAATCGTATTCAGGGAATTTGTCCCATGGGCTGGCATGTTCCAAATGATGGAGAATGGAAACAGATGGAGAGGGTTGTCGGCCTAAGCCAGGACGAGGCGGACAGTGTTGGATTGCGAGGAAGTGTTGCCGCACAACTTTCGGATAATACCGGGTGGATATCCTCCGCCGTTGCCAATGCCGCAGGTGATTTATCAGCCAGTGAACGCAATGCTTCTGGTTTTAGCGCACTTCCGGCAGGCAAGGCGGCCAGCAACACTTTATTCGGCTATGAAGCTCATTTCTGGAGCGCGGTCGAAAATGGCAGCAGTACCGTTTACAATAGATACCTGATTTACAATTATGATGGTGTCGGACGCTCCGACGATGGCGTAAACAACATCTATTCCGTCCGATGTGTGCGCGACATCATTGACAGTGCAACAGCAGTTGTGCCCACGGTCATCACTTCCGATGTTTCCGATATGTTTCAAGTGTCTCAATTTGATTCCATATTCGAAGCCACCGGTGGCGGAGAGGTAACAGCATACGGCGGCGCAGTTGTCACAGCCCGCGGAATTTGTTGGAGCACTTCTCCGAATCCAACGGTTGGCGATAGACATACTGTTGACGGTGTTGGCACGGGACCCTTTAGCTCCACTTTGACGGAATTGGGTCACAACACCACCTATTATGTGCGTGCGTATGCTACCAACCGGGTAGGTACGGCATACGGGAATCAGATCATTTTTACAACCCCCGAAGCATTTATTTGTGGACACTCTACAATTTCTGATGTGGAAGGGAATGTTTATAACACGGTGCAGATTGGTGCACAGTGTTGGATGAAGGAGAATATGCGTGCCACCAGATATGCAGACAACACGCCGATCCCATTTAATGGAGGGCAAAGTTTGACGGAAGCCTACTATTACTACCCGAACGGTGATGTCAATAATGTTGCCCAACTTGGTCTTTTATACAACTGGCCGGCAACGATGCATGGTGCCGCTTCAAGTTTTCAAAATCCGAGTGGAGTCCAGGGCATTTGCCCCACGGGCTGGCATGTGCCGAGCAGTGCCGAATGGTGGCAGCTTACGGATTATGTAAGCAGTCAAAGTGAGTATGTGTGTGGTGAAAATGCTGATAATATTGCTAAATCATTGGCAGATTCTGTGTGCTGGGGAAGTGTCGCTTCGGGTGATTGTTGTCCGGGATATAACCCATCCAGCAACAACGCCACTGGCTTCAGTGCATTGCCCAACACCACCTGTGGCGGACCAAGAGCCAGATATTGGAGTACATATGAAGCTACTAGCACTATGGTGTATTACCTTGCAATACAAAAGGACAGGGTAGCTGTGATTAGAGATAGACACGCTAAAAGCTATGGTAATTCTGTGCGGTGTCTCCGAGATTGACAATGATTTTTATTTCCCATCATCTTCCCTTCACCACCTTCCGCACGCCGATGACGCGCCCATCACCGACCAATCGGATCAGGTAAACGCCGGGGGTGTTGGATGACAGGTCGATTTGCGTCGTTTGTAGAGACGTGCCATGGCGCGTCTCTACGGTTTGCAACAACCGCCCATACATGTCAAACACCTGTAATTCCGCATTCTCCCATTGTACATTGTTCATGGTAAATTGTACATTGACCATTCCTGTGGTGGGGGTGGGATAGAGGGTGAGGTTTGCCATGCCGTTTTCGTTGATTCCGTTTGTGTCGCAGGGCTCGATGGTGAGGGTCAACGTCACGATGCTGTCGCAACCGTGTTGAGTTAAAAGTTGAAAGTTAAAAGTTAAAAGTTGTGAGGTGGGGGTACCGACCTCGAAGATGGTGTCGATGTCACCGTTCACGTAGTGGTACGGAAGGTCGTTTTCGCAGAGGGTGACTTCGATAGTATCGTTCAGCGCGGAATAGTCGCAGAGGGTGGTGAAACAGATTTCATCGCTGTAGGCCGTGCCCACCTCGTTGGTGGCGTAGGTGCGGGCGTAGTAGGTGGTGTTGGGGGTGAGGTCAGGGATTGTGCTCGTGAAGGCACCCATGCCGAGAGAGTCGGTGGTGTGCAGGTTGGCGATGGTTGGGTGCGGACTGCTGCTCCAGCATACGCCGCGGGCGGTTACTGCCGCGCTGCCTTCTGCCGTAACCTCTCCGCTGAAGGTGGCGGTAGTGGCGGCAATGTCGGTGGCGGTGGTGCTGACGGTGGGGATATTGCCCAAGCAGGAGGCGAAGAAGCTGTAGATCTCGTCGGTGAAATCCACATCCCGATACGGGCCGTGACACCACTCGTGCTCACCGCCATTCACCTTGATAAGGACGGTCTTCGTGCCGAAAGTGCCGTCGCCGTAGTAGAATTTCTCGAACAGCCGGCCGTCGTCGCAGATGTCGGGGAAGATGGTGTGGATGGCGGTGTCGGCGCATTGGTTGTAGCGGCGCCAGAACGCGATGGTGGAGTCCACGCCGAGTCCGACATTCACATTGACAACGTATTGGAAATCGCCATTGTCGTAGGTCACGATGCTGTCGGCGGTGCCGTGGAGGTGCATCACGCTCACGTGGCCGACGGGCGTGTAGGAGGTGATCTCGTTGCCGATGGTGCCGCAAACGGGCGCGATGGCCTTGATGCGGTCGCCGTGCTCAATCGCCATCCGGTGCGACATGAAACCGCCCATCGACACTCCCGTACAAAACACATTGCTCTGGTCGATGTTGTAATGGGCGATGAGGCTGTCCAAGATGGCCATCATCAGGCCGGTGTCGTCCCGTCCTTCGCTGGCCACAATCGTGTCTCCGTCCACCACGGCGCTCACGCCCGAGTGCCAAGCGTTCATTATGAGAGTCGTGTCCATCGCGGTGAAGGTGTCGGGCAACGCCTGCGGGGTGACGGTGATCCATCCCTGTTCGGCGGCGATGCGGTTGAAGTCAGCGTTGTACGAAACTTCGTACATGTTACCGCCCAGTCCGTGGAAGATAAAGACCACCGGTGTCGGTGTGCTGGCATCGTAAGTTTCCGGCACGTATTCCAAATATTGGCGGGTGGTATCCTCCCAGCTGATGGTCTTGAGGGTTTGGGCAAAACAGGAGAGGCCAATGCCGATGGCTGTCAAAAATGCGATGGATTTTTTCATTGTTGGTTTGTTGATTAAAAATTGTAGAGACGCGCCATGGCACATCTCTACAATTTTAGGTTATTCTTTCACCACCTTCCGTACCGCCATCACATTCCCGTTGTTGACCAATTGGATGAGGTAAACGCCGGTGGCGTAATGTGACAGGTCGATTTGTACAGACGCGTCATGGCACGTCTCTACGGTACGTAACAACCGTCCATATACATCATACACCCGTATTTCGGTGTTTTCCCATTTCCCATTTCCGTTGGTGAATCTCACATTGACAATGTCGTTGGTCGGGTTGGGATAGAGGGTGAGTAGGTTGTTGTCGTAGGAAGGGATGCCATCGTGAATGGAGACATTCACGGAGGCTTCGGCTTCGCACGTACCGTTGGTGACGGTGACCGAGTAGGTGGTCGGCATTTCGGGCGTGACGGTGATGGAGGAAGTCGTCTCACCAGTGCTCCACAGGTAAGTCCATTCCGGGTTGTTTGTCACCGAAAGGGTGGTGCTTTCTCCCAATAAGACATCCGTGTTGCCGCTGATGCTGATGGAGGGCATCGTAAAGATGGTGAGGTGCAAAGTGGCCGTGCAGTCGTAACCCAAATCTGAAGTATAAACGTGTTGGTAATCGCCGCTTTGAGTATAGGTCGTGCCGAACCATTCATATTGCTCGCATTCGCTTACGGTGGTGTCGGTATAAACCATTTCGCCGTTATAGACGATGTTGGAGCGGGCACCGGTGTAGGTCTCGGAGCGGCGCAGGCAGGTTCCGTTCATCACCACCTCAATCTGATAGAAGAGGGCGCCGTTCACGTTGTCGTAGTCGGTGTAAGAGGTGAGGGTGGCGGGCAGGGTGGCAATCTCCTCCAAGTTGTTGTTGGCAGTGCCACGATAAAGCTTATAACTGGCGAATTCCATTCCTTCGTAATGGGTCCAGATGAGGTTCCATGTGTTGTTGATGCCTTGGTTGATGGTGAGGTGTACGGTCTTGTGCAGTTCGCTCATTGGGGTTTCGCCCTGACAGACGTCCATGGCCGTCACTTTGTAGCGCCATGCGCGCACGGTCGGGTCGGCGGTGACATCCTCGTAGGAGTTGCCCTGCGAGGCGGGCACGGTGGACAGTAGCTCATACACGTCGGCTTGGTCGTTCTCACGATAGATGCGGTAGTTCTGAACGTTGGTGTTCTCTATCTCTTCCCACACAATCAGGTTGTGACCGTTCTCCACACCTACCATGCAGATGGCAGGTGTTTCGGGAATCAGCTCGCTCACGCCGAGATGTTCAATTTCGGAAATGCTGGAACAGCCGTTGATGTCAATGAGTTCCACCCAGTAGTAGCCGGGCGTGGTGACCTCGATGGTTGGCGTGGTGGCACCGGTGGACCAGTTGAAGGAGGTGTAGTTGCCATCCACAGAGAGGATTGCGCTGCTGCTTTGGCAGGCAGTAATGATGCCGTCAACCACCAGCTGCGGTGTGGTGACAGGTGTTACGTTGAAGGTCAAAACAACGGTGCTGTCGCAACCATGGGCGCTGGTGAAGTGATAGGTGATGACAGCGTTTTCAGGAGTATTCTCCAAGAAAGTGGTGTCAATCAGACCATTCGTAAAGTGGTACGGAAGATCGCCTTGGCAGATGGTTTCTTCGAGTTGGGTTTGGTAGGTGGGATAGATGGTGAGGTGGAGGGTTACGATGCTGTCGCAGCCTGCCGCATTGGTGAATGTCTGCTGGTAGTCCCCGCTTTCGGTGTAAGTCTGATCGTTCCATACGTAGCTGTCGCAGCCTTCGTCAGTAAATTCGGAGGTGGTGGATGGATGGATGGTGAGGTGGAGTGTGACAGTGCTGTCGCAGCCCTCGGCGTTGGTCAGCACCTGCTGGTAGTCGCCGCTTTCGTAGTAAGTCTGGTTGTTCCATGTGTAGTTGTCGCAGCCCTCGTCGGCAAACTCATAGCTGTTGGAATGTTTGATGGAGAGATGGAGGGTGACGGTGCTGTCGCAACCCTCGGCATTGGTCAACACTTGCTGGTAGTCACCGCTTTCTTCGTAAGTTTGATTGTTCCAGACGTAGGTGTCGCAGGCTTCGTCCGCGAACTCGAAGCTGTTGGAATGGAGGATAGTGAGGTGGAGGGTGACGGTGCTGTCACAACCCTCGGCGTTGATCAGTACCTGCTGGTAGTCCCCGCTTTCTTCGTAAGTTTGGTTGTTCCAGACGTAGGTGTCGCAGGCTTCGTCGGCGAATTCGTATTCGTTGGTATGATTAATGGTGAGGTAGAGGGTGACGGTGCTGTCGCAACCGTTGGTGGCGGTAAACACCTGCTGGTAGGTGCCGCTTTCGGTGTAAGTCTGGTCGTTCCACGTGTAGCTGTCGCAGGCCGTCAGGCGTTCGGTTGACACTTTCGAGCGGTTGAGGGTGAGGTGGAGGGTGACAATGCTGTCGCAATGGAGGGCACTTTCAAAATATTGTACCTTGTCGCCGCTGGTGGTGTAGGTCTCATCGTTCCATGTGTAGCTGTCGCAGGCGGTGACGCTAAACTCCGTTTCAAGTACATCGAGGACAGTGAGGTGCATGGTGACAGTAGAGTCGCAGCCGGCGTGGTTGCGGAACGTCTGGGTGTAGTCGCCGCTTTGTCGGTAGGAGATGCCGTTCCAGTTGTGTACCATGCAGGCAGTTTGGTCAAACTCGTACTCGCTGCTTCCGTTAATGGTGAGGTGTAGGGTGACGGTGCTGTCGCAGCCGTTAGCGGCCACGAAAAGCTGCTGGTAGTCACCGCTTTCGTAATAGGTTTCGTTATTCCATGTGTAGCTGTCGCAGGCAGTGGCGCTGAAGGAGGATAAGGAATGGGGAAGCACGGTGAGATTCAGTGTGACGATGCTGTCGCAGCCGGTGGAGGTGTATTCGTAGGCGGTGTACTCGCCTGTTTCGGTCCGGGCTTCACCATCAAAGAATACGGATTCGCCCTCGCAGATGGCAGTGTCGATGAGGATATTGTAATTCTCGTTGGTTTGCAGGGATATGTAGGCGATATAGTCGATGTTGTTTTCATAATAGGTGAAGGTGTCGAGATACAGTCCCGCTTCTTCAGGATAAACGTATTCATCGCCGTACCAGAAATCCTCGCCGAGGCAGATGGTGTCGCTTACGCGGTTGACGATGAGGCCGCCGTACTCGTAGGCACCGATGTCGATGCGGCCCTGTTTAATACGGAGTGAGCCGGCGAGGTCGTACATCGGCAGGTTGAGGGAGGTGGTGTTGGCGATACCTTGGTTGATGCAGGCGGAGCCGGCGGCAAGCGTGTAGTCGTAGTGGTAGTTGCCGACCGCACCTGCTGTGTCAGACGGGTTCGTGAAATTCGGATAATAGGCACCTGGTTCGTCGCCGCTGTTGAGGGTGTCCAAGGTGATGTTGGCTGTGCCGTCCACGCCGCCTTCCACCGCACAATAGGCGTAGGTGGCATTCGTTCCCGAAATATTCACTCGATTGTTCTTGGTCTTGTTGCCCCAGATCACGCAGTTGGTGAACTGGTTCGTTCCATTGTTGCCGTTGCTTACGCCTGCCCCCGTGGTGGAACTATTGTTATTGTATAAATTCTTCACGATGTGACAGTTGGTAAACTGCGCTCCGTTGCTCGCATACACGCCGATGCCGGTGTTGTTGGCCACATTCACGTTTACATACAGACCGCCGTAGGCATACAGACCTGTTCCATCGTTGTTGATAATGGAGGTGTTGAACACCTGTGTGTTGCTGGAGCCGTTGTAGATGCCGTAGCTTCTGTTTCCGCTGATGGTACATCCGCTGATTTTGCCGGAACCGCTGTAGAGGTAGATGCCGTATCTGTTGTTGCGGATAATGCTGTTCTCCACGTCGCAGTTGCCGGTGTAATAGATGCCATCGCTTGAGTTGTCCTCCACCACGCAGTTGGAAATGGTGAGTTCAGACCCGCTGATTCCATACGTGGAATTGTGGGCGGAGCGGCAGTTCCGGATGGTCAGTTTTCTGCCGTCGAAGCCCTTGGCACCGTTATGGGTGAAGGTACAGTTTTCAACCGCACTCTCCTCAACGTGGACACCGCTGCCCAGATTGTTGGTGAAGGTGCAGTTCAGCAGGTCGGTGTGGGCCAAGAGGTAGCCGCCGCCGAAGCTGGCATTGCGGTCGTAGCCGTTCTGTACGGTGAAGCCGTCGAACAGACTTTCGCCATTGCGGAAGTCAACGGTGCTTTCGTGCGCCTCGGGTTCGCAGTCGCTGCACGTAAACTGGAGGGCGAAACCAGTCGTCAGGGAACCGCTTCCTGAGGTGAACTGCACCACCAGAACTCCGCTGGTAGAGGTCAACGACACAGTGCCATCGTAGTTGTAGTTGCCGAGTTCCCTTCCTCCGACACCGTCATATATTTTCAGACGGGCAGAATAATTGTTGTTGTAATTTCCTGAAAGTGTGATGGTACTGTATGGATTGTAGGAACGGATGATGATTTCGCCATTGCAGTTGGGCGAGAAGTTTCCGTTCGGACCACCGTCGTCGTAGATGGTGCCCTCGCACGCCGTGATGTCCATGGAACCCGTTGCGGGCATATTGAGTGTTACGGATTCTGTATAATAGGTGGTGTTGGAGGTGGCTGCGAACGGGCAGGTTTTGTCTAACACGCGGTAAAGGCGGTCGCCGTCGAGGATAGTGGCATTGTTCTCGAAGTCACGCTGCGAGAGGTCGTAGTTGTACGGCTCGTTGCCTGCGAAGCTGCCATAGACGGCCACATTGGGGTGAACGATGTAGGGTCTTTCGCAGGTGTAGGTGCCTTTTGCCACCCATACGGAGGCCGGCGGGGTGCACCCGGAGGCCAAGACCATTGCATATTGCAGGTCGCTGGTGGCGTTGCTCCAAGAGGAACCGTCCTGCAACCCAGCGCCCGTGGTGGTTACATATATTATATTGCTGGGCGTTTCAGGGTGTAACGGGAAAGCCATATCGAAGGCGGATTCGAAGGCACCGATATCCACACGCGCCTGCTGGATGCGGTCGTTTCCGTTGAGGTCGGTTTCTGTAGTGGACAAGCTGTTGTTTCCCAAACCGATACAGAAGGAACCCTCCTGCAATGTCCAGTCACCGATGGCATTGTTGGCATCCGCGCCTGCTTCGGCGGTGGGGTTGGTGAAGTTCGGATAACCCATTCCCGTGCCGCTGTTCTCTTCCTGCAAGGTGAGGGCGCCGCTGTAGTAGCCGGGGAATGCGGAATTGACGAAGGTGAAGTACTTGCCGTTGGCAGCGGCGATATGGTTGGCATTATTGCCCACTTTGTTACCCCAAATGATGGAGTTTTTGAAAGTGGTGCCGTTGTAGGAATAGACGCCGCCTGCGTTGGTCGCCGCCGCATTGCGCACGATGTCGCAGCTATTAAATACAGAATTGTTCCCGTCATAGATGCCGCCGCCGTTGCCCCCCGACACGTTGTTGCCAATCAGGCATTGGGTGAAGATACCAACTCCGTTATTGCTATTGTAAACATTCACGCCGCCGCCGTTGCCCCGTGCCGTGTTGTTGCTGATGATACAATTGCTGACGGAGACGAATGCTGAGCTGTTGGTGTTGCGCACGCACACGCCGCCGCCGTCGGATGCGCTGTTGAGGGTGATGCTGCTGTTGGCGAGGGTGTTGTCATTTTCCAAATAGATACCGCCGCCATACACGTTCCAGTTGTTGCCGGCCCCGTCATAGACGGTGGTGTTGTTGCGCATGGTACAGTTCTCGATGGTGCCATTGGTGCTGTAAACACCTACGCCCCACACCTTGTGTCCGCTGCCGGTACCCGAAAGGGTGATGTTGTTGTTGTAGATTTCGCAGTTTTCCAACCTGCCGCCGTTGTTATACACGGCCACACCTGAGCGGGTGATGTTGGCGGTAGTGCCCGATATGGAGGCGTTGTTGGCGGTGATTTTGCAGTTGCGCAGGGTGCAGTTCTGGCGGATATAGGCCGCCCCGCCTTCACCCACATTGTCCACGGTACCGCCCCTGATGGTGAACCCGTCGAAAAGGGATGGTCTGTCGGCAGTGAAGTCCTCGCTCTGGTACAGCACGCGGCGGGCGTTGCTACCGTTGAGGGTAGAGACGTTGGAAGGATTGCGGTCGTTGAGGTCAAAATAGGGTCCTTCGTTGCCGTTGAAACCGCCGTATGCCCGCACGTTGGGCCTGATTTCAAAGCTGTTGGCACCGGATGTGTTGCCAGTGTATGTTCCTTTCTTCACATAAATGAAAGGAGTGACATCCGTATAGGTGTTTACGGCGTCCATAGCCTCCTGCAATTCCATAGCGTGCTGCCACGATTCTCCGCTGTGCGAACCGGCGCCCGTGGGAGTGACATAGATAATCTTGCGTACGGTCAGGTTCAGGGTAATCAAGCTGTCGCACTCTTCATCCACATAGAAGCGGTGGGTGTAAGTACCCTGTTCGCTGATGCTTCGTCCGTAGAAGTCGTAGCTGTCGCCTTCATTCACAATGGCATCAAGGGTGCGTTGCAAGGCACAGCCATTATCACTACAAAATAAAATGTTATTACGGAAAGAGAGCGTAGAACAAGAACTGTTGTCGGGATCGATGGTTTTCCATGTGTTGTGGCAAAGTGCATAACCAGAAAGGTTACTGCCATAGAAAACAGTGTTGCGGTCATCTGTATTTCCGCTGTTGTTCAGCACAGCCACCACTACGTTGCTGCTGCCGTCCCAAACGAATGACCGGTCTAAAGGGATGTTGATCCACCCTTCCGACATATTGACCTCACCATAGAAAACCTGCTGCATTTCAGAGGTGGGAATAAAGCCAGCGTTGGTGGTCATGCTTGTGCGTGATGTGTGTGCCAACCAAATGGTTATGGGATCTTTGCTTTTGCTGCTTCCGCTGTATTGGAAGGAGAGGGATTGAATGATACCGCCTGCAGTTAGACCTTCGGAGGACAGTTCATCGGCTGTGTAGAGTTCTTGTACATAGGTGTAATAATTATCGCTGCTGCCATATCCGATAGGATATGTGTTGTTGGTTACAGTTCCGTTGCCAATCTGGAAGCATTCTGTATTCCCTTCGCCCATAATGACAGAAACTTTCTTCCATAAACTGCTGTTGCCGTTGCCGCAGTCTGATGCAAAATAGAAGTCCCAGCCGCCACGACCGAGTTGTGAAACAGTCAGGGTCGGCTCACCGCTCACCGTCACCATTGTGCCGGTGCCTTGCTCAAAGCCCGCAGGCCCGTATTCCACCCGCCATTCCGTCTCCTCGTGGCCGGGGTGCCACGTAAAGACGATCTCATGGCGAGAGGGTGTCTCGTAGGTGATATTGACGGGATGCATACAGCCCTCGCAGAAGCGGATGTTACTGAGATAGTTGCTGGTGTAGCCGTAGGATGAGGAGGTTGGGAGCTCAGAACCTTGCCAGAATAGGGTGTTGTTGGCGTTTCCTGTATGCTGGTAGAATCTGTTGTCGGAGTAATTAGTACTGCCTGCCGTTCCTGTGTTATCGGTGAATGCCACTACTACGTTGCTGGTGCCGTCCCACACATAGGGAACCTCAAAGTTGAAGGTGGCCCAGCGGTAGTTTTCACCATCTTCTTTCGCTTGGAAAGTGAAATTGGTTTCGGGAAACACGTTGGTGAGCACGCCCGTGTTGAACCAGTCGCTGCTGTTGGCAAAAGCGGTTTTCTCGGTATTGGCCATATAGACTGCCATCTTTCTTGTTGCGGATGAGGCGTAGTTGTATTGTACGGAAAGGGCATACATCGGTTCTCCGGGCATTACGCCCATTTCACGAAGGGCATCGGCGGTGAATATCTGCTGTGATTGGGAATAATTATAGGATCTGTTTATCGCAGAGACCAGATTTCCGCTGGACAGATCGTTGCCGACAAACTCGGCGCAGTCGTCGCTGCCCATCACATTCACGGAAACCATCCGCCAGTCGCTGTGGTTGCTGCCGCCGCACTCGGCCCGCACATAGAAGTCGTAAGTGCCGTGCTCCAGATTGGCGATGACAGTGGTCGGATTGTCGGTCACGGTCACAGAAGTACCACTGCCATGCTCAAAGCCGCTGAGTCCGTACTCCACCGTCCATTCGTTTTCGCGGTACATTCTGTCCCAGTTGAGCTGTACCTCCGTGCGCGATACGGTGGCAGCGGTCAGGTTGGTGGGTGTCATGCAGGAAGTGATGGCGCAGAACCTAATGTTAGTCAAATAGTTACTCAATTGTCCCGTATTGCTGGTGGAAAAATCTGTTGTCGATCCAAACCACGAGAGGCAATTGTTCTCATGGTGGGCTTTTCCATAAAACGGGAAATCCCGATACTCATTAAAATAGGTGTCTTCTTTGGAGATGACGAAAGCGATGACGAGGTTGCTCTGCCCATCCCACGTGATGGTGTTCTCAAAGTGAAGTGGCATCCAATACCCGGGTTCTGCATTGGTGAGAAGGGTTTGTGCTTCAGGATAAACAGGGGTGAGATCTTCAGAGTCAAACCAGTCGGTTGTGCTCTCGAACCCTGTCTTGGAGGTTTGTCCCATATAGATGCCCACTGTTCGTATGTCGGGATTGTAGGGGAATTGCACCCAGATGGTGGATGGCGCGTCGCCGGCAGAGAGTCCGGAGGCGGCTAACTCGGCGGCAGTGAAGATTTGTTGCGACACGCATTGGCGTTTCTGGTAGTTTCCCGAACTTGTCCATCCCAGCGTGGCAGTGCCGTTGCCGATAGGCTCGTAGCAGTCGGCCATGTAGGCAGTCCGGAAGGTGAACGGTTCCAGCGTTATGGTTTCCCCGTTCATACAGGTGTAGCTGAGGTATACATCGTAATAGGTGCCGGCTTCCAAGCCTGTAAGGAGTGCTGTAGTGTCGTCAGGATTGAGGATGGTGCCGGTGCCGGGTTCAAATCCCTGCGGTCCGTATTCGAGCTGCCAGTTGAAAGCGTGGTGGGGGAACAGATCCCTCTGAAGCACTTCCCACGAAAGGGATGCGCTCTGGTGGCTCTTTTCAAGGCACATCATGTTTTGCACGAATGGCACACAGGAAACGGGCTCCACTTGCAAGCGTGTGTCGTAGCATCTCAATGATCCTGAAAAATAGAGAGTCAGGGCACCCGTTGTGGAAATAAGGGTGGTCCCGGCAGCAGGATTGGAGGCGAGAAGGGTGCCATCCGTATCCTCTCCGTCGTAAACTTCCAGGTCGAAACTGAGTGCCAAAACATCCAGTTTCAATTGTTCTTCCTCATTGGCAGGATAGAGTGTCAGGGTGTTGGTGTAAGAGTTCGTATAGCCGACGCAAGAATAGTCATTCAAACCGTTGGCATGGGAAATAAGGGTAGGTTGGGAAATGGTTCGTGAGGTCGTCCCACCATAGTTAAACAAAAGCGTGTGCGCATTTTCATTTGGATGGGCAAAAACGACAATGTGGTCACGGTCAATCCAAAATCCCGAACTGGGTTGGTCACCGGCGATGCCACTGCTGACATAATAGTCGTCGGTTTTGATGCTGTCCAACTTGAAGTAGCCGTCGTAAGATCCGCCCCAACCCCAGTTGAAATGGAAGAAGTTGTTGGCATCGTAGCCGTCGCATACGAAAGCGTGTCCCGTCCCGTTCTGTCCGGAAAAGGTTCCGGTTCCGCTGTAAAAGACAGGCATTTGCGCATCCAACTCGGCTTTCAGCATCTCCATCCAAACGCTGTCGGAATAGACGATGGCGGTGGCGTATTGGGTGGGCCATCCGTATCCGGTTGAATAGCGGTAGCTTTTGATGGCGATTTGGGCATCGTAGCCGAAATGATTGATAAAGGCCGCACGGGCAGCATAGTCGGAGGCACCGCTTTCATAAACACCGTAATTCATATTGGCGGCTATGCCGCAATCGCGCATCAGGGTGGCCACAGCGTTCACCTGCGCTGTCGAAGAACTCCAGTTCAAATAGTCGGGCATCAAATCAAATTGGTAGGTGCTGCTGGCAAAATCCGATGCGATTTCTCCGTATGTAGAGTGGTCGTAACTATGTGAACCATAGCCATGCAATGGATATTGGTGGTAGTTGATGATCTGCGCCATGGCGGTGGCCACGCAGCCGGTAACGGCTTGGTCGTCACCTTCGCCGGGACAAAGTTCGTTGTAATAAGGCGACTGGTTCCACGTGGTGGTGAGCAATGGGGCTATGGAGCGGGAATTGCCGCTGCGCACAGGTTCGCGACCCTCCACCAATTCCGTCCATGCCTGGCTCACTCTTTCCGAAGCAGAAAGGCTGTGCTCCCTCACGTAGGCAATCTGGTCGGCATAGCCTTGCAGCCATGCGGCACAGTTGGCGGGGATGTTCTGCGGGTTGAAACTCCCAGTGGTGGAATAGCCCAGCACGGGTGTCACCGCATCGTCGGCCGCCACAATGACGAAGCCGCCGCCCACGTTATAGACATAGAACAGCGCGTCGCTGCGGTCGTTGCTCCATGTATAGGCCAACGTGCAATCGGTGCTGCGTGTCACCGCCGGCGATTTTTGCATCATAAAATTAAGAGCGACAATCCGTGCCTGTTCTGGCTCTACGGGTGAGGCCATCATCGTGATGGCACAGATCAGCATTGCGAAAAGGGTCGTGATTTTTTTCATAATTTTTTGTATTTGATGGATATCTTGTTGACATGGTAGAGACGCGCCATGGCACGTCTCTACCATAATAATCAGGCGGCAAAGATACAACTTTTTATGCTTACGCGCTTTTATAACTTTCTAAATTGAAATTGTAGCTATCGTTTCAATTTTGCTATTCGCTGGCGTGGATGTCCTTGACATTCAGCTGAATCGTGGTGATGTTGTTCCACGTGTTTTCTTCCACGTGATAGAGCATATCGAAATCCTGGCCTTTTCTGACGAGGTCGAAGTTGTCTTTTTGGTTGAAGGCGATTGCGTCGATGGGCAGGCAGTTGCGGTTGCGGTAGCAGACGCGCATTTTGATGTGTTTCTCGCCCACGATGCGGCCGTTGCCCTCTTCCACCAAATGGCGCGACAGGAATACGGGCGCCATGTTGCCTGGTCCGAACGGTGCGAACATCTTCAAGTGCTCCACGAACTTCTGGGTGATGTCGGTCAGGTCGAGTCCCATATCCACATCGATTTCAGGGATCAAGGTGGTCTCGTCTTGGATTTCGTTGGAGACGAACTCCTCGAATTTATCTATAAATGCCTTCAGGTTCTCTTCCTTGAGCGAAAGGCCGGCTGCATAGTTGTGTCCTCCGAAGTGTTCGAGCAGGTCGGCGCAGTAGTTGATGCCGTTATAGATATTGAACTCCTTGATGGAACGGGCGGAGCCGGTAATCAGTCCGTCGGTGGATTTGGTCAGAATGATGGTGGGGCGGTAGAACTCCTCTACAATCCGGGATGCGACGATACCGATGATGCCCTTGTTCCAAGTCGGGTTGTATAGGACGATGCTCTTGCGTTCGCGATACTCGTCGTTGGAGAGGATGATGTCAATGGCTTCGCTGGTGGCGATTTTGTCCAGTTTGCGGCGCTCATCGTTGTGCTCGTTGATGTTTTTGCCGATGTTGAAGGATTTGTCCTCGTCGTCGCAGATGAGCAGTGACACAGATTCGCGGCCGGTGTTGATGCGGCCGGCTGCGTTGATGCGCGGCCCCACGTTGAAGACGAGGTCGGTGATGGAGATGACACGGTTGAAGATGGTCTTTTCGGTGGGCGGGTAGTGAATCTTGATGCCCGACTGTTCGATGATGGACTTGATGCCGACGCGCGGGAAGCGGTTGATGATGATGAGGCCGAAGTAGGCGAGGATTCGGTTTTCGCCGGTGATGGCCACGATGTCGGAAGCGATGCTGATGGCCACCAAATCCAGCATGGAGAGCCAGAGTTGGTCGGGCAGGTTGAATTTCTTGCAATAGCCCTGAACCAGCTTGAATCCGACACCACACCCCGATAGTTCTTTGTAGGGGTAGGGGCAGCCGGTGCGCTTGGGGTCAAGAACGGCAACGGCCTTCGGCAACTCGTCCCCCTGAAGGTGGTGGTCGCAGATGATGACGTCGATACCATAGCCGTTGGCTAAATCCACCTTGTCGTTGGCCTTGATGCCGCAGTCGAGGGAAATCAGCAGGGTGAAGTCGTTGGCGTGACAGTACTCAATGCCTTGATCAGAGATGCCGTAGCCCTCCAAATAGCGGTCGGGAATGTAGTATTCGATGTAATTCTTGTAGTCGGAGCCGATGATCTCTTTTAAAAACGAATAGACCAAAGCGACAGCGGAAGTGCCGTCCACGTCATAGTCGCCGTAAATCAGGATTTTTTCATTGTCGATGATGGCCTTGGACAGGCGGTCAACGGCCTTGTCCATGTCTTTCATCAGAAATGGGTCGTGCAATTTGGTGATGTCGGGGTTGAAGAACAGGTCGGCATCCTCTTTGGTGCGGATGCCACGGTTGATGAGCAGTGCAGCCAAGGGCTTCTCTATGGAGAGCTCTCGACTTAATTTCTCCACTTCTTCGGTGTCAGGGGCAGTATTAAGAATCCATCGTTTTTCCATCGTCTACTTATGTTAAATTAAGGCGCGCAAAGATAATACTTTTATTTGAAAATCACAATCCCGAATTTCGTTTTTTTATCTTATATAACTACTGTTGCGATAATCTTTAATAATCACTGAAAATGCTTTGATGCACAGAGTGTTATAGACACTTGTCGAATTTACGATTTGAAATCAATTCCGTTTTACGCACGACAAGTGCGGTAGCGAATACTCCCCTTCTTTTAAAGAAGGGGTGGCCGAAGGCCGGGGTAGTAATATAGGCATCATCATTCTTTTTTGATATAGATTGTCCTGTTGAATTAATAGTCAGTCTTTCATTGTGTGAATCTCCGTCAAGCTCTATTGCAATCCCGAACCCGATACGTGCAAAGCCTGTCAACTCGCTGTTTTCAAGTAGATTATGGATATAGTGGTCGTTGATTCAAATATCATTGATGATGGTTGTTTTTCACAAGGAATTCTGATGTTTTATATTACTACCCCGCCTGCCGGCACCCCTTCTAGAATAGAAGGGGAATATCCACCGTGCTGGCACTGCAGTGCCAGTGTAAGAAAACATCTCGCCACGAGAGGCCAGACCAAGCGACAAAGCAAATCGCTTGACTGATATATTTATACACATGAATTTATCGCAACAGTAGTAATCTTATATTTTTAATCTTGTAATACACGGAATACTACTATTGTGATACCCCCAACATCGTAACATCTTGATTTGAAACGGAATACGTATCAGGTAAACGTGCATCCATTCGCGTAATCCGCGCAATTCGCGGTCAATAGTCGCGTCTCTCCGAGACGCTTTTTTCGCGAGCGTCCGCCTTTCCCCAGACTGCACTCACTACGTTCGTTAGTCTGGGGTTACTGAGATTGTGTGTCTTCGACACACGGGGAGAGCACGTCAGTAGTGGCCCCAAAACAAAATTTCACAATCACAAAAAAAGTTGTACTTTTGCCGACCTTTTGAAACACTAAATTTTTAATTTAAAAGTCTATTTTTTTTATGGAATCAAACGACCTGCTCCGCACGGAAAATGATGAAAATCAAGATCTTAATGCGACCCCTGGCGCTTCCGAAGAAGCCCAAAAAAATGTGGCTGCCCCTGCCGTTGAAAGTGCAGAAACACAGCCAGAACTTCAATCTGAAAACACTCAACCCGTTCAACCCGAAACACCGGCTGTTGTAGAGGAACCCGCTCCGGTAGAAGAACCCGCTCCGGCTGAAGAGCCCACTCCGGCTGAGGAACCTGCTCTGGCAGAAGAGCCCGTTGCCACGGAGCCTGCCACCGAACAACCCGCCACGGTTTCGGAAATGATGTCCGATATTGAGAATGCGGACGCACAAACTTCCGAAACTGAAGAGAATGAAACCGCCGCAGAGGAATCTCCCGAGCAAATTGAAGCGGAATACAAAGACCTTCCGCTCGAACAGTCTGTAGAGGAGTTCCACCGCATCGTCGCCGACCCCGACATCAACAAAATCAAACAGCGTGTCGGCATCCTGAGAGTGAAAATCATCGCCCAATTGAAAGAGGAACGCAAGGAACAGCGCGAGAAATTCATCGCCGAAGGCGGCAATGAGGCTGATTTCACCCCGGAAGTTTCAGAAACTGAAAAGAAATTCAACGAATCTTTGCAGGTTTTCAAGAACAATAAAGCCAAATACTTGGAAAATCTGGAAATCGAGAAACAAAATAACCTCAAGGCTAAAAACGATGTCCTCGAGGAACTTCGCGTGCTCGTGGAATCTGAAAGCAACCTCAAGGAACTCAACGACAAGTTCAAGGTGCTTCAGGAAAAATGGAAAAACATCGGTCCGGTTCCACAGGGTGAATCCAACAACCTGTGGGAGAATTACCACTTCTATGTGGAGAAATTCTATGATATCCTCCGCATCAACAAAGAACTCCGTTCGCTGGATCTGAAAAAGAACATGGAACAGAAAATCAAGTTGTGCGAAGCCGCTGAATCACTCATCCTTCAAGAGTCTATCAACAAGTCATTCAACGAGTTGCAGGAACTTCACAACCAGTGGCGCGAAATCGGTCCCGTTCCAGAAGAGAAAAAAGAGGAACTGTGGGAACGCTTCAAGGCCGCTTCCGACCAAGTGAACCAACGCCGCCGCGAACATTACGAGCAGATCTTCGCCGAACAGCAGAACAACTACAACGCCAAGGTGGTCCTCTGCGAAAAAGCGGAGGAAGTGGCCGCGCAACCGACCGAAAGTATCAAGGAATACAATGCCGTCGGCGACCAACTCTCCGAACTTCTGAAAGTGTGGAAGACCCTCGGTGCGGCACCTCCAAAGGTAAACGAAGAGATCTGGACTCGCTTCAAAGGTACGCTGGACAGATTCTTTGAAAAGAAAAAGGAGTTCTTCGGCAAGGTCAAGGAGGAACAACAAAACAATTACAACAAAAAGGTGGATCTGGCCATCCGTGCCGAAGCCATCGCCAAACGCACCGACTGGCGCGCCGCCACCGATGAGATTCTCCAACTCCAAAAAGAGTGGAAAGAGGTGGGAGCCACCGCGCAACGCCACTCCGAAGCCATCTGGAAACGTTTCCGCGCCGCTTGTGACGAGTTCTTCGAAGCCAAATCCAACTACTTCAAAAATATCGACAGCATCGAGGCCGAAAACCTCCGCAAAAAGGAAGAGCTGATTCAACGCATTGAAAACCATGAATTTGGCCCCGACAAAAACGAAAACCTCGAAGCCATCAAGGCCTACCAGCGTGAATGGACCGAAATCGGATTCGTTCCGATCAAGGAGAAAGACCGCCTCTATACCGCCTACCGCGAAGCCGTGAACAAACGCTTTGCCGAACTGAAGGTCTCTATGGAGGAGGTACGCCACAGCAATTTCCGCACCCGCGTGGACAACATCCTCAACAGCCCGAATGCCGACAAGGTGCTTGATAAGGAAAAACGCTTCTTAACCAACAAGTTGACTCAACTTAAGAGCGACATTTCCCTCTGGGAGAACAACCTCGGCTTCTTCGCCAATTCCAAAAATGCCGACCTGTTGAAAGCCGAATTCTCCAAGAAAATCGAAGCCGCCAAGCAGGAAGTCAAGGATTTGGAATACAAAATCAAGATGATGGACAAACCCAAAGAGGAATAGCCGTGGAAGCCGCCGACATCATCCGCGAGCATTTGAACGATGACGTTTATGCGCTGTCTGCGAAGGACAAATGGTTTGACAATTGGGATAAACGCTGGCTGCTGCAACAGATTCAGGCACGCCAGAAAGCACAGTCGAAGCTGCCGTCGTGGTACGGCAACTTCGATTTGCTTTTCCCGTCTCCGCTCTCCGTCGAACAGGCCTCTTCCGAACTGACCGCCGACTATAAGTCACAAATGGCGGAGAAATCGGCACCTGATCACCGCTCTCTGCTGGATCTTACAGGTGGAATGGGTGTGGACGATGCCGCATTTGCCACTTGTTTTCAGCAGGTTATCTATGTTGAGAATCAGAAGGAGGTGGCGGAAACGGCCAAACACAATTTTCACCAGCTGAAATTGGAAAACGTGGAGGTGAATTGTGCGGATGCCGCTGCTTTTTTAGCTGAAAACTGCGATAAAAAGTACGATTGCATCTTTATGGACCCCGCCCGCAGAAAAAACGGGCAAAAAGTGTTCCGCTTGGAGGATTGCGAGCCGAATGTCTTGAAGCTGTGGCCTTTGCTGACTCAACAGACGCCAATTCTCATGCTGAAACTCTCTCCGATGCTCGACATTCACCAGCTGATGCGAACACTTCCGCTGGTCGCTGAAATTCACGTGGTGGCAGTCCACAATGAAGTAAAGGAGCTTTTATGCATTTTTAACACTCAAAATATCGAGAATTTCGCTGGTAATCCGCAGATTTTCTGTGTTAATTTGGAAAATAATGGTGTTAAAAAAGCTCAATTCAGCTATGGCGAACGAAATGCAGTGGTCGATTTGGCTGAAAATGTGGGGAGGTTCCTGTACGAACCGCATCCCACTTTGATGAAGGCGGAGATGATGAACGAGGCAGCCAACAAACTGAACCTTCAAAAGTTGCATCCTCATAGCCATCTCTACACTTCCGATGAACTCCATTCCGACTTTTTCGGAAGGATTTTTGAAGTGGAAAGCGTTTTCGGAATGGGAAAGTCCGAGTTGAAAGC
Source organism: Bacteroidales bacterium (assembly GCA_017506175.1). Taxonomy (GTDB): domain Bacteria; phylum Bacteroidota; class Bacteroidia; order Bacteroidales; family WCHB1-69; genus UBA1756. The sequence goes on along the minus strand of JAFVNW010000055.1, from coordinate 20,436 downwards.
GGGTATCTCTGGCTTGGACAAGGCACTCATCACCGTCCGCAACTTTCCCCTCACCGAAACCGAACTCCGCAAGCGGCTGAAACTCGCCGACGGTGGCGATATTACCTTGATAGCCACCACATTGACAAAGAATAAACACGCGATTATCAAAGCAAAACGTGTTTTTATGTAACCCAAAACCATCCCGAATACTTCATACCTTATACTTTATATATCTCCCATGATTCAACAAAAAAACATCCGCATTGAAGATTTCAATTACGATTTGCCGAATGAGCGCATCGCTTTTTTCCCGAAGGAAGATCGCGACAGTTCCCAATTGCTGGTTTACAACCGCGCCCAAAAGCAAATCACCGACAGCGAATTTCATCGCCTTCCCGACTTCCTGTCAAAGGATATGATGCTGGTTTTCAACGACTCACGTGTGATTCATGCGCGCCTGTTGGTACACAATGCAACGGGTGCCGCCATTGAGATTTTCTGTCTGGAACCGGTGCTGCCCACCACCGAACTCACGCAGGCGCTGGCGCAGACGGGCAAAGTGACCTGGAAGTGCTTCGTGGGCAATGCCAAGCGCTGGAAGTCCCCGCTGACCTTTGAAGTGCAGACAAGCCAAGGGACAATTCCGATTTTAGCGACCAAGGGCGAGCAGGTGGAAAATGCTTTTCTTGTTGATTTTCAATGGAATGCAGATATTACTTTCGCCGAGTGGGTGGAGGCCTACGGGAAAACCCCGCTGCCACCCTACATCAAACGCCAATCTGAAAAGTCGGATGAGACACGTTACCAGACGGTCTATGCGCACTACGACGGCTCGGTGGCGGCTCCCACTGCTGGATTGCATTTCTCCCAACGGCTGCTGCAAGAGTTAAAAACGCAAGGAATTAACACGGAGTATGTCACCCTCCATGTCGGAGCGGGTACCTTCAAGCCGGTTACCACCGACTGCATTGGTGAACATTATATGCACAACGAGCAGATTGTGATTCGTAGAGAGCTGATAGACAATTTATTACATAATATCAACAAACGGATTATCGCTGTTGGCACCACGGTGACGCGTAGCTTGGAGTCCATTTTCATCATCGGGGCCAAGTTGCATCACCAGATTGAAAACCCGTTGCATGTGGAGCAATGGGAGTATTATGAGAACGATAAAATCTCTCGGACAGAGGTGAAAACGGCTCTGGAGGCTATTCGCAACTACTTGATTGAAAACCATTTGGAGTATGTAACTGCCTCCACGCAGCTGATGATTGTCCCTTCATACCAATTCAAGATGATGAAGGGGATCATCACGAACTTCCATCAACCCAAAAGCACGCTGCTGTTGTTGATTTCCGCCTACCTTGGCGATGACTGGCGGCGAATTTACGCACACGCGCTCGCGTCTGGCTACCGCTTCCTGAGTTACGGCGACGCGAATCTCTACCTTTGATCCGATGAGTGAACGGGTGAGGATTCCCCTTCTATTCTAGAAGGAGTGCCGGCAGGCGGGGTAGTAATATCAAAACATCAGAATTCCTTGTGGAAAACAACCATCATCACCTCTAAATAAAAGAGCCGAAATCCGAAGATTCCGGCCCTTTTCGCATCAAATTTATTTTGAAAAATTACTTCGTCTCTTCGATAGCTTGTTTGATGAGGTTGAAGGTGTTTTCGATGTCGTTGTCCAAACCGACGGAGAAGCGGATGAGGCCTTCGCTCATGCCCATTTCCTTTTGGATTTCTTCCGGAACTTCTGAGGAGGTGGACTTGCCGGAGTTGCTGAACAAAGTCTTGAAGTATCCCAAGCTGACGGCGAGGTAGCCGACGCCGAGTTCTTGCATTCTCTCCATGATTGCGCTGGCCTTTTTAGCGGTACCCATGTCGATGGAAATCATGCCGCCAAAGCCGTAACCTTCGTTCATCATTGAGGTAAACAGTTTGTAATCAGGGTGTTCGGGGAGGCCTGGGTAGTTGTACTTCAGGTTGACCTCTTTGAATCTCTTGGCCAGATACATGGCGTTTGCGCCGTGTTGTTTCATGCGGATGTGCAGGGTGGAGAGGTTCTTCAGGATGCTGGTGGAGCGCATCGGGTCCAAAGTCGGGCCGAGGAGCATGGCCGTACCGTTGTTCACGTCAATGAGGGAGTTGATGTAGTCGGCGGAACCGCAGATGGCACCGGCTACACAGTCGTTCTTGCCATTGATGAATTTGGTCATACTATAGATAACCACATCGGCACCTAAGCGGTAGGGAGAGAAAATCATCGGGGTGAATGTATTGTCAACCAGTAATTTAGCACCGGCAGCGTGAGCAATTTTGGAGAGTTCGGGCACATTGGCGATGCGGAGGAGCGGGTTGTTCATCGTTTCTGTATAGAGCACTTTCGTGTTCGGGCGGATGGCTTTCTTCACTGCGTCAAGGTCTTGGAAATTCACGAAAGTGACATCGACATTGAATTTCTTGAGGTAGTTGTTCATGAAGGCGAAAGTTCCGCCGTAGGTGGTCATGCTGGATACGATATGGTCGCCGGACTTGACTTCGTGGAGCAGTGCGCAGGTGATGGCAGCCATGCCGGAGCCAGTGGCCCAAGCGGCTTCCGTGCCTTCCATGGCAGCTAAAGCGGTGCAGAGCGCAAGGTTGCTGGGATTCCAATGGCGTGAATAGAGGAACATGCCCTCGGTTTCGCCATGGAAAGTATCGGTCATATCAGTGGCCTTCTCGAAAGTGAATGTCGCGCTGTCGCAAATGGCGGGGTTCACACCGCGCTTGTCTCCTAATGAACTGGAAAACTGAATGTTCGTTGCCGGATCAAATTTTTTCATATTCAATTTTTTAAATGATTATGTATAAATGAATTAGTCGTTTTTCTTTTTCAAAAAATCCAACCGCAAAGATAGTATTTTTTAATGATTAATGAGAGGGGATGTATGATTAATTTTAGAAAAGATGTAGGGCTGTCATATTATGTCAGCCCTACAATTGTTACAATATGTCAGCCCTGCCGTCATAGCATGGCGGCCAATCGGTTGTTTCATTCGGGACGCCTATAAGACTAAAACGTCCAAATCGTACCTTAATAATGTACATTTGGACAAAATAATTTATAATCTTGTCCAAATATATGGTTGAAAGTATAGATTTGGACGTTTTGTGGTTGGAGGTGTGTACTGAAATGAACGCCGTAACGTGGGGTTCGAAAGGCCTCTCGCGTCTGTCTGAGGCACGGGCGGCAGGTACGGAAGAACACCGCAGGTAATGCTGCGGAAAAGAGAATGGCACTTAAAGGGGATTTGACGGAAAAAGTACGGTTATTTTTCAGACGGATTTCTCCTTCCAATAAAAAGATGTAATCTGATGAGTGTGAGAATCACAAGACTGACCAAGAAACTGGTGGTAGCTATGGAAGCGAAATATGAGCAAGCGGGTAGCAGGCGATTCCAAAATCCCAATGAAAAGTGCAGACCTTTTAACAGCTTATAGCATGTGACAGCTAATGGTGACAGGTTCGTCTCTTCTTCGTAGCCAGCGGATAAGAAACTGAGCAGCAGAACGATACAACCCAGCACAATGCAACTGAATAGAAATATTCTGGCAAATTGCCGAAGAGTGTCCCGACTAAACATCCTGTGCAGCATAAATAGCAGAATTTATCTGGAAAAGTTTCAGCCCGCAAAGATACGACAAGTTCGTTAAATTGAAAAATGAAAGATTAGAGATGAAGAGATTAAAAGATTAAAGGATGAAGGGGGTGGGGCATGTAGGGCCGTCATAGTATGGCGGCCCTACCATCATAGCATGGCGGCCAATCGGTTGTTTCATTCGGGACGCACCGTGTGCGTTCGTTATTTCACGGTGGTTTTCATATCGTAAATCACCACCTCATCGAAAACGCCGTTGGGGGTGTGAATTTTCAGCCAGTAGGCTTGGCAGGTGACGGGCGAATTCTCAGGAAAACTACAGGCATTTTCCACCCCTTTCAATGTGTTGAGATAGAACTCCTCTCCTCCCTGCGATAGCAGGACAGCGGTGGGCTCTTCGCACAGATTTTCCTCATCATCCCGAATGGCATAGTAGTAGGCGATTTCTTCCCGTAACGTTTTGTCCTTGATGAATTTCAAATCTTGTTTTTGAAAATCGAAACATCCTTTGCCGCAATGGCGATAGGTGGCGTCAAACGATTTTTTGGAGACGCTGATAGAGTCAATGTTATTGTAATCCAGATATTTATTGATGATAGTGGCCGATTCTCCGTCGGAAAAGAGGAGAGAGGAATCAATTATAAATCCTTCCGATTGGCTTTTGGTCATCGGCTTGTCATACAGGTAGATATGATTCTTGTCTTTCCCCAAGATAGCCTGCCATTCGCTATATTTCCGTAAGACTTCTATGGTATGAAAGGATGCCAAATCGGCACCTGCCACTTCGATACCTCTGCTGTAGATTTTGTCACCCACTCGCAAATATTCTCCTCCAAGTACCTCATAGTCATCGCATTTTCCCATCACGGTCAGGAAATCGTCGTAAGGAGGTTTTTCTTGTTCTATATAAAAGTAAAGGTAATTTTTGTCCTTGAAATAGTTCACGATAGGGTTTATACGATAATATTCGTTGTTTCTCCGAGCAACAGAGTCCTCGCTGTCGTAGATATTGATGAAAGATTTGCAATCCACCACCTCTGACACAGGATGTAGAGCGCCATTCATCTTCACATATTTCACTTCGAGGGTTTTTCCAGAGAAGGGGAGTATTGACGGATGAATAGATATGTGGAGGACATTTGCCTCTTTGGGTTCAGAATGCCAAACGAAACCAGTGCCTTGCTGCGTGCATGGGCAATGTCGATTGCAGGCGGTGCACAGCAGGAGAGCGAGGAATAACAATGGGAATGTTAGCGGTTTCATTCTGATGTCGTGGGTAATTCTTGTGGTTCGTCCCAATAGTATAGTATACTGTGATATTTTCCAAATGGTACGTGTTGGATATATATTACTTCAAAATCTTTTGCTTTAACGTCCAGATAGGTGTTGGTGGGAAAGCAATATACGAGGCTGTCATCTCGCAGATAGGTCGCTTCATGGTCAAGGACAATAGTGTGAGCAGGGTTGAGGTCTAGTACTTGGATAAAAGGCAATTTAAACAATCCTTTAGGATAGGCATATACGTGGTTCTCATCCTTAGCAATCATATCCTTTACTATAAATTGATAGGAGGCAGTGTCAATGTTGATGCCGTAATCTACAGGATTGAAAAGTATAGTGCCGACTTTTTTCTGAACAATCTGGTTCTCGCCTTGTAAAGTGTCAATATAGTATGGAAGACCGATGTACAGGTTCTCGTCAGAAATAAAAATATTTGCTTTCAGGCATTGGATGTCTCCTTGAAAGGAAAAGGGAACGATGCTGTCAGATTCTTTTGCAATGTATTGGAAATAGTGGTCTTCATTTTGAGGTTTTTCCCCACAAGAGACCATAAGGGCGAGATATGCAACAGTAAGCGAAGCGGAGATTATTTTCGTTGAATGCAACATAAGTTTATAGAAGAATCAAAATCGTGTCTATTTGCGATATCGCAAGCATGTTCATAATTTCTAATTGTTATATCTAATAATTCTGTATCTAAATTCGATAAATCATCCCATTCTCTACATTTAATTTGGTCTATGATTATAAAACGGGGATGTCCATTGTCAGTTTTATCTACTAAAATAATCAATACATGATAACCATTGAGTAAAATAAAATGTTGTTTTGTCTTTTTGAAAAATCCAACCGCAAAGATAGTATTTTTTAATGATTAATGATAATGGATGAATGATTAATTTTAGAAAAGATGAAAGGAGGAAGGGCTGAAAAGAGGAAAGGATGAAGGGAGGGCATGTAGTGCTGTCATATTATGGCAGCCCTGCCATCATCGCGTGGCGGCCAATTGATAAACGGGAGGTGTTCACCCCGAAGGGGTGATATTTCAATAACCCCACACAAACGAACGTAGTGAGTTCAGTGTGGGGCAGCGATGAACATCTCGCGTACTAAGCGTCTCGAAGAGACGCTACACAATTACTGCTTGTGACAGGCCTCGTGTGTCCGTCCGCAGTACGGGCGGCGGGTACGGAAGAACACCGCAGGTGATGCCGCGGAAAAGAGAATGGAACTTAAAGTACAAGTACGTTACACACTCCCGTCAATGGAATAAAAATCAATGAGGAAGAGGTACAATCTGCCGTTCTTTTCATGAAAGTGGAAAATCCTTGTTTCCCCTCCAACAGTGGGCGACTTTTTGTCGGTTATCACAATCCGTAGAGAGTTCTTTTCCATCTTTTTATAAAAGTGAAGATCTTTTTTCAGTTTTTTCAGGTAGCTCGCATCCGCACCCTCCTTACCCCGTGTTAGGATGAGGTTCTTAATGGCATTGCTCATCACCGTTTTGTCCTCACTTTGGTCGATGAACACGCCCTCCCTGAAAATGGTTTCCCGCTGGAAGACAGGAGTGTATGTATATTGGAAATGATTGATTTTTAAATTCTTGAAATCAATAGATTGAAAGAGCGATTCAGAAATCCAAAAAGGAAGAGTGTATTGATAGGCATTCCTGTTAGGGTCAAGACTATCCATTTGGGAATATTCGGGATAGCAGCCATTTGCGTAAAGAATAGTTAGTCCAATTTCAGGGTCGATGAACCGATTGATTTCTTTTATGGAGGAGCATGAAAAGAAAAGACGCAGCTGTTGAGCGAGATTTTCCGGAAGGGTGTCGTCCTCGATATTGTCATGGGGCATTTCTTCCATTGTGGCCAAATTCCGTTCCACGGCAGTAATTATAGCACTCGTGTCGGGAACGGGAGATCCCGTTCCGTTCAATTCCTTAGCTGCCGATTGTCCGCAGGCGACGCACAGCAGGAGAGCGAGGAATAACAATGGGAATGTTAGCGGTTTCATACGCAAAAATTGGCACGCAAATATACGAAAATATACGAAATCCCATGACATCCGAGGAAAAAATGTATTTTTGCAGCACCAACCACAACCATTAAGAAATTCAAATACGGGGTGCATGCCATCCTCATCATACCAATGGTCATTTTGGTTTATGGCCTGATGGAGATGTATTGGTAATCAATGAAATAACTGACAAAAAATATGAAAAAAATCTCCCTCACCGCGCAAATTGGCATTGCTTTAGTGCTGGCCGTAATCGCCGGCATCCTTCTGGGCAACCACGCCGATTTCGTCAATACCTACATCAAACCCATTGGCATCATTTTTCTTAATCTGTTGAAATTCATCGTGGTGCCGCTGGTACTGTTCTCCATCATGGCGGGCATTCTGTCAATGAACGACATCTCGAAGGTGGGGAAATTGGGGCTCCGCGCCCTGCTCTACTTCATGGCGACCACCCTCTTCGCGGTGACATTAGGGCTGGTCGTTCCCACTCTGCTGAAGGGCATCTTGCCGACCATCCACATCAGCACAGCTACCACAGCGGAGACTATTGAGACACCGCATCTGTCGGTGATGGACCAGATTGTCAACATGTTTCCCAGCAACATCCTCGCGCCAGTGAGCTCAATGGCGATGATGCAGGTCATCGTAATTGCCCTGTTCTTCGGCATTGCGATGGTGCATGTGGGCGAGAAAGGCGAGATGGCGCGCAAGGTGACGCTCAGCTTCAACGACGTGGTTTGCAAGATTTTGGAATACATCATGGCATTGGCACCCATTGGTGTGTTCTGCATGCTGACGCCCGTGGTGGTGGACAACGGTCCGGCGGTGCTGGGCTCGTATGCCGCCCTGCTGGGACTGGCCTACCTCTGTTTTGTCATCCACGCGGGCGTGGTCTATTCATCGGCGGTGGGGGTGATTGGCAAGATGTCCCCGCTGAAGTTCTTCAAGGGAATGCAGTCGGCCATGCTGTTTGCCTTCTCCAGCGACTCGTCGGTGGCCACACTGCCCTACACCATGCAGTGTACCGAGAAGTTGGGCGTGAACAAGGACATCGGCCGCTTTGTGCTGTCGCTGGGCGCCACCATCAACATGGACGGGGTGGCCATCTATTTGGGGGTGGCCTCCGTATTCATGGCCAACTGCTGCGGCATCGACCTCACCATGGGGCAGTACATGGCCATTGCGTTCGCCTCCACGGTGGCTTCCATCGGCACGCCGGGCATCCCGGGCGGCAGTCTGGCGCTGATGGCGATGGTGTTCGCCTCGGCGGGCATTCCGGTGGAGTGCGTGGCCGTGGCCGCCGGCATCGACCGCATCATCGATATGGGCCGCACCGTCATGTCGGTCACCGGCGACGCCTCATGCGCCATCGTGATGCAGCGGGTAGTGGGGAAGAAGTTGTGAGTTTTTTTCTTATTTTTGCAAAATAAATATTAAAAATATGTTAGGAAATTTCTCGTACCACAATCCCACCAAATTGTACTTTGGTGATGAGTCTTTGAACTATCTCAAGGACGAATTGAAGAACTACGGACCCGTTGTGTTGCTGAACTACGGCAGCGGCAGCGTAAAGAAGAATGGCATCTATGACGAAGTGGTGGCCATCCTGAAAGGGGCAGGCAAAACCATCGTGGAGAACCCCGGCGTGATGAGCAACCCCACGTTGGAGAAACTGCATGAAGGTGTAAAAATCGCTCGAGAAAACAACGTCGATATGATTCTCTCCCTCGGCGGCGGCAGTGTTTGCGACTACTCCAAGGGCGTGGCCGCTTCAGTGTTCTACGACGGCGACTATTGGGACAGATTCTGGCTGCAGGGCAAACATCCTGATGCCGGCCAGCGCATCCTGCCCATCGGCTGCATCCTCACGATGGCGGGCACCGGTTCGGAGATGAACGGCGGATCGGTAATTACCGACGCGGAGCATAAATTCAAGGTGGGACACGTGTTCGACGCCCGTCTGATGCCGAAATTCTCCATCCTCAACCCGAAATACACGATGACCGTGCCCGACGAACAGATGAAGGCGGGCATCTACGACATCATGAACCACATCTTTGAGCAGTATTTCTCCGATTTCGACGACAACACCAGCGATTACCTCTCCGAAGGGCTGATGCGCAGTCTCATTGTCTCCTCACGCGCGGCGGTGAAGAACCCGCAGGATTACGAAGCCCGCTCCAACATCATGTGGACGGCAACATGGGCACTCAACACGCTGCTTAAATGCGGCAAGACGCAAGACTGGATGGTGCACATGATCGGACACAGCGTGGGCGCATGGACGCATGCCCCGCACGGTTTCTGCCTGGCCGCCGTTTCGATGGCCTACTACAAGCGTGCCATGAAGCCTGGTTTGGCCAAGTTTGTGCGTTTCGCCAAGAATGTCTGGAACGTCTGCCCTGAGGGAAAGACCGATGAACAGATTGCCGAAGCCGGCCTCGAAGCTTTGAAGAACTGGATGCTGGAAATCGGTCTGCCGCTGACCATCAGCGAGCTCGGCGCCACCGAAGAGATGATCCCCGGCATTACCCAAGGCACCATCTGCTATCCGGCAGGCTATATGGATTTGAAACCTGCAGATGTTACGGAGATTCTGAAGGAGAGTATGTAATGGACGCCACTGAATACATCCAAAAACTGGGTCTCGTTCCGCATCCGGAAGGAGGCTATTACCACCAGCTTTTCGGCAATGACGAGACGGGAGAAGAGCCCGTCTCCACCATCTATTACATGCTGACCGCCAACGACATGTCGGCGTTCCATCGTCTGCACAACATGGTGGAAATCTGGTATTTCCATGCGGGCGAGCCACTCAACATCTACGTCATTGCTCCTGACGGCACGCTGACGGTCCACCATCTTTCCGAGCAGGACGAGATGCAGGTGGTCATCCAGCCGGAGCAGTGGTTTGCCGCCGAGATCCCCTCCAAGCGCGGCTTCTGCCTCGTTGGCTGCGCCGTCGGTCCGGCCTTCCGTTTCGAGAACTTCGAGTTGGCCCAAAAGGAGGAGTTGCTGAAGCTGTACCCGCAGCATAAGGCGTTGATCGAGCGGATGTGCAGGAAATAAGAAGAAGCCATGCCGGAGGCATGACACGCGCCGCAGGCGCAATTAACACCACACGAGCGCAGCGTAGTGTGGTGGATGCGCATGCGCGATAGCGCGCAGTGTGGAGGATACACGAGCGTGGCGTAGTATGGTGACAGCGTAACACCGTGTGACGATGGCTGTGCTCTGTGGGCTACTGACAGGCACGGGCGGAGCGGGCATCTCGGAGAGATGCGACTATCAGTCCTTGAGAAAGTACTCCTCCTTGATCTCAATGCCGTTCTCAACCAGAAAAGCCCGGTACTCATCGGCAAAGGCCACACTATGATGGTGCTTTTTCTGCTTGGCGATATAACCCACTATCATGTCTTTGTCACGCAGACTGTATGAAAAACCGGCATACTCCTTCGTCCATCCGTTGAAAAGCGGGAAATGAGGATTCTCCTTGAGCCACTTGCTGGTGGCGATTTTGAGTTCCTGGACAAACTTGGACATTGCCAAGGTTGCAGGCAAAGACACGAAAAGATGAATATGGTCGGGCATCCCACCGATGCGGTAAAGTCGGGCTCCTTTGTTGTTAATAAATCCAGACATATAGGAATAAAGCTCTCGTTCATGTTTTTCGGCTATTGCCGGAATACTGCAATGTGTGCGGAGTACAATGTGGTAAAAAGTTTGCGTATAACTCATGATCGTAGGTAGTTGTGTTTGTTAAAATTTTGTTTATATTATGATGGTAACGGAGATACGGCAGGATTATTATGTGTGTCGCATCTCTCCGAGATGCCCACAGTCATGCGTATAGGTATTACTACACAAGCCTCCGTTTATAAACGCCACACTCCGCTTCGCTCGTATGGTGTTTTTGCACTGCGTGCGTGCCGCCTCTCCGAGGCGATTTTGTGAGTTTGATAGACCCAACAATGAAATTCAAATTAAAAAAATGTATTTTTGCAGATTGCAATGGTTCTCTTTCAACAAATCGCAAGCAATGAAGAAAATTCTACTAATATGCGCAGTTCTGTTGGTGGTTTTCCCCTCCTGCTTCCGCAAGAACGGCAAAACACACCACCACATCGAGACCGATAGTTACACACTGACGGTCAATGGCCAGCGCATCTTCAGTGACGAGCAATTGGCTGCCATTCCCAAGGATACCATCCGGACAATTGGTGACACCGTGACTTTTCACGAGGATGTGACCTCGGGGGCACTTCTAATTGAGGAACTCTCACAAAACCTGCACAGCTGTAGCGAACCTGTACATTCCATAGGTGATTACATACTTGACCTTGAACTCATTCATCATCCAGGCAGCGACCATGCCGCCAATGCCAGTGCAGTACTGGCAAACTTGCGCGATTGGGGTTACATCACCATCGACACTACCGATTGGCAGAAAATCATCATTGTTCGCAAAGGAACACGCTTGAAAGATTACACGATTAAAAGCACCAGCAGTTATGATTATTCCCCATATAAAATATATATCCCTAACGAACTGGCGTTAGACAGTATTAACAACGTCGCATTAGACCAATACATGTTTGGATTGATGGACTGGCCTCTCAGCCATCCCAATGAGTTGTTCCAATTCCTCACCACCCACGGCTACGACACCATCAATGCTGGTTTTTCGCATAGACAAATCTACCCTCATGCCACCCGCAAGTATGAAGCCAGTGGGCTTCTCTATCATGGTGGTAGAACTGCAGCAAAATTAATGAAGACCGCAAGAAAGATCACAAAAAAGATACGATCTCTATGACAGAGCAAGCTCGCACAACACTCTTTGGCATTCTGAAACTGATTCCTTTCGCCATCGTCACAGCGATCATTGTTCTATTATGGGTGGACGATTTCCTCTGTTTTATGTTGTCATTCTTCTGCTTTTGGATTACTCTGCCGGCGATTGTGCTTTCGATAGTGTTCTTTATTATGGGGTTGCGCTGGCGAGACATTTGGCAGCGGATAGCTGTTGTTTGGGGCGGACTCAACCTGCTGATGCTCATCCTCTACTTTCTTGTACATGCCCCCAATCAACGGTGTGATCCGGACATTATGGCTGCACATTATGAGGAGCATCACACCGAAATGGAAGCGCTGCGTGAATATCTACATGAAGCACTTAATGACAGTTGTGCAATAGAGTTGTTTTTTGAAGGAAACCAACTGGAAAGATTTTATGTCGGAAACCGATACGGCAGTGACCACTATTATAACGGTGAAGCCCAATCTCGCTTAGACTCGATGATGGCTGTCGCCGGGCTTTCCCAAGAGGAATACGCCAATATCCGTCAGAGGTTGGAGTCAATCCAATGTAATGGAGTCGAATACGATCAGTACGATTCTACTGGGATTTTTATCCGTTTTCGTTGCGATGAGTGGGGCTGTTACGGATACAGCATACGAACTCGCCCTGTAACGGACAAACAAAAAGAAACAATAATGAAAGATAATAGATTTATCCCGTATGATGAGTATTGCACATTTGTATATGACGGAAGTGCTGGAGCATTTGATTCTGGCGGGTTCTGCGAAAGTGAAAAACGCCGATTCCTAAAGAAACACAAGCCGTGGTAAAGCGTGTCCCCTCTATGATGGTGTTCATTGCACAGCGTGCGCGACACCTTTCCGAGGCGATGCGGCAAACGATTCACAAGTCGAAAAAATAATTTGGTTATTTTGTCAACGAATCAGTTGACATTTTTTTGTATTTTTGCACGGTCATTTTGCGATGAATTATGAAAGAGCGTTTAGGGCAATATATCAACAAGCTGATGGTGCGGGACCATTACAATCAATCCGCACTGGCGAGGGAATTAGGCATTTCCCGCCAGATGTTGAGCAACATTGTGCTTGACCAAAAGGAGGTGTCGCTTCCGCTTTCACTGAAGATTGAATCGCTGTTTTCGCTTCCCGAAGGCACTATCCTGAGAATCCAGAATGATTACAAAATTCATCAATACAAAGAACAACTCCGTAAGGATTTGTTTGAGAAACTCATGCAAGCACACGCTTTTTGGTCATACAGTGAGGTGACTCTGAAAACACTTCCTGACGAATTGCTGATTGAGAAGGTTTTTGTACATCTCGACATGGCCGACATTGACAAGCTGTTCGAACTGTTTCCAAAGAAATTTGTTCAAAAGGTTTGGCGAGAAAACATGGCCGTTCAAGGGGAATATCTTTTTGACCTGAATGTGATGATCGCGCTTTACTTTTTCCATATTCGGAAACCTGAAGCATATCTTCGTCGTCAGGAGATGTTACATCTCAAAAAACTAACCCGAACCTTATGATAATGCTTTCAAGCAGCAGAATTCCTGTAGATGCAAACTTTGCGCAAATGAGTCCGGTGTACGATGTCACCATTGAGACGATGCGGGAATTTCTTGTGAAGCATTTGAATGGATAGATTATACCATCCTCACGTCCAACACAAACGACATTGGTACGAGCCAAAACTGCCGCATGCAGTCTTCCCTGTCATCTGGTTAGTGGTGATCAGGAAAAGGTATTATCAGATAAACATAGAATAAGAAATAATTCGCAAATTTTGCGAATTGTTTGAAAAAAAGTATTATTTTTGCATCCTGAAATCGGTTGCAATATGGAAATAACATTTGAGAAAAACTATCTGCGCGAATTGTTCTATGATGGGGAGGCTAAAGATAAGCAACACCGATATCAACCTCACATTGTACGTAAATATATTCGTGTAGTTAATATTCTCGATTCAGTGGAAAAAGTGACGGATTTATTTCGCTATAGAGCACTTCACTACGAGAAGCTGATGGGTGATAAAGCAGGTTTGGAATCAGTACGAGTTAATGACCAATATCGAATTGAGTTCAAGTCATCTGCTAACGATGGTATTACCATTTGCAATATCATAGAATTGTCAAATCATTATAAGTAAAGGAGAAATAGATATGGGAAATTTAGGTTATGGAGCATACCCGACACATCCGGGTGAAGTTCTTAAAGATGAAATTGAAGAACGTGGTATCACCCAACGCCAATTGGCAGAGAGCATGGGGTTGACCTACTCGGTGGTCAACGAGATTCTTAATGCCAAACGACCACTGACAGCAAAAACTGCCCTTATGTTTGAGGCGGCTCTTGATGTACCAGCGGATTCTTTGATGTATCTTCAGATGAAATATAATATGCAAACAGCTCGGAAGGACTCTGCTATATTAGATATGCTGAAAAGCATCAGAAAGGTGGCCGCTGTATTATAAAAATTTCGTCTGATTATACTATTTAATTAATTGTATGGCAATTATTTAACAAAGCGTATATCCTGTAACTATATAGGCAAAGTGTATTCAAACGGACAATACGTTTATATTGATTTTGTGAAATCAGATTTGCCCAAACAATCCCGCTTATACACCACTAACCCAAAACGACTCAAACCACAAACTATGATTGACCAAATTATCGAATACAACAAGACATTCGTGGCGCAGAAGGGCTACGAGAAGTATATCACCGACAAGTACCCCGACAAGAAGTTGGCGGTGCTGTCGTGCATGGACACGCGGTTGACGGAGCTGCTGCCCGCCGCGCTCGGACTGAAGAATGGCGATGCGAAAATCATCAAGAACGCAGGAGGGTTGGTAATCTCTGCTTTCGACTCCGCTATGCGCAGTCTGATTGTCGCCATCTACGAGCTTGGGGTTGAGGAAATTATGGTGGTGGCGCACTCACACTGCGGCGCCTGCCACATGAGCTACGACCACTTCCACCACGAGATGATCGCCCGCGGCGTGACCGACGAAACGCTCGCCACCATCCGCAAATGCGGCATTGACCTGCACCATTGGTTGGAGGGCTTTAAGGACACGCCGACCTCCGTCCGCAAGACCGTCGAAACCATCAAGACCCATCCGCTCGTGCCCAAAGACATCGTGATACGCGGTTTCATCATTGATTCGGAGACAGGAGCTTTGGAGGAGATAGAGTAAGATTCGGGGCACATGCCGGAGGCATGAGACGCGCCGATAGGCGCAATTAACACCGCACAAGCGCGATAGCGCGCAGTGTGGAGAGCGCGGTGCATCGTGTAACGGACGTGGGCAGGACCAGCATCTCGGAGAGATGCCAATACAAACTTTTCAAGTTTCGGCTTAATAGTCATTTTTGATTATGCCGATTTTTGGTATAGTAGGAGAATTTTTCGGAGTAGAGAGGTTGCGCGCATTCCAGATCTACCGTTCCCTGCATCCCTAACGGGGCGGCATGAATGGAAACGGCCAACATAGGGCTGCCGTAATGTGACAGCCCTACACACGCGGGATTTGCGCGGTGGAAAATCGCAGGCTGTAGGCCAGCGGGGGAGAAAGAATTATTTTCCCGCTATCCTCCTCTGTTGCTCCGCCCAAGTTTCCCCGATTTTGATGTCATCAAACGGTGCCATCAAGTCCGAACACACTATGGACTCGTTATCCAATCCTAAATCTTTAATATCCCTCCTAAAGACTTTAATCTCATCCTCCTTTGACATATAATCGAGGATGACTTTATCCAAAATCTTTCCCTGTTTGTGATCTTTAGAGGTCTTTGGACTTTCGTTATTGATGCGAATTAGGTTGGAAAAAGAACAATTTTGATTCTTCGGAATCAAGAAAAAACGGATTTCCTTTTCATATTCAAAGGCATCTCTTTTCAGGGACAGTAACCTGAGATATTTTGAGAAATCAAAATTTTTAAAGTACTCGTCTTTAGGTTTCCCGTCTTGTTTAGGGTGATGTATGCCATTGATTTTTACTTTATTCATATATTCGACAGGACAGACTATTAACACAAAATTACCCTGTAACTCATTCTCAATGTAATCATTCAGTGCGTCCAGCAATGCCTTGAAATCAAAGCGTGCTTGAATGCAGATTTCTCTCTCTGTACTGCCTTCTTTCTTTTGGGATGGCTCACTATTTTGATCAACATACATCTTCCACGACGGCTCGCTGTCTTTTTGGGAAGTAAAACAGCAGGCATATACTTTCCGATGATCATCCAAAAATTGCGCACCTTCCACCTTACTATAATCGGCATTATAGAATCTCTTCTCGTACGGATCATTCCATTCG
Source organism: Bacteroidales bacterium (assembly GCA_017506175.1). Taxonomy (GTDB): domain Bacteria; phylum Bacteroidota; class Bacteroidia; order Bacteroidales; family WCHB1-69; genus UBA1756. The sequence continues at coordinate 4,361 of JAFVNW010000055.1, read as the reverse complement.
CTGATTTCTCTAAAATAGAGGGAGAATTGATTTTTGCCGATGTACTTTGGAAACTTCCTTCTATCGAAATACTTATAGACATATTTTTTATGAAACAAACTGTTGGAAAGCAAAATATGCTGCCTTGTCTTTTTCATTGACTTTGAAAAACCACAAATTGTGTCTTCCTGCCCTCCCTTTTCAAAACGGGGAAATGGCTTGCCATCGCGAGTAAGGAATTGAAAACCCGTAGGCAGTACAATAGATTCCGTTTTTGACATATTATGACTGTTGATTACTAAATAGCTATTTTCTATTATCCTTCTAATTTCGCTAATCGCGCACACATCTAATCGCGCCTTGTATTCCACCTCCATACGAAATACCTATATATTCTGGCCCACAACCAAGATGTGCATTCACTTGGCTTGAAAGTTGGATATATGGGACAGAATTGTCTTCACATCGACCCACATAGGTTGCTGTATATAGATAGTCCGTTGAACGATAATATGTAGGCGACAATCCTAATCCTGTAGAATTTGTTCCGGAAGAAGAAATACTACATTGTGAACAACTACTAGGGCCTTGGAAACCTGTACAGAGGGCTTTAGCACCACAACTATAATGTCCATTAGCATAATCAATAAGTTCCAGCCACTCAGATGCACTGGGTACGTGCCAATTAGAAGGACACACATTTCTAGAGCCACAACCTACATAATAAAAACCGCTATAATAATGTTCATAATTATTTCCTACTGTAGGAACGGAATATGAACAAGAAGTACCATCATCGTATTGGCTAGTACATAAGTTTGATTTAATCCAACATTGACTGCCTATTTGAACTGTCGCATATAAATGGTTTTGTATATCATGCATTTGGCTGGTTCCACACACAAAAGCAGGTGTTGTAAAGACCACTTGATTGCCGTATGCCGTCCCTTCACAAGTAGTTGCATAAGCACGGACATAATATGTAGTACTGGGTTGAAGCCCTGTCAATCGATGGGAAAAAGATCCCCATCCTGTCCCATTGTTGCTGACCATATCAGTAATTGTTGGAGAACTATGGGTGCTCCAGCATAAACCTCTTGCAATTACATTACAAGAACCAACGGAAAAAATTTCGCCGCCACTTGTTGCTTCATTGTCGTATAAATCAGTTATATCATTGGTATTTAGTGTCGGTAAATTAGAGTGAGGAGAACTACTTATCAAGCTATCAATCAAATGGTATAAAGAATCCAAAATATTGCCCAAACTTGCTTCTGTCAAGTACCCCGCATCATTGTCGAAAGTGGAGACGTTTTCAGGTACATCCGTCAAGTCATTGTAACTTCCACTAAAACCAGCAGGCAATTTGACAAAACTGCCACCCGTCAGGAAGATGGTGTCGTTGCTAATGCTCAACACCTGCTGCTCGGTGTAGGAGGTGAGGTAATGGGCATCATTCTCGAAAGCAGAAACTTGCGTGGGCACCGTCGGAATCGCGGGAATGGAATCCATCGTAATGTAACCTGCGTCGTTGGTAAAAGCGGAAACATTCGTGGGTACGGTCGGGATGGTGGGCTTGTTCATAATCTGTGCTGCTCCGCTGGTGGCATTCCAGTCAGCGTTCACCTGTGCAGGCACGTCATCAGAAGTGATGAATCCAGAGTTGTTGGTCAGTTCCTCTGTCGTGGTCGGAATCACAGGTCTGTTAATCAAGTCGTTGTAATCTTTATTCCAAGCGTTGAACTGCGGATCGGTTTCAGTATAAGAAGTAAGATAGTGCGAATCGTTTTCAAATGCAGAAACCTGCGTGGGAACTGTCGGAATTTCAGGAATGGAATCCATTGTAATGTAGCCGGCATCGTTGGTGAAGGCAGACACGTTGGTCGGGATGTCAGCAGTAGTAATGTAGTTATTGGTAATCAAATCGTTTTGCGTGATGTAGTTCTCGGTGGTGAGCATACTTTCAGTAACGTAACCCGCGTCATTGGTAAATGCAGAAACATTCGTTGGTATGGTCGGTACAGAGTCCATTGTAATGTAACCCGCATCATTGATGAATGATGAAACATTGGTCGGGATGTCGGCGGTCGTGATGTAGTTGTTGGTAATCAAATCATTTTGTGTGATGTAGTTCTCGGTGGTGAGCATGCTTTCGGTAACGTAACCCGCGTCGTTGGTGAAAGCAGAAACATTGGTCGGAATGGTCGGTACAGCGTCCATTGTGATATAACCCGCATCATTCGTAAATGCCGATACATTCGCGGGAATTTCCGGAATTTGCGGTCTGTTAATCAGGTCGTTGTAGTCCTTGTCCCAAGCATTGAACTGCGGGTCGATTTCGGTGTAGGAGGTGAGGTAGCCAGCATCGTTGGTAAAGGCACTCACGTTAGTCGGGACAGTGGGGACAGCGTCCATTGTGATGTATCCGGCATCGTTGTTAAATGCAGATACATTCGTGGGAATGTTTGCGGCCTCCTGCACCGTAGCGGAGGTCAGATATCCCGCATCATTGATGAATGCTGAGACATTGGTCGGTACGGTCGGAATCGCAGGAATAGAGTCCATCGTAATGTAACCGGCATCGTTCGTGAAAGCACTCACATTGGTCGGAATGTCGGCCTCAGTTACGTAGTTATTGGTAATGAGATCATTCTGCGTGATGTAGTTCTCAGTAGTGAGCATGCTCTCGGTAACATACCCAGCATCATTGGTAAATGCAGACACGTTAGTCGGAATTTCAGGAATAGAGTCCATTGTAATGTAGCCGGCATCATTAGTAAAGGCAGATACATTGGTCGGGATGTCGGCAGTGGTAATATAGTTGTTAGTAATCAGGTCATTTTGTGTGATATAGTTCTCGGTGGTGAGCATATTTTCCGTCACATAACCCGCAACGTTAGTGAATGCCGATCCATTCGTGGGAACCGTCGGGATTTCAGGGATAGAGTCCATTGTAATGTAGCCGGCATCGTTGGTGAACGCGCTCACGTTGGTCGGGATGTCGGCCTCGGTCACGTAGTTGTTGGTAATAAGGTCGTTCTGCGTGATGTAGTTCTCGGTGGTGAGCATACTTTCCGTCAATAACGCATAGGCACTCACGGGCAAACAAAAACGCTCACTATCACAAACAATCACACGGGGTATTTGTATTTTCACCTGATGAGCGAATTTTGTCAAATACCATATAGACTATGTCCGCGATAAATGAATAATACTACATTATTCTTATATGTTTCATCGCAATAAGCAAAGTAGAAATCTTGCTGATCAAACGGGCGGTCAACTCTGTGATCTGCAAAGAACCACACTCCGCAGTTTTCTCCACCTAAACTGAGGTTGAGAATAGCTTTCATATTCAGGTCGATGCCCAACTCTGTTGCAATGCTGTCAATGCTGGTAAGTTTGGTTGCTTTGGTCCAGCTGTCCGGCGGATTCCATACTGCTTCATCAACTGCAAATGCCATAATCTCATAGCCGTCGACATACTTTAATGGGTCCCGCCAGTAGGAGTAATCAACTCGTTGTAGTCCTGCTCCATCGTCAAGTCCAACAGCACGAAGCATACGCACGCAAGCGGTATGGTTTTGTAGTGCTTTTACAGCAAGTATACTGAATACTATGCAAAGCAAGACAATCAGATAGAACTTCATTTTTTTCATCTTAGCAGAATTGATTTTCAAATGAATCACCTCACAACATGATGATTATACGGTAGCGCTATGCCACAGTCAAGCAGCAGCTGCGTCCCGTGTGATTGTATCAATTATATTTACCGGCTCCTGATATGAAGGAAATCGCAGGTATTAACCGCAAGACAAACGAAATTTATCCGGCTAACTACGATTTCTCCAGAGCAAAGTCTGCTATTATCTTTAAGACTATGGTAGACCCATTCATCGGAAAGTACAGCTTTATTAAAGTATGTTCCGGTGTATTAAAAGCTGAAGATATGATTTACAACGTAGATAAAGATATCGAAGAAAAAGTTGGTAAGCTCTATGTATTACAGGGTAATAAACCAATCGAAGTAAAAGAACTTCATGCAGGTGATATCGGTGCGATTGCAAAGCTTACTGCAGCAAGAACCGGTAACTCTTTGGCAACCAAGGCTACTCCAATCCAGTTTGGTAAAACGGAGATTTCTACACCTTATACATACAAGGCTTACAAGGCAAAGGAAAAAGGTGAAATTGACAAGTTAGCTCAGGCTCTTCAGAAGATTTGTCATGAAGACTTAACTTTAAAGAGTGTAAATGATGCTGAAAATCGTCAGATGTTACTCTATGGTATGGGTGATTTACACTTAGATGTAGTAGTGAGCCGTCTTTTGAACGAATACAAGGTTGGTATCGAATTAACCAAGCCTAAGGTAGCGTTCCGTG
>JAFVNW010000054.1 GCA_017506175.1 Bacteroidales bacterium | reverse complement strand
CCTGTCAACTCGCTGTTTTCAAGTAGATTATGAATATAGTGGTCTTTGATTCAAATATCATTGATGATGGTTGTTTTTCACAAGGAATTCTGATGTTTTATATTACTACCCCGCCTGCCGGCACCCCTTCTAGAATAGAAGGGAAATATCCACCGCGCTGGCACTGCAGTGCCAGTGTAAGAAAGCATCTCGCCACGAGAGGCCAGACCAAGCAACAAAGCAAATCGCTTGACTGATATATTTATACACCTGAATTTATCGCAACAGTAGTATTCCGGAATTATTCCTTTCCCTCCTGTAAAAAAATCGAAGTGATATGGATGATTTCGTAAGTTTTTAAGCTTCTGCAAGAAGCATGGCACACGGATTCTCCGTTTTCGCTGTTGCTCCCTTTACCAGATTGCAGGAAAATGAGTACTTTTGCCACTTCAAAATTTAAGGCATCATGACACCAACCGAACAAACAAAGGCTGCCGCTGCGTTTGCCGAATTTTGGGCGGACAAAGGCGATGAGAAGCAGGAGACTTCGCGTTTCTGGATTGACTTGTTACAGAATGTTTTAGGCATTGGCAATCCTGCGAAATACATTGAATTTGAAAAACGTGTGAAACTATCGCACACGTCGTTTATCGATGCGTATATTCCTGATACAAAGGTTCTTATTGAACAGAAAGGTGCAAAGGTTGACCTGCACCGCGCCTACGAGCAGAGCGACGGCAGCGTGCTCACGCCTTACGAACAGGCCAAACGCTATGCCGATGAAATGCCAAACTCGCTGCGGCCGCGTTGGATTGTGGTTTGCAATTTTCAGGAATTTCTGGTTTATGACCTTGAAAAACCGGGCAGCGAACCCGAACAAATCTTCTTGAAAGACCTTGAAAAAGAGCATTATAGGCTACAATTTCTTGCCGATGCGCGTCACGACTATCTGCGGCGCGAGGAAGAACTCTCGTTGCAGGCTGGCGTGCTGGTTGGCAAACTCTACGACGCGCTTATCAAGCAGTATATCAACCCGAAAGACGAGCAGAGCCTTCGCTCGCTCAACATTTTGTGCGTACGGCTGGTGTTTTGTCTTTATGCCGAAGATGCGGGACTTTTCGCCACTCGCACGGCTTTCGAGGACTACATCCGTTCATTCTCCATTGAAAACACACGCGATGCTATCATAAAGCTATTCAAGGCGTTAGATACCAAAATTGAGAACCGCGACCGCTACGATACCAAACTGCAGTCGTTCCCATACGTGAATGGCGGACTGTTTGCGGCGGAAAATATTGAAATTCCGAACTTTACCGACGAGATTATTGATGTTCTTTGCGACCATTGCGCCCCGTTCAACTGGTCGGATATCTCGCCCACCATCTTCGGTGCGGTGTTCGAGAGCACGCTGAATCCCGAAACGCGCCGCCGTGGTGGAATGCACTACACGAGCGTGCAGAACATTCACAAGGTGATTGACCCGCTGTTTATGGATGGGTTAAATGCGGAATTTCAATCGATTATGGGTGGTGTAGAGACGTGCCATGGCGCGTCTCTACGTGCGCGCAACCAAAAATTGTTCGATTTCCAACAAAAATTAGGCGCACTGCGTTTTCTCGACCCCGCTTGCGGCAGCGGCAACTTCCTGACAGAGACCTACGTATCGCTTCGGCGGTTGGAAAACCGTGTGATTTCTGCCTTGAACCGTGGTGAGCGCCTATTGGGTTTCGATGATTTTATCCACGTGAAAATCAACCAATTTTATGGCATTGAGATCAACGATTTCGCGGTGACCGTTGCCAAAACCGCATTGTGGATTGCCGAAAGCCAAATGATTCGCGAAACCGAAACCATTTTGAGCCAAAATATTGATTTTCTGCCACTAACAACCAACGCTTTCATTGTGGAAGGCAATGCCTTGCGTATGGATTGGGCCACGCTGAAACCCATAGGCGACGGCGCCGCGCCCATGGGCGGCCTGTTCAGCGGCTTCACTACCGAAACCGACGGCCAAACGCACCATTACGACTATATCATTGGTAATCCGCCGTTTGTGGGGTATTCGTTGCAAAACGATGCGCAGAAAAACGACATTCTTTCGATTTACGTTGACGAAAAAGGCAAACCATACAAAACGGCAGGCAAGATTGATTACGTTGCAGGTTGGTATTTTAAGGCCGCGCAATTGATAAAAGACACAAACACACGCTGCGCCTTTGTTTCTACCAATAGCATAACACAAGGCGAGCAGGTTGCGGGAATTTGGCGGCCATTATTCGAAAGATTTGATATTCAAATAGATTTTGCGTGGCGCACGTTCCGTTGGGATTCCGAATCGAATCAAAAGGCGCACGTGCATTGCGTGATTGTGGGATTCTCGTGTAGGGACGCATTGAATGCGTCCGCCGACGCGAAAAATACGGACGCACGCGGTGCGTCCCTACGGCGGATTTTCAATGCCGACGGCACCGTTATAAATGCCAAAAATATAAATGCCTATTTGCTTGACGCACCGAATGTTTTCATAGAAAGCCGTGCAAAATCTTTATCTGATGTACCGCAAATGGTTTACGGCAACAAACCCACTGATGGGGGATTTTTGTTTCTAACTGAAAATGAAAAAGATGAATTGATAAAAACAAATCCTTCCGCCGATAAATTAGTAAAATTGTTTTTAGGTGCGGAAGAATTTATCAACAACAAAAAACGTTACTGTATTTGGCTTTTAGGCGCGACCCCCGCTGTAATAAAAGAATGTTCCGAAATATACAAACGTGTGCAATCTGTTAGAGAGTTTCGACTTGCAAGCCCCAAAGCGGCAACCCAAAAGAAGGCTGACATTTCCACTTTGTTTGATGAAATTAGGCAACCCGAAAACGGGCATTATCTTCTTGTTCCGCGCCATTCGTCAGAAAACAGATTTTATCTGCCAATAGGCTATGAACCTTGCGAGATTATTTGTGGTGATGCTAATCAGATGATTCCCAACGCCACCCTATACCATTTTGGCATTTTGACTAGCAGCGTACATATGGCGTGGATGCGTGCGGTTTGCGGAAGGTTGAAATCCGATTATCGCTACAGCAAAGACATTGTTTACAACAATTTTGTGTGGCCGAATGTAGAGACGTGCCATGGCGCGTCTCTACAAACAAAAATCGAACAAACCGCGCAAGCAATCCTCGATGCCCGCGCCCTGTACCCCGATAGCAGTCTCGCTGACCTTTACGACGCCACGCTTATGCCCGTTGAGCTGCGTCGCGCCCACCGCGCCAACGACGAGGCCGTGCTCGCCGCCTACGGTTGGCCAAAAGATTTGCAGGAATCGGAAATTGTTGAACGGCTGTTCGGGCTGTACGAGGCAATGACAAAACCCCGCCTGTAACCGCACCCCTGCTTACCAACGGGTAATTCAGTGGCGAGGTACACTGAGGCGAGGTATACTGAGGTGAGGTATACTGAGGCGAGGTATACTGAGGCGAGGTACACCTCGCCTCTACTTGGTGTGGCCTCTCGTGGCGCGCGGGGGATTTTCCCCTTCTATTCTAGAAGGGGTGCCGGCAGGCGGGGTAGTAATACTAAAACATCAGAATTCCTTGTGAAAAACAACCATCATCAACGATATTCGAATCAAAGACCACTTTATCCATAATCTACTTGAAAACAGTGAGTTGATAGGCTTTGCACGTAACAGGTTCGGGATTGTGATAGAGCTTGACGGAGATTCACACAATGAAAGACTGACTATTAATTCAACAGGACAATTAATATCAAAAAGGAATGATGATGCCTATATTACTACCCCGGCCTTCGGCCACCCCTTCTTAAAAAGAAGGGGAGTTTTCGCGACCGCGCTTGTCGTGCGTAAAACGGAATTGATTTCAAATCGTAAATTCGACAAATATCTATAACACTCTGTGCGTCAAAGCATTTTCAGCGATTGTTAAAGATTATCGCAACAGTAGTTACTCTACAACCTTTAACTCTCAACTTTCAATTTTCAACTCTCAACTTTCAACTTCCTGTTGTCCACCAGCCATCGCACCACCTTGACGATTTTGTCTTCATCAAATTGGGTGCACAATTGATTGACAATCAGCTTGATGTCCTTGGTCTGGGGGCGGATGGCCTTGACAGCTTCCGCAATTTTGTCGAATTCCGCTTGCGAAAGTCGCAGCCGCTTGTTTTTCAGACAGATGTCGCAAGAACCGCAGTCTGCACTGTTCTTCTCCCCGAAGTAGGCGAGCAGCAGCCGGCTCCGGCAGATCGAGTCGTGCTGTACATATTCCATGACCGACTTCAAGCGCTTTTCTGCCACCTCTTTCCGTTTGAAATAGACGTTCGGATCGTGGAACATATAGGTCTCGTCCACTCGGTTGGTGACGAAGTGTATTTTGGGAAGAGTTGTATGTTTTTGATAATCAACGTATCCGATTTTGGTGAGGTGCTCTAATTTCTTAACGACCATCGCTTCGGAACAGTCGAACCGTTGCGCGATTTCCTTTTCGTCAATGATTTGGTAATTGCTGAAAAGTCCGCTGTAGGAACGAAGCAGAAGTTGGATGAACGGTTTGACTTTTTGGTAGAATTCGCTGTTTTCCAATATCTTGAAGTTCTCTTGTGTGAGCAGAAATTTCAGTTTGGAGGGTTCGTAGTTGTCGTCGGTGTAGCTGATTACGCCGGTCTTTTCAATCAGTTTGATGGCATGATAGACTTCAAGGGAGTTGTATTTGTGCTGGTGGGCGAAGGTCGGGATGTCTAACGGGAAGGATTCACCCTGTCCGCTGTGGATGGCAACGCGGAATTTCTCACACAAGTCCTTGTAAATCTGTTTGATGAAGTCGATGGGGGGGAAGGTGGTGTTGAAGTTTCTCATGAGTTCGCGGATGTCGCTGTCATCGTAGAGGAGAACGGCGATGGAGGGTTTGAGGTCGCGCCCTCCGCGGCCGGCTTCTTGGAAGTAGCCCTCGAGGGTGTCAGGAATGTCGATATGGATGACGAAACGCACATCGGGTTTGTCGATCCCCATGCCGAAGGCGTTGGTGGAAACGATGACGCGTGTTTTCCCGTCCATCCACGCTTGCTGTTTGCGGTCGCGGGTTGCGCTGTCGAGGCCGGCATGATAGAAATCCGCGCTGATGCCGTTGCGGAGCAGGAACTTGGCGGTTTCCTCTGTCTTCCGCCGGTTGCGCACATACACGATTCCCGTGCCCGGATAGCGAGAGATGATCCGCAGCATTCTTCCTTGCTTATCCTGCTCTTTTACAACATAATATGTTAGGTTGTCGCGCTTGAAGCTTTTTTGAAATACGTTTTCCCTCGGGAACTTCAGCTTCTCCTGAATGTCTTTCACCACTTCGGGGGTGGCGGTGGCGGTCAAGGCAAGTACAGGTGCGTTTGGAAAATATTTTCGGATTTCGGCAATTTCGAGATAAGGTGGCCGGAAGTCGTAGCCCCATTGGGAGATGCAGTGGGCTTCATCCACGGCAATCATCGAGACGTTCATCCTTGGAAGGTTCACACGGAACAGTTCGGTCTTCAACCTTTCGGGCGAGACGTACAGGAATTTCAACTCTTTGTCAAACAAGCAGTTGTCAACAACCTCCCGTATCTTTTCTTGAGGCATTCCGGAAAAAATTGCCGTGGCTTTGACTCCCTTTTTCTTCAGGTTGGCCACTTGGTCTTTCATCAGAGCGATGAGCGGGGAGACCACGATGCAGAGTCCTCTCATGGCCAGTGCGGGTACTTGAAAGCAGATGGATTTCCCGCCGCCGGTCGGGAGCAGCGCCATGGTGTCCTTCCCCTCCAGTACCGACAAGATGATATCTTCCTGCAGTGGGCGGAACTGGTCGTAGCCCCAGTGCTCTTTTAAAATATGGTGGATGCGTTCAGTGTTTTTGCTCATGGCGGGAATCTTCACATATCGTAGGTGTCCTCGTCCTCAGGGGAATTCGGAGTGTCGGCATCCATTGGTTTTTTCCTCTCTTTTTGGTAGTTGTCCCAAAATTCGACTGTCTTTTCTATGTAGGGGAATAATCTGGAATTGCCGACTGTTTCCTCGCTGATAAATACATTCTTCGTATCAATGCTCTTGACAAAAGAGATGGTAATGGCGCAGATCACCCAGATTTTTAGAGCGCCGAAAAGCACTCCGAAAATCTTGTCAAGAATACCCGGCAAGGCCCACTTCACCACCTTGCCCACGAGGTTGCCTACAACGAAGGTGAGGATGACCACCGCGATAAAGATAATGGCGAAGGCAACCAATTTCGAGTCTGTGAAATCCAATTTCGTCGAGAGCCAATCGGATAGATGATAGGCGAGGTAAATGCCGCCGCACAAAGCCACCAATGAACAGACCTCTTTGATAAGGCCGTTCTGGAATCCTTTGAAGGCAGCCCACAAAAGTGGAATGAGAATGATAATGTCTAATATCATCTTGGCGGTTTTTAAGAGTGCAAAAGTACATCTATTTTTGCAAAATGTCGTATGGTTAACGGAGGACAATCTCTTTCACGACCTCTTTTCCCAGCTTTTGGTTAATCTGTTCTAAATAGGAAGACCTTTGGTTTCTCAACTCGAAGCGGAAACTCGCATGGTTTGTCTTAACGAATAGTTTCCCATTTTCGCACCATACTTTTTGAATCAGCGTTCGCTGGCTTTCCGGCACCAATTGTAGGAATAGGTTGGCGGCAGAGTGCTCTTTGAACTCGTCTTCGCGATGGTTGCGCTTGATGAATGCTTCAAGTAGTTGCGAAATGGAAACCTCGGCCATAATGCGTTGTGTGGATGTGAACGTAGTCATAAACGAGATATTTGTAGAATTATTTTCGGATTTCAGAAATGGAAGATGATTTGAGCGCGCACTTCGGTTTTGGTCTTTCCTTGAATGAGCGTTTGGCCTGAACTGATTGAGTCTCGGTCGTCAAAGAAGGTCTGTGCCAGTCGGGCTTGGATGTCGAAAAAAGCGTAGCTGTACTTCAGCATGAGGTAGTATCGGATGCCCTTGCCGTAGTAGCCGTTGATGGTGAAGGTGTAAAGGACATCCTTTTCGTATGCGTAGATTCTTTCGTTATAACTGTCGGTGTCAAAGAAGGCCACTCGCAACTTGATGCCAAAATTCCATCTGGAGAAATCAAAGTCAACATCTTGAAACAGGAGGAATCCCTGTTTGTGTCCGTTCGTCTCTCCTGCGTTCAGCAAGTAGTCAACTTCTGTTTTTAATTGAATCCAATCGGTTGGATTGCAGTGGATTAGATAGTGGATTTTGTGCTTGTCATAGTCTGTGGTTGAGGTGTAGTAATCGGAGATGTTGGCGTTTTGTGCACCTCGGTAGTATTGGTACTGGAATTGCATGGACAGGTATCGCGAAAGATTGAGATGGAGCTTGCATCCCGAGTCGAAACCTCCGCAAGGCTTGTCCACACGGAAGCGCAGCCATTGATATTCGTATCCGTCGAAGTTGAACTGGAGTGAGGTTTTTCGTCCGGTTACGAAGTCGGCCGCGAGGTAAATGCCGATTTCGCCATTTCCGTTTCCAGACGAAAACCCAGATCCGTTGAGAGACACGAAGTTGCGGCTGTAGTAGCGGAATAGTGTCGCCAATTTGCTGCGCGGGTCCAAGTCCAGAATGCAGCCCTGCAGGACCCCAACTCCGACAGGATGCCTTTTGTCTTTTGAGGATGTCTCGCTTTCTTGGCTGGTTTCGGGTACGACGGAAACCGCCGCTTCTCCGAATAAAATGGTCTTGCGAAGGATTACCTTATAGTCGGCACCAGTGTTCCATAACTCTTTCCCGGAAAACGAGAACTTTTTGTAGAGCTCTTTGGGGCGGGAAATTGGGGGTGAAAACAGCATAAAAGTTCCAGTTATCCCCAATTCAAAAATCCGCCGTCGTAGTTGGAAGTGCCCGCCGGTCAAATGGCTTTCCAGAGAGTGCTTGGCGGCGACTTCCTGCAGGGTACGGTGATAGCCGTTGGAAGACAAGCTCCCATCGTAGTATCGGTGCGAGTAGAAAATCGTCCCATTGTAATACACGTTACCGACTACGGCGGCGATGCCATGTTGATTGTCGCTTTCGTTCATTGGGGCACTGGGACGTAGAAGAGAGGAGAATCGCCTGATTTGTGCCGCTCCGCCCCCCTTCACACCCATGCTTCGCGCACCCATAATGATCCCTTGTCCGAAATTTAGCGTGTAATCACCTAATACACAGCTTTTTAGAATTCCAATGTTTTTGATATTGATGAAAAAGGCATAATGATCGAATCCCTGTTTTTCACTTCCCCTAAAGAACTGTTCCCCAGCATCCTTCTCTCCAGTTAGCCCAAACGCAAAGTTCTCCCCGGTTTTAAAAGAGTATTTGAAGGCCAAGCGTAGAGGATTCCCCAGATAAGGATTTGAGTACTTCGAATCATAACCTGCCTGTTTCTCAATGATTTGCCCGTATCTGAGTAGCATTGAACTTTGAGACCTTCGGAAAAAGCCTGCAAAAAAACTCTTCCTGCTTTTTGTTGGGACGACTTCCACTTGCGCGGAAATCCGCTCCACATCTTCCCGTGTGAATCCCTCTACGGCGGCCAGTTCCGGCAGCGTTACCAATTCCCCGTATTTCTCAATGTATAATTGTAGTTGATAGTATTGGTAATCATTAAATCGCAAGACCGCATAGGCAACCTCCGCCGGTAATGCGTTGAGGTTTACCTTTTTATGCCGGTATTCCAATATGACCCCCAATTGCTCGGCGTAGTCGGTGGACTCCTCCTCCGATAGTTGGCTTTCAAGTGTTTCGAAAATCCCTTCTTCCACATCCGATGGGATGCCGCTACTGTCAATTTGTGCTTGGATTGAGAAAGAGAGGAGTAGAATGAGTGTCAGGATTGTTGTTCTTTTCATGGTTGATTGAGACAAAATGGGATGGAATTCAGCGGTGGTTGTGTACAATGGCGGCAGTTCAAAGTCGCAGCACGATGCTGGCTTGCGGAACAAATCCCAGCAAAATTCGGTATTGCCAGGTGATTCCGAAAACAAATCTCCTGTACGCTATTTCTGTTTCGATATCTATCTGAGGTTCAGGTATTTGTGCAGATATCGATAGGTAAAGGCAGCGAACTTTGTACCCTGCTCCCAGCCGGAGAACGAATTGACTCTTCAACTCTTTTTCTACTTCAGTGAAAAGGATGACTTTTTTCCCGATGCGATAGTTGAAGTCCAGATGGAGCCGGGTGGGAAGCACGGTTCGGCCTGTCAGATTGTATTTGAGCCGTGCCGGATTATAGACCGAAAAGCCTAATCCGATGTTGTGCGAGATGGCCGCGTACAGCGAAATGTCAAAGGTGACAGAGTGTGTCATGGGGTACTCGGCGGCATGTGACATCAGATAGTAGAACTGCATTCCGATGGCGATGCGCTGCCCGAAATTGCGTACATAACCGATGTCCGTGGTCATCTCACCATATTGGCTGTAACCGAAATGGTCGGCAGAGACGAGAAAGGTGTTCGGCCCGTAGCGGATAGCCCCCCGCACACTCTCTTTCATCAGCTCTTTGAGAAAAAAGCGGTTTTCAAAAGAAATTTTTACGTGGGATTTCGAAATAAAGGCTGTTGCGGCTGGATTCCTCTCCGACAATCCTGTCAGGTAAAAGTCGGTGATTGGAAGTGAAGCACTTTTCCGAGCCGTATCGGACTGCGCAAAGCATCCCAATACATATAATATAGTAAGGTTGAAAATCGTCAACAATTTCAAGGGAGCCATGGTAGTTCGTTTTAGTGCCGCAAAGATACTGCTGAAACGAGGCGAAACCTATAATTGTTGATAACTTTATTGTTTATTCTTATAACCTATTTATTTAGAAATAGTTATCTAAAAATAATGTAAAAAACCGAGATAAAAAATGCAGAGCGAATTGAGGAATTCTTTCCGTTGCTGTCGTTTTTATTTTTTAAATAGAAGCCAATTGGTGGCAAACCGTGTCGGAATGGCATTGGTGTTCACGATTTTCCCGTCATTGTTTCGATACCAGGCGTGGCTCCAACCTCCCATATCCAAGTAGATGGCGTTGGTGAATCCATACTCTTTGAGAAATCTCACAAAACTGCTGTATGATACCACCTCTTTTGATTCGGCGATACATAACTGACCGTCTTTTTCGCACAGTGCCCGGAACACGTAATTCCTTTTCATCCAGAATGATTGATTGGCTTCATCCGCGTAGATGATTTGTCCGTTCAAGATGATCAGAACCTGGCAGAAGCCCATCCCGTGGTTCGCTGCTGCGGTTTTCAAGTCCTGGACGTTGACCTTTGCGAAGTGTCCTTTTCCGTTGTAGAAAGTGAAAGTCCCGTTGCAAATCGGCTCGGGCGAGCCTTCGTAATAACGGCCGTTGCAAACATGTCCGCAGCGGATGTTCGAGTGGGAGAAGTATTTCAGGGTTTTCGCAGTGAATGCGCCAGCACAGCAGTACAGTATTTTTTTTGACGAAGGCACGAATTTTCCACAGGCAAGGTCAAGTTCTTGAAAATTAGGATAATAGACAAGGATGCTGTCGCGTTCGTCAATCCGGAGATTTTGGACTTCCTGCGCATAGGCATCGCTGAGGTCCCACGCGATGGAACAGCTGAAAATCCATAGAAAAATCCTTAGTTTGTGAAACAGGGGCATCTTTAAAATTTTAGATTGCAAAAATACAACAATTCGGGCGATATTGGCTTGGTTGCTGAAAAGAATGGGAGAACGGCCTGTAGGGCAGGAGGAACAATGTCAAAAAAAAGTGGTACTTTTGCGCCCGAAATTTGTGCGATGAAGAAACTTTTTCAGAGATTCCGGCAATTCTGGTCCAAGGTTCCTGTTTTCTGGACTAAGATTCGCAAAAATTGGAAAATAAAGTATCGTCTGATAATCCACAACGATTTAAAAAACCACGATAGTTTCCAGTTGATGCTGAGTCCGCACAATATCTTTGTGGTGGTGACCTCTTCGGCGGTGCTTCTGATTGTGTTGACGGCCATGCTGATAGCGTTCACCCCTTTGCGTGTGTATGTGCCCGGCTACACCAGCCCCGATGAGTATCGCAAATATCGTGAAATGGCACGACGCGTGGATTCTGTTGAATTGTTATTAGCTCAAAACCAGCAATATATTGACAATTTCTATCGGGTTTTGAATGATGAGATCCTGCCAGAGGATGGCTCCGATGAGGAGATTCCCCTCTCGCCGAACGATACGACAGACTACCTTTCGCAGGCGGCGCACCCCTCCGAGGCTGAGTTGAAATTGCGCGAGGAGTCGAGTGATTTGTTGGAGGCTATTGCGTTGCGTCAGGAAAGTCAGGATGTGATGGTGAACAAGCGCACTGAGGTCAGCAACCTGTTTCTGCTGCCACCCACCACGGGAACCATCATCGGCTATTACAGCATTCCCCAAAATCAATACGGCATTGATGTGGCAAACAAGCCCAAGACGTTGATTACCAGCGTTGCCGATGGGATCGTTATCTTTTCAAACTATAACGTGAACGATGGCAACGTCATCATTGTCCAGCACGCCGACAATGTGATTTCGGTTTATAAGCACAATTATTCATTGCTGAAACAGCGTGGAGCGCGTGTGGTGGCGGGCGAGCCGATTGCCGAAATGGGAAGCAGCGGAATTACTGACAAAGGCACGCATCTTCATCTCGAATTATGGCATAACGGTATGCCAATCAATCCGTTAGATTATTTAACCTTGAAATAAATTCATTTAACAATATGGAAAATAGTTCAAATTTTGGCAATCAAGCTCATTCGGAAGAGCAGCCATCGGCAGAAAGCCGACCTTCCCCCGATCATTCTAATATTTGCGATTTGCTGATTCAAAAAGGCGAATTGAAACAGCAAATCTATAGCGCCACATTGGAAACAATGGAGCTTTTCAAGTCCTGCGCTAAGGAATTCGAGGATTATTACGAGGAGAATTATGCGGATCAGCATCAGCGAGTTACCGTTGATTTCTTCGGGAAGAACCTGCATGAGTTTAAACTCCGATTCGCAGGTGATGTGCTGATTTTCTTGATGCACACCAATATTTTCGAGTTTCCACGTGCCCACGAGGTGATGAAAACCCCCTATATCCGTGAGGACAAAGAACGTTCATATTGCGGTATGATTCAGATATTCAACTTCTTAGCTGATTCGTTCCGCTACAATCGTGTGAACGACTCAGGCTATATGATCGGCCGTATTTTTATCAATAAGGACAAGCATTATTATGTGGAGGGAAAACGCGAGTTGGCTTCCGTCATCAATAACTTCAATGCCAAAGAGTTGGATAGGAAGGCCGTGATGGAGATTCTGGAGTCGGCCATTCGTTACACCATCAATTTCGACCTCTTGGTGCCGGAATATTCCAACCTGATGGAAATTTCAGTAGATGATGTCCTTCAAATTGAGGATCAGAATATGATTCTGAAAACTGGTAAACGATTGGGTTTCAGGTTTGAACCAGATAAAAACGACTGATAAAATATTTTTTTTCTAGAAGTGTTGGTTGTATTGAAATTTTTCATACTTTTGCAACCTCAAAAAACGGAGAGCCGTGTTCGTCTAGTCGGCCTAGGACGTAAGGTTTTCATCCTTAAAATCGGGGGTTCGAATCCCCCACACGGTACAAACAAAAAGCCTGCCATTTCGGCGGGCTTCTTTGTTTTAAATTGAAAACTGAGAATTGAAAATTGAAAGATTATAGATGAAGGGATGAAAAGATGAAGGGATGAAAAAGGAGCGCGCATCTGTCCATCGTACCAAAGGTACGAGATTTTAATTCCCCCAGACAAGGCCAAATATGGCGCAGTCTGGGGTAGGGGCGTGTAGCGGTAATGGCGTTTACTTCAGTTTGGAGAACTGCTTGCCGAGTTCCTCGAAGCAGTCGCTGAAAGCTCCGTCCGGAGAGGGGTTCGCGCCGCCGTCAATCTCATCGACATACACTTCGAGAACGACTTCGCCCGTTTTAGCATCGGTGATGGTGACGGTTCCCCAGGCCCTTACACACAGCCCTGGAATAAAGCCCATCACATTCACGAAATGGTCTATTTTCGTCACTTTCATCGAAATTTTGTAATCAACCTTGTCAATGTCGGGCACCACCTGCAGATTCTTGCAGCGGTCGTTGAACTCTTCAACGAACCCATCCCATGCCAGTTTTTGCAGCAGTGCAATATCGGGGTATTTGTCGGTCAACGGCATTTTGTCATCGAAGGTTGCACCTTCAAAATTGAACTCCAAAGCGGCCACTCCTTTGGCTTCCTTGATGAATTTTTTGTTTCCGCGTTTGACTGTCAAGTCGGAACCGGCCATCGCCGTTGCCATGGTAAGCAGAATAATGGTTAAGGTTAAAAGTGTTTTTTTCATTTTGATTTTATTTTAATGGGTTGATAATTAAAGTCTAAATCAAACTCAATGGATAAACAGAATTTTCGCCACGTTTTTTTCTTTGCCGGTTTCATCGGAGGCGAAGACGAAATAGACGCCGGTGGCAGGTCTGTTTCCGTAGAAGTCGGTGCCGTCCCAAGTGAATTCCCCGCCATTGGCGTAGCCTTGCCAAACCAGATTGCCGGCGGCATCGGCGATTTTGCAGAAGGAGTGGTCCATCAATCCGCTTACAGCGATGGTGCCGCGATAGTTCTCGCGCACCGGGTTGGGGAATACGGACACGTGACGGTAATTCTCGCTTCCTGCCGTCGCAGTGCCACGGTAAGAGATTAGTCCATTGGAAGTTGCGAAGAATACCTCCCCGTTCTTGCGGTTGATGGTGATGTCGGAAATGCGGTTGCCTAACAGGGGGGAGTCGTCTGCGGTAAAATGCAGCAGCTGCTCGGAACCGTCGGCGGAGATGAGATACACACCCGAATTGGCGGTGCCCACCCACTTGCGATTTCCATCATCCACCGCGATGGCTGTAACTTCTTCAAATTCAAATAGATTCTGGACGTAATTAATCTGTTCGATCAGGATATTCTGTGGATAGGCCCCGCCGTTGAAAATGCCGGCTGGATTGAAAATCACTTTGATGCCCAGATTGCACCCGATCCAAATCTGCCCATCCTTGTCTTCTGCGATGCAGTTCACGCTGGAGGTCTCAATATTGGCAGCCACGTTCATGTTCACATTCGTGACCTGGTCGTCGCTGGGCGAGGAGAGCGTCCCGTTATCGTTCAGAACAATGATGGTGTTGTTGCGTGGTTGCACAATCCATTTGTATCCTCTGCTGTCAATGAGGATTTGACCCATTGCAGTGGAATTTCCTGATACATAAGATGATAGTGGAAAAACTTGCCATGTTCCGTCGTTTTTCAATACCACGAGTGGACGGTCGGAGTAGCAGTTGGAAATCCAGAGGTTGTTGTTGGCATCGAAGGCTAATCCGCCGATGCAGGCTTCCAAAGTGTCGCGGGAGCGAAGCGGACTGTTCGCTTTGTTGTAAACCGTGGCAACCCCAGTGCCATTGTATTTGATAAGTCCCATCTCAAAGGAACCTGCGAAAAATTCTCCCGTGTTGCGGGGATTGATGGCGACAGCTGTCAAATCGTAACCGCCCGACAATTGGGGATTGTCGTGTTGTAAAATTGCATTCCATTGATTATCAGTATAATAACAGAAGTTTGGCTCCGTATATTGATGCCACCAGGTTGCTGTGACCCCTCCGGGCACGTAGGCCACCACATTGTCCACGCAGTCGAGGTCATATACGGAAGAGCTGTAGGCACCCCCTAAAGAGAAGTGCTCCTCCGACCATTTCCCTTGCTCCTTTAGTATGAGTCCGTTGCCAGCATCTGCCACCCAAATATTCTGTCCGTCTAAGGCTATGTCTTGAATGCTCGGATAAAGCGAAAAATCCCAGATGTAGTACAGGTCTTTTCTGTTTTCAAGGGAATCGTAAATGGCAATGTTGATCCAGTCGGCAACGTAGAGACCATTGTCATCGGAGGCCATTGCTCTTACAGCAGTCATTGGAATGGAAGAGGTGTGCCAACTTCCATTTTCGCACACGAAGAGTGAGTCGTGATCGTAGGCGATATTGTAGCTGGTGTACAATTTGTTCCCGAAGGGGCAGAGATGACGGAAATCGTTGTCGCCCAATTCATTTACCGACTGCCAAGTGGAAAAATCAGCGATAGCGGCATTGTTGGCCGGCGTGTGGTAAAGACCGGCGGAAGTCGCCAGATAAAACTGATTGTCAAAGATTTCCAAGTCATTCACATAGTATTGGGAATCGCCGTTGCGCGTGTACCAAGTGTCGCGTATCAGCATGGTCTCGGGGTCAATCAAAACGATGCCGAAAGGACAGGTGATATAGAGCACCCCATTGTAATAGTAGGTGTTGAGAATTTTTTTACTGCCTGTCATCGGTTTGTTTTTGATGTCGGGCAAATTGTGGATTTCCCCGTCGTCGTTGATGAAGTCGAGGTTGCCACTCTGGTAGCCAATGACTAAAAGATGGGAGTTTTTTTCATAAAAAATACAGGAAAGGTGTGTTTCCGAAAGTCCCTCTACTTTCGTCCAAAACCCCTTGCTGCCGTCAGTCTTGTCATAATACATCACGCCGGATTCGTTGGAAGCGTAAATCACATCAGGGGCCACGGCCACTGAATTAAATCCATAGCAAGGAAGATGCGCCCTGAAACTTCCAATGGGAATCTGTGCTAATAGGCTGTTAGACAGAAGGATTAATATCAAAAAAAAGATGTTTTTTTTCACAGCTGGTTCGTTTTTTTATGGTTGATTTGCTGGATGGGAATGGCTGAAATGATTAGACTGATGATGAAAATGGTGGCAAAGACAATGAGAAAGTCAATGCCTTCTATTTTTACGGGATAGTAATCCACAATGTAATTGCTGGTCCCGTCACCCAGAGGAATAACGTGGAAAGCTTGCTGAATCATACAGACGACAAATCCCAAAATCATGCCCACCAAGCCTCCTACAAACGAGATGATCATGCCTTCCATCATGAAGATTCTGCGTATGAGCGACTTGTCGGCCCCGAGGTAATTGAGCACTTGTGTGTCTTCTTGTTTTTCAATGATAATCATTGCCAAGGTGCCGATAATGTTAAAAATGGCAATCAGCAGGATGAAAGCTAAAATGACAAAAATCATTAACTTTTCGGTATGCATGGTTTTGAAAAGCATTTCTTCTTGCTGGAATCTATTCTGTACCAAGAATTTATCGCCGACAATGTTTTGCACTTCCTCCTGAATGTGATTCGTTTTCTTTGCATTTTTAACATAAATTTCCACGGAGGTCGCTTCGTCTTCATAGCTCATCAGCGTGCGGCTGAAGTTGATGGAACAAATGAGGAATTTGCTGTCGTAATCAGTGAACGAGGAGAATACGCCAGAGGGGGTTAGGTAGTTGGTGTTGAACGATTTCATCGGGTCACCCAAATTCTTGCGCAGTCTTTTGGGATAGTAAACCTTGTAAAGGTCTGCGCCGTTGAGGTTCACTTGCAGCATACCGGCGGCAATTTCCCCCATCACACCCGCCTCGCACCCGTTCTGTTGCAAGGCGAAATCGCCATCAATAATGAGCGTATCGAAGCCGCTGTTTTGGGCGTATGTTTTGCTAACCCCTTTTAATTCAATAAGATGCTGTTTATTCTGATACTCAATGAGCACTAAGTCTGAAACCACCTCCTCAACGGCTTTCACCCCGTCGATTTTGCGCAGTTTTTCCAATGGAAAGGAATCCATAGCAAAGGATTTACCCTCTTTTAACGTTATTTTGAGGTCGGGATTGAATGAATTGAAGGAGTTGACCACCAAATTCTCCATCCCGTTGAAAACAGAGAGGACGATGATGAGCGCGGCCGTGCCGGAAAGTACGCCCACAGCGGAAATAATCGAAATAATGTTGACGATGCTGTGCTTCTTTTTGGAAAAAAGATGCCGCCAAGCAATAAACAGCGCCGTCATAAATCTTCGATTACTCACTTTTTCAGCAGGTTTTCAATGTTTTCAATGTAATCCAAAGAGTCGTCAATGAAGAATTCCAGTTGCGGAATAATCCGAATTTGATTTCTCACTTTCTGTCCTAAACGAAAGCGAATGTCTTTCGTATTAGCACGTACTGTTTTGATTACCAAATCGTTGTCTTCCGCATTGAAGATGCTCAGATAACTTCTTGCAATCGACAAATCCTTCGTTACGGTCGTTTTGGTGACGGTGATCATGCAGTCGTAAACGTTGGGTCCGTCAAACATGAAAATCTGCGCCAACTCCTTCTTGATCAGATTCGCCGTTTTTTCTTGTCGTATTGTGTCCATTGGGTTTAATCGTTGATTCGTGACCAGTGAACCGAGGAGGTAGGTGTCTTAATCAGTTCACAACTCACTCGTTACTGGTCATTTTCGTTATTTTTTGATGAATTTAATTCTGTTAAGCGTCCCAGCTGCATTTTTAACTTCGATAAAATAGATGCCGGAATTAAAATTGCCGATGTTTAGTTGGTTGTTCAGATCCAGGATTTGCGACATGATCAATCTACCATTGGCATCGTAAATGGTGGCGGTGCTGCCGATGATTTGATTGTCTGAGGTTTGAATTATCAGGAAATCTGAAGCAGGATTGGGATAGACAAGCAAGTCAATCTGTTGATTTTCAATAATGTAACTTGTGTCAGCAAGAGTGTTTAGGAAGATTGCGAGGTTGGTGGTGTCGCTGCATCCGTTCAGGGTGCTCTGATAATCGATGATGACTGTCACTTCGGCGGGGACGGTTTGCGGGAACGTGAACATGCCATTGGTGATGACAGTCGGTTCATCGCTTTCGTTGAGTCGGTAACTGTAGGTTTGGTTTTCGTCTAAATTGTTGATAGTTACTTGAATAGTTACGGTGGTTGAGTCAATGGTATCAAGCACGATGTATTCCATTTCGGGAATTACGAGGTTGCATTGTATCTCGTAGCATCCGAGGTCGATATTGCTGCCATTCACGCGTGGAAGGTTGGCGAGGTCGGTTTCCGGGAAAATGTATCCCGACAGGCTGAGGTTGGACAGGCTGCCCGCATCTTTGCATGTGGAATTGCCGAGCAGTGAGTAGTCGGCGTTGATGATGCTCATGCTGTCGTTGCTATTGGTGGGGATTCCTAAGATGTTGACGGGTAGATAGAATTCGAGGCTGTCGCGCATCAGCACGTTGCCGGTACCTGTGAGGGTGATGCCCTTGGAGGCAGTGTACATACAGAGAATACCGGCGTCAAGTTGAGCGTCGTCATCGCCGTTATTCCAAAGGATGCTGTTAAAAAGGGTGAAGTTGGCGCTGGCTTGTATAGCATTAGCACTGGCGGCGATGTTGTTGGCGAAAGTGCTGTTGATAGCGTAGGAGCTGGCTCCCGTTCCATAGACGGCACCGCCCTGTTGGTTGGATACATTGTTGTTTAACAAGCAGTTGGAGAGGTGAAGGTTGGAGGCTTGGGAGTAGATGGCGCCGCCTTGGTTGCCCTTGTTCAGTTGGAAGACGCAGTTGTTGAATTCGGTTGCTGATCCTACGTAGGCTGCCCCGCCTTTGCCCCATGTTGTGCCCTGAATGGACTGGTTGGAGATGAAGGTGTTGTTGTTGAAGCGGACATTGGTGGCGGAAGAGTAGATGGCGCCGCCGTCTTTGGCGCTGTTGTTTTCAAACCGGCAGCCGATGACCTTGTCTTCCATCAGGCTGGAATTGGAGGTGATGTAGAGTGCGCCGCCGCTGGTGTTGCTATATGTGCAGCGGTTGTTTTTGAAGAGGCAGTTGATGACCTGGCTGCCGGTCACCAGTGAGGCGCCGCCGCCATGGTTGGCCGCGCAGTTGTTGCGTACGAGGCAGTTTACCAGTTGGGTGCCGGCGCAAAGCACGGCGCCGCCGCCCGACATATCAGTGGAGGTACTGCCAGTTGCGTAGCCTCCTTCAATGGTGAAACCATCGATGACAACCCCGGAAACACCGTCGCAATAGACTACGTGATAGACGTTGTCGGCATCGTTGGTCGGGGTGTTGTTGATGTCGCCGGAGAGGATGGCTGGGTTGTAGAAAATCCATGGGTCAGCGCAGTGGGCGCGTTCGGAGAGGTCGTTTTCCGTCCCGATGAAGCCGCCGTAAATGGAGATGTTGTCGCGCATGATGAAGGCGCGGGCGCGGGCATTCGTGCTTCCGTTGATGCCGCGGGTGGGGGTGTAGGTGCCCTCCGCCACCCAAATCTGGTCGCCCGGCTGTGCCGCGTCAATCGCCGCCTGCAAGTCGGTGTAGGCAATCGTGTTTACATGCGACCACGCCGTGGATTCCTCGCTGCTCTTTACATACAAAATACTCTGCGCATGCCCAAGTATAATATAAAATGTTGATAATAAAACGATGAATAATGATTTTCTCATAATATATAATTTTTTGGTTGAATCGTTGATTGGATTGTCTTAGGTCAATATTCTTAACATTTCACCCTTCACTAATGTTGTTCTCAATCATCTCCTTCAAATATTCAATCACCTCGGGTTCTTGGATGGAGATACCGTCCAAGGCTTCATTAACTTCCTTTGTATCAAATACATAATCCACTTTATCGTTTTGGTAGTGGAAGATGAAGCGGATGTCGGGGTAGGCGGAGGCGGTGAGGACGACGGTGCCGGCGAGGTCGCCCATGGGCGGGCGGTCGAGGTGCGTGAGGCCGAAGACGGCGGTCACGGTAGTGCCTTTGCCCTTCTCCGACTGGATGTCAAGGCTGCCACCAGTCTGCTCGGTGTTCTGTTTCAGCAGCGGCAAGCCGA
Source organism: Bacteroidales bacterium (assembly GCA_017506175.1). GTDB lineage: Bacteria > Bacteroidota > Bacteroidia > Bacteroidales > WCHB1-69 > UBA1756. The sequence goes on along the minus strand of JAFVNW010000054.1, from coordinate 19,417 downwards.
GACCCACCTTGCGGGTGGTGCGGGTGGTGAAAAACGGGTTGATAACCTTCTGGACGGTTTCGGCATCCATTCCGCAGCCGTTGTCGATAAAGCGGATGGTGAGGGTGTCGGCGGCCGCATCCTCCAGCACCTCGAGGGTCACCTCGGTGGCACCGGCTCGGGTGGAGTTCTGCAGAATGTCCATGATATGCATCGAAAGATCTTTCATAAGTTGAAAATTGAAAGCTGAAAATTGAAAGATGAAGGGGCTTGTTCTTGGAACAGATTAATTGTCTTTGCTCCCATAATATCCATTTTCACTATATTGAGACCATTTAAGATACATCTCTTTATAGTTTTCTTTTATAAATGATTGTATTTTAACTATTTCTGTATCAGTAAGAATTCCTCTTTTTTGAAGGACTGTATCTCCATTTTCTTTTACAAAGAACTTGGCAGAACCTCCCTCCGTTAGTTTTTTGTCACTTGCATGAACATGCATACATTCAATAATACAAAACGAAGTGAAATACAAATAATATCCTGCAATTTTGAACTCGTAATACTTTGGCATCCCGCTAATCCTCCATAAATTTTTTGTTTTTAAGAAAATAATCCACAACTATTCTCACCTCAATATCATCCATTGTGGTTTCTAACAACTCACCTTCAGGGGAAATCACTAGTGCTTTCTGTACATTGTTGATATTCAAAACCCTGTATCCCAAATCGCATTTGGTAAAAGCATAGCCATTTACAATTAAATCTGCATTATCTGCAATTTTTTTTAAATCATTCATTTTTCAAGATATACGTGTTCTATGGGTTTTAAAAATGAAGTTGGATTGATATATAAATCCTTTAATATCGGCACAATATCAATATACTCTTCCTCTTCAGTTTCATTGTGGAGATACTTTGCCATTACAACTAAATAACCATTTTCCCACAATTTAATCTCTGTGTACCTTTCCAATGAATATGGAGATTTAAATCGAATCATCAAATCACCATATTTGAATATGGTGAATGCCTTGCTATTTCCCAATGTCGCAAAATTTGGAGCTTCCATTTTTAATTCATTGAATATTTATTGGTTACAAATAAATTACAGCGTCAAATGTACCTTCCGTCCCTCCTCCCGATGAAGTGCCTTGCGGATTTCGTCGAAGCTGCGGGTTTCCATCTCGAACCAGCAGGGGGCGGTGGCAATCACGTCAGGTTGGTGGGCATCGGAGGCGCGGGTGAAGGTTTTGTCTTTGAGGTAGGGATGTTGCTGCAGGATTTTGTCCTTGTCGCCCCGTTTCGACAGCTCCACTGCATCGTAGGGGAGGTCAAACGGGATGAAGCCGAGCTGCGAGATGACGCTGTTTTTCATCTTGTCGATGTGGGCGGGGATGAAGATGCCGTTGAGCTCCTTAACCTTTGCTGCGATCACTTCAATGTTGACATCCAATCCGGAGGTGAGCAGCTTGGGCTCCTCATACACGATTTCAAACTCCTCGTTGATCTGCACTTGGTCGCCGAAGATGTCGGGTGAGTTGGGGATGTTGGGGAGGTGCTCGTCGAGAAATTTCTGGAAGAGGTCGAGGGTTTCGTGGTTCTCGAAGAAGGCGAGGCAGTGCGCCTCCTCCTTCGTCGTGACTTCGGCGCCGCACAGCACGAAGATGTCGCGGTTGTGCGAGAAGTGCTCGGCCAGTCGGCAGTGGCGCGTGCAGTTGTGGTCGGTGATGCCGATCACGTCGATACCCTTCCGCTTCGCCTCCTCAATGATGAAGTCGGGCGTCATGTCGAGGTCACCACACGGCGACATCAGCGTGTGGTTGTGTAAGTCGGTCTTGAAAATCTGCACGTTACTGGTTGATAAGTTGGTAAACCTTTCCTGTCGTTTCGAAGGTCTGTTCGTCGGTGCCGAGCACGGGAATCCCCTCTTCGATGGCTTGTTCCAGCATATCCTCTTCGGGTTGGTTGCCCTTCACGAGCAGAATGGCGGCGAGCTCCTTGAGGGAGGCGATAGCCAGCACGTTCTTGTGCGTTTGGAGGGTAATCCATACCTGTCCCTCTTTGGCGAAGCCCATCACGTCGCTCAGGAGGTCGGAGGTGTAACCGCCCTTGATTTCACGATCCAGATTTTCCTGTCCGCAGAAGACCTTCAGATTCAATGCGTTAACTAATTCTTGTACTGTCATCTTTCTATAAATGTTGGTTGAATAATAGGCTGCAAAGGTACGATTTTTTTAGGTATAAAGTATGCGCTGATGTGGAAGTGGGAGTTCTTTTAAAGAAAAAAGGCTGGGAGCAAATTGCCTCCAGCCCTTGTTCGATTGTAAACAATCGATTATTTTACGTATTCGTAGAAGTAAGTGTAACCGAGGGAGTTGTCGGAATAAATGCGGCGTTTTTCTGTGGGCCATTTGCCGTCGTAGCTGTACTGGAAGGAGGATTCGCTATATCCGCCGTCATAGGTATTGCTGACTTTTTCAATATTATTCTTGGATTCAAGATACTCAACATAGTCTCCACCTTCTCCGCCGAACAGTCCGAAGAATGGATTGTTGCATTTGTCATAGGTGTAGGCATAGATATCGTTGCTTTCCACCCATCTTTCCTCGATGATGTTCCAGCCGTCGTATTTGAACTCAACGGTGTAGGTATAGGTTCCTTTGCGGCCGGATTCCTTGGCTTGAATCTGCTTCTCGATCAGGTTGTCGCAAGCGGTGGCGGGCAGGATGCCTCTCAAACTGAGACCGGTGTGCACAATGTTTTGGGCGTCTTTGTCAGATTCATATTCAGTGATGACCAATTTGGAGATTTTGTTGCCATCGTGTGTCACTGCGACGGATGTTTCCAATTGTCCTTCGTAACTCACTTCAACTTTGCTCAGTTTGGCTCCATCGTATGTGAAATTTGCGACAGATGAGCCAGTGGTTATCTTCGATACTTTTTTCCCATCGTAAGTGTAATAGGCGAAATTGCCACCACCGTAATCGATTTTATCCAGTTTGTTCTTGTTCCAAATATACGTGGCAACAAGGGATTTGTCGCCACCGTTAGATTGATAGAACACGCGGCTGATTTTCTTTTTGGGGTTGAACACACCGTCCTTGTGGCAGGAGGTGGATGCGAATGCGAACAAAGCGACAAACGCGATGACCAAAATTCTTCTAAAATTCTTCATGATTTGAATTAAATTGGTTAATAATTACGTTATCTTACGGCTGCAAAAGTACTACAAATATCAATATCTTTTTTCTTTTAAAATTAAATATTTGTTAAAAGAGTTTTTATTTGATTTCATGCATTAATGATGCTTAAATTACGAAAAATGAGTTCATGTTCCTCTTCGTTCCTAAAATTGCCATCAAGTTGTTAATTCTTCTTAATCCAAACATTCACAGTGATGTCGTCGGTGATTTCAAACGGAATTTTCTCGCCGTCAATGGCCGGTTTGATGGCAAAGTCGGTGCACAACGTCTCCGCTTTGATGTACTCGGCAAAGTCAGTGAAGGCCTTGTCCAACTTGGGGTTGCTCTCCACCACAACGGAAATCGTATCCACCACATCCAGTTGGGAGTCCTTGCGGTAGTTCTGGATTCGGTTCACCATCTCGCGGGCGAAACCTTCGTTCATCAGCTCGTCGCTCAGCACGATGTCGAGAGCCACGGTCACTGCACCTTGGTTTGCGACCACCCAACCCGGAATGTCCTCGGCGATGATTTCCACATCGGTGACATCCACATTGACCTCTTGATTGTCAATGTCCAAAACGATGTTCCCATCGGCTTCGATTTTGCGGATTTCCTCTTGGCTCAATCCTGTGATGGCGGCGGCAACCTGCTTCATCATCTTGCCGTATTTCGGCCCCAACTTCTTGAAATCGGGCTTGATACGCTTCACGAAAATGCCGGCACTGTCGGAGACGAACTCAATGTCTTTCACATTCACTTCGTGCAGAATCAGGTGTTTCACTTTCTCAATCTGCTCTTTCAGGTTGGAGCTTTCCACCACTGGAATCATGATTTTGCTCAGCGGCTGGCGCACGCGCAGGTTCGACTTCTTTCTCAAGGAAAGAATCATGGATGAAATCTGCTGCGCCAACTGCATTCTCTCTTCCAACGACTTGTCAATCAGCTCGGTATGAACTTTCGGGAAGTCGGAAAGATGAACGGAAATCACATTTTCGCGCTTCGTGATGCGGTTCAAATCCATAAACATCTTGTCCATGAAGAATGGTGCAATCGGAGACGCCAGTTTGGCGATGGTTTCCAAGCAGGTGTAAAGTGTCTGGTAAGCGGAAATTTTGTCAGTGTTGTCGGCGGAGTAGGTGCCTTTCCAGAATCTGCGGCGGCAAAGTCTTACGTACCAGTTGCTCAGGTATTCGTTGACGAAGTCCTGAATCTCGCGGCCGGCGCGTGTGGGCTCGAAGCCGGCGTAGTTTTCGTCGCAATGTTGCACCAACGTATTCAGTTCTGAGAGAATCCAGCGGTCGATTTCGGGACGTTTTTCGCTCGGAATGTCCGTCTCACTGTAGGTGAACCCATCGATGTTGGCGTACATTGCGAAGAAGTTGTATGTGTTGTACAGGGTCCCGAAGAATTTGCGCTGCACTTCGGCGATGCCGGCGGTGTCGAACTTCAGGTTGTCCCATGGCATCGCGTTGGTAATCATGTACCAACGGGTGGCATCGGGACCGTACTTCTCAATCGTTTCAAACGGATCCACCGCATTGCCCAACCGCTTCGACATCTTGTTGCCGTTTTTATCAAGAACCAACCCGTTGGAAACCACGGCTTTATAAGCTACGGAGTCGAAAATCATGGTGGCGATGGCGTGCAGGGTGAAGAACCACCCGCGTGTTTGGTCAACGCCCTCCGCAATGAAGTCGGCGGGGAAGTTGTTCTTGAAAACGTCTTGGTTTTCAAAAGGATAATGCCATTGGCAATAGGGCATGGCGCCGGAATCAAACCACACGTCAATCAGGTCGCTCTCGCGGGTCATCTTCTGGCCCGACGGGGAAACGAGGTGGATTTCGTCCACGTAGGGCCTATGCAGGTCGATTTTGTCGTAGTTCTCCTTACTGAAATTGCCGGGAACGAACGATTTGTACGGGTTCTCTTTCATGATGCCTGCTGCAACAGCTTTGTCTATCTCCTTGATTAACTGTTCGATAGAGCCGATGCAGATTTGTTCTTTGCGGTCTTCCGTCGTCCAAATCGGGAGCGGTGTGCCCCAGAAGCGGGAGCGGGAGAGGTTCCAATCGACGAGGTTTTCCAGCCAGTTGCCGAAACGTCCGCTGCCGGTGGCGGCGGGTTTCCATTGGATGGTCTGGTTGAGCGCAATCATTCTGTCTTTCACTGCCGTGCTCTTGATGAACCACGAATCCAGCGGATAGTAGAGGATGGGCTTGTCGGTTCGCCAGCAGTGCGGGTAGTTGTGTACGTGCTTTTCGATTTTGAAAACCTTGTGCTCGGCTTTCAGCCACATGCAGAGCTCCACGTCGAGGGTTTCGGGGGCGTGATTGTCGTCGGGTTCGTAGTCGGGTTTAACGAAACGACCGGCGAACTTGTCGTACAGGTCGCGATTAACGTGTTGTTTTACAAACGTTTCGTCCAAATCCTCAATGAGGAAGAACTTGCCGGTTTTATCCACCATCGGCTGGTTGTTGCCGGCTTTGTCAACGAGGATCATCGGGGCGATGCCGGCGTCGGCGGCCACGCGCTTGTCGTCTGCACCGAAGGTCGGTGCGATGTGAACGATGCCGGTACCATCTTCGGTGGTGACGTAATCGCCTGGGATTACCTCAAAAGCCTTGCCGTCCACGCTCATAAAGGGAATCAGTTGTTCGTATTTCACGCCGACGAGCTTGGTGCCGATGGTTTCGCCAAGGATGCGGAAGGGGATATGTTTGTCGCCTGGCTTGTAATCTTCGAAGGCGAGTTCTTTGTTCTTTTCGGGGAACAGCGTGTTAACCAGTGGTTTGGCCATAATCACGCGAATGAGGTCGCCGCTGTAGGGGTTGAAGGTTTCCACGAGCACGTACTCGATTTTCGGGCCGACGGCGAGGGCGGTGTTGGAGGGCAGTGTCCACGGGGTGGTGGTCCAAGCGAGGAAGTAGAGGTTGTCGGGCACGGTTTCGCTGCCGATGAACTGTTGGAAGTCGGCGCTCAGTTTCTGGTCTTTCATCACTTTGAACTGACCGATGGCGGTGGTGTCCTTCACATCGCGGTAGCAGCCGGGCAGGTTGAGCTCGTGGGAACTGAGGCCTGTGCCAGCGGCGGGAGAGTAGGGTTGGATGGTGTAGCCCTTGTAAAGAAGGCCTTTCTTGTAAAGTTCGGAAAGCAAATACCATACGCTTTCGATGTACTTGTTGTCGAAAGTGATGTACGGGTTTTCAAGGTCCACCCAGTAGCCCATCTTCTTGGTGATGTCATCCCAGATGTCTTTGAATTTCATCACCTCTTTGCGGCAGGCTTTGTTGTAGTCCTCAACGGATATTTTCTTGCCGATGTCCTCTTTGGTGATGCCGAGGGTTTTCTCCACTCCGAGTTCAACGGGCAGACCGTGGGTGTCCCAACCGCCCTTACGTCCTACGTACTTTCCTTTCAGGGTTTGGTAACGGCACACGATGTCCTTGATGGAGCGGGCCATCACGTGGTGGATGCCTGGTTTGCCGTTGGCTGACGGCGGACCTTCAAAGAAAATGAATCTCTCGGCATTCTCGCGATTTTTCAAACTTTGCGCGAAAATGTCATTGTCTTCCCAGTATTTCTGTATTTCCTTGCCTATTTCCGACAAGTTAAGTCCGCGATATTCAGTATATTTACCCATTTTTTTTATGTTTTTAAAACAAGGTGCAAAATTACGAAAAATAATGATAGGTCATTAACGAGGAATGATTATTATTTTGGCAGGAGGGAAGTGGCTTTCACTACCTTACATCAATTGAGCCAATATTGCCACTGAGTCGATTTTGCGGATTTGCTCGTTGTGCTTTTCAAAATAGAGAATGAGCCCTTCCAGCAGTTCGTTGCGCACCCTCTTGGGCGGAATAGGGGCCTCATTTTCCTTGTGCATCAGTTGATTGAGATAAACCGATGCTTCCTGACTGAGGAAAAGCGGATTGTCTAAATAGTCGTGGATGAAGGTGGCCTCATCGATGAAGAAATGACAATTATACGGCGAGTAGTTGTCGGTTGGAGCGAAACCCATCATCTTGGCTAAATCAACCAGAAAATGCAGGTGAATGTCGGTCGTCACCGCGTCAGGACGGTCCAATTCCAGCAGACTTTTCTTGATGAAATCAAACAGGGCGGCATCGGCGCGGTATTCTCTTAACAGCTTGTAAATAAATTCGTTGTAAAAAATCAGAATCGTTCGCCTCACCATATCGAAGGGAATCAGCGAATAGGCATAACCCAAACTGATATCCTGCAAGAACTTGATTGACTGGTTTCGGTCTTCGTATTTGATTTCAACGACCGACAGGCTTTCGAGTAGGGCAAGCACGCCTTTGTTTTTCTTGGAAAATGCGCCTTTTACAATAAAACTCTGCACCCCGGCCTCCCGCGTGAAAATCTGCGCGATCACGCTCGATTCCGAATACTTCGTCTTATGCAGTACAATACCTTCAGTCGCTACTTGCACCCTTGTTTAATTAGAATTTCCAATCTCATAATCACCTCACTCTCAACTTCCGTCCAATCGACAAGATTGTCGTTTCCTTGATATGGTTGAGTTTGCACAATTTGGCGACGGTGGTGTGGTATTTTCGGGCGATTTGGCTGAGCGTGTCGCCTTTTTTGACGGTGTGGTACTTTTTAGAGGCGGAGGATTGGGAAGGGGAGGAAGAGTTGGTAGAGGTCACCACTTTGCCGGTGGAGCCGTTGAGGATGGGGATGTTTTCGCGCGTCAGGTTCTGGTAGGCCTTGCCCATCACTTCGCGATTGATGACATAGTCGCGATTGACGGTGCGCGCGGAATCGGTGAGCGAGTGTTTGAAAAGCCAGTCATACGTCTCGTCCAAGTAGAAGATTTGTGCGAGTTGGGAGTGGTTCATTCCAGGCAATTTGGTGAAAATCAGTCGCGAAGTGTCACCGCACGCAATCATCCCATTGACGATTTTCTGCGATTCCGAGAAGCTGACTGCCTTATCGGCGGTGCCGTGCATGATCCAAAGCGGCACTTTTGTCAGACTGCAATAGGAGGAGAGGTGAGCCCCACCGCACAAGGCCATCGCCGCCGCCACTTTGTCGGGGTACGCTGCTGTGAAGTTGAAAGTACCGTAGCCGCCCATGCTCATGCCCAGCACGTAAAACCGGTTGGTGTCGCCGGCATAATGTTCCTCCACCCATTTCACTACGTTCATCAACTTGTCGGGTTGCCACGAGCCACCCGGATTTTGCGGCGCAATCACCACCGCATCCACCTTGCGCCCGCGCTCCAGCGCATTAATCGTGCCATAACGGCGCACCTGGTTCAAGTCGTTGCCACACAGACTCGCCCCATGCAAAAACAATACGATCGGCTTGTCATTAACCGTGGAATCGTAGCCCGGCGGCGTGTATAACCAGAAATTATATCCGTCGGAAACAGTGTTCCTAAAACTTTTCAATGTCTGAGCAAATCCTATAATCGGAGAAATTAGCAATAGTAGAAACAGAATCTTTTTCATATTTGATTTTTTTATTCACGATTCAATGAATCATTATTCGATTTTCAATTTGTAAATTTCTTGTCCTCGCGAGCCCACCACCACGTGATTGTCTATTATTATCGGAGAAGATTCGAAATTGTTGCCTATGTGTTTGGAAAAAGTGATTTTCCCCGCCTTTGCATCAATCAGATAGGCATAGCCCCACGTGTCGCCGGTGAACACGAACATCTTCTCTTTTTCATTGAGCAGACATATCGGTGATGACCATGGATAATGTTTCAATGGAATGCGATAGACCACCTCTCCCGTGCTCTTTTTCAAAGCCATGAACTCACCCGCCATCGGCTTGAGATTGTTAACGAAGTTGATGAAAATCAAATCTTTACAATCGCCTTGTCCCAGTAGGGGAGTTCCATAGACGCCTCCGTCGAAGGTCTGTCCGTGATAATGGGCCCGCTTGGCCGGCAGGGGTTGCTCCCACACCAAATCTCCGTTGAGCGCGTTCAGCTTCACAATATGGCTGGTCGCGGAATCGCCTCGCCGGTCCACCTCGCAACCGCTATACACATAAGGCTGCCCCTCCTCCAAGTCGATCACCGGAGTTGCGTCGCTGTCGTCGTGGTTGAAATAGTGCCACACCGGCTTCAATGTGTTTAAATTGAAACAGATGATATGTCCGTGATTGTCAGTTAGATAGCCATAGTTTTTGTAGATGGCGAGTGAGGCCTCCATTCCAGGTGTGCTAAAGCCTTTGATGCGATAGCGCATAGTGGAATGCAAAGTCAACGCTCCGTTTTCCTTGATTAAGTACTTGTAAACCGTTCCGTTTTCGCTGTTTCTGAACAAAAACCGCCCGCAGCGGATGGCCGACGCATCGTTGGCGTCCCAGTGTTTCCACGAGTTTTTGTCGTAACCGAAAAATTGAGTATTCTGATGGGTGAAGAGGTTGAAAACGAAAAAGCCGAATGGTTGCGTGGCGGGAATCCCCTGCCCAACATACAGATTCCCGTTCAGAGATGGGTCGAGCGACATCGTCCCTTTGATGGGATTTTGGGTGTTGAAGCTGTCGCGTGACATTTTACCTGATTGATAATCAATGAAGTAGATGCGTCCATCCAATGAGCCGACCAGAATTTCCTCTTTGGAAAAGTTTTTTGTTAGATGTTTGGAATTGCGGTGGAACTTGTCCATGCAGCTGTCGGGCCAGCAGACATAGAGGGGCTGTCCAGTCCAGCCGGTGCCGCCGCCCCATGTTCCGTACTTCGTGTGTCGCTTGTCGTAATCGGTTTTGAAAACCCACTCCTTGAGGATGGTGTCGGGAATGCCTGTGACTTTTCCTACGAAGGAGGCGTCGCGCAACGGACCGCCACGGAAGGTGAGAATGCCGTCCGTGTGTCCGTATGAATTGACAAAATCCTCTAATTCACCGGAAGTTATGGAATCGAAAATCGTAACGCTGTACTCCAACTCCGCCACCGATGCGTACATCGTGTCTGGCAGTGGAATGGCACTCGAGTCAATCAGCGGAGCCGTTTTTCCCTCCTCCTTGGGCACATTCGAATCCAGCTCGGTTGCATTGTCTTTGCACCCAAAGACCAGCACAGGGAGCATCAGAAGGAAGAAAAAACACTTATTCATTGATCAATCATTGCTCAGGTATTCGTCAATTGATTTCGCCGCTTTCTTGCCGGCTCCCATCGCCAGAATGACAGTGGCGGCGCCACTCACTGCGTCACCGCCCGCGAAGATGCCTGGGCGGGAGGTCTGGCCCTGTTCATCCGCTTCGATGCAATGGCGTTTGTTGGTCTGCAAACCCTCCGTGGTGTTGGCGATCAGCGGGTTGGGGGAAGTGCCCAGCGCCATAATCACCATATCGACATCCAACTCGAATTCGCTGTTTGGGATTTCTACCGGACTGCGGCGGCCGGAAGCGTCGGGTTCACCGAGTTCCATTCGCACGCATTTCATGCCGCGCACCCAACCGTTTTCGTCGCCAAGGATTTCCGTAGGGTTGCATAGGAGATGGAACTGGATGCCCTCTTCTTTAGCGTGGTGTACCTCTTCGGCCCGTGCCGGCAGCTCGGCTTCGGAACGACGATATACGATGTGCGTCTTCGCACCCAAGCGCAGAGCCGTGCGCGCCGCATCCATCGCCACATTGCCGCCACCGACCACCGCCACCTTGTGTCCCACGAAGTTCGGGGTGTCGAAGCCCTCTTTATAGGCGAAAAGCAGATTGTTTCTTGTCAGAAATTCGTTGGCGGAAACCACACCGCACAGGTTTTCGCCAGGGATGTTCATGAACTTGGGAAGTCCTGCACCCGTGCCGATGAAAACGGCCTTGAAGTTTTCCTTGTCCATCAGCTCGTCGATGGAGATGGTGCGCCCGATGATGACATCCTTTTCGAACTTGGCGCCCAGTTTTTGCAGCTGGCTGATTTCGTGTTTTACCACATCCTTCGGCAGACGGAAGGAGGGGATACCATAGACGAGTACTCCGCCCAGTTCGTGCAGCGCCTCGAAAATGGTCACTTGGTAGCCCTTGACCAACAGCTCTTTAGCGCAGGTCAGCCCCGCGGGGCCGCTGCCGATGATGGCCACTTTAGCTTTGTCGGCTTTGGGTTTTTCAAGTGCGATGCCATTCTTTCGGGAATAGTCGCCTACAAAGCGTTCCAATTTGCCGATGGCGATGGGTTCGAACTTCTTGCCCATCACGCATTGTCCCTCGCACTGCGATTCCTGCGGGCAAACGCGGCCGCAGACTGCTGGTAGGGCGGAATCCTGCGCGATGATGCGGGCGGCTTCGTCGAAATTGCCCTCTGCCACCTCATGTATGAAGGCGGGGATGTTGATATTGACGGGGCAGCCCTGCACGCACATCGGTTTCTTGCAGTTCAGGCAACGCTGGGCTTCCACCATCGCCTCCTCCGCACTATAGCCGAGGCAGACCTCGTTGAAGTTGGTGGCTCTTACTTTCGGGTCCTGCTCCGGCACGGGTACGCGCTTTTTGTTGTCGCGGGTTTCATCCACGATGCCGCCGATATGGCATTGGTGACCCTCCGCCTTCTCCTCGGCCTCTAATTGCTTGTGGCCTTCAATGTTGTTGTACATCGCTTGGCGCTTCATCGCTTCGGCGAAATCAACGAGGGCACCGTCGAATTCGGGGCCGTCCACGCAGGTGAACTTCGTTTTGCCGCCGATGCTCACGCGGCAAGCCCCACACATGCCGGTGCCATCTACCATCAGCGCGTTGAGGCTGACGGTGCAGTGGATGCCGAGTTCTTGGGCGGTGGCATTCACGAATTTCATCATGATGAGCGGTCCGATGGCCACAATCTCGTCATATCGATTGCCCTCGGCCACTAGTTTGCGCACCATATCGGTGACGAGGCCCTTGTTTTCGTAGGAGCCATCGTCGGTGGTGACGTAGAGGTTGGCGACGGAACGCAGTTGCTTCTCGTAAATGAGCAGCGACTTGGTTTTCACGCCGACGATGACATCCACTTCCACGCCGTCGTCATGCAGCCATTTGACTTGCGGGTAGATGGGGGCGATGCCTACGCCTCCGCCAACGAAGAGAAAGTGCTTCTTGGCACGCTCTTCGTGGGTCAGGTTCACAAATTCAGAAGGGCGGCCGAGCGGACCGACAATGTCGGACATCGTGTCGCCGACTTGCATTTCAGCGAGGTCGCCAGTGGATTTGCCGATTTTCTTGAAAACGATGATAACACTGCCTTTTTGGCGGTCGTAATCGCTGATGGTGAGCGGGATGCGCTCGGCATGCTCCGATTTTTTAACGATGAGAAACTGTCCGGGCAGGGCGGCGTTCGCAATGCGCGGCGCGTGAACCTCCAACAAATAAGTGTCTTCTGCCAGCACTTGGCGGTCAAGGATTTTATACATTTCGTTATTTTATTATATAATGAATTTGCAAAAGTACGAAAAATCTTTGACGTTGACATAGAAATTCTCGTAACCTTTTGGCAATCACACGTCGCACCAACCCAAAGTTCCTACTTTCCGATCGGCATGGTCAGCTGTACGCCCACCTCGGCATTCGGCAGTTGGGCTGGATGGGTGATATCGTTGAAGCGGTATTGTGCATAAATGGCAACGATGTCGAAGCCCAAGCGCAGGCGCACGCCCCATTGGAACCGGTCGGCGTTGTTGATGGCGCGTGAGTAGATGCCGCGCTGGCGTTTGTCGCGCGCCCCGTCATCTTCAAGAAATAGGATCTTGCCCTTGTAGCGGTTGGAGAAAATCAGTCCTCCGTAGATGCCGGTATCGATGAAGAGCCCGTAGTGGAAAAGCCCTCCCGCCATCAGACGGAAACGCTGGTAGAACTCAAGGTTGATTACGCTGGTGCGCACCTTGTCTTTCCGCAATTGGAAGGGCATATCGTCGATGCCGATGCATACGGGCGACAGGTAGTAGCCGTCAGCCTTGTTCGCCACGGCACGTTTGTTGAAGCGGAACCACGACGCGCCGATTTCCACCGAACCGCCTAAACTGTACCATTGTGCGATGTTGCCCTTGAAGCGCAAGCCGAAGTTGAAACTTTCGGAAGGTCCGCCCTTGATTTCCATGTGGTTGCCATGTTGCGGGATGATGAATCCCCACGTGAGGTAGGGCGCAAGGTTCCATTTGCCGCAAACACCTCGTGAGGATACTTTATCGGTGGCCGGTGTGTGGTAGTAGGTGCAACTTGACCTGAGGTGCGCAATGTGTGAGCCAGTAGGGGGGACACAAGCTTGCTCCGTGACGGCCCCGTGGTACAAACAGCGAATTTTAGATCCTGTCGCGTAGCGGCCGGCGGGATTCGTCATCTCGACCGACCGATGATCGGGGGTGATTTCCTCCATTCCGTAAAACAGGATTCTGTCGTCTTGGTCCATTGCTTCATAAAAAAGGAATCCTCCGACGGCTTTGTCCTCCGGTATCTCGATGGCGTAATCTTGGGTTAGTTCTTTCCTTGTGATTATCGCGATGGGCGATTTGCTCTCTTTCTTTTTGTCAATAAAATAGGAAGCCTGCGGCACGCCGTAGCCGTAGGTATAGTCGAAGTAGGGGTACATGTCGCCAGAGCGTTCGATTTCCCGCATCAGCTCCATGTTGGTCAGGTTGGGGTTCAGCTGCCATGCGCAGGCGGCGAATCCGGCGGTCAGCGGACATGAAAACGAGGTGCCGCTAACTGTTGAGAATGCGTGTGTTGATGAGGGATTGGCGGCGGTTACGGTGCCATAAGCGGCTACGTTCGGCTTGAGGCGCCCGTCGCTGCTGGGCCCGATGGAGGTGAAGTTGCTGGGGGTGCCGTCGCTGTTGATGCCGCCCACGGTCAGTACGCTGTCGGCATCGGCGGGCGTGATGATGGTGCGCCACGATTTGTCGCCGCCCTCATTGCCGGCGGAGTTGCAGACAAGTATGCCCTTGGCGGCGGCCATGTTGGCGGCGCGTGCAACGAGCGAGGTGCCGTCCATCTGCGTCGGTTTGTAGCGGTCCTTGCCATAGCCGAGCGAACTGCTGATGATGTCGGCGCCGTTCTGGTCGGCCCACTCCATTCCCATCATCCACCATACCTCCTCCTTGCGCGGCTCCATGCCGATTTCGGTGCGGGCAAGCAGGAATTCCGCACCTGTGGCCATTCCCATTTTTCGGTCATATTCAATGCCGGCGATGCAGCTGAAAACCATCGTGCCGTGCGAGTTCCATCCGTAAACATTCTCCTTGCGGGCGGGAAAGTTGTAGGTCTTTATCACCTGATGGTTGTCAAAGACGTGTCTCAAGGCATCGTGCTTGTCGGCGTTGGGAAAACCGCCGTCAAGGATGGCGATGCGGCGGCCCTTGCCGTCAATGCCGGCAGCTACGAACGCCTCGCCGCCCATCCTCGCTACCTGCGGAAGCACAAGAGCCGGCTCCTCTTCAGATTGAGTGGCAAAGAAAACGTCCTCTGGATGGCAGGCAGCCAATTCTCCTTCCGATTGGATGAAAACAACCGATTTTACGAACGGAAGTTTCTGTATTTCAGTAATTTGATAAGTGGAAACCGCCATCCCGTTGAACCAGCGCGTATGCCCGATCACCTCCTCCGAAAGTCGGCTTACTTGGTCAACGTAAGTGGCGTTGAGCGGAAAGTCGGTGCTGTCGTACAGCGAGAGTCCGAGTTGGGCACGGCGTTCTATGGCCTTCGGGTCGAAGTAACGGTATGGGTCGAACTCAGTGTTTGCTTTATCAGTGAAGAAAACCCAATAAATGTCTTGTGCGTGGATGCCGGTGGAACTGAAAAAGAGGATGAAGATGGCCGTCCATCTGTAGAATTTCCGTGCGATGTTTTGCGAAATGCTCATTGCTTTTCTGTTTTTTTCGGGTATGGTCAAATGGTTTAATTAAAATTTCCGCCACCCCTTGCCAAACTGGACGAAGCGGTAGCCGTAGTGGAGTTCGAGAAAATCGACGGAGCCGGCGTTGGCCTTGACGGACGCACCGACGAAGTGGTTCATCTCTTTGCCGAGCAGCACGCGCATTCCAGCTCGTTCATAGAACGGCGTATTGAAGGCGAAGGCACGGTTGATATAGACCGCGCCGCTAACGTGCAGCACCAATCTGCCATACATCACCTCAAACGCGGCAAACACCGCCTGGCTGATGTACTTGCTGTGCTTGTGCTCCGCCCCCTCGTTCAACTGTCGTGCCAGTTCGCTGCTGTAGTTGATGTCGATGCCGCCGCCATAGCGGAATTTGGGATGGAACTGGCGCAGGTAGCCGATTTGTAAATTCAGCCCGATATAATAGGGGCCGGCCGCTCCGTTGGTCACCACGGCATCCTTCTTTGACTGCCGTGTCCCAACGCTCGCCATCACGTAGAAACTGTTGGACTTGCGGAATGCCGTGTCGCGAATCTTCCAGTTGAACTCCAGTGAATCGGGTTTCTGCAGGTAGCATTTCAGTCCGATGGCACCCGACAACGGGTTGATGCCCATGTTGGGCAGCTTGAGGGCGGCGTTGGAGGAGTGCGAGAAGTTGGCGCGCAAGGTGAGCGCGGTTTGTTTCGAAAGTCGGCAGTCCACGCCCAAGGCGAGATCGATGTGGGCGTTGAGGTGTGAACCAATGAAGCGGTTGCGCGGATTCGACTCCAAGTTGTAAGGATTGCTCCAATAGGAGATGCCGAAGCCGAACTGGTAGTGGAAAGTCCAGCGCCTGATGCGATAGATGGTGCCGTTGAGGTAGCCGAAGAGCGCAAACTTATATCCGAGCACAGGACTGTCGAAATGCCCGTAGCGTGCAGCGATGCCCATTTCGGGGTAGTTGAAAAGTTTTTCCCACGCGTATTTCCCGGTCGTCTGCTTCCCGAAGCGGATTTCCGCGCCGTACATCGAAACGTTTGAAAGCCAGCCCACGTTGGATGCGTTCGGAATCACTCGCCCCACCCTCACAGCCGGCTCAATGTAGTACTGGGCGGAGAGAGAGCTCATCGCGAAGAGCAAAAGGGCAAGGAGTAAGTGTGGACGTGACAATTTAACCCGACAGACTTGGTTCTTGTGGATTTTTTCTTTAAAAAAATTAAAAAAGACCGACTTTGAAAGTCGGCCTTTAAAATATCATTTGAAGGAACTATTTCGGGTTCACTTCAAGCAGTTCGACTTCGAAGATGAGGGTGGATCCTCCCTTGATGGGGCCACCTTGGGTGCCCATGTCGCCGTAGCCGAGGTCGGAGGGGATGTAGAAGATGTATTTTGAACCTTCCGACATCAATTGCAGACCTTCCGTCCAGCCGGCGATTACCTGATTGAGCGGGAATTGGGCGGGTTCGCCACGGTCGTATGAGGAGTCGAATACGGTGCCATCGAGGAGTGTGCCCTTGTAGTGTACCTTCACTTTGTCGGTGGCCAGCGGATGTTTGCCGGTGCCTTCGGTAATCACTTTGTATTGCAGTCCAGAGGCGGTCTCCTTCACACCGGGCTCCTGTTTGTTCTTTTCCAGGAATGCTTTGCCCGCGGCCTTCTCAGCCTCTACCATCTTCCCTTGGTTCTCCTGCGCAACTTTGTCGAGATATTGGAATGCAGCACGCATCTCTTCATCGCTGAACTCGTTCTTATCAGACATCCCGTCCTTCAACCCCTTTAGATAGAGGTCGTAATCGATTTCGAGGCCAATGCTTTGGAATTGTTTGCCCCAATTTGCGCCGAGGGCGTAGCTCATCTTTTCGTTGTCGTTCATTTTTTCTTTGTTTAATGCCGCTGTTTCCTTGCTGTTCGCTTTATCTGCATCGTTTTTTTTGTTTTGAGCATTGCAACCTACAAGAAGTAATACGCAGGCAATTGTTAATAATACTTTTTTCATTTTATTTGTTTTTTGTTGTCTCTATTTCAGGGGCGCAAAAGTACATAATTTTTCAGAACTATTTTGAGTTCAGGAAAATTTTTGCTTTTGATGAAGGCAAAGACGAATTTTTTTTGAAGAAAATAGTTGTATTGATAAATAAATTGTAATTTTGCGGTCGGTCTTTCAGTGAAATTATTAACGAAAAATCATAGAAACATGAAAAAAATCTTTACCACTTTATTTGCAGTTTTCTTTGTTTTCGCCCTCAATGCGCAAACACTTCCGAATGGCGGTTTTGAACAATGGACGGATTCCCACCATGCCACTGGATGGAATTCATCGTTCTCTCAGACCATCAGCTATATGGGCTATGACATCCCCATCAACTATGTTGCCGCTCTGCAATCGGGCGATGCGCATACCGGCTCCTATTCCATGAAACTCCAGGCACAGAATCTGGTGAGCATCCTCTCCGTTCCGCTCCCAGGCGTTGCCCACCTCGGTCAATTCAATACCGCCAGCATGGCCAACCTTGACCCCGCCAATTTGGACATCTCCAACCTTGATATCACCGACTATCTCGTCGGTGGCATCCCCTTCAACCAAATTCCCCAGAAAGTAACAGCCTATATCAAGTACGTACCCGATGCCGATACGCTCCGCTTCATCGCCGTCTGCACTCGCAGGAATGGCAACGAATCTCAAGTCGTGGCCAAGGGCGAATATACCACCTCTCAAGCCGTCAGCGAGTGGACCAAGGTTGAACTTCCCATGGAAATCCAGATTGCCGGTGTTGTCCCTGACACCCTCAACATCATTTTCCTGACCAACAACGGAATGAGCTCCTCCCTCACGACCGAACTCTACCTCGATGACGCACAGATTGTGATGAATGGCGACGATGACCGAATCTTTGACGTGACATCCGGTCCGATTTTCAACATCTTCCCGAATCCGAGCTCCGACTACATTCTTCTGCAACCCGCCTGCACACTTCCTTACCAAGCCCAACTTTTCGACACGAACGGACAGCTTGTTTGGTCGGAAAACAATCTGCAAAACGATGTCAGAATCAGTGTAAGCAGCTATGCAAAAGGTGTTTATTTTTTGAAAATCAAGCAAGGTGAACAAACGAGAAGTGAAAAAGTAATTGTAAAGTGAACTGATTTGAGAGCAGTGAACCGAATATCGAAAAATCAGAGTGTCGGGTCATTGTTCATTGTTCACTAATCGCTCTCGCTATGGAATTTTGGCTTGCCCCTCTTCACGGCATCACGAATTATCCTTTTCGGAATTGTCTTCACCGCCATGTTGCTGGTTTCAACATGGCGGTGACGCCTTTTTTGGCGGTCCAGGAGCGGTTGAAACTGAATGTGCATAAGTGGCAAGATGTTCTTCCAGAGAATAATCTGGGTTGGGAAATCATCCCGCAACTGATAGGCAATCATCCGTCACACTTTGTTGATACGATTTTGGAACTGCAGCAGTTCGGCTACACGCGCTTCAACTGGAATATCGGCTGTCCGGCACATCAGGTAGTGCGAAAACAGCGTGGCTGCGGACTGATGCCTTATCCTGAACGTGTGGAAGCGGTTGTAAATGAGGTGCTTGGTAAAACGGATTGCCGCTTTTCCATCAAAATGCGGTTGGGGTTGAAATCGCCGGAAGAATCCTTTGCCATCATGGAAAGGCTGCAGGATTATCCACTCGACTTCCTGTGCATCCATCCGCGATTGGGCGTACAGGAATACGAAGGCAAGCCCGACTTGGAAACTTTCCGACGGCTTTTTGAGATGTCGCGGAATAGGGTGGTTTACAGCGGAGATGTCTTTGATGTGGATTCTTTCCAGAAAATATGCGCCCTTGTACCGGATTTGCAAGCCATTATGCTCGGGCGCGGCATCCTTCGCAACATTTTCCTCGCAGAAGAACTTTCTAATGCAAGTCGTGTTAACACAATTGATAAATCGTTATTACAAAATGATTTACAAGAACGGTTCCTGCATTTTTATAAGGATTTGGAGACGATGATGTTTGCTACTCGTGGCGAACACGCCTTGGCCCCGCTCAAGGAATTATGGCATTATTTCCGTTTTTTTTGGAATGTTTCGGATGAAAATTTGCAGATTCTGATGCGAAAAACTACATGGAACGAGTTTTCCGTTTTTGCATATAGCTTAATGCATTAGATGGGATTTACCACCGATGCGATAAATTTAGGTGCATAAATATATTAGTCAAGCGATTTGCTTTGTTGCTGGGGCTGGTCTCTCGTGGCAAGTTATTTTCTTGCATCAGCACTGCAGGGCTGGTGCGGGGGAACTTGGGGGTGACTAAAAAGTGATTTTTTTATTCACCCTCTTTTTTATTACTAAAGTTCTGTGATGGATCTTCAAAGTGAAGGGGCGGGATTATTGTCGGCGGATGGGTGTGACTTATGGGAGGGGGAACGAGATTTAACCCGCT
>JAFVNW010000053.1 GCA_017506175.1 Bacteroidales bacterium | reverse complement strand
TTAAATCTCGTTCCCCCTCCCATAAGTCACACCCATCCGCCGACAATAATCCCGCCCCTTCACTTTGAAGATCCATCACAGAACTTTAGTAATAAAAAAGAGGGTGAATAAAAAAATCACTTTTTAGTCACCCCCTTTTTTTGTGAAAACCAGCCAAAAAAAATTTTTATCAACATGGTTTTGCGTATAAAAAAAAGTTGTATTTTTGCAGTCCGAAATTTTAAAGAATATATAAAGCGAAAAGTAATGAAAAAAGACATTCATCCTAAGGAGTACAGAGCGGTTGTTTTCAAAGATATGTCAAATGAAACCGCGTTTTTGACCAGATCAACCGTTCAAACCAAAGATACGATTGTATGGGAAGACGGCAAGGAATATCCGTTAATCAAGTTGGAAATCTCCAACACCTCACATCCTTTCTTCACTGGTAAGATGAAATTGGTGGATACCGCCGGCCGTGTGGATAAATTCCGCAACAAATATGCAAAACATCCTGCCAAGAAAGACTAAGAACAATCCATTTTCATCATAATGTGGAGGCTTTTTTTCACTAAAAAAGCCTCTTTTTTTTGTAAAAAAAGAGCAATATGAACCTGATTTTCTTCGACAATTGGTGCCGTCCGCACTTGCTGCCGCTCACCTACACTCGTCCGGCATCCGAACTGCGCGTGGGCATCCTCACCATCCGCGAAAAATGGGAAAGACTTCTCGGACAAAACTCATCCACCCTTACCCAAATCTACCTTCAAGAAAAGTTCCCGCTTCACACAGCCAACGACAACCTGCTGATTGCAAGTTCTTTGCTTCCTAACGACGAACTCATCGCCGCCATCCTCGACCTGAAAATCGGCGAAGCCCTCTACGACGAGAACCATCTGCTCGCCTTCCGCACCGATGATGCCGAGAATCTGCGCAACTTCTACGACAGCTACCTCCAAATCGAATCATCCTCCCTCCCCTACCATCAAAAGACTTTCAACGGGAATTACCAGCTCATCTCCCGTCCCTTCCATATTTTCTTGTATAACGAACAGGAAATCACCCGCGATTTTGAATTGATCACGCACGGTCGCACCTCCCAACCTCTCAGTCCCACCAATGTCGTCATCGGTGATGCCAACCGGATTTTCCTTGAAGAAGGTGCGGTTGTGGAAGACGCAACCCTCAATGTTAGGGAAGGTTACATCTACATCGGAAAGGATGCGGAAGTGATGGAAGGATGCCGTTTGCGCGGTCCGATCGCCCTTTGCGAACACGCCGTCACCAAACTCGACACCAAAATTTACGGAGCCACCACCATCGGACCTTACAGCAAAGTGGGTGGCGAACTGAGCAACGTGGTCTTTCTCGGCTACTCCAACAAGGCGCACGATGGCTTCCTCGGCAACAGCGTCATCGGCGAGTGGTGCAACCTCGGCGCCGCCACCAACTGTTCCAACCTCAAGAACAACTACTCCAATGTCCGCCTATGGGACTATTTCACACACAGGATGGAAGAGACCGACCAGCAATTCTGCGGCCTGATCATGGGAGACCACTCCAAATGCGGCATCAACTCGATGTTCAACACTGGCACCACCATCGGTGTGTGCACCTGCCTTTTCGGCACCAATCTCCACCCGAAATTCGTCCCCTCCTTCTCTTTTGGAAACGCCAGCCACGCCTACGAACACTATATCCTCGACAAAGCGATGGTTACAGCCGACATGATGATGCAACGCCGACATAAAAGTTTGGATGCCATTGAACAAAATCTCCTGAAAAAAGTTTATGAAATCGCACTTCGCCTTGAAAAATAAATTTTGAAACCATGGACTTCCTAAATAAAGAACAGCTTATGAGCGAAATCATCAGTTCCGGCGACGCCAACTTCATACCCCTTTTCACCGCGGAAGACGAGGACAGAATGCGGAAAATGAAAATGCCCGACACACTCCCAATCCTGCCCCTGCGCAACACCGTGCTCTTTCCAGGGCTTGTTATTCCAATCACCGTCGGACGCGCCAAATCCATCCACCTTTGTCATGACTTCTCCCATCACGATCAGCCCATCGGCATTGTCACGCAAAGAGATACGGAGGTGGAAGACCCCGATTTGGCGGATTTATACCACATCGGAACTTTTGCTAAAATACTGAAATACATTAACTTACCAGATGGAAACGCAACCGTCATCGTGCAAGGGCTCAAACGCTTTGAACTGCTGGAACTGACGGAAACCACGCCCTATTTAGTGGCGAAAGTCCAGGACTATCCGACCAACGATTTCGACAAAAACGTACGTAATCGCAAGGTCCTCAAGGCATTAGTCGCCTCTCTCAAAGAAACCGCCGAGAAAATGATTCAACTGGCGGGGCAATTCCCGCGCGAGGCTATGTTCGCCATCAACAACATAGAGAGCCCCTCCTTCCTCGTTCACTTTATGGCCTCGTACGGCGGACTGAAAATACCTGAAAAACAACAGATTCTGGAAATTCCAGACCTGATCGAACGTGCTGATAAAGTACAGAAGTATTTGTATAAAGAGTTGCAAATTCTGGAAATCAAGGCCAACATACAGGACAAATCCAAGAAGGAAATCGACCGTCAACAGAAAGAATACATTCTGAATGAGCAGATTAAGACCATACAGAAAGAGTTGGGCGAATCGCCGGTCGATAGGGTTTGCGAAGATTTGAAGAAGAAAGCGGCGAACAAGAAGTGGGACAAGACGGTGCAGGAACTATTCGAGCGCGAGTTGGAGAAGCTACAACGATCCAACCACATGGCACCCGACTTCTCCATGCAGGTCAACTACTTGGAGCTCATCGTGGATTTGCCGTGGAATGAATACTCGGAAGACGATTTCGATCTGAAACGCGCCCGTAAAGTGCTGGACACCGACCACTTCGGCTTGGAGAAAGTGAAACAGCGCATCATTGAGTACATGGCCGTACTGAAACTGCGCAACGACATGAAATCGCCCATCATCTGCTTGGTTGGTCCTCCAGGAGTAGGCAAGACTTCATTGGGCCGATCGATTGCCAGCGCGCTGAAACGCAAATACGTTCGCGTATCGCTGGGCGGATTGCGCGACGAATCCGAGATTCGCGGACACCGCCGCACCTACATCGGCGCCATGCCCGGACGCATCATCCAAAGCATTAAGAAAGCCGGCACCTCCAACCCCGTTTTCGTACTCGACGAAATTGATAAAGTATTGGGAATGAACGTACAAGGCGACCCGTCCGCTGCGCTGCTTGAAGTACTGGACCCCGAACAGAACTCCACCTTCTACGACAACTACCTTGAAGTCGGCTACGACCTCTCCAAAGTCCTCTTCATCGCCACCGCAAACAGTTTGAGCACCATCCCGCCGGCACTGATTGACAGAATGGAAGTAATTGACATTTCCGGCTATTTCCTGGAAGAGAAAATCAACATCGCCAAGAAGCATCTGATCCCCAAACAAATGAAAGAAAATGGATTTGAAAAGAAATCCATCTCTTTTTCCGACAAAATCATCGAACACATCATCAGCAATTACACGCGGGAATCCGGTGTTCGCGGATTGGAAAAGACCATCGCGAAGATCATCCGTCATCGCGCGGCTCTTTACGTTCAAGAAGGAACTTTGGAAAAGAAAATCTCTGAAAACGACTTGGTTGACATCCTCGGCGCCCCGATTTTCCAACGCGACAAGGCCATCAGCAACGACATCTGCGGCATCGCCACCGGCTTGGCTTGGACTTCCGTGGGCGGCGAGATCCTGTTCATCGAATCCGTTATCAGTGAGGGCGACGGGAAACTGACGATGACCGGAAACTTAGGCGACGTAATGAAAGAATCCGCGACCATCGCCTACGAATACGTCAAGTCACATACCGCTGATTTCAATATAGATGCAGAGTTCATCAAGAAAAAAAACATCCACATACATGTTCCTGAGGGTGCCACCCCGAAAGACGGCCCCTCTGCCGGCATCACCATTCTCTCCTCCATCATTTCCACTTTCACAGGAAGAAAAATCAGAAACAAAATCGCCATGTCGGGAGAAATCACGCTGCGCGGGAAACTGCTGCCCGTCGGCGGACTCAACGAGAAGGTGCTGGCCGCCAAACGCGCTGGCATCTACGACATCGTGCTCTCTTCCGACAACAAAAAGGACATCGACGAAATTGACAAGACCTACATTGAGAACATGCGATTCCACTACTTTGATTCGATGAAAGAGGCCATCGACTATATCGTTTTACCGTAACATGCTGATTGACAATCTAAAAAAATACAGAATCCACCTCGCTTCCAAATCGCCCCGCCGCAACGAACTGCTGCGCGGAATGGGGTTCGACTTTGAAGTGATGCCCACCAATGTACCCGAAATCCACCCCGACGACCTCGCACCGGCGCAAGTGGCGGAGTACTTGTCGCAACTCAAACTTTCCACCATCGATTTCAGCAGATTCCCAGCGAACACCCTCTTCATCGCCTGTGACACGATTGTTGTTTTAGGCGATAAAATCCTTGAAAAACCCAGAGACAAAGAAGATGCCTTGCGGATTTTGCAAGAACTCTCCGGCAAGGAGCACACCGTCATCAGCGGACTGACCGTGATGACCGCCACCCACAAAGAGACGCGCCATCAGGAGACGAAAGTGAAATTCCGTTCCCTTACCGATGAAGAAATCGAATACTATATCGTTCATTATCAACCCTTTGACAAGGCTGGTGCTTACGGCGTGCAGGAATGGATTGGCTATGTAGGCATTGAATACATCGACGGTTCATTCTACAATGTGATGGGGCTTCCTACCCAAATGCTCTGGCAAATGCTGGAAAAGCTGCCCTGACCTCGCTTTGGGCAATCAATGAAAATATTGTATCTTTGCGGTCAAATTCTAATTATGGAAAAGAAATCTAAAGCATTGGAAATCACGAAGAAAATTGTGAAATTCATTCTTTTTTTCGGTGTCGGGATATTATTTGTTTACCTCTCAATTAAAGATTTGAACGCAGAGCAATGGAACGACCTCAAATCCAGCGCTGCAGTGGCAATGCAAAACGGAGGCTGGGTTTTCCTATGTCTGGCGTTTGTCATCGGGCTCACCGACAATGTCATCCGCGCACTACGGAACAAGCAGCTGCTGACACCGCTCGGTTACAACGTCCGCTCCTCCTCGGTTTTCAACTCGGTGATGGTATGCTACCTCGCGAATCTGGCCTTCCCGCGTTTGGGCGAAGTGCTCCGATGCACCTACCTCCAATACTACGACAGGGTGCCTTTCGAGAAGACGTTGGGTACGGTCATCACGGAGCGCGCTGTGGATTTCATCTGCTTCTTAATTGTGCTGATTTCTGCTATTTTATTGAATACAAGGGTGTTGTCGGAATTAATCGTGGATGACCAAGGCACTTCCCTCGGGGAAAGCCTGAGCAGCACCTTCAACAATTGGATTCACAACTACAAGTTTTTCATCATTGTAGGTGTCATCATCATTCTATGTGTGGTGGCCTATCTCACACGGAACCGCTGGGGCAAGATCGGATTTTTCGCCAAAATCAAAAAATTCTTTGAGGGCATTTGGCAAGGGCTGATTTCCATCAAGGATTTGGAGAAGCCGTGGCTGTTTATAGTATATACCCTGCTCATCTGGATACTCTATTTTGCGGAGGTTCTTGCCTGCGTTCAAGCATTTCCATTTTTGAACGGGCTGCCGCTCATGGCCATTTTCACAGTTTTCGCGATGGGCAACATCGGTTTTTTGATTGGCCCCGGAGGTCTGGGCGCATATCCGCTTTTAGTGGCGGCAACACTTGTGCTTTACAACGTCAACTACACACAAGGGTTGGCGACAGGCTGGGTCGGCTGGGGCGTACAGACCTTGATGGTGGTGAGCGTAGGCACCTGCTGTATGATTGCCGCTTCACTCACCAAAAGGAAGATGAATGTCCAAGAACAAGAGAAATAACTATTAATCAATGCATTATGGCAGAAGACTTTTGGTTTATCATCAACAAGAAGATTATTGACGCGGAAGAGTGGGCCGCCGAGCGCGAGCGCAACGAGTTCGAAACGGTCATCTTTACCAACGGATGCTTCGACATTCTGCATCATGGGCATATCAGATATCTTGCGCAGGCACGCTCGCAGGGAGACTGCCTTGTGGTAGGGCTGAATTCCGACGAGTCGGTGCGCAGGCTGAAAGGGCCGGACAGACCCATCAACGCCGAAAACGACCGCGCCCTTCAACTCGCCTCACTCTGCTTCGTTTCATACGTCATTCTGTTTGAAGAGGATACGCCGGAAGAACTCATCCACATCGTCAAGCCCGATATCCTAGTGAAGGGCGGCGACTACGAACTGGATGAAATTGTCGGTGCCGATTTTGTGCTGAAACGAGGCGGGTTGGTAGAAACCATCCCTTTCGTTGACGGCTACTCCACATCAAATATGATTGAAAAAATAGGCAGGGACTTCCACCAATCACACTAAATAACCTTTGTTGAAAGAAATTTGAAATGAAAAATTCCTTTATCGTTGTTATTTTATTCATTATCAGCATTTTAACAACAAACTGCTTAGCACAGTCCCTTGCAGATTCCGCTTCGACACCTTGCCCGAACTGCATTACAGAAGATTACCTCATTCCATCCTATAACCTTTACCAACAAGATTGGAATCACGACCACATCAGGTTGAAGTCGCTCGGCGTCTCTTTGGGCGATAATGCGGACATCAAAATCATACTGGTTGAAAACGACAACAGTCCGTTTTCCATGCCATGCCGCGACGCAGTGGTCACTTCAAATTACGGCCACCGTAAAGGTCAGATGCATTCCGGCGTTGACCTTGACATCAATCTGAACGACTCGATTTTTTCTTGCTTCGATGGCGTGGTCAGAATGGCGAAAAATTACGGCGCGTATGGCAATGTGGTGGTGATACGGCATTACAACGGACTGGAAACCGTTTATGCACACCTGAACACCATCGCCGTACAATCCAACGAGAGGGTCAAGGCAGGACAAGTCATCGGCTTCGGCGGACATAGCGGACGGACCAGCGGCGACCACCTCCATTTTGAAACCCGCTTCCTTTACGAACATTTCAATCCTGCCAAGATGATTGATTTCGAAGAAGAAGAACTCAATAGCAACGTATTGACTATCAGCAAGAAAGAATTTGAATCCGTTGCAGCGGAAGAGAATGAGACTCAAAATACAACCGATCCAAATGTCAGTTACCATACGGTGAAACCGGGTGAAACTTTATCCGCCATCGGACGGAAATACAACATCCCGCTCCAAAAACTCTACTCTTTGAATAACCTCACAGAAACAAGCACCCTCCAAATCGGCCAGAAAATCAGATTGAAATAGAGAAAGTTGACTAAAGACCATTGACTATGATGCTATGGGTTCATGGTTCTTGTTTGTCAAAAATAGTTTCAGAATCACATACAAAATTGTGCATTGTTTTGTAACTTTGCGCGCTGATTTTGGCAAGAAATACGTTAAAAGCACTGTACAATGGATCCTAAAGATTTTTTCAAACGCTATCAATACGACATCCGCACTGACAGAATAGATGGTCACGGATGGACTTCCGTTTATAAAGGATACGACCGTCTGACCCAACGTATCGTGCTCATCCGAATTGCTCCGGTAACCCAAGACGCTTCTCCTCTACACGATGAATATGAAGCACTGCGGATGCTTCCGCGTCATCAGAACGTGTCGAATTACGAAGCGCTATACACTTTCAATACGCCTCAAGGAGTGTTCGATTTTGCTATACTCCCGTACCTCCAAGATGCCCCCCTTGCTGAAACACTTGCTTCGGATATAGATGACGCTCAGCGAAATCAGCTCGCAACCGACCTGCTGGAAGCCATCCGTTTTCTGCATTCGCACAGACTTCTCCATTGCGACCTGAATCCAAATGATATCTGGGTGGTCAGAAACAACCATAGCCTCATTCCCAAAGTTGTATTCGGGCTCGGGAAAGGACCGGAGCTGGAAGCGCTTCGCTACAACTCTCCCGAATATTTAAGCGGGCAGAATCTGAGGTACAACACCGACCTCTGGAGCTACGGAGCCATTGTGTATGAAATACTTACTGGAGAACCTCTTTTTGACATCGAAGGTATGCGCACTTTGGATGAAGTACGCGAAAGCCTTATTTTGCAAATGAACGAGAACAGATTCACCCCAAAGCTGAATCACATTGAGTCGCCGTGGAACGAGATCCTCAAAAGATGCCTGATACCCGATCCCGCACTCCGCACGCAAAATACGCAGGAGCTGTTTGCCATTCTTTCCGCCACCACCATTCTCCCTTCAGCCATAGCCTCCCTTCCCCCTATCGTGCAAACCCCTCCCAACGAAGTTCCCATTCCTACTAAAGAAGCGACAAATGTCGCTGAAATAGAAGAGCCGTCCGCCTCATCCGAAGAGATGAATTTCCCCGCATCAGTCAATCAAAATCCTGAGAACGAGAAAATCACCGACGAAGCACCCGATGAAGAAGTTGAAAGCATTCCCGAAGAAGAGAGTATTTCGGAATCAGAATCGGCGGAAAAAACGGAAACTTCCCAAGAGACGGTCGCTCCTGAAAACATAGAAACCGCAAGCGAGGAAGCGGAAACACCCGACAACGAGACAAACAGCGAAGCTCCTGTTGAATTTGAAATCATCGATTCGGAAGCCACACCGGAAAACGAAACCGCACAAGAGAGTGAAGAGCGTGTTGAGGAGGAGCAAGCGACGCCTATTTCGGAAGAGGTGGTTGCAACCGAACAAACTCTCGAACCGCAAGAAACAGAAAAACCCGTTTCAACCAAACGCAGTCTGATGGACTTGGTGCACACACAACCAAGCAATAACGATGCCAAGCCGACCAGCCTACGCGATTTGGTCGATTCCACATCTTCTGCACCCCCAAAAAATTCCACGCCCGACGCAGGAGAAGCGGGAAACGCGACCCCAAAAGCAACCGCCCCAATTACGACAGAACCAGCATTCAGTTCCCCATTTATGACAGAAAACCAAGACAACAAACGAAAAAAGCGCGCAATTGTAATTGCTGTAATTGCATTGATTATCATTGGAATAATCATCGGTTTGTCCACCTGTTCCAAAGGAGAGGAAAACACAGAAGCAATCTCTGACGGCAATAACGGCATCAACCAGCGTGATAATTTCATTGGGACTTCCGATGAGAACAGCGATGAAAATGAGACGCCGGCCCGCACAAGCCCGGTAGGCAAAGACGGCCAGCCTTGTTCAGAACTCGTTGACATTGAAGGAAATAGATACAAAACGGTACTCATTGGCAAACAGTGTTGGATGAAAGAGAATCTGCGCACCAAGACTTATGCTGACGGAACAGCCGTGGGAACCTCATTGCGTAGCGATGTGAAAAGTCCGGCCTACTACTCTCAAAGCCGTTACGGTTACCTCTACAATTGGTATGCAGTGGCGCGCAAAGTGAATTCCGACTCGACAACCACGCACCACCAAGGCATCTGCCCCAACGGATGGCACATCCCCACCCAAGCCGAATGGGAGCAACTCCGCAATTACGTAGCCAGCCAATACGCATTCAGCGGCAATCCCGACAACATCGGCAAGGCACTGGCTTCTCAATCAGGCTGGGACGAGGACGACAAGAACAACAACGTCGGGCACAACAGGAATTTGAACAACGTGACCAACTTTTCCGCCACGCCGGCAGGCGTTTTCTGCCAAAACTACGTTGACATCGGCACATTTGCCAACTTCTGGAGCTGCACCGCGGAAGACGACAAGACATTTGTGGTTCAAATCGGCTACAATTCTCCTGAGGCAAAACTGTTTAGCGATTTCCAAGATGCCGGTCGCTCGGTAAGATGCCTGAAGGATTAGCCCTTTTAAGTTTTTTTAATAAAACCTCCCCGCCAAAAAATTGTATCTTTGCGCAAAATTTGAATCATGGAATTTAAAGTTGCACAAATTGCAGAATTGTTGGGCGCTGAAGTGGTCGGAGATAAAGAGGCCGTGATTACGACCGTCTGCAAAATTGAAAAGGGCTTCAAAGGCGGACTCACCTTTTTGGCCAATCCCAAATACACTCACTACATTTACGAAACCGAGGCGACGGCTGCCATCGTCAACCAAAGTTTCGTACCCGAACATCCGGTGAAGTGTACCTTGATAAAGGTTGCGGACTCCTACTCCGCCTTCGCCAAGCTGCTTGATTTCTACATCAAGTCCAAACCGGTCAAACGCGGGATTTCCAAGCATGCCTGCATCGCCGAGTCTGCCAAAATCGGCGAGAACGTCTATATCGGCGAGTTCGTCAGCATCGGCGAGAACGTGGTGGTAGGCGACAATACGCAGATTTTCCCGCAGGTTTGTCTGGGCGACAATGCCAAAGTGGGCAGCAACACCGTGCTCAATGCCGGCGTAAAGGTCTATGCCGAGTGCGTTATCGGTAGCAACTGCATCATCCATGCGGGGGCGGTCATCGGTGCCGATGGTTTCGGCTTCGCCCCGCAAGACGACAACTTCATCAAGATACCGCAAATCGGCAATGTGGTGATTGAAGACAACGTGGAAATCGGCGCAAACACCTGCATCGACCGTGCCACCATGGGTTCCACCGTCATCCATCAGAACGTCAAACTCGACAACCTCATCCAGATTGCCCACAATGTGGAAATCGGCGAGGGCTCCGCATTCGCCGCGCAAGTCGGCATCGCCGGCTCCGCCAAAGTCGGCAAGCACTGCATCATGGGCGGTCAATCGGCTGTGGCCGGACACATTGCCTTGGGCGACAAAATCATGGTGGGCGCCAAAGCCGGCGTAACCCATTCATTACAAGGCGGCCAGATTGTACTCGGCCAGCCCGCCATCCCATTCAACGAGGAAAAACGCCTCATCATCTATCGGAAAAAACTACCGGAATTGTATAAACGCGTTTCCGAATTAGAGAAAAAATTATCAGAAAAATAATTCACCCGAGTCCCCCTCATTTCACTGAGAGGGATTTTTATTATTGCTATCAATAAACTGCAAACCGAGTATTTAGAAAAGAAACACCATTATTCCCGAAATTTCAGTTCGCCAATCACATTCCACAAACCATATATGCAAATGAGAAAACAAACAACAATCTCTACTCCCATCTCCATTTCCGGCAAAGGTCTGCACACAGGAAAACATGTCACCGTGACCTTCAAGCCCGCACCAATCCATCACGGCATATTCTTCCAACGCATCGACCTGCCTGGAAAGCCCATTGTTAAAGCATTGGGAACCAACGTATTTGACACTTCCAGAGGAACGTCCATCAAGGAAAACAATGCCGAGGTGCGCACCATTGAGCACCTGATGGCCGCCCTCGCCGGAATGGAAATCGACAATCTGATGATTGAAATCGATGCCGGCGAAACACCCATTTTAGACGGCAGTTCACGCCTCTATGTGGAAGCACTGCAGAAAGCCGGCCGTCAAGAACAAGACGCTGAAAGAGAATACTTTACGATTAAGGAACCCGCCACTTTCACCGTTCCTGAGAATGGCATCGAAATCCGCATGGAGCCAGCCGACGACTTCCAGGCTTTCGTGGAAGTGGATTACGGGACAAAGGTTTTATCCAAAGAAAATGCAGCATTAACCGACATCAAGCAGTTTGTCCCCGAACTTTACAACTGCCGCACGTTCGTTTTCCTGCACGAGCTCCTGCCTTTGATTCAGTACAACTTGGTGCGTGGTGGCGATGTGGACAACGCCATCGTCTTTGTTTCCGAAATTCCAGAACCCAAGGTAATGCAGCAACTCGCAGACTTCTTCCACAAGAGCGACCTGACCGTTTCCGCCAACCACACGCTGAACAATATCGAACTGCGCCATCCGAACGAGCCTGCCCGCCACAAACTGCTCGACCTCATCGGTGACCTCTACCTATTAGGGAAGCCGGTCAGAGGACACGTATTCGCCACCAAGCCGGGACATTTTGCCAACACGGAATTCGTAAAATCCCTTTTACATCAATAATTCATGCTCTCGTTCCGCCCCCTCACGATTGCCGACCGGGATACCTTACGCAACTACATTTTCCACTCCGGCCAGCGCAATTGCAATTTGTCATTCGCCAACCTTGCCGCATGGCAGCCCATTTTTAATACACAGTTTGCCACTACCGACAATGCTCTCGTTCTCCGATACACTTTTGACGACCACGCTGCCTATATGCTGGTGTTTACCGACCACAACTACGAGGCAGTCTTGGAGAATGTGCTTCAAACGTGGCAGTATGCCGACAGCATTCACGAGGAGTTGGAGATAGTGGGTATGGAAAATGAGGACGCAGACATCCTCAGGCGCGCTTTCGGCGGCCAGGTCACCGTTGAAGCCATCCGCAGTAGCCAAGACTACATCTATCGAAGGGAATCTCTTGCATCGCTCAGAGGACGCCACATGCAGGCGAAGCGCAACCACGCCAACCGCTTCCGTTCCTTGTACCCCCATTACGAATACCGCGAGCTTACCCCCGACTTGTTTGCGCAATGCATTGAAGTAGAGAACCTTTGGCACGGCGATCCCAGCCACAAGTCTCCTTACGAGAATTTCGATACCCTCGCGGCAGAACAGCGCGTAATGCAGTTCACTTTCGACCATTGGGACGACTTGCACACGCTTGGTGGCGCGCTTTTCGTAGAGGGCAAAATGGTCGCATTCACTTACGGGAGCGCCATCACCGCCACCACTTTCGATGTGAGTGTGGAAAAGGCCGACACGAACTACGAAGGGGCGTTCACCGTCATCAATCAGGAGTTCTGCCGACATCTGCCTGAGTATTATATTTATGTAAATCGTGAGGAGGATATGGGCTTGGAGGGCCTGCGGCAAGCCAAAAGCAGCTATCATCCTGAACTTCTTTTAAGTTATAATATCATTCAATTCAATGAAAACAAAGAAGATAGCGATTCCCATTCCAAACGTTACTGCCTGCACCGCAGCACCCCCGACGATTTGCCGGAAACGCTGGAGTGGATGGTGCGCCAATATGGATTCGAGCGCGAAGAAGTGCGGTTTTGGCTTGAGAACCTCCACATCAACTGGCCCCTTTCTGTAAAAGCAGTGGACGAAGATGGTCAGACCATCGGCCTGCTCACTATGAGCGACTATCGGATAGAGGAGGAAACGGTGCAGATGGCAATTGAAAAGCCCAACCTGTTGAAGGCGCTCAACCAGTATCGCTACACAGCGGTGTTCTCGTTCATCGTCGCACCCGAACGCCGCGGCACCACGCTGAATTTCGACATGATGATGAACATCGCCCCCGAACTGAAAAAATACGACTTCATCTTTGTTCCCGTCATGCACCACCTGAAAACGCACGAGTATTGGAAACGCTGGGGCGCACAACTTTTCTACGAAGACAAAGAGTGCAAATACTATCTGCTTCCCATCAACCCCAAGGTGAGTGAGGCGATAGGGATTAAAGGCTGACGCATGATTCTTTATCCCTATTCCTCGACCATATCAATGCCGAATGAGAGCAAGGTCTTGCCTGGAGGCGTCTGCTTGCTGCCCAGTTCCAACACCTTCAGACGGGAGGCCGGAATGCCTTGGGTGGTGAAATGATTGACGACCGACTGGTAACGACGTTCAATGTTGGATTTCACTTGTGCCTCAACCACTTCGGGACCACAAATCGCCACACACTTTTGGCTGATATCCCCAACCGCGTGCAACGGTTCCGCTTTTGAGTTCACATAATCAACAAACTTGGCATCGGTATTCTTGATTTTGAGCACATCCTCAAATTCATCCAACGAAGGTTTTCTGCCGTTCTTCTGCTCAAAATAGTCGCGTTTTACATTAAACAACGCATACGCCTTCATATTCTCGCCAATATCAACGGATTGCTGAAGCGTGAGCACCAGTTCCGGCTTCTCCTTCATGGCATCGGCAACTTTGTTGAGGCGGTCGGCGGCCTCGCTGCCCAGCCCTTGCGGACGGATATCGTATTGGATATCGGCAAAAATGTCGGAATCTTTACCCAAGCTCTTGGCAATCAAATCGAAAGGAGCCGCCACAATTTTGACCAACAGATTTCCAATGGCCTTGAAGATGATTTTTCGATAGGAGAAATTCGGGGAACTTAGGTCGCCGGTGATCGGCAAATCAAACTGGATTCGGCCCTTGCGGTCGGAGAGGACATAGATGCCTGCACGCAACGGGATATTGTACTCCGGCTTCGCGACCTTGTTCTTCTTGCCGACTACACAGTTAAAAATATCAACCTTGTTTTTGCTGGTGATGATATTATCCTTAATCGTACTACGACTGACGAGAGACAACACTCCGTCCTCAATCGGATATGAGAGGTATTCCATACAATAGGGCGAGCCAATGGGCAGCTTGACATTCTTGATGAACACATTGACTGTCTGATTCTTGAAGTCAGAAAGGGAGCCTGTCCAATCCGCATGAAGCTCGCCGGTTTCGCCGATGAGCGCATTCAATTTCAAAGCGAGGGGATTGTCCAATGCGAAATTCTGCATCTGCACATTGATATTCGTAATCGGAATCGTCGCTTCCTCACGCATGGTGTGGTCAATGTAAGTAAACGCGGAATTGACGACAGCGATGTTGTCAATGCTGAACTTCACCCTTGCTGACGGGTCGGCCTCGGTTTTCACTTTGGTGCTATCGCTTTCCCCCTTCTCCTCAGCGGCATCATCCGTTTGGGAACCTTTTACCAGATTGCTGAAAGTGTGCGTTTCCGCAAATTGCTCGTAAGTCGTCGTCAATCCATTGACCGTTACATTCCCCAACTGGTAAATTTTGTTCTTTACATCCACATTTTTAATATTGACATCCAATTTATCCACTTTCCCTATTCGCTTGTCATGCAAATCGGTAGCATACATGTTGGCAATGGAGACATCCCCTTTGCCAACGACATCCAGTATGTGATCCATATTCCCCTGAATATTGAGCGATGTAGTGAGTCTTCCATCAAAACTATGGATGTTCAAAAACTGGGTCAGGTAGGGCGTCACGCTGGACAAGGCGAAATTATGGAGTTTGACATCTAGATTATACTGGTTGTTTTCAAGCCCGTACAATAGTTTCACAGCCAAATCCCCGCCATCGGCGAACTTGAGGTCGAGACCGATATCCGTTTTCTGCGTGCTGAAATAGATGCGCGGAACGGCGATGGCCAGCTCACGAAGGTCGAATTTGCTCTTCACTTGCGCATCGCGATAAACGATCTTGCCCTTCTTAATCGTGATATTGCGCAAATCCACCTCCCACGGACTCTTCTTGTCCTTGTCCTTCGGCTTGTCCGACTTGTAGAATTCAATGATGTCGGTGAAATTGAATTTCCTACCATTCTGAATCACAACAATATCTGGAGAATTCAGGGTGATTTCATCCAACCGGACTGTCTTCCCCAACAGCCGATAGAGCGACATATTGACATAGAGTTCGTCGAATGTGATAAAGACGTCTTTATCGTTCTCTTCCAGAGCCTTAAACCCCTCTATATCAACACTTCCCCTGAACAAATTGATGGTCAAGTCATCCATCGTGACTATACGATGGCAAATCTCCTTGCTGTGTTTTTCAATGATATATTCAGCAATGGGTGAGATGAAAATCGCCAATAGAAGGAAAAGTCCAAACAGAACTCCTACAATTATCAAAGGAATTTTGACGGCGGCTTTCAGGACGATTCTTTTTCTTTTGCGGGGGGGAAATTTTGAGGCATTTCCCTCAGAATCCAAGGATTTAGCAACAGGCATTTGGGAATTATTTATGTTAATGTTAAGAACGACGTCGATGTCAGTCGACAAATTTGAGGCTCAAATCCAGACTATTAATATGATGTGTCAATGCGCCGACGGAGATGAAATCGACACCCGTTTCGGCATAACTACGGATGGTTTCATCTGTAATTCCGCCAGAAGATTCCGTTTCGTATTGACCGTCAATCAGTTGCAGTGCTTCGCGAGTTTGTTCAACCGTAAAGTTGTCCAACATGATACGATGCACGCCGCCATGTTTGAGCACTCGCTTCACATCATCAATCGAGCGGGTTTCAATCTCAATTTTGAGATTCAAATTGTTTTTTTGCAGATAGGCATGGGTTTTGTCGATAGCCTTTTCAATGCCGCCTGCAAAATCTATATGATTGTCTTTCAACATAATCATATCGAACAGGCCAAAACGGTGATTGGAAGCCCCACCCGTTTTCACAGCCTGCTTTTCAAATAGTCGCATATTGGGTGTAGTCTTACGCGTATCAAGAATCGTGCATTTCGTGCCCTTTACCAGATTGACATAATGCCTTGCAGAGGTGGCGATTCCGCTCATCCGCTGCATGAAATTGAGTACGGTGCGCTCGGCGGTGAGCATTTTCTGAGCGGAGCCGTGGATGAAGAAGACGATGTCGCCCTTGCGGATTTCATCGCCGTCATGCATCAATTGCTCCATTTTAATATTGGGGTCGATGATGTTCAGCACCTCCTTCGCGACCTCAACGCCTGCGAGGATGCCGTCCTGCTTGACGAGCAGTTTCATGGAACCCTGCAGATTCGGGTCGATACAAGCCAATGAGGAATGGTCGCCATCGCCCACATCTTCCAAAATGCTCTGTCGAATGATTTCTTCTCTATTCATCATTATTCAGCGGCATGAAAACGTAGAACTTCCTGATTCTTAGCATAGATTGTCAGCTCACTATCGTGAATAGCATAGTGAGTAATATCGGATTTGAGAGCTGCAAGATACTTTTCCTCCACGCTCATTTCGCTGCAAAGCATCTTGGTAGCCCCCGTGTAATCAATAGACATTTTGTCTTTTTTAACGAAGTATGTGCCAAAAAAGTTGTTGCAGCCGAGAGTGCCGCTCACGCGTCCCTCGTCATTGAAGGAGATGCTCGCTTCCTTGGGCGCCGCACCGATGGGCTCTCCATTGATGTGTGTCAGCACCCAATAGGTCTGAAGCAGCGGTTTCCCCTGAACCTTGGGAGTGGTTTTTTCCTCTGTGGCTGGCGAAGAAGCCCCCTTCGCTTCCGCGTTTTCCGCGGTCTTACAGGAGCATGAGAGTAATAGAACTGCAACTAAAATAAGGGATAACTTTTTCATAATCAATAATCATTCAAAAAGACTTTCGATTTTCTCGGAGAATTTCTGTGTAATGAAATTGCGTTTCAACTTGAGGGTCGCGGTCAGTTCACCGGTAGAGATACCCCATTCGTAATCAATCAGTGCGAACTTCTTAACCTGCTCGGTCTCACCCAATTGCGCATTGTATTTATCCACCACGCGCTTGAACTTCTGGAGCACCTCAGGATGCTTGATCATCTCTTCGTTGGTCGTGTAGGCGATGTCGTGACGGGCACACCACGAGCGCAAATCGGAGAAATTGGGCACGATGAGTGCCGCTGCAAACTTCTTGTTTTCCCCGATGACCATGACATTGTCAATCAACGGATCCTCGCAGAGCTTGCCTTCAATAAGGGTCGGCACCACGTATTTGCCGAAGGCGGTTTTGAACATCTCCTTCTTTCTCCCGGTGATTCGCAACTGCCCTTCCGGCTCAAAATGACCGATGTCGCCGGTATGGAACCAGCCTTCCTCGTCAATGGCCTCCTTGGTGAGGTCGTCGGCCTTGTAATAACCTTTGGTGACGCAGTGACCGCGAGTCAGGATTTCGCCATCTTCGGCGATTTTCGCCTCAGTGCCAGGCAGCACGGGACCGACAGTACCGAACTTCAGGCCGTTTTCAAAGAAGTTGCTCACGGCGATCACGGGGGAGGTTTCCGTTAAACCATAGCCCTCAAGCACTGGCATTTCAGCCGCCCAGAAAATCCGGGCCAGACGGGGCTGGATGGCCGCGCCGCCAGAAACAATCACTTCGATATTTCCGCCCAACGCCTCTTTCCACTTGTGAAGCACGAGCTTGCGCGCATACTTCAACTGACGGCGGTACTTTCTGGACTGTTCGCCAAATTCATAGCGACTGGCCACCTCATCCGCCCAAAAGAAAATCTTCTTTTTCGCCTTGGGCAGTTTGCGACCGGTGGCAATCACCTTGTCGTAAACCTTTTCCAACAAGCGGGGTACGGTGGTGAAAATGGTGGGATGAACCTCATTGATATTGTTGACGATGGTGCCTAAGCTTTCGGCGTAATAAATCGGGATGCCGAGATACTGCCAGGCATAAATCATCATTCGTTCATATACGTGGCACAATGGCAGATAGCTCAGCACGCGTGTTTGGGCGTGCACAGGCACAATCGGGCAGATGGCCTTAAAATTACTGATGATGTTGCGATGGGTGAGCTGAACGCCTTTCATAGTGCCGGTGGTGCCTGAAGTGTAAATGATGGTCATCACATCGTCAGGAGAGATGCGGTCCTTGATATCGTTGAGATATTGAGGGCTGGGGTTGGCGCTGCCCAACGCGATAACCTCATTGAGGTGGCGGTAGCCGCGCAAGTTCCTGAAAGTATAGACGTTATCCTTCAGATTGGGGATTTCAGCGATGATGTTTTCGATTTTGCGGAGAATGTCCCAACCGGAAACAAACACCATCTTCACGTCCGCGTGATGAAGGATGTACTTGTAGTCGTTTTCGCTGATGGTGGGATAGATGGGGACATGGATGGCGCCAATCTGAATGATGGCCATATCAAGGAAATTCCATTCGGGGCGACCGGAACTGATGGACGCGATTTTGTCCCCGCGCTTGATTCCCAACTGCATCAGCCCATAGCTGATGTTATTAACGGTGGCAATGTACTGGTTGATACTGTAGTGATGCCACGCACCATTTTCCTTACCGTTCAATGCATCGTCACGTTGAAAGTGGATGGCATAGTGAGGAAGAATGTCAAAAATGCGAGTAACTTCCATTACAGCTGCTGATTATTTGACGATCAACTTTTTGGTTGATACGGGTTTTCCGTTGATTTCCATTGAATAGAAATAGATACCGGCGACCATGTTGGAGAGGTCGATGGTTTTCTTGCCGCTGTTGCCTGCAACAGGGATGACGCGCACCTTATTGCCGATGAGGTTGGTGATAACGATGTTGGCGGCATCGGAGGCGCTGCGGTTGGCAAGAGTGTACTGAAACGTAACGGAGGAGGTGGCGGGATTCGGATAAGCACTGAAAGAGCCGAGGGTGGCGGGTGCATCCGCAACACTCACCTCGCCGCTGATATAGTTAACCACGATGACATATTCCGAACGAGCGGTGAAGGTGTACTTCACGGTGCAAACCCCGGTCAAACCCGCAGGGTTGTAGAGGAGATGGAATTGGTCGCTGGTGGAGGTTTCTCCTGGGGCTAACACAAGGGGAACGAAAGACTGCATCGTGGAGGGGTCCACACATGTGCCTATGCAGAAAGTGTTGTAAGAGTCCCCGCCAAGGTCGGTGATGATCTCCTTACGGAGCATGATTCTAACAGTATCGGGGGAATCGTTCAGGATTTGGATGGTGATTTCATTCTCAGCGTCGCTCGCCGGCACGGAAACGTTCAGCGTGTCACCCAATTCCTCTCCATGATAAAAAAACTTAAGTCCTTGAGAATAAGCACTTACACAAAACAAGAACAATACAAAAACAGCTATTTTTTTCATCTTTTAATTATATTTAAAATTAGAGTGCAAAAATAAGAATATTATTCCAAAACCCACATAACAATCCCTCTTTTTTTAAAGAAGAATTATCGGATTGCAAAAATGCCTGCACAAAGCACTTGAATTCAGGCGAAACGCGTAACAGGAACCGAACCCTTCCAAAAATCTCCTTTCCGCTCCTTTTTACTCCATTTTTTTCCATAAAAAACCAGATTCCGAAGAATTATCATCCACTAAAAATAATAAATTATTGATAATAAAATAGTTATAAAACCATTGAAAAAATTCAGTTAACTTCAAAATTATCAATAATTTAGTGTTTATAACTAAATTTTATTTTTAAAATCTCCATTTTGTTCCATATTGATAATCAATAGATTAAGTATATTTTTTAACTTTTTTTGAAAAATAATTATAAAATTGTGGAAAATTCGAAATTTAATTATAATTTTGTCGCCTCTAATTTTCCAATAATATGTCGGATTTAAAGTACAGATGGTTTGAAGTCACCCTTGAGAAGTACGGGCGGTTGAAGCTGCCCACCGCTTTGCTGAAGGAGTTGAACGAGGATGACCGGAGTACTTTCTGGGCCACAGTGGGTTTTGGCAAGCACATCATGCTTTGGACG
Organism: Bacteroidales bacterium; assembly: GCA_017506175.1. Classification (GTDB taxonomy): domain Bacteria; phylum Bacteroidota; class Bacteroidia; order Bacteroidales; family WCHB1-69; genus UBA1756. The sequence continues at coordinate 24,019 of JAFVNW010000053.1, read as the reverse complement.
CAAAGCGCGTACAAAGCGCAGGCTGCTTTCCTGGACTCATTGGACCGAAACATGGTCGAAGTGAAGAGATACCGCAACATCCTGCTCCGCCAAAGCGCCTACCTGGAATGCGACTCCCAGAACCGAATCGTGCTGCCGAAAAACCTTCTGGAAAAATATGGAATAAAAAACAATGCCGTCCTCGTGCTCGACCACGGACAGATTGAAATCTGGAATGTGGACGATTTCAACGCGGAATGCGATGCCATCACCCCGGACGATTTCGCCGCCATGAATGCAGAAATGCACTCCGGCAAGTTCAACCTGAACCGAAAGGAGGACGACAGTGTATCATAATCCCGTACTCCTTCAAACCTCCATCGACGGGCTGAACATACGGCCCGACGGAATCTACGTGGACGTAACCTTCGGAGGAGGAGGCCACTCTGCACGCATTCTTGAGCAATTGAACGAGAACGGCCGGCTCATCGCTTTCGACCAGGACCCGGATGCCGCACGCAACACTTTGCAAGACAGCCGATTCCAGTTCGTCCCCTACAACTTCTGCCACTTGAAGAAATTCCTCCAATACTACCAAGCATACCCCGTTGACGCCATCCTTGCCGATCTCGGCGTCTCCTCCTTCCAGTTCGACACCCCCGAACGAGGCTTCTCCCATCGCTTCGACGGCGAACTCGACATGCGCATGAACCGCAACAAAGGCCTCTCTGCCGCCCAAATCATCAATGAGTACCCCGCGCAGAAACTCACCGACATCTTCCGGCAGTACGGCGAACTGCCTAACGCAAGGCAGATTGCCCTGCACATCGACAAAGCCCGCGAAACCCCAATCACCACCACCACACAACTTGTCGATATCCTGACCTCCCTCCTGCCCCACAACAAGGAAAACAAAACGCTTTCACAGATTTTCCAAGCCCTGCGCATCGAAGTGAACAACGAACTCGACGTGCTCCGCGATTTCCTGTCACAAACCACCGACGCACTCAAGCCCGGCGGACGACTCGCCATCATCTCCTACCACTCTTTGGAAGACCGACTTGTGAAAAACTTCATGAAATCCGGCAACTTCGACGGGAATATTGAAAAGGACTTCTACGGCAACCCGCTCACCCCGTTCAACATCATCACTAAAAAAGCAATTGTCCCCGAAGAAAGGGAGATTGTCGAAAACCCCCGCGCTCGAAGCGCCAAGCTCAGAATCGCCGAAAAGAGAAATTGACATCGGACAACGAATAAAACAATAAGCGACATGTACCAAGCGGCAAAAAAAACACAGGCAGAAAAGAGGCCGGACAAACCGAAGAAGGAGGGAGCGAAGAAATTCAACCGCTTCATCCGCGAGATGTTCGAGGGTCGGCATTTGGTGCGCTCGTGGAAATCCCTCGTGGCATGGGTGGCGCTTTTTGTCGTGGTGATCCTGCTCTGCGTGTTCAATGAACGCAAAATAGAACAGGAAGAACAACGGGTACTCGAACTGCAGAAAGAGGAGGAAACCGTCATGCACGATCTCAAGTCGATGAACGAGGTACTATACACCGAAGAGGAGGAGGCACTGCGCGAACAGGCCGCCGAACAAGGCTTCGAGGCCGCCAATGCCAACGAATTTTATAGAATAAGCACCCCGAAAGCCGAAACGGCCGACGAGGAAGAATAATCATCAACAAACATCCGCCATCGTGAAATTAGAAGGGAAAATCAAACTATTGCTGGGAATCTTCGTCGGAGGACTCTGCGCCTGCATGCTGGGGATGTTTTACCTGACCGTTTTCCAAAACGAGAAATACAGCGGCGATGAAGAGATGTACACCGTGTACTCGACCGACTCGTTCCTGAGGCTGTCACACGAGCAACAGGCGAACTGCGTGGTGGAGGACCAGTTGAAGCCGATGCGAGGCGTCATCTACGATGAGAAGAGCCGCCCGCTGGTCTCCGACGTACGCGTCTATCCCATCGGCATCGACGGGAAAAACTTCAACGAGAACGACAAGATTTTCCCCAACCCGAAGACATCACCCTACCTCGACACGCTGATCATGGACTTGTCGCGCGCCTTCTACCGACAATTCCACAACCGCTACCCCAACATGACGGTGGAAAAATACAAGGCGAAATTCGAACAAGCCTTCAAAGACCGCAAACGCGTGCAGATTTTCACCGAAGAAAACGTGTGCAAACGCAACAAGATGGTCTTTGACAAAGACATAGCCATAATCCGCAAACTGCCCGTACTCAGCGGGACCATCACACCGAAGGACTGTCCCCGCTACGGTCTGGACTCAACCAAAAACTACAGATTCTCCTTCATCTTAGACAAGGGCAGCCGGCACCTGACGGTTCGCCTGCATCCCTACGGCGACCTTGCCGGCCGCATATTGGGCAGCATGGAGAACAAAAACGGCATTGACGGCTGCGACACATTCAACTCCATTCTTGCAGGCACCCCCGGCATCCGCCGGACACTGCACGTGAACGGCATCGCGGTTCCGCTGGAAGTGGACAATCCGCTGGTCAGCGGAGGCGACCTCTACACCACACTCAATGTTGACATACAAAAAATCGTGCACAAGGAGGTGACTGCAAAAGCCAAACAACTTCATGCGAAGTGGGGTTGCGCCATCGTGATGGAGACAGCGACCGGCGACATCAAAGCCATCTGCAACCTGGGCATTGACACCGCAAACGGCACACTCTCCTACCGCGAAGACCGCAACTACGCCATGCTTCCCAGCTCAGCAGAACCCGGTTCCACCTTCAAACTCGCCTCCATGCTCGCCTATCTGGAACAAATGAAAGGCGACACTACCCGCCGATACTCCGTCTTCCACCACACTTTCACATTCAGAGGGAAAAGATATACACAGCACGACTCGCACTCCAAAAACCACGACGAGAAAACCAATGCCAGCATCAAGGAGGTTTTCCAACGCTCTTCCAATGTCGGCATCGCCATGATGATGCAGGATGCTTTTCCGAGTTACAAGGATTATGTCCGCAAAATCGACTCGCTCTACATCACAATCTCGTGCAACGCGCAAATCGGACAGGTGGGACCGCTCGCCATTGCTTCCATGCTCCCCAACAGCCGCTATTTCACAGACCAATACGCGCACTATTTCGGTGCCAGCTTCACAATGACCCCGATGCAGACCCTGCTCTATTACAATGCCGTGGCCAACAACGGCACCATGGTTCAACCTCGCTTCGTGTCGAAAGCGAGCATCGGAGGGAAGGAGATTGAATACCCCACCAAAGTCATCAACAAGCAGATAGCCAGCGCAAAAACAATCGCCATCGCCAAGCAGTTCCTGCACGCAGTGGCCGCAGAAGAGCCCGGAACCGCCTACGCCCGCAGCAAACTATATGCCCCCAACGTGGACATAGCCGGCAAAACTGGCACCCGCGACGTCTATCGGAAAGGGAAAGGATACGACCAAGGAGGAAACTGCATCTCCTTCTGCGGCTATTTTCCAGCCAACGCCCCCCAATACACCTGTATCGTCTATCTGTTCGACGTGGGACAGGCCGGCAGCGGTGAAGCAGTCGAAGTTTTTGCGAAAATCGCCAACCAAATCATGGCACAACCCCAGAATTTCGAAGAGTCGCGACACCACATCTCCTTCCGTCACCCCATCCTCTCCAAAGAGCTCGCCAGCGTAGCCGAAAGCTGGTCGATCCACCTCACCCGACCCACTTCCAACGGATACTGGATCTCAAAAAAAGAGACCCCAACAACCATCATCCCATACAAGTTGCCCATGAACGGGAAAATCCCCGTTGTGACCGGCCTTTGCGCTGCCGATGCCGTCTGCGAACTACGCAACCGCGGCTACAACGTGCAAATGTCGGGCTATGGAATCGTAAAAAGCCAATCCTATAACCCTGGAAACAATACCGTCATGCTCACGCTGAGTCCCGGTTAGCGGCAAACACCTTTTTGTTGTTCACCTTTTGCCCTCCTGACCATTATACCAACTTATTGAAAAACCTTTACTGATACGTGAAAAAGCTATCGTTTTTACTGAATTATATCGACTATGTAGATATCAACGGCATTGCCCCCGACGTGACAGCGGCGTGCCTCACCTTTGATTCTAGAAAAGTACAGAAATTTGACAATCAAAGCGTTACATCCATCTACGTGGCGCAACGCGGCACCCAGACCGACGGACATCTCTACATCCCGCAGGCGATTTCAGCTGGCGCCGGCGTCATCGTTTGCGAGAAAATGCCGGAAAAACTGGCTGACAATGTCGGCTACATTCTGGTAAAAGACGCCTCCATCGCATTAGGGCAACTGGCCTCCGCCTACTACGACTTCCCCAGCCAGCAGTTGAAACTGGTGGGCATCACAGGCACCAACGGCAAAACAACCACCGTCACCCTGCTGCACCGTTTGTTCTCCAACCTCGGCTACCCCACTGGACTTCTTTCCACCATAGTGAACAAAATCGGCGACAAGGAAATCACTTCCACTCACACCACACCCGACGCATTGGAACTGAACAGCTTGTTGCGCCAGATGGTAGATGCAGGATGCGAATTCTGCTTTATGGAAGTCAGTTCGCACGCCATCTGCCAACATCGCATTGAAGGTCTGCACTTTACAGGGGGCATCTTCAGCAACATCACCCACGACCATCTCGACTTCCACAAGACATTCGCCCGTTACATTCAAGCTAAAAAGGCCTTCTTCGACCATTTGCCTGCCACAGCCTTCGCCCTCACCAACATCGACGACAAAAACGGAATGGTGATGGTACAGAACACCCCAGCGAAAGTGTATAGATACGCACTCCGGACGGATGCGGAGTTCAAGACAAAAATCATTGACAACAGTTTCGAAGGGCTACACCTCAACATCAACGGGCAAGAGTCCTATTTCCGTTTGTCGGGCAAATTCAACGCCTACAACCTGACGGCGATTTACGCGACGGCAGTTCTCTTGGGGATTCCTTCTGACGAAGTGCTCGTCAAGATGAGCGAACTGGGCTCCGCCGAAGGGCGCTTCCACGTCATCCGCAACCCGCAGGGGGGCGTGGCAATCGTCGATTACGCACACACGCCCGACGCACTCCAGAATGTGCTGTCCACCATCCGCGACATCACCAGTCCGGGCGAAGAGGTGATGACCGTTGTGGGATGCGGCGGCAACCGCGACGCACTTAAACGACCGGAAATGGCGGAACTCGCTTGCCGCTACAGCGACAAGGTCATTCTCACCTCCGACAACCCCCGCTTTGAGGAACCCGACGCCATCCTCAAAGACATGGAAGCCGGCATTCCCGCAGATACCAAAAACAGGGTGCTCATCATTGAAAACCGCCATGAGGCCATCAAGACGGCTTGCATGATGATGCGCGACCATGGCGTGGTGCTGATTGCGGGGAAAGGACACGAGAAGTATCAAGATATTAAAGGCGTAAAACATCACTTCGACGATGTCGAAGAGGTGGAAATCAACTGGGAATTAAAAAAGTAAGACTATGCTATACTATTTATTCGATTGGCTTGAAACAAAGAATTTTCCGGGAGCGGGGGTGTTCCAGTACATTTCATTCCGCGCAGCAATTGCTTTTGTGCTGTCGCTCATTATCGCCATGGTGTTCGGCAAATCGTTCATCAATTTCCTGAGGAAAAAGCAAATCGGAGAGACAATTCGCGACCTCGGACTGGCCGGCCAAAGCGAAAAGGCGGGGACTCCTACGATGGGGGGACTGCTCATCATCGCCGCCATCCTCATCCCCGTACTGTTGCTCAACCGACTGGACAACATCTACATCATCCTGATGATTTTCACGACGATATGGCTTGGCGTACTGGGCTTCATCGATGATTACATCAAAGTTTTCAAACACAACAAAAAAGGATTGACTGGAAAGGCGAAACTGATCGGGCAGGTTGTTTTAGGGTTCGTCGTGGCAGTGGTGATGTACTTCCATCCCGATGCAGTGATTCAAGAAGATGTACACGTCAGGACGACTGCCATCACCTCTGATGAAATATTGAGGGCCAACAATGGGAGCAGCAGCACGGTAGAGATGGGAAAAACGCCGGCCATCCATTCCACCAAAACCACCATTCCGTTTGTGAAGAACAACGAATTCGACTATGCGTGGCTTACACAATGGCTTGGAGATGAGGACGGGCGCTGGTCGTTTCTGCTATACATTCCGATCATCATCTTCATCATTGTGGCCGTTTCCAATGGAGCCAACCTCACCGACGGGCTCGACGGACTGGCTACGGGGACATCGGCGCCAGTGGCTGTGGGCATCGCCATACTCGCCTACGTGTCCGGCAACGTCATTTTCGCGGATTACCTGAACATCATGTACATCCCGCACATCAGCGAACTGGTAATCTTCGCCGCCGCACTGATTGGCTCGCTCATCGGCTTCTACTGGTGGAACTGCTACCCTGCACAAATCTTCATGGGCGACACCGGCAGCCTGACACTCGGCGGCATCATCGCCGTCTCCTGCGTCATCATCCGCAAAGAGCTGCTCATCCCACTGCTATGCGGCATCTTCCTCATTGAAAGCCTTTCGGTCATCATTCAAAACAGATATTTTGTCTATACTCGCAAAAAGTACGGTGAAGGGAAACGTGTGTTCCTGATGTCCCCCATACACCATCATTACCAAAAGAAAGGGATGAACGAGAATAAAATCGTCCAGAGATTCATCGTAGTTAGCATATTATTGGTCGTATTGACCCTTGTAACCCTAAAACTCAGATAGTTATGAGCAAAAACAGAAACAGCATCAAAGGAGAGTACGGAATCGGATACTCCAGAAACACTGCGGAAGTCCGCGATTTTCAGGAGCTGCTTGACAGCCGTTGGGCAGGTTTGAACAACATGGAGGCCCAGAACTACCACGAGCACAAAATGGAGTTCGTGAAGAACATCCGCGGCGTGGATTTCGTGAACGACTCCGCCTGCACCAACCAGAACGGCATTTTCCTGGCACTGTCCGACGCGACCAAGCAGGTCACTTGGATAACTTCATTCACCCATTGGAGCGATATCGAACTGAACCTTCTCCAACTCATCGTGGAAAAAGTCAACCACATCATTTTCTTCGGAGACAACAACGAGGAGAGCCGCATCTTTTTTGATGCACTGAACATCAATCACGACTGGTGCAATGATCTGGAAACGGCGGTGAGAATAGCGTTTTACAGCACCCCGTCGGGCGACGAGATTCTCTTCTCCCCTGGAATCCCTGCCGATGCCCGATTCAACGAAAGCACGGCAGAACGCGGAACCCAATTCAAAAAAGCAGTAGCCCAACTCTGACATGCCAGAAAAAACGCCATCTACCCAGACAACGAAATTACATTACGGCATCTACGCCTGCTACGCGTTCCTGTCGCTGATTTCACTGTGCGCGTCCTATAGCCTGACAGGCAAAATACTCACCTCCCTCATCAACGTGCTTGTAGGGTTGGGAATTATGATTCTATTCTCCAAAATATCCTATAAATTCCTCAACAAATTCTCAACCATCGCCCTGCTACTGGCCTTTGTCCTGCTCGTCATCACCCTGATTTTCGGGTCAGGTGGCGGCGGTCGAAGCCTGAGCATCGGCGGAGCAAAGATACAAACCCTCTACATCGTCACCATCATTGTCGTATTCTACATGTCGGCCTTTCTCGCCCGGCTTCCACGGAAATTTGCCCGTATCGACAAAGAGGCAAAAATCAGGAACCTGTCCAACAAAGAATGCGAATTTCAAAAAGAACAGGTGGGAAACCAACTCTATTTTACGGCCATGATTGTTCTCGCCATTTTCATCGCCATGATTGCAATGCGAAACATCTCCACTGCTATTTTACTATCAATCACAGGGTTGTCAATTCTATTCGTAACGAATATCAGGTTTAAATACATCTTATTTTTTGTTCTTGTCATGGGTATATGCGGAGGCATCTACCTCACGTACGACACCCTTCACGATCGGGCGAAGCAGGACACCGAAGTGGCAGACAAGGAGGTGAAGACGCGCGGCGCAACCGGCTTCAACCGAATCAAGTTCTTCTTCACAGGAGAAAGCGATGTGGAGGGTTACGGTCGCCAGATGGTAATGGCCAAGACCGCCATTGCCCGCTCGCTCACCCGCCCCGCCGGCCCAGGAAAGGGAATGATGAAGGGCAAAATGTCGGAAGGCGAGAACGACTTCGTATTCGCCATGATTTGCGAGGAGTTCACCATCGTCGCAGGCATTTTCATCATTCTACTATATATCATCTTGTTCAACATATCGCTGAAAATCTCCCGACGAGTCAAACCAGGCACCTTTGCCTGCTACTTTACCGTTGGCATAGGCGTGCTCATTGTGGGACAGGCTCTGATTCACATTGCCGTGAACGTCGGAATGATTCCGGCCACCGGGCAAACACTTCCCTTCATCAGCCGCGGCCTCACCAACCTGATTGTGACCTCTGCAGCCATCGGCATCCTCATCAACATTGCCAAGCAGAACGACTGGGACGAGGACGAAGAAGTGGAAGAAAACGCATAACTCAACTAAAGTCCTCACCATCATATATGAAAAAGGAAAGAAAAAAAATAGTCATCACCCCGGAAAACAAGCGGAAGATAAAAATCATAGCCTATATCCTGACCTTTTTGCTTCCATTAGTCTATGTCTTTTTCTTTTCCGAAAGCAATTTCAAGAAGCATCAGTCTCTGCGCTCCGAGGCGAAAAAAACGCAGGAAGCCATCGACCAGGCCCGTGGCTATCTCAGCAACCAATACACCTACGAAGAGATTCAACAAAACCCCCGACTGATGGAAAAATACATCCGTGAGGAGCTGAATATGAAAAAACCCAACGAAGACGTTTTCATTATAGACGAGTAAAAACAATTTGCGATTATGAAAATATTAATATTGAACGGCGTAAATCTGGGATGTCTGGGAACTCGTGAGGTTGATGTATATGGGAATGTCTCCTTTGAGGAGTATTTCGCCGAATTGCAGAAGAAGCACCCCGATGTTGAACTCGCATATTTTCAGTCCGACGATGTTGCCGAAATCGTGGACCACATTCTGAACGCCGCCGATTTCAACGGAATCATCCTAAATCCAGGTGCTTATACACACACTTCCATCGTACTGGCCGATGCAGTGAAGGCGGTGAAGCCCCCCGTAGTAGAAGTTCACATATCGAATCTTTTTTCTCGTGAACAATATCGACGCAAAAGTTGTTTATCGAGTTGTTGCTCCGGTTTCATATCCGGCTTCGGATTGAAGGGCTACGAACTGGCCTTGCAATCTTTTATTAATAATTAAACTCGAAAAAAATAAATTGGTCTAAGTTCCGTTTATTTCGCGAAAACAACTAAAACAAAAAAATAATCAACGATATGAAAAGAATCATTTGTTTTACTCTGATTGCCATTTTCTTCGCATCATTCAGTGCACAGGCACAAGATCAGACAGCCAAACCGGCAAAAAAGCAAAAAGTAGCCGAAATCACATTTGAATCATTGGATTACGACTATGGAAATATCTACAAGGGCGACAACGGCGTTTGCCAATTCACTTTCAAAAACACAGGCAAAGCCCCCCTGCAAATCACAAATTGCCGTGCATCCTGTGGCTGCACGGTTCCTTCGTGGCCGAAAGAGCTCATCGCTCCCGGTAAAAAAGGCGTCATTCAAGTAAAATACGACACGAACCGCTTGGGGAACTTCAACAAATCCATCACAGTAACCTCTAATGCGGTGAACAACAGTGTGGTATTGCACATCAAGGGCTACATCAGCGAAAAACCCGCCCAGTCGGTTCCCGCACAGGAGCAACCGATGATGAAAGCACAATAACACCTGACGACTTTGATCTTCCGATTGCCAATCACATCACAAATCATCTATAAAAGCAATAATATGAAAGCAAGACACATTTTCATCGTAATAGTTCTCGTTTGCGGATTGGGAATGCTTTCGGCCAACGCACAAACCACAAAAACGGTTACCGGCGCCGAAATTTCATTCGACAAATCCACATTGAATTTCGGGACGCTGAATGTCGGGGATGTGAAAGTGGGAACATTTACATTTACAAACACGGGCAAAAAGCCTCTGATCCTGGACAATGTGGTCTCCAACTGCGACTGCACGGTTCTGGACTGGAGCAAGAAGCCGGTGATGCCGGGCAAGACCGGTACCATCAAAGCAACATATACAGCGAAAAACTCCGGCAAAATCAGCAAATGGGTCACGGTAATGTCGAATGCAGAGACAGACCGCGTGATTCTGCGTCTGGCCGGCGAGGTGAAGTAGCTGACACATACAGGGGTCGTTTGGTTTTGACAGCATGTGTGTGGATTTGTAAGCACGTCGGAGGTTGTGAGACGGTTCCGTTAAAAACTAACTCTCTTAGCCAATAAATGGCAACTCTTATGCTTTCGCTGCCTAACCGTGGCGAATCTCGGAGCATAGACCAGGTCTATAGCACCGGGTGCTTCCCCGGAAGCCCCGCCGTCCGGCGTCCGGCAAGAAGTATCGTAAAGGGATGGATAGCGAGCGCAGGCTTCGATGCGTGAGCGAAATTTTAGAAGATAAGCCTTGTCCTGGTTGGTCCCGTACCTGCCCAAGGCCGACAAACAAACGGCGACTAAACGTGTAGAAAGCACCTCTGCAGCAAGTTTGGACGCGGGTTCGACTCCCGCCGGCTCCACTGAAAAAGAGAGATCTGCCGATTCATGTCGGCAAATCTCTTTTTTTAATGAAACATCCGATGTATATGGTATCTTTGCTCTAAAGAAATCGGACTTTATTAACTGGCATAAAATTCGACTTTTTTATGTAAGTTTGCTGCCTGATTATGTTCAATCCACCACTATGCACCCCAGACGTCTGCTCCTTCTGTTATGCCTCGTCCTTGCCACCTCCTTGCAAGGGCAGGACACTATGCTTCTGAAGCAGTTGGGCGTGAATGTGTGCAGGAAGAACCAGCGCGCCAGCATTGACCTTAGTGGACAAACCGCCTTCGCTTTCGCACCCGACGGGAAATACTGGGTCGTTTCCAACTACGGACTCGCCTACTTCTCCAACGACTTTGAATCGGAATGGCACAGCGCTACACAGGTCTGCCAGAGAGAACCCTATAACGGTTTTGTGGAGCACAAACTATTCTTTTTCAGTCCAGATACCGCCTTGCTCACTCCGGGAACATGGGATCCTACAAACTACTATTACCTTACCGTGGACGGCGGCCGCACTTGGTCGAAACGGGATTTCGGGGAATCCACCGCCATCCGATATGGATGCTTGGATGACCAAAAACGCCTGTGGCTGGCCAGCAGGAAGAGCGCCATCTATTACTCCGAAGACCGCGGGCAGACGTTCCAGACGCTGCACTTGCCCGTAGAGGACACTACGCTTTGTCTGACTTTTATTGACATGAAAGACGGACGTTTCGGATTAACCGGCAGTCATGATCACTTTGATGGACAAACACTTCTGTTCACCGATGACAACTGGGCTTCTGTCCGCAGAATCCCGTCTCCGCAGAACAAGGAACACCTCACACAAATTGACAAGGCACTGATTTGGAAAGATTTTTGGATTGTCCGAATTCATAACGAAGTCTTCTACACCTCATCGGCAAAAGTGGAATGGAATCATTTTCCTTTGAACATCGTGGACTTCTTCCTTGACCATGAAAGCGGGAACCTGATCGCCGTCACCGATGATTTGCAGGTGAGGATTTTCACTTCGCCCACGGAGTACCGGCTGTTTTGCGAAGAGCCGCTGCCCGCACGCCCCGTGGAAGCCACCATGCGCAACGGCATTTTGTACGTTTACGCAAGGGACCGCATCCTATGCAAGGCCGACAGCACCCACGTGGATTACGTATCCGATTATTATACCTACGAAAAGAAAATAGACCCAAGAGTAGTGATAGAAGGAGAAAAAATCCTGTGGGGGATTGACGATGGAGTACTCTATGTCGCCGGCAAACAAGACAGGGAATGGTACCGGCATTTTCGTTTTCAAAAAGATGTCAGTGACATAACGCTTTTAAATGACACCGTAGCGATGTTCTGGGATGGGGAGCGCCACTACACCTGCACCCTTCGGGACGGCGAGACGGAACCCTATACGCTTAAAGAACCCTTACACGACTTCCTCTCCTCCCCCATTCAATCGGTCATTATCAACTCAGGCTATTTCGTTTACAGGCAAGACACGCTCCGACTTACCGCCAACAGCGACAGCACATTACGGGCGGGGCACGCCCTTCTGACCCATTTTTACAGGAAACATCATTACGATGAGGAACCCTACCGAATCAAACGCCAACGAGTTCGGATAAAAAAAGAGGTAAACAGTCGGGAACTGCGTGACATCCTTGCCGACATTGACCGGCGGCCCGAGCAAATGCCCGCCATCGCGGAGTTCCACATCACCCGTGCCGACAAAGAACAATTTGCAGACAGGGTGAAAAAGGCAGACTACACTGACTTGATGAACGACCTCATACATTCCGACATACCTATTGAGATTTTTGTGGAGGCTCTTCTCTATTTCAAAGAATTCTACCTGTCTGTGTCTGAACACATTGACACATTGGGGACGGAGACGATGTCCAATATTTTATACAAAGACGACCACTGGTTTAGCACGGGCGGCGCAGACTGGTTCGAGGTGCAGATCACCAATGAGAACGGGGATAGTTTGCTCTTTTCGAACGTTTATCATAATGGAAATTACGCTTGGTTTCTCCCATGGTCGGTGACATACAACGGCATCCATTTCCGATGCTATCTTCCTGCGCTGTCGCAATGGGTGAACGACATTATTCCCAAAGAATTCTACGGGAAAGAGTGGTTCGACAATGCAAGTTTCCTGATGCAGTCAGCACACTGCCTGTGGATGGAAAGCTTGAAGAAGAGGTAACCTCCTGACTTCGCCACAATCTGTTATTTTTTCCGTTTTTTTGCGCAACTATCGCAAAACAAGGTATTTTAATACAACTACCCCGCCCTACGGGCACCCCTTCTTTCGAAGAAGGGGAATTAGGTAAAGAACCACTATTTATAATAATCCTGTATAATATACTGGCAAACAGGTGGTTTGTCCGTCTTGATTATAATCTTTCGTATAGAGTAGGATTCTCTCTCCAATGCGAGAGGAGAACTTCTTACAAAATTCATCTAATGATTTGTGGGTGCGGTACCCCGACGATTTCACCTCGATGGGCACGATCTTGTTTCCCCTTGACAAAAGGAAGTCTATCTCGTAGTTCTTATTTCCATTACCTGTAGGGAATGTGTAGTAAAACAACCCGTTGCCTGCTGTACGAAGCATCTGTGCGGCAAGATTCTCATATACATAACCAAGGTTGGCGTCCAACTTGTTGCTCAATAATTTTTGGTAAATGATGTTCTCTGTGAAATTTTTGTCCCAGAATGCCAGCGTTACAAACAGACCTGTATCAGCCAGATACATTTTGTAGGTGTTGAGACTGCCGTTGAGACCGAGACCGACATTGGGGTCATTGGCGTGCTGGGACAGGTTGACCACCATACTTTCTCCCATCTCATACACGACTGTATCAATATTTTCGGGTTTCTTCTCCCCCAAAGCTGTCTCAATCATATAACGGGAGGCATTGCTTGAAAGTTGGGCCGGTATGTGTTTGAACATTTTTGATGCTCTTCCCGACGGGTCGATTTTATTGAAATCGGTATCGTATAATTCTATGATTTGCCGTTTTACACGATCCACCTCTTGAAGGTTATTTGTTGACAAATAGGCATTTACCGATTGCGGCATACCCCCGACGAGCATATATAGCCGCAAATCTCGCATCCATCTGTGATGCACGACATTGCCCATCGCCCGTTTCATACCATAGACTTGCCGAATCTGATCAGGTGTGACTTCATTCCCTGTCGCCCAATAAAATTCTTCCCAGTCCATAGGATACAAGGTCAGATGCATCTCCTCGCTTGGAATTAGGATGTTTTCCACATTTTTTCTTATTGAAATAAGAGACCCAGTTTCAATGTAATCGTACCGGCCATCTTTGACCAGATGCTTGATGGCTTGTCTTGCGCGGGGCTTGAACTGAACCTCATCGAATATGATAACCGATTCCCGTTTATATAATGTAACATTGAAAATGGTTTGTAGTTGAAGAAAGAAATAATCGAGATCCATGTAGTCGTCAAACACCTCATCCACCTGTTTTGATGCTTTTGAAAAGTCTATGAGGATATAGCTGCGATATTCCTTCTTGGCGAACTCCTCCACAAGGGTGGATTTCCCCACACGACGGGCGCCCTTTATCAGCAGCGCGTATTCGCCGCCCCATTTTTCTTTCCATTCAAGCATTCTTTCGTATAGTTTTCTTCTGAAAATCATATCGTTAAATTATTTCAAAGTCGGTGCAAAAGTACGAATATTTCCCGAATCCACAAATTTTTATCGATAAAACCATGACAAATCCACAAATTTTTATACGCTGGAAATTGCCGAATCCACAAATTTGTAAGGATATCTATCATCTTGTAATCTTTTAATCTCTTCATCTTTTAATCTTTCGATTTAATTGCCTTCAACGCGGGCATTTACGGATAAATGTCGTATTTTTGCAGCGGAAAAAACCATGGCGACATTCCCGTTTCAAACAACCGACTTCCCGATTTTTCTGGCTCCTATGGAGGCGGTGACCGATGCCGCATTCCGCCGTCTCTGCAAGTCGTTTGGAGCGGATGTTCTGATTTCGGAGTTCATCTCTTCCGACGCACTCGTCCGCGACATCGTTGACAGTCAACGGAAAATGCTGTTTGAGGAGGACGAGCGTCCTTTCGGCATCCAGATTTTCGGGCACAACGAGGAGTCGCTGCGCGGGGCGGCTGAGATTGCTGAAGCCTGCCGTCCCGACTTCATCGACATCAACTGGGGGTGTCCGGTGAAGAAAATTGTGACCAAGGGCGCGGGTTCCGGCATTCTCAGGGACATTCCCAAGATGATAGAACTGACCACCGCCGTGGTGAAGTCGGTGAAGGTACCCGTGACGGTGAAAACACGCCTCGGCTGGGACGAGAGCAGCAAGCCCATCGTGGAGGTGGCGGAAATGTTGCAAGACATTGGCATACAGATGCTTACTATACACGGAAGGACACGGTCGCAAATGTATTCCGGCACCGCCGACTGGACTTTAATAGGCAAAATAAAGGAGAATCCGAGGATGAGGATTCCGATTGTAGGCAACGGCGACATCAACTCAGGCGAAAAGGCGAAAGCGTATCGCGAACGCTACGGGGTGGATGGAGTGATGATTGGACGCGCCGCCATCGGCAACCCGTTCATCTTTACGGAAATCAAGCAATATCTTGCAGGTGAAGAAATCCCGACATTTTCTTACGAAAAAAGAGTGGAAATCTGCCTAAAACACCTGCGAGATGCCGTGATGGTGAAGGGCGAACGCACAGCCGTTTTGGAGATGCGCCGTCACTATGCCGCCTACTTCAGAGGCGTTCCCAATTTCAAGGAGAAAAAAGTGAAACTGATGCTTGCACAGACACTGGCCGAATGCGAAGCCGTCTTTTCAAATTGTCAAACTGCCTAATCGTCGATTCTCTCACCTGATCAAAAGTGAAAGTTCTAAAATTAATCGTTCTTCATTCATCATCAATCACTAAAAAAATGTACTTTTGCACATCTTTTTTTTGAAAAATGGAAGTCAAGCACAAAAGAAACATATTTTCCATTGTATGGGTGGCACTTGCCGTAGTAGTCATCGGAGGCTTGTTTTTGAGTATTTTCAAACTTTACGAGCAGGCGGAAAAGGCGCAGAAAATCGCATTTACCGGCAAAGTATTAATTGCGGGCAAATCCATTACCGACAGCATCAACGAGAAAATCAACTCTGAATACCTCGCCGACACGAGCACGGTGATGAGCGTTCAACGCACCGTAGTGGCTGTGGAGGGCCGACCGTATGCCCTCATCGCGGAAACCATCGCCGACTACCATGGCTCCATGGTCATCCTTTCCCGCGACACCACCTACTTCGACAGAGACACACTCGAGAGCAAAGACAACAAAAAGAACAAAAATGTGTTGATAGTGGATACCACCATCAACAATTACACCGTTTACACCGACTCCATCATCAGCAAAATCAACCGCGACTCCATCACTTTGTGCATTAGGAAAATACTGTTGGACAATAAGTTGGACATCAACTTCGACTACTGCATCTACAATTTGCCGAGCGACACCTTCTGCCTTCCCTCCATGTACCGGCACGCCAACATCTGGAACGAGGGCTACGTATTCGCCCTGACAACCAACAGCAACAAAGTCTGCACCCACTACCTCATTCTCACATTCCCCGAACAGCGGTCCTACTTCATGCGCAACATGCGCCAAATCCTGATCCCTATCATCGGGCTCATCATCCTCATCGCCATTCTGATTGTCGTCATGATTCTTCTTATTTCACAACAACGTAGGAATCAAGAAGTTAAAAACAACTTCATTAATAACATGACGCATGAGTTCAAGACGCCGTTAGCCACCATTTCACTCGCTTGCGAAGCATTGAGCGATGAAAGCATCCACACCGACCCCGACACGCGCAAGGCCTATGTGGATATCATCAAAGACGAAAACGACCGCCTGCAAAAAATGGTGAACAATATTCTGCAATTGGCCCGCCTCAGGAAAGGGCAGCTGACACTGAACAAGGAGGAAATTGACACTCACGAACTTCTGCAAAACATCAGCAAGAACATCTCCCTTCAGATCAACAGTAACGGCGGGCAGCTCATCACCCATTACAATGCAGAAAACCACGTGATTTTTGCAGACAAATCCCACATTGAGAACATTTTTGTCAACATTATTGAAAACGCCCTAAAATATACACCGTCCAAACCCGTTATTGAAATCACAACCTACAATCAAAAGAACATGTTCGTTGTTTCCATTCAAGATAACGGCATCGGCATATCCAAGAAGAACCTCAAGCACATCTTTGACGAATTCTTCCGTGTGCCGCAGGGAAATGTGCACAATACCAAGGGGTATGGTTTGGGGCTGAATTACGTTAAGAAAATCGTGGATTTGCACGGCGGCCGCATCGAAGTAAAAAGCGAGCTGAGACAAGGTAGCACGTTTACGATTTATTTACCTGAAAAATAAAATATTATGGAAAAAGAGAAGAGACAAGAAGCCAAGAAGGAGTGCAGAATTTTATTGGCAGAGGACGATGTCAACCTCGGCAAAGTCCTCACTACCTACCTGACAGCCAAGAATTATATCGTGGAACATGCCAACAACGGCGAACAAGCCTACGAGATGTTCTGTTCCAAGGATTTCGACATCTGTCTGGTGGATGTAATGATGCCCATCCAAGACGGATTCACCCTCGCCAAGAGCATTCGGAAAATGGACAAACACATGCCCATCATCTTCATCACAGCCAAAAACATGCAGGATGACATCATCGAAGGGCTTTCCATCGGTGACGACTACCTGACGAAACCCTTCGCCATGGAAATCCTGCTGGCCCGCATCCAAGCGCTGCTCCGCCGCTCCGGCAAAGAGGAAGAAGAGGTTCAAGACTACAGAATCAGCGACAAGATCGTTTTCAATGCGCCCAGCCAAAACCTCATCATCAACGGGGAGCCGAAGGAGTTGACCACCCGCGAGGCGGAGCTGCTCACCATGCTGATTCAAAAGAAGAACGAAGTGCTGGAACGCAGCTTCGCACTCAAGAAAATCTGGGGCGACGACAGCTACTACAACGCCCGGAGCATGGATGTCTATATCACCAAACTTCGTAAGATATTCAAGGAGAGCGACCCCAACGTCAAGATCATCAACGTTCACGGCGTGGGATTCAAATTAGTGATGTAGGTTCGCATGCTGCGGTTCATTCTCAAGCGCATAGGCTATGGGTTTTTACTTCTCATCGGAGTAATCACCCTCGTGTTTTTCCTTTTCACAGTTCTTCCGAGCGATCCGGCCCGTGTGATGATGGGGCAACGCAGCGACATTGCAACCGAAGAGGCCATCCGAAAGGAACTCGGTTTGGATTTGCCCATCGGCGTGCAGTACCTCGCCTACCTCAACGACCTCTCCCCCATCTCCTGGCACAAGACCAAGGACACCGAGTCGTTTTTCTACCTCAACGACCGCAACTACCACTACGTCAAGATACTATCTTTCGATGAATCTTCTATTGTACTGAAAAAGCCCTACCTCCGCCGCTCCTACCAGAGCAAACGACCGGTGGGTGAAATCATCGTTGAAGCGTTCCCAAAGACCCTTCTCCTCGCCATCGTCGCCATCCTCTTCGCCATCTTCGTCGGCATCTTCATCGGCATCCTGTGCGCCATCTACCAGGGGACATGGTTCGACAAGTCGGCGCTTTTCTTCTCTGTTTTAGGCATGTCGGTACCCTCGTTTTTCGCAGCCATCCTCTTTGCCTGGATCTTCGCCTTCCTGTTGGCCGACTACACCGGCTTGAGCATGTTCGGCAGCCTCTACACCGTGGACAATTACGGAAGCGGGATGTATTTGGACTTGAAAAACATCATACTACCCGCCATTACATTGGGAATCAGGCCATTAGCCATTGTAATAGAACTGACGAAGAACTCGGTGCTGGACGTGATGGCACAGGACTATATCCGTACGGCGCGGGCGAAAGGCGTTGCTCCATCCATGATTATGCTTCGCCACGCCTTGAAAAACGCGCTGAACCCAGTGGTGACCGCCGTTTCCGGCTGGCTTGCCTCCCTGCTGGCGGGTGCCGTCTTCGTGGAGTACATCTTCGATTGGAAAGGCATGGGCGTGGTGATTGTAGATGCCCTCGACAAATATGATTTCCCGGTTGTGATGGGCTCTCTCCTTTACGTTTCCGTCATCCTTGTGATTATCAACATCATCGTTGACATCATCTACGGCTGGCTCGACCCGCGGGTCAAGACGGCGTAAGCGGCAAGCGGTTTTTCATTTACTGTTTTCTTGCAGATAACCCTAAAAAAATTGGGGAATTATCTACTTTTAGCTTGTAAGACGCGGAATAGTACTGTTGCGATAATCCACATTTCAAAATACTTGATTGTCAATGCAATAACGTGACCCTTCATCCTTTTGCGTTCCGGAGGAACGCACTCCCAGTAACCCCAGACTAAGGCCAAATTGGCCGCAGTCTGGGGTAGGGATGCGCGGTAGGGCCATAGCGTCTCGGAGAGACGCGACTATTGACCGCGAATTGCGCGAATTGCGCGAATGGAATTATCTCAGCCACTTCTCCAAAATCTGCTTTTTCCGCTCGGCACAACCTGCCATCACTGCTTTTGCTTTGGCGATTTCGGCTTCGTAGGATTCGATTTCGGAAACTGCTTTTCGTTGTTCTTCTATTGGAGCAACTTTCACCGACAAACTTTCTATTCGGTCAATTGAAGCACGGTAACTGCGTTTAAAACCTACTTTTTTACCTTCTTCCTCCAACAAGTGAGCCATATATTTGGGCAAAATGTCATCTGTTTTTATTCGCAACACTCCACAATGGTCTGTTGGATAAAACGGTTTATTGGCTGGAATCACATTTACCATCCAATCACCATCTATCCCCCACAGCACAGATTCCTTAGAAAAATCTTCTATCAGAAGTTTGTCTATCATTCCGAATGGTTCAAATACGTTTGCGCTATAAACAGGGATGTCATAATTCGGATTAACTTCCGTGTTAAGTATTCTGCGACCGATAGAAATATCAAAAATATAACTATTTGATAATCTGCAAGTTACCCCCCCCATTTTACTTATAACTTCAAGACGCTCAAACACTTCTGCAATCTTTTTTTTGTATTCCTCTATACTCATTCGGCTGTTGTTGTATTCTTCATCAACTGTTTCGCATTCGGAAACGATTTTTTGTTGAATATCGGAAGGCGGAAGAGGAATTTTGACCTCATTGTTTAAGTATGCACTATTCAAACTCTTCCCAAAAGCCTTATTCCCAACATTTTCAAGGTCAATTAATTTGCCATTGAATAATGCGAAAAGATATTCATCTGAGACATATTTTTCTGAATTAGGATTTGTTTCCTTAGGGATTAATGCGGCTATCGCTTCGTTTGTATATAAATCCACACCAGCAATAGCAGTCTTGCCAATGCTGAGTTTGAAACTTAAAAGAGTGGTTCCTTTGGGTATTAGTTTAACATTTGAATTTTTTACTCCTGCATCAGTGATTTTTTCTTTAGTATCTGTAATAACCTGTCCTTTCATTTCTGCAATAGAAACCCACAAATTATTACCTGTAAAATATGCAGCATTTTTTCTTGAAGGTGTGCCACCAATCAAAATGTTACAGACACCATCATCTCCACCCAACCTAACCAACGGATACTTGCTCACAATTTCAATTTTCTTGTCTGCCGTTAGTTTTATCGCCTTGTCGAACTCCGTTCGGCTGAAATCAACCATATCCGACAATTTGGCGAATGAAAACAGCTCGCCCATTTCGCCGTTGAAGTCGGCATTTATTTCTTTCTCGTTTTCGCCGAAAGAGAATTTGCGGCATTGCCCGTAAATATGCTTGCGGATGGCAAACGCGAACTTCGAGCAGTCCCACGCATCGTTAGGATTGTACAGCGGCGTGTCGATATATTTTATTGAGTTGATGGCAGTTACCGCTTCTGTATCGCTGTCATCGTTGTCGATCGCGTCTTCGCCATTTTCAACAAAGGATTTGTTGGTCACATATTTTATGCCCTCATCGCCTTTGCGATTGCTCCAATCGTAGCCCAAGAATTTGACAATCTGCGCTTTGTTGCTTTTGTTCCCAACTTTGTCGGGCGGCGATTGCAGAATGGCAACTTGGTTGTTCTCTATCTGAATGAAAGTATTGAGTTTGTCGCATTCTATCGCCTTTGCAAAGGCAATAAACTGTTTGCATTGTTCTCTCTTTTCCAGCGTTTTATATTCGTTGCTTTGGCAAAAATCGGCAAAGAGTTTTCTGTATTCTTTGCTGTTTTCCTTTACTTCATCATTGAAAAACGTCGAAGCCTTGAACCATTCCATTTGAACGGTCTTCTTTATCGGCGACGATGTGAAATTCCGTTTGTAGTCGGCAAATATTTCATGTTGTTCGAGTTCTTCGGACAACTCATCATCTTGCATAAACTCGAAATATGCCGATTCATCGTAACCTTGCTTTTGAATATAATTCTCAATTGCTTTATACGTCGTGTATTGCGTGTAATCCTTCTTTGCTATAAATGTCTCTAAAAGCCCGTGTGAATTTTTGTTCTTCACTCTTTGGGCGAAAAGGACAATGGTATTTGTGCCAGTAGAACCGAAAGTGCGGCTGTTCAAGTTCACAATAGCCAAGATGTTGAAATGGGCGAATAGCAGTTCACGCGTCTTTATGTAAAGGTTGCCGTTTGAAAGGATTGAGCTCGGTAAAACGATGCCGACAAATCCGTTTGAACGCAGAAAATGCTTTGTGCGTTCAATAAAGAAACACTCGATGCTGTTATTCGCGCCGTATGCTTTTTCCTCCACAAAACGGATAAGGTCGAATTGTTGACGGTCGTTGACGGTCAGCGTGTTCAAAAAGCCTTTCACGCTATACGGCGGATTGGCTATGATGCAGTCGAAACTATCATTGTCGAACCCTTGAAAACGGATTTCCTGCGTGTTGAGGACACTAAGCGAATCTTTGAAAACAATACGGGCATCCTTGCTGCCGTTGATGATGGTTGCTATTTTAGCCACTTGGCTGAGTGTCTGGCTTTTCTCAATGCCGTATGCTTTGGCGGCGGGATAGTTCTTTATAAACTCCGTAAGGAAATGCCCCGCACCGCAAGCATAATCAAGCACTTTCACATTACTTGAATTAGGAAACTCTGGCAGACATTTGATGATGAAATTCACAATCGGAAGCGGCGTAAAGAACTGACCTTCCGTCTGATGCACATTTTTAGAGAGCAAACCTTCAAACAAATCGCCAAAGAAGTGGTTCGTTTCGCTGTTGCTCAAGTTTATATCTTGAATAAGCGCGGCAATCTTGATGAGAATTTGGAAGTTCTTTTCAAAATCTTCTTTATTCTCTACATCTATAAAATTGAATTTCTTGATGTTATAGAATTTTATTTCCTCAAACAGCTCCTTGATTCCAGCGAAAAGACCATTTGTTACAGAGCGGTTTGTGTCCTCAAAAATCTGCTTGATATCGCTTTCCTCCTTGTTCACGACCTCGACATTGAAAAGCTGTTTTTTGCCTTCCTGATATAGCTTCAACAATCGGTTGCAATAATCCTTTGGCGTGTCGCGTGTGATGCCTTTGTAATAGAATTGCAAATCATCGGGATTGTTGCGCTCGTCGGTGATTTTACAGAGAAACAGATCAATCAGAATGTAGAACGAATGCTCAAAATCGGTTATGGCATGGTTGCGCAAGATGGTGGCGAACTCATGGTAAATCGGACGGATTTCAGCGTGCGAGAGCTCCTTCAAATCGGCAACCGTATATTTCAGTTTCCCAATGGAATAAGCGGCAATATCGGGCTCGAACAAGCCTTTTGTCTCGAATGATTTTGCATAAGTTTCATTCCATACATCGAAATATTTGCCTTGTGCGTTGCCGAATGTTTTCGGATTGTCCAAATCGGCAATACGCTTCTCATTGTCCTTCAGCGTGATGATATGATTTTTCAGAATCAATTTATCTTCGAAATCAGCCGCAAAAAGCACAAGATTTTCGCAGAAGCCAAGTTCGTTCACAAGCGGACCGAGGTAACTGAAAAGCTGTCCTCCGTCTTTCTGCATATTGTTCCATTCGTGGCTGAACTCGCTGCCGTAGGTCTTGTTTTCAATCAGCACAAGCGGTTTATACTCCTTGTCGAAAACAAGAATATCGCCGTATGATGGTTTGTTCACATGCCCGACCTTGAATGCAGGTTCAAAAACAATGTGCTTTGCTTCATAACCCTTTTCAAGCAGAAGATGCACGCAGACAAGGCAGACAAAATTCTCTTTAGCATTGAAATTCAGCGTTGTATCACGGTGAACCACAAATCCATTTGCAGTTTTTTCTTTAGATGGAAATTGTCCTTCAGTAAGAGTATCATCTAATGGTGCGTAAGTGATTTTTTGCGTATTGAAGTTGACTTCAATGCTTGCACCTGTGGTATATGATTTCGTGTAAATATTGTTGCTTTCCGAGAAGCCGAAGTGTGTTAGAAGATTTGCTAAATTATCTTTTGTTATCATTGTATCACTGCCTAATAATTTTATCCTCGGACAGTAATAAAAAAGCGTGGAACTTTTTTACTTGCCCTATTTTCACGGACGGCTCGGCAAAGCCAGAAAGCGAAATAAGACAAAAGCCCACGCCCTTGAGCGCAGCTTTCGCTACTTAATTCCCGCTTTCACTTTAAAATTTGCCGATTTTCCGTGAGAGAATAAGAGCGTAAAGCTCAATTATAATTAATTATCTTCTTTTCCTTTATTTTGTGTTTTTTCGATTGTTTTTAGTAAAATTTTCGGCTGCAAATTTACCATTTTTTTGCAATTTTAGAGCCAAAAATTGCGAGAAAAGGAATGAAAAAAATGCAAGAAAGTGGGTGTTTTCCTGAAGGTAGCGTGTCTTCCACACGCCACTCCCCCTGCACTTCCCTACCCCAGACTGCGGCCTCAAGAGGCCTTGTCTGAGGTTACTGGAATATCACCCCTTCGGGGTGGAATCCTCCCATTTATCAATGGGCCGCCATGCTACGACGGCCCTACATAATCTTAACCTTCAATTCTCAGATTGGCTGCCATAATATGACAGCCCTACATCCCTCCTTCATCCTTTCATCCTTTAATCTTTTCATCTCTTCATTATAAGTTCAAGTAAAAAAGTTATAAAAAAGGCTGACCGAAGCCAGCCAGATTGGTGTTAAAATGTAATTTTGTTCGACCAAAAATAAAATGACATGCAACACCTAAATGAAACGCAAAGATACACAATTTATCGTATGCT
>JAFVNW010000052.1 GCA_017506175.1 Bacteroidales bacterium | reverse complement strand
CCTGAGGCCGTCTTCGGGGACATCAAATACAACCACGGCTTCAAGCGGTTCCATCTGAAATCGAACAAGAAGGTGAAAATCGAGTTCGGTCTGGTCGCCATGGCTCACAATATAAGGAAATACATCGCTCTCAAGAATCCCAAAACGGCAAAAAACGGATGAAAAGGGCCCAAAAAACACGCCTCGGAAGCGTGAAATGGGTTAGATCACGTTCCTCCATCCATGAGACACACCCATCCGCCGACAATAATCCCGCCCCTTCACTTTGAAGATCCATCACGGAACTTTAGTAATAAAAAAGAGGGTGAATAAAAAAATCACTTTTTAGTCACCCTCGGCCGAAGGCCGGGGTAGTAATATAGGCATCCTAATTCCTTTTTGATATTTTTCGTTACTTGAAAAAAACAGATCCCAATTTATCAGACAACAAGCTGTATTCCCGGAATGGCCGATTAAATCCGACTATTTTAAATACATCTCCTGTTTTGCGGACAGTTACGATTGCCACAAAAGTTTTATTCATTGTCTTTCCCGACGACTTTTCCGTACCAGAAATGCTCCATACAGCTTGAAGTGTATAGGTATCATCAATCGCATAAAGACATTCTAATGAAATCGTGTCAATTTTGCCAATAAAATTACGACAGGGCTGGTAATAATCTTTGATGATTTTATGGAATGCCTCATCAAACCCCACGTTGTCATCAATCCATTTTTGATTCTTCACCTCATGAAAAAGCCCCCATTCAGCATTCACACATGCAAGAGGTTTTGTCAGTTCATTAGGTTCTCTCCTATAGTGCGCTTCCTTAAACTTCCTGAAGGTCGCCATGATTTGGGAGGTGTCAATATAATCATCAATCTGCGAAGATAGGGTGTCATAAGTCATCCAATGGACAAAATTCTTAATTGTTGATTCCCATTGACTTTGCATTTCAAAATCTTCTTTTTCAGGATTGCTAACCAAATAAAATCCTTTTATTTGATTTGATATAAATAGATATGAATATCCGTCTCTATTAATATTTATTGAACTATTGCCCATCAGCAATGTTGTGGAATAAGTGCTTTCTATATCCTCCCATATTGGAACCTGCCAATATCTATGAACGCTGAAACGATAACATTTTTTATACTTCAGTCTTTCTCGACCAATATGGACGGATTTGGGTGAGATGATAACTGCGTGTGCTTCAAATTCGCCTATTGTAGTATATGCTCCAATAATGTTAAACCCTTTTAGCTTCGCAAGTCCTGTTATAGTAAAGTCGTATGGGGTGTTGTCTGCGATTAAAAAAGTATTTATACCGCCTCTTACAGGAGGCATGACATTATACAAAGAATATAATGAATCCTCGAGCCATTGCTGCTTTTGCGCATATGCCGAAAAAAAGGACAATAGCAACTGAAATAAAACTATGATTGTTTTTCTGTTCATCTCTGAAAATTCTGCAAATGTGACATAATTACCTGAAACACTGGGTATTTGTAATACTTGGCTTGTTCAGTCGTCATAGTAGAAGGTTGTTGTGTTGCACGAGTATGACCATAATTCCAAAAAATATCATAATCTACTTTATTGTCTGGTTCCCAGTGCCGCGCCGCGGGGGAAGGGAATTGAAAATTGAAAACTGAAAGTTGAAAGGTGGTGGGTCTAACGATACGTTTTTTGTAACCTATTGTGTTTAATCTTGCCGTGTCTGTATTTCATTGTATAATAGGGTTTCAATACTGATTTGACTTTCTTATATCGCACTTTGGATATTGTACGGACGGTTTGATACCCGGTCGGCGTATAAATGTCGAAGTAATAATCTTTTCCATGCTTTCTTCGGAAATCTCTGATATTTATAATAAAATTACCATACTGAATAAATTCAGCAGGTATGGTTCTCGAATATGTGATGTCTGAAGTCTTAAGATCGTCTTTTTTGACTGTATGTCTCACTTTATTCTCTGATGTTTTCAAGATTATTCTCAGCCCATCATCCTTATTATAGTTATTAAGTCGTTGATAGTCAGATTTACTGACCATAAAAGCCCCGGGGATATACCTGAAAGAAATTGGGGAAGAAACTGAATCCTCATGGATAAACTCACCAGCGCACGCATAAGGCACAACATCATTGATAATCACGACCCCACATATGGTTTCTGTATCATTGACATCATGATTATATTGTGCATGAAGATAATATGTATGAGTAAGTATAATTATCAGTACGCAAACAGTGATGTGTAATAACTTTTTCATCTTCCTTTTATGATTATTAGCTATTCTTGTCACTCATCGGATTCGCGCTGAGCCAGATGGAGAGGGCGGAGTTGTAGTGCCGCGCCGCGGGAGGGGTGGTTGAGTGCGATGGAGAATACGATGAGCTGAAAAAATAGAACATATCTAAACTGATTTTTATTCACAAATAACAGGGATCGCAAGTCTGATAAAAAATTGTTCTTTGATAGGGTCATCGTAAAAAAGATTGGAACCAGGCAATACCCGCTTGTTTATTTCTTTATTATAGTCACAAACGCGTATGAGAATAATGACAAAGGATGTAGTATTATAAGTAAGTTTGTAATAGGAATATTTCTTCCGATAATTACATTTCGTTCGACTTGTAACAGTGATAGTGCAATTCTCTGAATATGATTTTTTTACAATTTCTGCAAGTTCATTATCTCTAATTTGAGGCAATACCACTTTTTTAATAAAACTACTTATGCGACAAACAAACAAAGCATTCTTTGTAAAGAAACAATCTTGAAAACAATTATCCTTGATGGCTTTCAAGATCACATCATTGCATAGACTATCACACCAAAAAACATATTCAGCAAGATTTACATCTTTTTCACCAATATATGGATCCTCTTTTTTCAGTGGATTCAGCACATTGTATATCGTATCAATCCTCTCAATACCAACACAGACAATATCTGTCAACTTCTCTTCAGCGCATAATGATTGACCGACTAGTATACTGCTTGAAAAAAACAAAAGCATCAGGAAAACAATTCTTCTTTTCATAAAAATCTTATTTGAATTTTCCTACACATCCGCTACCATTGAAGTTGTAGTCGATGATTGAATGTGTCGGTTTTTCTTTGATTGGTGAGCCCCCTGACCATGTGCCAAAACACACGAATCCCGCATGTTTCAGAATTTCAACAACATTTGACGATGTGATTCGTGAAGATGTTCCACCAGAAACCATTACGTTATCACCACCGAAATCACCAAGACCTATTGTGTGTCCAATTTCATGAATGGTTGTCCTTATTGGAGCATCTGGACGCACCTTGCAAATATGCCCATCCTCGGTCACGCCTCTCGCATATACTGGGACCGATTCTGATATTGAGAACATATTGAATTTAGAGCCTCTCGATTCGCCAATATCCAATGGCGCGGACAAGAAATTTCCATCTGAGTCTTTTGCGATTGACAAGTCAAAACAAATAGTGTATTTTTCTGCATTTTTCCTTTTTCCTACTTGATATGAATATATACCTGATTGCTTGTTCCAAGCATCCAACCCTTTTTGTAAGGTTTCCGAACTATTAACATCTGTGTAATATGTTGCCCTGATCGTAATCGTTTTCTTATCTTCATCAACCACCACTTCATAATCTCTCCCGTCAGGGTCTCTTAAAATCACCGGGTTATTCCCACAATACGTGTACGAAGACACTCCCTATGTACTTGTCCGCCATCGGGTCCACGCTGAGCCAGATGGAGAGCGTGGGGTGGTAGTGCCGCGTACGCACCCCTGTTGCTGCCGACATGGACGATGGGTTCCAACAATTTTTCATAAAAACAAATTTGAGCCGCCAAATGTACAAAACTTTTGGTTATGTTTGCATACGGGTTTTGGGGTACTTCCATTCAACCAAACAAACGATAATAACGTAATTTTCAATGTTTTAAGTCCATTCTTCAAGAACAAGACGGGACAGAATCGGGACAAAAAAATTCAATGGAGTATCGGAATAAGTCGATTAAGTTTCTTTTTTATACTGCTGTTATTGGAATACTGCTGTACGTATTGTGGGCTTGTTTTTTTGTCGCGACTTTTCATGGAGACACATACGGTAAATCGTAAAAATATAGATGTATGAATAGGAAAAAATCTCAATACCCGGAATCGACTTCCCTCCAACAAAAAAACGCGGAGTGATTTCTTCTCCGCGTTTGAGTTCTTGTTTTGCGCAATTCCTGCCTCCAGCACCTATCTGAAATAGACCGTTATGGCGCCGGGGTCGGAAACCCCTATGAAACTGGGGTCTAAATCGTCAAATTCGCGCAGGTAGTCGGTGAGCTCCTTTTGTGTGAAAGTGGCGGTTTCCACGGCTCCTTTGTGATGATACAATTTGGTGATGGACAAATTGATGCGGCGGTTCTTCTTCATAAAACAGGGGTTGAGCAGCCCGAATCCCTTCGCTTTGAAAGTCAGCGAAAGGGTGTTTTCGGACAACTGGTTTAAAATGCGCCCTTCCGGAATGTCAACGCAATTCACCTGATAGGTGTAAGTTACGGTGTATTCCCGCGAAAGCGACATGATTGCCCAAAGCAGCGCACTGATTATCAAACAGATAATGAATGTGACGATGGGCGTGCTCGGCCAACCGCGCTTCTCTTCTTGTTTGGAAGAATCCTGTTCCACTTTTTGCATTTTTTATGATGCTATCTGCCTATTCTTTCTTGGCATCCACTCCAGTGATGTTGATGGCGGATTGCTCCACTTCGATGTTGGTGTCGGGGGCGATGGAAATCACGAAAGTGTGGTCTCTCTTTTCAACGATTTTGCCGTGGATGCCGCCGATGGTCACCACTTTGTCGCCTTTTTGCAATGCTTCGCGGGCCTCTTTCTCTTTCTTCTGGCGCTTTTGTTGCGGTCTAATCATAAAGAAGTAGAAAATGAGGATGATGGCAAGGAAGAAGATGAGCATGCTCCAGCCTCCGCCGCCTTGTCCTTGTTGTCCTTGTGCTGCTTGCGGATTGCTCATTAATAAGAAGAAAAGTTCGTTCATTTTTAATAATATTAAAGTGAATAATTAAGGTTTCTTTACATCGGCTTCAATGGTAAGAATGCTGCGGGTAGGGTAGGCGTTGGTTGCTACCGACACGCTGTTCTTCACTTTGCCTTGTTTGGTTTTCGAATCAAAGGTGACTTTGAGTTCTCCCTTTTCTCCCGGGCGAATGGGAGCGCGGGGCGGGGTAGAGGTGGTGCAACCGCAAGTGGCTGTTACTGAGCTAATTACCAAGTCTTTTTTTCCTTTATTCGTAAAAGTGAAAGTGTGGCTCAAACGTTCGCCTTGCATTACCGTTCCGAAATTGTAGTTGGACTCGTCGAACTGAATCTTCGGCCCATCGGGGTCATCGTCCCTAATTTGTCCGTCCTTTACGGTCACGGGATTGTGGATGACCTCCTTCGTGGTCTTTTTGCAGCCGCTCAGCCCAACCATCAGTCCGATACTGAGCGAGAGAAGAAGTATTTGGGTGGTGATTTTCATTTTCGATTACTTAATGCCCTGGTTCAACAATCCTCGGCCCTGTTTGTTCAACAGACCCTCTTCGCGAAGGTCGTTCGCAATTTTGTCGATGAGTCCGTTGATGAAGCCGCCGCTCCTTTCGGAACCGTATGTTTTGGCGATTTCAATATATTCGTTGATGGTGACCTTTACAGGGATGGACGGAAATTCCATCAGTTCGCAGGTGGCCATCTTCATCAGAATCAAATCGGTCTCAATGGTACGGTCGCTTTCCCAATTGTGCAGATTTTCATCAATGATTTTCAAATACTTATCGTCGTTCTGGATGGTGAGGCGGTAGAGTTTTTTGTAAAAATTCACATCTTCAACCTCATCTTTGAAAAGCGGTCCTGCGTTAACCTGCTCCATGGAGCTTTTCCAAAAGGTGATGGCTTGGTAGGTTTGCAGAAGCGCATCGTTGTAGTCGTCAAACCAGTGTACGAACTTCTCTTCAAAATACCAGTGCAGCAGTTCGCTTTCGGCAAAAACCTTTTCAATGATTTCCAAAACCAGCTCTTTGTCGTTATAGTAATTGTTGCCTGGTTTGGACATATATTCCACATAATCAGGAAGTTCTGCAATACTATTGAAAAGGGAGATGATGAGTTGCGGCTGTTGCGACCAGTTGATTTTCAGTTGCTCGAATTTCTTGTTGAGCGCGGTGCTTTCTTCTATCTGTTTGATTACCAAATTGTCCACGAACTTGGTGTTCGGGTTGAGATCCTCCTCCGTCGGGAAGTTTTTATCCTTTCTTTCCGCAAACTTGTTTTCAAGGTAGCGTTTGATTTCCGGGAAGAGGGAATAGAAGTAGTAGGAGAGGTTCTCGCAGTTCCGGATGGCCTGATCTAGCTTTTTCTCTCCTGAAACAATGTCTTCGGCGGTGTTGGCTTGGTGCGCATAGAGGGCCTGCATCACCTTAATTCTCAAATATCTTCGACTAATCATAGTGTTTCAAAATTCGCGGCAAAAATACAATTTTTTAATGATTCATGATGATGGTGATGAACAATAATTTGAAGCCGGGCCCAGGCCCCGAATGTCCAAGTTGGTGCCGTAACAAAAATGTAATAATTTTGAAATAGCAATGTAATAAATCCGAAGTTTTTTTACAAATTGAAAAAAATCAAACGATGGAAGCATTTTATCTCATCATTATAGCACTACTTCTTCTTTTAACAATGTTGAATTTGAATACTGGGGTCAGCAATGATGCCGTCAATTTCCTCGCGCCAGCGGTGGGAGCCAAAGCAGCTGGTTATAAGCTCGTTATGGCGATTGCTGTTGCCGGTGTCTTCATTGGTGCCGCCACCAACAACGGGATGATGGATATTGCGCGGCACGGAATTTTCACGCCCATTCACTTCTCCTTCACTGAGGTGATGTGCATCTTTCTCGCTGTCGTCGCCACCGATGTGGTGCTGCTCGATATCTTCAACTCGCTCGGTCTGCCCACCTCCACCACGGTGTCTATGGTGTTCGAGCTGCTCGGTGCCTCCTTTGCCATTTCCATCATCAAGTTGAGCGGCAACACCATCGATGGGCTGACACTTGGCGCGCTGCTCAACACGAGCAAGGCCCTCTCCGTTGTAATCGGAATCTTTCTCTCCGTAGCCATTGCCTTCTTCTTTGGACTTGTGGTTCAATGGATTACGCGAATGCTTTTCTCCTTCAACCAGAAAAACAGGACGTGGTGGAAAATAGGAATCTTCGGGAGTGTCGCTATCACCGCCATCCTCTATTTTATGCTGATAAAAGGGATGAAAGGTGCTTCTTTCATGACGGAATCCCTAAAAACTTGGATTGACGGGCACATCGTACAACTCCTGCTCATCACCTTTGCAGGCAGCATGCTGCTGACGCAAATTCTCTATTGGTTGAAAATCAATGTGTTCAAAGTGATTATCCTTTTCGGGACGTTCGCTTTGGCGATGGCTTTCGCCGGCAACGACCTTGTGAACTTCATCGGGGTACCGCTGGCCGCCTTGTCTTCCGTCACCGATTTCCTTCAAAACGGCGTCGGCGTTTCTCCCGACGATTTCATGATGACCTCGCTGATGGAGAGTGCGCACACGCCGATTTATTTTCTCATTGCTTCCGGAGTGATTATGAGTTTTGCACTTGTTACCTCGAAAAAGGCGCGGCGTGTGCTCCAGACCTCTATCAACCTCTCCAGTGAGAACGACTGCGATGACGGACACGGTACTTCGCCTGTTGCGCGCATCCTCGTGCGTATGGGGCTCAATGTCAACTATGTCCTTGAAAGCATCACCCCGCAGCCGCTCCAGAATTTCATCCAGAGGCAGTTCAGTCGCCGCGTGGTGACCGACAGCCGCGACGGCGCTGCGTTCGACCTCGTGCGCGCCTCCGTCAATATCGTGCTTGCCGGACTACTGATTGCCCTCGGTACTTCACTAAAATTGCCATTGTCAACTACTTACGTCACATTTATGGTGGGGATGGGCACTTCGCTTTCCGACCGAGCGTGGAGCCGCGAAAGCGCCGTATTCAAAGTCACGGGTGTCATCACCGTCATCGTGGGCTGGTTCACCACGGCTATCGCTGCCTTCTTTATTGCGGCGATGGTGGCTGTACTACTCCTGTTCGGTGGCAAAATTGCCATGCTCGCCGTCATTGTGCTGGCCTTCTTCCTGCTGGTTAGAAGTCACATCGTCTATAGACGAAAAATGAAGGAGAACAAAGGAAAGGAGGAGGCGCTTTCCATCGTCCTTACTTCCAACAATCCGGATGCCGTTTGGGATGAAATCAGAAACAGTCTGGCATCAACGCTTTCAGAAACAATTTGTTACGCATCGGAAACCTATCAGAAAATCCTTGATGCAGCGGACGATGAGAACGATCGAGCCCTCCGAACCTATCACCGGCAGATTCTGGAACAGATTGCGCAACTGAAACGCTATCGCCGCTACATCACTGCCGGTTTGAGACGCATCGATTCCACGGTCGCAATGGAAAAGAACACGTGGTATCACCTCTGTATTAGCAATACTGTGCAGATGCTGAACACGCTGCGGTTTCTCTGCGAGCCACTGAAGGAGCATACCGACAACAACTTCACGCCGCTTCCGGCAGCCTATGTTAATGAATTCCAGGATTATAAGTCGAGAATTAAGCAGGCGTTAGAGTCTATTGCGTGGATTATCGGCAACCGCAACTACACCAATTCGAAGAGTTATTCGGTTGAAGCAAAAAACATCAAAAAAGAGCTGGATGCATTGTTGAAAATGCAGACTTCGCGGATGTCGTCGCGTCCGGCTGCCACCCTGCGAACCGATTTACTCTACCTGACTATTATCCAGGAGTCACACGAACTGCTCTCGCAAGTGAGAAACGTCCTTCGTGGCAGCCATAAACTTTTCGAACAATAGTCGTTTTGCCGTGTTATGAGTGAGAAGTATGACAAGGGAAAATTTATGAATGATGAATTATAAGATACTTGTGGTTGATGATGAGTCCGACATTTGCGAGATTCTCCGTTACAATTTGCGTGGGGCTGGTTATGAGGTTGATACGGCCGAGTCGGCAGAAGAGGCATTGCGGATGGACTGGCAGAGCTACGACCTCTACCTTTTGGATGTAATGATGGGGCAGATGAACGGCTTTACGCTTGCCAATATAATTCGCAGCACGCCAGCCACAGCCGACACGCCGATTCTGTTTGTCACCGCCGCCGATACCGAGGCCGACACCCTGAAGGGCTTTGCTATCGGTGCAGACGACTACATCGCGAAGCCGTTCCGAGTGAAGGAATTGGTTGCGCGCGTCGCGGCCGTGTTGAAAAGGACGGCTTCTCAACCCCTTTCTTACAACGATTTGAAACTTGATGTAGCCGCGAAGCGAGCGACCATCGGAACAACTGATTTGCAGTTGACGAAGACCGAGTTTGAGATTCTGGCACTCCTGCTTTCGAAGCCGGAAACCGTCTTTTCGCGTGCCAGCATCATCTCTGTTGTGTGGCCCTCTCATGTCACTGTACTTGACCGCAGCGTGGATGTGTGCATCGCACGCCTTCGCAAAAAACTCGGCATCTATTCTGAAAACGTCGTCTCACGTTCTGGTTATGGCTATTGTTTTGTAAAATGAAAATCAGACGTATAGGAAGAAAAACCTTCGGGATTGTGCTGGTGTTGTTGCTGCTATTTGTGACATTTTTTGTCATTTTCCAGCACCAACGCAACCGCCAGGCACGAATTGAAGTGCTGACCACGCAGTTGGGGGATTTTAACGACTATATTTATTATCTCGATGCCCTTTCGGGAACTTCTTTCGCCCATATCACACCGCATGCTGATTCCCTTTTATCGCAGATAATGAAAATGCAGAATAAAAAGGGGCTGCGGCTTACGCTGATTTCTTTGGATGGCACCGTGATTTTTGACAGTGATTTCCCAGATTGCGATTCATTGTCCAATCATCTTTCGCGAAACGAAGTGAAGAAAGCGTTACGGGAGGGCAAAGGAACCGACATTTGTCGCAACTCCGGGACGTTGGGCCGACCTTTCTTTTATTCAGCCACATACAACAAAAAATTCAGTTACATCGTGCGGAGTTCACTTCCGTACAATATCTCTTTGGTACAGGCCCTGTCCAGCGACTCGCACTTCCTTTGGTACGCATTGGCCTTGCTTGTCGTCATGGTGGTCGTTCTATGGCGCTATGTCCGGCGTATGGACAAAACGCTGGAAGAGCGTGAGGAGTTGCGCCAAAATCTGCAACTGATGGAGCAGAGCGAGATGAAAAACCGTTTGACGCAGAACATCGCGCATGAACTGAAGACGCCTCTCAGCAGTATAGAGGGCTATCTGGAAACGATGCTGGACCATCCGGAGATGGATGCTGCCGAGCGCGAACACTTCCTCCGCCGCTGTTACGCCCAAAGCAATCGCCTGTCAAACCTGAGTCGCGACATTTCCACCTTGACGGAATTGAGCGAGGGTACGGCTATCTTGCAGATGGAGCCGGTGAATATGCACGACCTTGCGCGGGATGTCCTTGAGGATGTGACTCCCGCATTGAAGAAAGCGAAAATGCAGGCATTCAACAAGATAGCTGATGATGTGGTTGTGAATGGCGACCGGTCGCTGCTCTACTCCGTTATGCGGAATCTTACCGACAACGCCATCGCCTACGCGGGCGAGGGGTGTAGCATTGAGGTCTCCGCCGTCCGTGCCGACAACCATTTTTACCGTTTCACCTTCGCTGACAATGGGGTAGGGGTACCGTCAGCACATTTAGAACATCTTTTCGAGCGATTTTATCGTGTTGACAAGGGACGCAGTCGCAAGTTGGGCGGCACTGGGCTCGGTCTGGCCATTGTCAAGAACGCCGTCTTGCAGCATGGCGGCAGCATAGAAATCGTCAATCGTGAAGGTGGCGGCCTCCAATGCACATTCTTTTTAAAGGCTGAAAATGATGTATGAGTTGAAACTACGTCAAAAGTCGTATATTTGCCGCCAATTATTAACAGATGAAAATACGGTTTTTGATTCTTGTTTTAACCATTGTTATCGGTGCGAATGCGCAGAATCCCGATGTTAATTATGCAAAATACCAGCGTTTTCGTACACGCTTGACGAACGAATTCATGTACTTTTCGGGGGATGCCGGCGTGAGGGCTTCGCATCTGCCCATGGAGAACATTTACTATGTCAACGGCAGGAAAATCGCCTATTGGGCGGATGCAACTTGGTGGCAGGGGCATTACGTGGCGGTGCTCGCGACGGAGTACGCACTGAAAAAACGCAGCGGCGAAAACACGGATAGGACATTGGAAGAGTTGAGGCTCGCCCTCGCCGTTTACGACCGTCTGGACTGCGAAGCCGAAAGCTGTTGGAACGGTCGCGATACCCTCAACGGCTTCTATCTCCGCGATGATGTCGCTGCAACCGATACCGCCCTGTTTCACGTGAACGGAATTTACAGCGACTATCTATATAACTGCGGACACGTGGAGAAAATTGGCAACTCGCCCTCGCAAGACCAGGCATGGGCCACCTATCTTGGTTTGGCGCTGGCAAAGAAATTAGTGGATGACGACAGTGTGCAGTGCGCCGTCGCCTCCATCGCCACGCGAATCGTGCGCGTGATGCAGTTCACCGATGAAAAGGGCCGGCCGCATTGGCAGATAGTGAATCCCGTGACAGGCAAACTGACACAGAAAGAGGGCGACATCCAGTGGCTTCAGTACCCGCACGGCGAAATCGGCTCGATGTTGAGTGGACAGAACCTCCACTTCGGCAAGTCAGGCAAAGCCAATTGGAAGAACATCTGGAACATTCTCCAAAACAATGTCCTCATCGATGGCGACGGGCATTTCACTTGGTATGGGGTGATGCTGCTGTCGGCGGTAATGGACGAGGGTGGCGCAGGAAGCCCAAACTGTTACGAATGGCTGGTGAAAACCTGCGAGAAGATTGTTCGCCGTCATCCCGAAATGGGACAGACGCTCTTCTTCCCGCATCTGCCTTTGGCCAATTTAGTGCTTTACGGAAAAAATGGCAAAACACTGGTAGATAAGTCGTTATATGAACAATATCTGGATGCTGCGCATGCCGACGGCATCATCACCAAATCGGTGAAGGGAGAAACCGTGCGCACCGACGCCCCGTGGCATACCCTTTCGCTTTTCTGCCCATGGCACAACCAAACCACCGGCGACGGCAACATGATTGACTACATGCTGCTATACAACTTATACAGGTTGGTGTATGAGTGAGACTTTCGTAGCCGCTTTTTCTTTAATGTTTAATGTCATCTACAATAATAAACCTCTCGCTGTCTGAATGTGTTGACTTTTTTGCAATAATCACACTTATATTTCGTTTCTCATTCGCACATTTTATCCAGATGAAAAAAATTGTCCTCGCCGTTATTTTCTCTTTGACCATGGCTTGCGTCTTCGGCCAGACTGCCAAGTATAGCAACGAATTTCTTTCTCTGGGCTTGGGTGCACGTGGTTTGGCAATGGGCAACACGATGGCCTCCATTGCCGATGATGTAACCGCCGCCTACTGGAACCCCGCTGGCCTCTCCAATATGGAAAAACGCTACGAATTGGGGCTTATGCACGCCGAGTATTTTGCCGGCATCGCCAAATACGACTATGGTGGCATCGCCGTCCGTATCGATTCACAGTCCACCGTCGGCTTTTCCTACATCCGCTTTGGTGTGGATAAAATTATGAACACTACGGAATTGATTGACAATCAAGGAAATATTGACTACGACAGAATCTCCTACTTCTCATCCGCCGACAATGCCTTCCTTTTGTCGTATGCCCATAATTTCAAGCAGGTGAAGGGACTTTCCGTGGGTGGGAATGTGAAAATCCTGCACCGCCGCATCGGCGATTTCGCCGGCTCGTGGGGCTTTGGACTCGACCTCGGCGTTCACTACGCCATCAAGGGATGGAATATGGGCGCGGTGCTACGCGACGCAACCTCTACTTTCAATGCGTGGAGCTATCACCTCAGCGACGAGGTGATTGACGTGTTTGAACGAACCGGAAATGAAATCCCAACCAACTCCTTGGAACTCACTCTCCCCAAATTGTTGATCGGCGGAGCCAAGTATGTGGAACTCGGCAAGGGCTTCAATGCCACCTTTGCTTTGGATTTCGACTTCACCTTCGATGGTAAACGTCACTCCCTCATCCGCTCGAATGTGCTCTGCATCGATCCACACTTCGGAATGGAGTTCGCCTACAAGAAAATCGTCGCCATTCGCGCCGGCATCGGCAACTTCCAGCAGGAAGCCGATTTCGATGGCAAAAATAAGACCACCCTCCAAATAAACCTTGGCGTCGGTGTCTGCATCAAGAAAGTAGTTACCATCGATTACGCCTTCACCGACATCGGAGACCTCTCCATCGCGCAGTATTCCCACATCTTCTCGCTGAAAGTCGGTATCGACAGATTCAAGAAACCCAAAAACTAAGCATGAATGTCCGGTTGTCTTATGTAGCACTTCTGTTTTGGAATTCATTAATTAACACAACAATATGAAGAAAGTTTTCTCTCTTTTTCTTTTTGTATTATTTGCACTTTATCTTTCCGCCCAACAGCCGAAAATAACTTCCATCGTTTTGCAGAACAAAATGGAGGTGCTGATGTGCGAAGACCATTCCCAGCCCAAAATCTACGGGGCAATCTGTGTGCATGCGGGTGCTAAAAACGACCCCCTCGACAATACCGGCATGGCGCATTACCTTGAACACATCATGTTCAAGGGCACCGACCAAATCGGCACCACCAATTGGGAAGCCGAAAAGGTGTATCTGGATAGCATCTCGCTACTGTACGACCAGATTCATGAGGTGAAAGATGCCGCCGTTCGTAATAAAACTATGATGAAAATCAATGAGTTGAACAACAAAGCAACGGAGTACGCCATCCCCAACGAGGTGGATGTGATTCTGAGCAAGATGGGGGGCGAGGGAATCAACGCTTTCACAAGCAACGATGTGACCGTCTATCACAACAAGTTCCCCTCCAACCAGTTGGAGAAGTGGCTTTTGGTCTATAAAGAGCGTTTCCGCAACCCTATTTTCCGCCTTTTCCAATCGGAATTGGAGGCGGTTTACGAGGAGTACAACATGTACAGCGATGAGCCCATGAGCGTTTTCATGGAGGATGCGCTCAAGGCTGCTTACGGCGAACATCCGTACGGCCGCCCCGTCATTGGCTATCCCGAGCATCTCAAAAACCCGCAGCCGTCGGCTATGCAGAAGTTCTTCAATACGTACTATCAGCCCTCCAATATGACGCTGGTGCTGGTGGGCGATTTCAATGCGGCCGCCATCCAGCCTCTGCTTGAGCGCACTATCGGCACGCTCCGCAACGAAGCCGCACCTGCGTCGGCCACTCAAAAAGCCGTCAAAAACTCCACTTTGCTCAACCAGCCCGTCAAGCCGTTTAAGGGACATCAGGTGGTGACCGTCAGCGAGACGCCGGTGAAGGTCGGAGTTATTGGTTTCCAGACAGTTGGATCCAATAAGCCTGATGCATTGTTGCTGGATGTGATGAGCGGACTGTTGAACAACGATTCCGGTACCGGAATGTTAGACGAACTCTCCACGAAGAACAAACTGCTGGTCGCGCAAGGGTTCAATTATGGAATGCTGGAAGCAGGCGTGTTCGCTTGTTTCTATGTGCCCAAAATCATCGGTCAGTCGCACGATGACGCAGAAGCACTGGTTTTGAACGCCATCGATAGATTGAAAAAAGGAGATTTCAGCGATGACTTGTTTGAAGCAGTGAAGATGGACTATCTGCGTGAGTATGAAGAGAGCATGGAAAATCTTGAACGCGAATTCTATAATGTTCTGGAAATTGCGATGAATGGACTTGCGCCTGAGGATTTTTACAAAAAAGCCGATATCATCCGCAATTTGAAGAAAGAGGATTTGACGGCCCTCGCTCAGAAATACTTAGGCGACGACTTTCTTTCGTTCCGTTCCAATATGGGCACGAAGAAATTCGAGAAATTGAAAAAGCCCTCTTGGAAGCCAATCGTGGCCAAGAACGCCGGTGAAAGTTCCGAATTCGCTAAAAAAATCGAGAGTCAACCTGTCAATGATCTTAAGCCCCAGAAATTTGATTTCAATAAAGATGTTCGAATCGTACCTATCAGCGATTCCTACACGCTCTGTGCCGCCCAAAATCCGACGAACGATATATTCACTTTGAACCTCATCTTCAATTACGGGGAAATTAACGATCCCGCTTTGGATTATGCAGCGGAGTATTTTTTATTACAAGGTTCTAAAGATTTGAATTACAGTGATTTGCAATTATCTTTGCAAAAAATGGGCGCCGCAATGGATGTCTATTCCGGTAATGACAACCTTACCATTGAGATTTCCGGCTTCGACAAGGACTTGGAGAAGATTTTGAAGATTTGTAGCACTAAAATCCTCAATCCCAGCAATGACGAGACAGTGTTGGAGTCCATTATCGAAGAGCGGAAAAGTGAGATTCAGACGATGAAGAGCGATGCCTCCTCGTGGGGAAGCGCCCTTTTCGACTATGCCCGTTACGGGCAGAACTCCCCGTCGCTCAACACACCATCACTCAAGGAGATAAAGCAATTCACGGGCACCCAGTTGCTGAAGATCTTCAAGAAAGCCATCAGCTATAATGCCAACATTACCTTTGTGGGCAATACCGCTCCCAAGAAGGTGGCCGCGCTGCTGCAAAAATCCGGTATCCTGCTTGCGGAGCCTCAGAAACAGCCCAAACCGTTCCTGAAGTTGAAAACTTACGATGAATCCACCATTTTCATCGCTTCAAACAAGAAATTCTTGCAGAGCAACATCTATTTTTACAATACTGGTAGAATGTTCGATAAGGACAAATGGCCAGTGTGCATGGCCTATAACGAGTACATGGGCGGAAGCATGGCCGGTATCATCTTTCAGGAAATCAGAGAGTTGCGTTCTTTGGGCTACTCCGCCTACGGAGCCTGCAGCTACGACCGCCTCCTGCGCAATCCCTCTTACATCATCGGTTACCTTGGCACGCAGGCCGACAAGACGCTGGATGGCTGCGCTGCGATGACGGAACTGCTGGTGAACTTCCCCGAAAAACCCGAGAAGTTCGATTTGGCAAAAACTTCCCTGCTTCAACAGCGCTCCTACATCTCCTTCCGCGGCCTTCCTGCTTACGTGCTGAATTTGCGCGAAATGGGCTACTCCTACGACCCGCGTGAAGAGACAAACAAAAAAATCGAGGAACTGAGCTTCGAAGACATGCGCGCATTCTTCAAGGAATATCTGAATAACAATAATATGGTTATCACCATCGCGGGTGATAAAAAACGTATTAACCTCAAGGAACTCAGAAAATTAGGCAAAGTAGTGGAACTGAAGTACAATGACTTTGTGACGGAATGAGGTGGACTTGTGCTGTGTGTGCTTCCCAAAGCGCACCCGCACTATTCGGCTGTGGGTGCCAGATGCCGGATGCTGTCCTTGAACTCGGTGGTTTGTCCATCGGGGATGGAGACGGGCTCGCCCCAATAGCGGGGCTTTTTGCCGGTGGCCACATCCCAGACGGCTTTTATTTTGGCAAACACTTCGCGGAGGTGGTTCTTCAGATACGACCGTCTGTAGCTCACGTCCTGCGCATTGAACCCAATGGCATCCATTCCGTTCCGCCGTGCGATAAATACCGCCCGTTCATTGTGCCAATACTGGGAGATGACCGTGAGCGAACGCTGTCCGAACACCTTGTACGCCCGGACCATGGAGTCGTAGGTGCGGAAGCCGGCATAGTCGAGGATGATGGCCGAATCGGGGATGCCCAAGGCTATCAGCGACTGCCGCATCTCTTCGGGTTCGTTGTATCCGTGCCGGTGGTTGTCGCCGCTGATAAGTATGTACGATATCTTGCCGGCGAAGTACAGATTGGCGGTGGCTTTGATGCGATTATCGTAGTATTGGTTGCGGCTCCCGTTGCCCAGAGTGGGCGAGGTGCCTAACACCAGCCCGACCTGGCGGTAGGGAATCTCCTGCACGTCGCTGTACAGGCGTCCCCTCGCGCTAAGTTTTACAATGGCATTGCATCCGCCGACGACAGCAGCGGCTGCCGCCAAGCAAATCAATCCTCCCCAAAAGAAAAGGCGCACCACCTTGCGCCAACCGGTTGCTTTTTTCATAGGATTACCATAACGCACTTTTTGCAATAAAATTGCAGGGATG
This sequence comes from Bacteroidales bacterium, assembly GCA_017506175.1. Taxonomy (GTDB): domain Bacteria; phylum Bacteroidota; class Bacteroidia; order Bacteroidales; family WCHB1-69; genus UBA1756. The sequence goes on along the minus strand of JAFVNW010000052.1, from coordinate 51,116 downwards.
CCATGATATGACATCCCTACACCAGCATTTCGCAGGAATTTCATTTTGAAAATGCGAACAATTTCTTTCCCAAATCCTTCATAGAGGCACCGATGAGGTAAATGGCTTTTTTTCATTTATGTCAATCCATAGGATTGTAAATTGAAAAATCTGCGTATTTTTGCAGCAAAATAATAGCTGCAATTTTTGTCATAGATGATTGAGCATAAGATAGTTAAATTATCAATACCCGAAACTGGTAGCGAAGATAATTGTTCTTTGAATGGAAATCGAATTTCCGCTTTCTGTTCACTAATTTAATTCACTAATCATAGAAAATCATGAAATACTATATCATTGCGGGAGAGGCGTCGGGGGATTTGCATGCATCGAATCTGATGCGCGAGATCAACCGGCTGGATGCGCGACCCGAATACCGCTGCTGGGGCGGTGACTTAATGGCGGCGCAGGGCGGCAAGATTGTCAAGCACTACAAGGATTTGGCATTTATGGGCTTCTGGGAGGTCGCCACGCACTTGCGCACCATCCTCCGCAACATCAGCTTCTGCAAAAAGGACATTCTGGCATTCAATCCCGACCTCGTTATCTTCGTGGATTATCCCGGCTTCAACCTCCGCATCGCCGATTTCGTGAAAAAGCATGGCTACAAAATCGTCTATTACATCTCCCCGCAGATTTGGGCTTGGAAGACCGGTCGCGTACACAAAATCAAGCGCACTTGCGACCACGTGATGCCGATTCTGCCTTTTGAAAAGGAATTTTACGCCCGCTATGGTTACAGCGCCGACTTCGTTGGACATCCGCTTTTGGATGCCATCGACGAGAACATCCGCGAAAGCGATGCCGTCGTCAATTTCAGGAAAATCAACGGGCTGGACGACCGCCCGATTATCGCGCTACTCCCTGGCAGCCGAAAGCAGGAAATCGTACGCATCCTGCCCTTGATGCTGAAAGTGGTGGATAAATACCCCGACTACCAATTCGTGATGTCAACGGTGAAATGGTTGCCGGATGCGCTTTACGAGAAGTACTTGAACGGCCGGCCTGTGAAGAAGGCACTGTCGCAAACCTATCCGCTGCTGCTGAATGCGGAGGCGGCACTGGTCACCTCGGGTACCGCCACCTTGGAAACCGCGATTCTGGGCACGCGACAGGTCGTTTGTTACCGCTGCAGTGACCTCTCGTACCGCATTGCCAAGGCGGTGGCGAAAGCAACTATCAAGTACATCTCGCTGGTGAATCTGATCTTGGACAAGCCCGCCGTTACCGAACTCATCCAGTACGACCTGACGGAGGCGAACATCCGGAAAGAATTGGACAAGATTTTATATGATGAAAACTCCAAGCGGCAAATGTCGGCTGACTATGATGCGCTTCTCGCGAAGCTGGGAAGGCGCGGGGCTTCTGCTAGAGCAGCAAAAATTGCTGTCGAGTGCGCCAAAACTGCGAAAAATGACCATACTTTGCCTTGAAATATCTAATGGTGTCAATGTGTTTATTATATAACTTGTTGATAAAAAGAAAGATAAAAAAATAAAAATATTTTTTGAAAAAGGTTGTGCGCATTAAAAAAAAATCTATTTTTGCAACCTCTAATTGAGAGCAGGTCCGGTAGTTCAGTTTGGTTAGAATACATGCCTGTCACGCATGGGGTCGCGAGTTCGAGCCTCGTCCGGACCGCCAAACAAGGAAAAGGAAATCAGCAATGGTTTCCTTTTTTTGTTTTCCATCCGTTTTGATAGCTGAAAAAAAGCAGGGATGCTAATGGCGTCCCTGCTTAGTAATATAGGATAGAGGTGTTATTCTTCTCTTTTGCCGTGACTGTGGCGCGGATGGTCGGAATGGCGCGGACCTTTGCTGTTGCCACCGTTGGGGCGGCGCGGACGCTCAGGGCGCTCTTCGTAACCTTCCGGCTTCGGCAACAATACTTTGCGTGACAAACGCATCTTGCCTTTGTCGTCGATTTCCACCAGCTTCACCTCAACTTCGTCGCCGACGTGCAGAACCTCTTCCACATTGTCAAGGCGTTTCCAGTCGATTTCAGAGATGTGGAGCAGACCGTCGATGCCGGGGATGATTTCCACGAAAGCACCAAAGGGTTGCACGGTTTTCACTTTGCCTTTGTAAATCGCGCCCACTTCCGGTTTGGCGGTGATGGCTTTGATGCGCTCAATGGCGGCGTTGATGTCGTCCACGTTGGCGGCGGCGATGTCGATTACGCCATGGTCATCCACTTCGTCGATATTGATGACGGTATGGGTTTCGCGTTGCATCTCTTGGATTACCTTGCCTCCAGGTCCGATGACCGCACCAATTTGGTCGCGGTCGATGATCATTTGGACGATGCGCGGAACGAACGGCTTGTATTCGGCGCGCGGTTCGGCGATGGCTTCGTGCATCTTGCCGAGGATGTGCAAACGGCCTTTGCGAGCCTGTTCGAGGGCTTCCGCCATCACTTCGGCCGACAAACCGTTCACCTTGATGTCCATCTGGCAGGCGGTGATACCGTCGGCGGTACCGCAAACCTTGAAGTCCATGTCGCCGAGGTGGTCCTCATCTCCCAGAATATCGGAAAGAATGGCATACTTGCCGCTCGCTTCGTCGGTAATCAAACCCATGGCGATGCCGGCAACGGGCTTCTTCATCTTTACACCGCAGTCGAACAATGCCAAAGTGCCGGCGCAAACGGTGGCCATGGAAGAGCTGCCGTTGGATTCCAGAATGTCGGAAACGATGCGCACCGTGTAGGGGAAGTCGGGGTCGTCGAACGGAATCATCGGCTTCAAAGCTCTGTGAGCCAAGTTGCCGTGGCCGATTTCGCGGCGGCCGGTGCTGCGGATGGGTTTCACTTCGCCGACGGAGAACGGCGGGAAGTTGTAGTGTAGAATGAAGCGGCTGGAGCCCTCCACCACGGCGCCATCGATAGTCTGTTCGTCGAGCTTGGTGCCCAGCGTGCAGGTGGCCAGCGATTGCGTTTCACCGCGTGTGAAGATGGCGGAACCGTGTGCTGACGGCAGATAGTCGGTCTCAATCCAGATGGGACGGATTTCGTCCATCTTACGGCCGTCCAGACGAATATGCTCGTGCAGGATCATATTGCGCATGGCATGATACAAAACGTCATCATAATAACGTCTGACCATTTCGGCTTTTTCATCGCGTTCCTCTTCGGGAATCGTTTCCAGGAACTCTTCCTTGATTTGGTCGAAGGCTGCGTTGCGTTCCTGTTTGCCCATGCCGGATTTGGCGATGGCGTAAACCTTGTCGTAGAGTTCTTTGTTCACGCGTTCGCGGAGGTCATCGTCGTTGGTTTCGTGGCAGTACTCGCGTTTCGGGTTGGCCTTTTCCACCATCGCGGCAAGGTCGAGCTGGGCTTGCACTTGCACCTTGATGGCTTCGTGGGCGGCATTGAGCGCTTCCACCATATCCTGTTCGGAGATTTCCTTCATCTCGCCTTCCACCATCATAATGTTGTCCATGGTGGCGGCCACGATCATGTCGATGTCGGATTTTTCCATGTCCTCGACGGTGGGGTTGATGACCATCTTGCCATCAATGCGGCCGACTCTCACTTCGGAGATGGGACCGTTGAAGGGGATGTTGGAGACGGCAAGTGCGGAGGAGGCGGCTAAGCCAGCGAATGCATCGGGTAGTACGTTGCGGTCGCCGGAGATGAGGGTCACGAGCACTTGGGTGTCAGCGTGGTAGTCGTCTGGGAAGAGGGGACGGAGGGCGCGGTCAACCAAGCGGGCAATTAAAATCTCGTATTCCGACGGACGCGCTTCGCGTTTGAAGAAACCGCCAGGGAATCGGCCCACAGCGGCGTATTTTTCTTGGTATTCAACTTGCAGCGGCAGAAAATCGGTGCCTTCCACTGCTTCTTTCTTGGTGCAAACGGTGGCCAGCAACATCGTGTTGCCACACTTTACAACGGCAGCACCATCGGCCTGCTTGGCCAACTTGCCGGTTTCGATGGTGACTTCTCTTCCGTCAGCCAACGTAAAGGTTTTACTTATACCTAACATAATGATTTGTCTTTGGATTTTAAATTTAAAATACAACACATTCCTTACGGGAATGCCGTATTTTTTTTAACAATCTGATTTTTGGATAAATATAAAAAAAGGCAAAACAAAATGAATTGCCTTTCTTTGTGGATTATTTTCTCAAACCAAGTTTCTTGACGATAGCTCTGTATCTCTCAATGTCCTGCTCTTTCAGGTATGCAAGCATTTTTCTTCTTTTGCCTACCAATGTCATCAGCGCTTTCTTGGTGTTCAAATCCTTGTGGTTTTGTTTAACGTGTTCGGTCAGGTGTTTGATTCTGAACGTGAAGAGAGCCACTTGGCTTTCCGGTGAGCCGGTGTCGAATTCGTTGGCTCCGTTTTCTTTGAAGATTTCTTTCTTAACTTCTTGTGTCAAATACATAATTGCTTCTTTTTAAATCTTTTTTTTTTCGTCTTAATTTTCGGGGTGCAAAAGTACAACATTTTTTTTGATTGCATTGAAGGATGTTCAAATTTTTTTTGAATCTGTTTTTTTGTATTTTTGTCGCGTTTTAGCCACTGTTTTCTAGTTTAACTTTATATGCTATTTTCAATGGAAATCAAAAAAATCTCACCGTTCCTGATTTTATTTATTTTATTGGATTTCAGTGTTTTGCGTGCCGAATCCGTCTGGATGGACAATCAAAGTGACTCCACGGTCACGGAATTTTCGAAACGAGATCCTCAGAAAAAGAAGAAAGAGAAAGACCCCAACGCCAAGCGTATGGGCTGGACTTGCGGGATTCTGCCCAGCGTGGCTTACGATGCGGACCTCGGCTTCCAGTACGGGGCCCTCGCCAACGTCTATTATTTCGGCGATGGTTCCACCTACCCTGAGTACATACACTCCCTTTACTTCGAAGCAGCCTACACCACTCGCCGTTATGGGGTATTCCGCTTCTCCTACGATTCCAAGTTCCTGATTCCCAACCACCGGCTCACCATCGACGCCTCCTATCTGCCAGATGCGATGTGCGACTTCTCCGGCTTCAACGGCTACCAGTCGGTGTATAACGACGTGTGGCGCAACTCGAAGAAATACACAGTGGAAGAGGGGTATAAAAGTCGCGCTTTTTACAAATTCAAACGCGACTTGTTTCGGGTTTCCGCTGATATACAAGGGAATATTGCTGGAAGCTGGTTCTGGAACAGCGGAATCGGCCTTCTGGGCTACCTCAACAATTCCGTGGATATCGCCATGCTGAACAAAGGTAAAAAGGAGTCGAAAATGCTGCCCGACATCGACGGGCTGTACGACAAATACATCACTTGGGGGCTGATTCAGCAGAACGAGAAGAACGGGGGAATACACCCCTATCTGCGAGGGGGAATCACCTACGATAGCCGCGACCGCCAGATGAACTCCACGAAAGGGATTTATGGAGATGTGTTCCTGACCTACTCTGCCGGTTTCAATTCCAAGAAATTCGGCGACCAACGTGAGTTCAACAACTTGCGCTTTAATTTTGATTTCCGCCACTATGTACCTGTGTATCAGGATTATATCACTTTTGCCTACCGTCTCTCCACCCAACTGACCGTGGCGGGCAAAAGTCCGTTCTACATGAACAACTACCTGAACACACTCTACATTCAGCGCGTGCTATACGAGGCGGTGGGCGGCTGCAACACCGTTCGCGGGCTGCTGCGCAATCGCGTGCTGGCCAACGGCTTCGCCTTCGCCAATGTTGAATTCCGCTTTAAAGTGTGCAAATTCAAGGTGAAGAAGGAGAACTTCTATATCGGCTTGAATCCTTTTGTGGATGCCGGTATGATTTTACAGCCGTACGACGTGGATGAATTCCTGCTTGAAAAAAACATCGCGGAAAACGACCCCACGTTCGACCGGAATGAACTGTCCGATTATTTTAATTTCGACCATCCGCGTATTTACCGGCCGCACTTCTCCGGTGGTATCGGCTTGAAGGCCGCGATGAACGACAACTTCGTACTCTCCGTTGACTGGGCCGTTCCGTTCAATCGCGAGGACAATCCGAGTTTCACGAATTTTTATGTGAAAATTGGTTATATGTTCTAAGAAAGAGGGGCGTTTACATCGATTTTTTCTTCTCCTCTACTTTCTCGCAGGCGTGTTCGGCGGCCAGCTGTTCTGCCTTCTTGATGGTGTAGTCAAGTCCTTCCGCAAAGCTCTTGTTGTTAATTAGAAGTTGGACTCTGTATAATCTGCGGTCTCGTCCGTTCGGTTCCACGGAGTGTTCGAAGGATATCTTTTTGTGGTTCTTCTGGGCCCAGTTCAGGATTTTGCTTTTGAAATTGGATTCCTCAAAAAGCATCGTGTCCATGTCGTAGTAGGTGAAGAAAAGGCGTTGCAGGACGATTTTCTTCGTTTTCTCGTAGCCTTTGTCGAGGAAAATTGCGCCGACGAGGGCCTCAAAGGCATCGCCGCCTGCGCATTTGGGGTGGGCGTGTGGGTTGATGGAAATGAGTTCGTCGAGGTGGATTTTGCGGGAGAGCGTGCCCAGCTGCTCGCGGCACACCATGCGGGAACGCATTTCCGTAAGTTCGCCCTCCGGTTTGAATGGGAATTTCTTGAAAAGGTATTCAGCTGCAATTGTATCCAAAACAGCGTCGCCCAGATATTCGAGGCGTTCGTTGCTGATGGAATGTCCGCTAACGGAGCTGTTGTCGGCGGCGGAGCGGTGAATGAGCGCGGTATTGTAAAGTTCGGTGTTTTTCGGGCTGATTCCAAGAACTGCCTTCAGAAAATCCTTGATTTTCTTATTGTGGAGATCCTTTTTATTCTCTTGACCGAACAATGTGTTAACTTTCAAATTTCTTAAATAGGATGGAGGCGTTATGTCCGCCGAAACCGAATGCGTTGTTGAGTGCATATTGGAATTCCTTGCGGACGGGGCCGTTGGCGCAGAAGTTCCAGTCAGGGATGTCGGGGTCTCTTTCAATCATGTTGATGGTGGGCGGAACAATTCCGTCGCGCATGGCGAGAATGGTCGCGATGCTCTCTACAGCGGCCGCTGCTCCCAGCAGATGCCCTGTCATTGACTTGGGTGCGGTGAACACAATCTTGTCCGCCTGATTTTTGAACAACGACATGATCGCTTTGCACTCTGCAATGTCGCCGATAGGGGTGGAGGTGCCGTGCAGGTTGATGTGCCCGACCTCTTCCAAGGAGATGCCGCCCTCGTCGATGGCGTTCTTCATGGCCATCATGGCTCCGTAGCCATCGGGGTGCGGAGAAGTGATGTGGTAGGCGTCGGAGGTGAGTCCTACGCCTTTGATTTCGGCGTAGATGTGTGCGCCGCGGGCTCGGGCGTGTTCCAATTCCTCAAGGATGAAGATGCCAGCGCCTTCGCCCATCACGAACCCGTCGCGCCCCAAGGAAAACGGGCGTGAAGCCGTCTTGAAGTCGTCGTTGCGAGTGGAAAGGGCGTGCATCGCATTGAAACCGTTGATGCCGATGGGGATGATTCCTGCTTCGGTGCCGCCTGTGAGGATGAGGTCGGCTTTTCCCAATTGAAGCAGGTGGTAGGCATCCGCCATTGCGCAAGCCGCTGAGGTGCAGGCAGCGGAAGTGACGTAGCTTGTACCACGGAAACCGAGCAGAATGGACAGGTTCCCGGCAATCATGTTGCTCAATGTCTTTATTAGGAAAAACGGACTTAACCGCGAAACCCCTTCAACCAGTGCATCTTCCACGATGTCCTTCGTGGTTGAGGTAACACCGCCTATGCCCGTTCCGAGAATCACGCCTGCACGGTCTCGATTGATGGAATCCAAATCCAACAACGAGTCCGCAAGTGCTTCTTTCGCCGCCGCATAGGCATAATGAGAACACTCGTCCATCTTCCTCGCGTCTTTGACGGACAAGTATTCTAAAATGTCAAAATTTTTTAGTTCGCAAGCGAACTTGGTCTTGCTGTGAGTTGTGTCGAAATGGGTGATTGAATTAACGCCGTTTTTCCCTGACAACAAATTGTGCCAGAAGTCTGACACATTATTGCCCAGCGGCGTCAGCGCACCCATTCCGGTGATAACTACGCGCTTTAATTCCATCTAAAATGGGATGTGTGTTATTTCTGGATGTGGCTCTTGATGTATTCCACAGCATCACCCACAGTCTGGATCTTTTCAGCGTCCTCATCAGGAATGGAAACACCGAATCTCTTTTCAAATTCAATAATCAATTCAACAGTGTCCAATGAATCAGCGCCAAGGTCTGCCGTGAAACTTTTATCTAATGTGATTTCTTCTTTGTCAACGCTTAATTTCTCAGCAATTACGTCTTTTACTTCATCGATAATTTCTTGCATAATAGTACGTTTTAAAAATTCGTGCAAAAATACTACATTTTTTTTATTGCGGTATTAAAAATGGTTTCAATTTCTTCATTTTTTTAATTGACTCCTGATATACAATTGTTTATCGCTTTCTTTTTCACTTGAAAACGATAGAAATTTTTAACATTTTTTATAAAATCGGCGAAAAAAAATGATCGTTATGAGTTGGATTTTGGCAGATTTTCGGATTCCGGAGACGAAATCCGCCCGCCGTTCACCTCCAAAATCTTGTGCTGGATCTGGTGCGCATTTAGAATCCGGTCGATGCGGTTCCGGTCGGTGTCTGACAGGAAAACCTGACCGAAATGATTGTCCCCCACCAGTTGCAGCAGACGTGAGGTGCGCTTTTCGTCCAACTTGTCGAAAATGTCGTCCAACAATAAGATGGGTTTCATCTTTTTCCGCTCGAAATAGTAGTCGAACTGTGACAGTTTCAGGGCAAGAAGGAACGACTTCTGCTGGCCTTGCGAGCTGTAGCGCTTGAGGGAATTCCCGTTCATTAGGAAGTTGAAATCATCCTTGTGGATGCCCGCCGTGGTGTAGCCCGCGCTGTAATCTACCTGCGCGTTCCGTTGAAAACTCTCCGCGATGGGCATCTCTTTCAAAGTGGAAAGATAGTCGATTTGGACAATCTCCTTGTTGTCGGAAAGGTAATTGTAGTATTGTTGGAAAACAGGCTGGATGCCGGTCAGGAAATCGGCTCTCTTCGCAAAAACCGCCTCGTTCAGCGGGATCAGCTGGCTGTCGTAGATTTGAATGTAAGAGGCGTCGTACTGCCCGCTCTCGAACATCTGCTTGAGCAGCGCATTCCGCTGGCCGACAAGTTTCTGATAGTTAATCAGAATGTGGAGGTACTCTTTGTCGAATTGCGAAATGATCATATCGAAGAACTTTCTTCGCAATTCGCTGCCCTCGTGGATGAGGTTGCTGTCAACAGGCGCAACCATAATGAGCGGGTATTGCCCGATGTGGTCGCTCAAGCGCTCGTACTCCTTCGCGTTCAACTTCATCATCTTGCGTCCGTTGCGCTTGAATGTGCAGCTGATTTTGCAGGTTCTGCCGTCGTCATAGCCGACATATTCGCCATGGATGGCAAAAAAATCGCTGTTGAAGCGGATGCTCTGATGGTCGTGCGCCGAAAAATAACTTTTGCAGAACGAGAGGTAATGGATGGCATCCAGCAGATTGGTCTTCCCGCTGCCGTTTTCACCAACCACGGCGTTCACCTTCTCTGCGAAATCCACCGAGGCTTCCGCATAGTTCTTGAAGTTGACCAACTGTATGTCCTTGAGAAACAACTTGTTTTGGTTAGAAGTTAGGAACTATGAACTGAAAGAATAGTGAATAAAACGGCCGTTTTATTCACTATTCTTTCAGGAAACGTAAAAATCAACGTTTATTTCTTCTTTTCCTCTTTCTTAATTCTCATTCCGTAGAAGGAGCGATAGACGAAGATGAGACCGATGACGAGGAAGAAGCAGCCGATGTAGGGGGTGTAGTCCATTCCGGTGTTGCCGGTGGCGTTGGCGATGTATTCGCCGGCTTCGTTCATCTTGCCTTGGGCCGTCAGTTTGATGACCACGGCGATTTCAGCGGCGAGCATTCCGAAGAGGGTAGAGAACTTGATGATCGGGTTCATGGCCACGGAGGAGGTGTCCTTGTAAGGGTCGCCGACGGTGTCGCCTACAACAGTCGCATCGTGCAGTTCAGTGCCCTTTTCCTGCAAGTCAACTTCCACCACTTTTTTGGCGTTGTCCCATGCGCCGCCGGCATTAGCCATGTACATGGCTTGGAACAGCCCGAAGATGGCGATGGAAATCAGGTAGGCTACGAAGAAGTTCGGGTCGAAGAAGGCAAAGGCCAAGGTCAGACAGAAGATGACGGCGAAGATGTTCCACATGCCCTGTTGAGCGTATCTGGTGCAGATTTTGACGACAGTCTTGGAATCCTGAATGTCGGCTTCGGTCTTGTCAAGGTTGAGGTTTTGTTTGATGAATTCAACGGCACGGTAGGCACCCGTGGTCACCGCTTGCAGTGAAGCGCCCGTAAACCAATAGATTACAGCGCCGCCGGTGATGAAACCGAGGATGACGGCCGGGTCGGTGAGACTGAGTTGCAGTAGGTCGAATTTGGCGAGCATCAGGATGATGGCGAAAATCATCGTGGTGGCGCCTACTACAGCTGTGCCGATCAGAACGGGCTTGGCAGTGGCTTTGAAGGTGTTGCCGGCGCCGTCGTTGGCTTCGAGGAAGTATTTGCCTTTTTCAAAATCAGGGACAAAGCCGTATTCCTTTTCAATGTCGGATTTGATGGCGGGAATCTTCTCTATTTGCGAAAGTTCGAACACGGACTGCGCGTTGTCGGTAACGGGTCCGTAGCTGTCAACGGCGATGGTAACCGGGCCCATGCCCAGGAAGCCGAAAGCGACCAGGCCGAAAGCGAAGATTGAGTAGTAGGGTCCGAAGACACCAAGTCCTTGAGCGGAGAAGAAGACGGCGGCGGTCATCAGACCCACCAGCGCGATGCCTTTCCAGAAAGCACTGAAGTTGCCGGAAACCATACCGGAGAGGATGGTCAGGGAGGCGCCGCCCTCGCGGGAAGCGGTAACCACCTCCTGCACGTGACGTGAGTTGGAGCTGGTGAAGGCCTTGGTCAGTTCGGGAATGATGGCTGCGGCCAGCGTGCCCAAGCTGATGATGGATGCCAGACGCCACCACATGTCACCACTGATAGCTGCAGAAACGGAGTCGCTGGTGGCAAAACCATAAGAATTGAAAAGCAAGTAGCTGATGCCGAAGGTGACGACGATGGAGACGAGGGAAGTAATCCAGACCAGCGAGGTCAGCGGGTTCTCGAAATTGAAGTTGCTGGCGTTTTTGTATTTGATTTTGGATACGAGGTCGTTGATGCCGTAGGAGAGTACGGAGGTGAAGACCATCATAATGCGCATGGCGAAAATCCAGGTGATGAGTAGTGCTTGCAGTTCCACAGAGGGGACGGCGAGGATGATGAAGGAGATGAGGGCCACGCCCGTTACGCCGTAGGTCTCAAAGCCGTCGGCGGTGGGGCCTACGCTATCGCCGGCATTGTCGCCGGTGCAGTCGGCGATGACACCAGGGTTGCGCGGGTCGTCCTCACCGATTTTGAAAATCACTTTCATCAGGTCGGAACCGATGTCGGCGATCTTGGTGAAGATGCCGCCCGCAATACGCAAGGCACTGGCGCCAAGGGACTCGCCGATGGCGAAGCCGATGAGACAGGCACCCGCGCTTTCGGCGGGGACAAACAGAAGGATGACGAGCATCAGTATTAACTCAATGGTAATCAGTAGTAAACCAACGCTCATGCCGGATTGCAGCGGAATGGAGACCACGGGCCACGGCTTGCCTCGAAGGGAGGCGAAGGAGGTGCGGCAGTTGGCATACGTGTTGATGCGGATGCCGAACCAAGCCACGGCGTAGGATCCGGCGATGCCCAGCACGGTCCAAAGCAGGATAGTGAGCACTTGCGGCAGCGCCTTCCCGTTCAAATAGCCGAAATAGAAGCAGATGATGGCGCCGATGATGGCGAAAAGAATCAACAGGAATTTGCCTTGCTGGAGCAAATAGGTCTTGCAGGTCTCATAAATGGTGTTTGAAACGCTCTTCATGGATTTGTGAACTGGGAAACGTTTGATGCGGAAGGCCTGAATCAAGCCGAAAACAAGCCCTAAGATCACGATAATTGCGCCCCACAGCAGCAATGATTTGCCCGTCAATGCACCATTGAAGAAAGTCACATTGGTGAAATTCGGCAAAGTCAAATCTGCTTCGCTTGCGCTCAAAAAGAGCGGACACAACAGCAAAGAGGATAACAATAATTTCTTTTTCATTGTGTAATTATTTGATTGTTAATAAGATAAATTACAAATCTAAACGCGGATTTTGGGCTACAAAATTAGAAAAAAAATCAATGCAAATGGATGGTTTTTTTTGAAAAAGAAGGCCATGGACTTGGGGCTTCGCACACCTTCCTTACGCCTCACAACTATTATCGCACAGGTCCCGTACAACCACGGAGGCAGCTACGCAGCCGAAGACGGCGGGCATATAGGAGATGGTGCCGACGGTGGAGAGTTTGTTGATTGCCGGATCCGAGGAGATGGAAATGCTGCCTTCGCGCACTGGCTCTGTTGAGAAGACCGCCTTGAAACCGCTTCGGATTCCCATCCGATGCAGGCGTTTCCGCACGTTTTGCGCCAATCTGCATTGGCAGGTGTCCTTGATGTCTGCCACTCTGACGGCCGTGGGGTCCATTTTGCCGCCTGCACCCATCGCCGAAACCAGCTTCAGCCTCTGTTGAAGCGCGTGGTAAATGAGGAATACTTTCGGGGACAAAGAGTCAATGGCATCCACAACATAGTCGTAATCAGCCTGTTGTAAAAGTTCAATTGTGCGTTCGTCGCGGATGAACTCTTGCACGGTGTGCAGCTTCACTTCCGGATTGATTTGGCGAAGCCGTTGTGCCATTACCTCCGATTTGGGCTGTCCAAGTGTGGTGGTCAGTGCCAAAAGCTGCCGGTTGCGGTTGCTGTTCTCCACAATGTCGGCATCCACAATCGTCATCTCTCCTATGCCTGCGCGGCAGATGTTTTCCGCTGCGTAGGCGCCTACACCGCCCAATCCAACCACCAATACGTGCGCCGACTTTAAGCGCCGCAATATGGGGGCGCCTAAAAGCAGTTCGGTGCGTTGTAACCAGTCGTTCTCCATTTGTGACAATCAAAAAAAGTCTGCAAAAATAGTGATTTTTTTGCTGAAAATATATATTTTTGCGTTCTTGAAGTAAAGAATCGGAATTGTTTTATTTTGTTGTAAATCAATATATTAATCTATGAGTCGTCATTTCGTTGCGCGGATTTTTTGTACATTGTTCATTTTAACATCATTTTTTGCTTTTTTTCCCGTCAAAGCCAGCGCCCAAACCTATCGCCAGCCTATCGCCGTTTGGTCGTTCGACGGGATGGAATTCCCGAGCACCACAGCCATTTTCCCCGCCAACTGCGGCAGGCTTTATCAACAAGCCAACCTCTATTTCGGGGGAGAATATAACTCCTATTACCCGTACAGTCTGCAATTTTCCACCTCAAACAACGAGCCCGACCACAACCCTTGCCTCAGCAACAACCCTGAACAAAGCCTGCAAGTGAAATTGCAAAGCAGCAACACTTCGGGCAACATCTGGATTTGTGCGGCCGTCCTCAACTTCAACCGTCACGGCTTCAACGACCTGTATTTGGAGTACGACTTGCGCGTAACTTCTTATGGCGCAAAGACTTATCTCTTTCAATATAGTACCACGGGTAGCGGTTACACCTCCTTTGACACCGTTTTTGTCCCCGTTTCAGATTACGACAACTTCATCCACTATGCCTACGATTTGGAAAGCATTCCCGCTCTTCAGGGAGTCGATGACATCTTCGTCCGCATCATCATCCAGAACGCGACCAGCGCCAACGGCACCGCCTGCTTCGACAATATCGCCATCTCCGGCACCAAATGCGTTGACACAACCGTCCTCGACACCGTGAGTGTCTGCCATGCCTACACGTGGATTGGCAACACCTACACCGAAAGCGGCTCCTATTACGATTTGATTGAGCGCCAGGACATCTGCGACAGTCTGACTATCCTGCCGCTGAACATCCTGCTGCTGCCTGACGCAACCATCACTGCCACCCCGTTAAGTGACTCTACTGAACTTCTCTCCATCGCCGAAACCGGTCTTGAAGGCTACACCTTTGCGTGGACTGCTAACGGCGTCTCTTGCGGAAACGATAGTACGCTGACAGTCAGTGTATTCCCTCCACACGACGTTTACTATTGCGTCACTGTCACCTCACCTGAAGGGTGCAAAAGCGAAGGATGCTACCTGCTTCATACCCATGTGGGTATGGAAAGCCTCAGTTCGTCCAACTTGAAAATCTATCCGAATCCAGCCGAGGATTTTGTCGTGATTCAAGGCGCACCACTCCATTCTATCAGCCTGTATGACGCTAAAGGACAATTAGTTAAGCAGTTCGGTTCTATTCATTCCAATGAACAGATGATTGAATTGAAAGGGATGCCCGCTGGTTTGTACCTACTTGATGTTGTCCTTGAAAACGGAGAGGGCTTGTCTCGAAAATTGCTGTTGAAATAGCATAAAAAGTCGTATTTTTGCAGCCTAATATTATTTAATAGGATGCGGAAATCGTTTTTTTTATCCCCTTCAACCCTGTTTTTTTTCGTTTTCGCTTTTGCTTATTTAACAATAAATGCGCAGAACGAAGTTCCTCCTCACTATTATGACCAAGCCCTTGGCAAATCAGGTGTGGAGTTGCAGTCGGCTTTGCATCAAGTCATCCAAAATGGCCATCGTCGGTGCAGTTGGAGCAATCTTACTTATTATTATAAGTTCACCGACTTGAACCCTCAAAATACGTCGCAGATACTGGATATCTATGGGAATTGCTCGTTCGCTTTCAACCAGACGGGCTGTACGAGCAATGTCATTTGCGACTGCTACGAAAAGGAGCACATCTTCTGCCAAAGTTGGTATGGTTATGATGATCAGGTGCCTATTAAGACGGACTTGCACCATGTGATTCCCGCCGACCGCGTGATTCAAGGGCAGAAACGGAACGACAATGCCTTCTGCACGGTGGGCAATGCCAACGACATTTTTGAGAACGGTTCCAAGTATGGCGCAGCCGATTTTTTCTGCTTTGATGATGATATGTCTTTAGTATCAATGGCTTATGAGCCGGCTGACGAGTATAAGGGCGACATTGCGCGGAGCCTTTTCTACATTGCGACACGTTATTATGGCGATGATGCAAGTTGGCCCATCGACAAGCCGATGACGATAGGGGCGCAGCTGCGTCCTTGGGCTGTCAGGATGTTGTTGCAGTGGCATCACAGCGATCCAGTCAGCGAGCGGGAAATTATCCGCAATAATGTGATTTACAACGGGATACCCGATAGTGCCTATTCTTATCCCACTTCGAATGGGGTGGTTTTTGATACCCTTCGTTCACAGGGGAACCGCAATCCGTTCATTGATTTCCCTGAATTGGCCGATTTGATTTGGAGCAATGACTCTTCAACACAAACCTTTCAGTATGATGCGGCCCCGCTACAACGTCCAGCTGTTGTGCGGTATTCCTATGATAATCAGAATACACTGACGGTTGTTTTTAATCGAAATTTGGATGAATTAACAGTGATTCCTGTCAATTTTCATTTGGATTATGACGAGGTTGTTGAGGCGAGGTTGACGGATGCGCAGACGGTTGTGCTACAATTGGCGAACGCGCTTTCCGAGGAAACGCATTACCTAACCGTTCGGAACTGCCGAAGCGAGCAGGGCGTTTTCATGAACGATACCATAATTGAACTCTTTGCTTCGGAGGGGGATGGGCGATTGCTGGCGGCTTGGAGTTTCGATGGAGAGGCCTTTCCCGCAAACAAGGTTTTTCCGGCTACTTGCGGGGATGCTTCCGCCGATGCAATGCTCTATTTCAATGGTGATTACGCCTCTGTCCCCCCTTTGGGACTGACTTTCTCGACAACGCAGAACGAGTCGGGGCACAACCCCTGTTCAGCGGAGTCGCCGGCGCAGAGTTTGCAGGTGAAGTTGCAGTCGGGGAGCAGTGCGAGCAACATTTCGCACGCCGCCTTTGTGGTGAAAATCTCGCAGACGCATTACACCAATTGGCAGATTGCGTATGATTTGCGTGGCACTTCCACCGCCGCGAAACGCGATTCCATTCAGTGGAGTACGGACGGCCAAAACTACACTACCGTAGCTGTTTCGCGGGTGTCAGAATTCGGGAGATTCGTCCATTATTCCTTTAACTTCCCGAACGTCAGTGAGTTACAGAATGCAGAAAATCTATTTCTACGTGTTGCGATTGATTCAGCCAACAGTGCCAACGGAACCGCCTGCTTCGACAATATCTGCATCTACGCAAGTGAATCAACTGATATCGGCGATTTTCACTTTACTCAGTTGCCCTCGGTCAAAATTTACCCCAATCCTGCTCGCACATCCCTCTTCGCGGAAGCGGAAAATATGCAGCAGATTGAACTCTATAGTCCTCTGGGACAATTGGTTGGAAAAATTTCAAACATTCATTCATCTTCTCAGAAAATGGATGTTTCGCACTTGACCCCCGGAATCTATCTGTTGAGAATTGTCTTTGCAGATGGTCGGAAAGTGACTCGAAAAATTCAAAAATTGTAATTGTCATGGTGAAAAAAGTAGTTTTCAAACTGTTTCTTCTCGTTTTCGTGACTGCCGTGATGTTTGGGGGCTGTGCCAAGAAGAATGGCGTGACCTTTGAAGGAAATATTTGGAATGCGGATGGTGATTTCTTGAAAATCAGCATATTAAAACAATCGGAAACCATTTTTTTGGATTCTGTGAAAATCGAGGACGGTAGTTTTTCCATCACCCTTCCATCGGAAAATGCCGGTCCCGACTTTTATGTGTTGAGTTTGAATGAGAAAGAGGCTCTTACCACGCTTGCTTCGAAGGGTGAGCGGCTTCATCTGAAGGCTCCCGCACAGAATTTCGCCGCCAATTACGAGATTTCCGGTGCAAAGGATGCGGAGTTGATGACGCAGTTGAACCGTCAACTGACCCTTTTCGCCGATTCCGCCAATCATCTTTACGGTGTTTATGTGAATGACAATGATGAGACGCTCCATGCTGAGGTGGAGGCCGCTTACGTGCAAATCAAGCAACATCACCGCGATTTCCTACTCCGTTTTATTCAAGAGAATCCCACCTCTCTCAGCACCATCGCTGCCTTTTACCAAAAGTATGACAACTGCACTTTTTTCAACGAAAAAGAGGATTTTAACATTCTTAACGACATTTTCAATAATTTAGTGAAAGCCTATCCCGACAACGAGAATGTGAAGGTGCTGGAAAAGCGATTGTAGGGTAGGGATTAAAAATTGTTTTGATATGAAAGTAATTCGCTATTTGATTGTAATTCTGCTGGTTGCATTGGTTTACGGAAACACGCTGACCTTGCATTACGCTCTGGATGACCGGATGATTATTTTTGAAAACGACTATACGCTGAAGGGTTGGTCGGGGGTGAAGGATGTGATGACGAAGGATGCTTTTTCGGGGTATTTTGGCGATGATGACAGGTTGGTAGCCGGAGGAAGATACCGCCCGTTGTCGCAAATCACCTTCATTGCCGAATATGAGTTGTTCGGTGGCGACCTGAAGGAGCAAAGCGGCTTCCACCGCGACCCGAAAAATGAGGAGCTGTTTTCAAATAGCAAACTCCCCATATTTCAGCATTTGGGAAATGTAGTGCTGTTTATGTTGTTGTGTATCACTGTGTTGGTAGTCCTGCAAAAGTTGTTCCCACAGTTCGAGAATGAAAAGTGGTGGCTCTCGTTGCCGTTTGTCGCCACCCTGCTGTTTGCATTGCACCCGCTCCATACCGAGGCGGTTGCGAACATCAAGGGGCGCGATGAGATTATGTGTATGCTGGGCGCGATGCTCACGGTTCTCGTTTCATTGAAGTATATGGACAGCAAAAAGTGGTATTGGCTGCTTCTTGCATTTTTAACAATGCTTTTTGCAGTTTTTTCAAAAGAAAACGCCATCACTTTCCTCGCAGTCGTGCCATTAGCACTCTATTTTTATGATAAACCGAAGAAATGGTCGGACTATCTTGTCGCGCTCATTCCATTGGTTTTGGCGTCGGCCGTTTTCTTGGTGGCTCGACATCTTGCGCTGGGCGGTTTCCTAAACGCCACCGACAGTCAGATTGCGCTCAACAATCCGTTTGTCAATTCAACGAAGGCGCAGGAGATTGCAACCGTCATCTATACATGGGGTATTTACCTGATACTTATGATATTCCCGCATCCACTCACACATGATTACTATCCCAATGAGATTCCCATCACCGATTTTTCCAATCTGTTGGTGCTGTTGATGCTGCTGTTTGTGCTTGCGATGGTCGTTTTTGCCTTGTGGAAACTGCCGAAGAAAAACGTGTTGAGTTTCGGGATTTTGTTCTTCATCATCACCTTCTCCATCACCTCCAACCTGCTGTTTAATGTGGGGACATTTATGAACGAGCGTTTTGTCTTCACCTCATTGCTCGGTTTTAACATTATTTTGGCATATTTAATACAAAAATTGGCGCGTTTACCCAAAAGCAAATCCGCGCTGATTTCAATTTTCACCATTGTTCTTCTTGCTTACGGCGGGAAAACCTTTGCTCGAAATTTTGCATGGAAGGATGACATCAAACTTTTCATAACGGATGTGCAGACATCTTCCGAAAGCCAGAAGTGCAATCTTTCGGCGGGCGGCAGCTACCTCACGCTGTACGAAAAGGAGCACAAAGCCAAGTACTTGACTCTGGCGGAGAAGCATCTTCTGAAGGCGGTGAAACTCGGTCGTCACGACACGGACACCTACTCGCTGTTGGGCAAGCTCTATTTTACCAAGAAGGAGTACGATCAGGCGGAGTGGTATTATCGGGCGATATTGGCCGACAACCCCGGCGACAAGCAGGCAGCCGACAACCTGAAGCTGACCGAAATGGTGGCCGGGAGCGCGGAGATGGAGAAAATCAACGAGTTGATTGATGCGGGGCGTGTGGATGAGGCCCTTTCCAAAGTCAATGAAAGCATTGCACAGAGCGGCGAGACGGCGGAAAGACTGAATGCGCTGGGACGGATCTACGGTGAAAAGCGGGGCGACCTCGACAAGTCCATTCAATTTCTGGAGCGGGCGCTTGAGCTGAATCCCGACTTTGCGAGCGCCCAAGAGAATCTTGGCATTGCGTTTGCGATGAAGGGGCGTGTGGACGAAGCCATCCGTCACCTGAACCGCGCCCATGAACTCGACCCCGCCAACCAGCGGATTCTAAAGAATTTGGCGATGGCTTACCATCAGAAGGGCGATTCTGCCAACGAAACGAAGGTGCGTCAACTATTGCAAGAGTAGTTGGGAAAGGCGATGAACAGAGCTTCAACCTAAAATTGGAAATAGATGAACGGCTGCAGGTCGGCAGTAACGAACTGATAAAGGAAGAAAATCGCCACCACCACCACGATTGCCATTACCCAGATGGGCATCAGGGCGAAGTTGACGCGGTACCAACGCTTCCATCGCTCCGGCAGCCAGTGTATCGTCATTCCGATTACAAACAGAATGAACACATAGCGGTAGGTGAAAAGAATGTCGGGAATGGGTGTCACTTCCCACGGACTGCCGATTTGCGACACCATTGATTTGGCCGTCCGCCAAGCGGTTTCGTTGGCGACTGCCGGGTCCAAGTTGGAGCCTGACCGGAAGAAAAGCCTTGTGAATGAGATGAATACGAATGTTTGTAGGATACCCCACGTCCGGTCAAGCCAGCCGATGTAAGCGTGGGAGAAAATCACCGAACAGAGGAATTTGATGAGCGTGCCTGCAAAAATCACGCCCGTCCACACGCACCCAATCATCAGCACAGGATAGGGGAAGAAGTAGTACAATATAACAAACCCGCCAAATCCCGCCATCGTAACAATGGCTTTCGCATAGTGCTTGAGATTTCTCCAGATTTTGTAGATGAGGATTCCCAGCCCGTTTAGCCCGCCCCAAATCACGAAGTTCCAACTCGCACCGTGCCATAGTCCGCCCAAAAGCATCGTGTTCATGTTGTTGATGCTCGTGCTGATTTTCAAGCGCGCCTTCTTGCTTGCCAACGACACAATGAGCAGGATGACAGCCAACCCACCCAGAACACACGCAATCACCAAACTCTTGGTGAGCAGGACGCACACCACCGCAATGAACAGAATGCAGAAATAGGTCATGAACGTGGCGTTTCGGTTGCCGCCCAGCGGGATGTACAGGTAGTCCTTCAGCCAGTTGGAGAGCGAGATGTGCCAGCGTTTCCAGAAATTGCCGGCGTTGGTGGCCTTGTAGGGTGAGTTGAAGTTTTGCGGGAGATAGAACCCCATCAGCATCGCCACTCCGATGGCGATATCGGTGTAGCCTGAAAAGTCGGCATAGACTTGCAGCGAGTATAGGAACAGTGCCGATAGGTTCTCGAAGCCGGTGAAGAGGTGCGGATTGTCGAAAACACGGTCCACAAAGTTGACGGCGATGTAGTCGCTCATCACGATTTTCTTGATCAAGCCGTTGAGAATCCAGAATACTGCGATGCCGAACTGCCTGCGGGAAAGGAAGTATTTCTTGTAAATCTGAGGCACGAACTGGTCGGCACGGATAATCGGACCAGCCACCAGACCAGGGAAGAAACTGACGTAGAAACCGTAGTTCAGTATGTTGCGCACCGGCTCGACTTTCTTTCGGTAAACATCAACTATGTAGCTGATACTCTGGAAGGTATAGAAGGAGATGCCGACGGGTAACAGGATTTTGCTCGCATCGAAGTAATTGATTCCGGCCAGCTCGTTCGTCCATTTCGCCAGATAGTTGACCACGACGTAGTCGGTCTGCAAGAGGGTGTTGTAGGCATCGGTGAAGAAGTAGGCGTATTTGAAATAACACAGCACGCCCAAGTTGAGTATCACGCCGATGGACAGCCACAGCTTCCTCGGGAATTTCCGCTTCGCCTTCGCCATCCAAATAGCGATGAAATAGCCGTATAAAGTGGTGAATATCAGAATGAAGACAAAGAGTCCGGAGGTCTTGTAGTAAAAAAACAGGCTGACAAAGAAGAGGAAGGCGTTGCGGAGCAGAATCTTGTTTTTGGTCAGCGCAAACAACGCAAACACGAGGGCGAAGAAAGCCCAAAAGTTGAATTGCGTGAATAAAAGAGGATGGGAAGAATCAAAAGTGAGGAATACATCCGTGAAAAACGTCGCGATGAGGGAGGCAATGTGCTGAAGATTGTCGAGAATGGTGCTGGTCATCGGTCAGTTTCTTACTTTATATGATGATTTTCAGTTGGTTATGTATTGATGCTTCTTCTTTGAAAGAATCGGCAAAAATAGCAATTTTTTATGATTCCCAACTTGGTCTTACTATTTATTCCTAAAGGGTGAAAAACAAAAGAGAGAGACGCTTCCGGAACGTCCCTCTCTTTGGAATGAAAATGTGATTTCTCTTACAAAATGCAGATTCTCAATTATTTGATGTAATCTACGCTTCGCTTGATGAAATCACTCAATTTTTCGCCTGTCAGCAGGTTTTGCGACAGCTTGGCAAGGTCGATCAACTGGGTGATGAGTTTCTCTTTCTTGGCATCGTCCTTCTCTTCCAGTATTTTGCTGGCAAGCGGATGGTTGCCATTGACCACCAGATTGTAGTGATCCGTCGGTCCGAAAGTCTGCTGCCCCGAGAGTTTCTGCATATCGCTCCAACGACGCATGAACTCGTTTTGCGTAATCATAATCGGGAGCTCGGTCTCGCTCAGATTGGCAACCTCTACCATAAACTGCTCCTTGTCGGCGTATTTCTCAAATGCCTCCTTCAGGTTCTTGCTCTCCTCATCCGACAGTTTCGATGGCATCGCCTCGTCTTTCTCAATCAGTTTGTCAATCACGTCGGCATCCACGCGGGCAAAGCGCGTTTTTTCGAGTTTTTGTTCCAGAATGTTGATGAAGTGGGTGTCGAGGAACCCGTCCATCAGCAATACGTCGTAGCCCTTTTGCTTGGCTGCCTCAATGTACACGTGCTGCGCTTCGGCATTGGTCGCGTAGAGGTGTACCACGATGTCGTTCTTGTCCTTTTGCAGCGTTTCAATCTTCTGGCGGTACTCTTCCGGTGTGAAGTACTTGCCCTCTAAGTTCTTGAAGAGGATGAAGCTCTTGGCGCGGTCGTAGAACTTCTCGTCCGTGGCGCAACCGTATTCGATGAACACCTTCAAGTCGTCCCACTTCTTTTCAAACTCCGCGCGGTCGTTCTTGAAGATTTCCTCCAGTTTATCGGCCACTTTCTTTGTTATATGTGCGGAAATCTTTTTAACATTGGCATCCGATTGCAGGTAGGAACGGGAAACGTTCAGCGGGATGTCGGGTGAGTCGATGACCCCTTGAAGCAGCATCATGAATTCAGGGATGATGCCTTCGAGCTGGTCGGTGATAAACACCTGATTGCAATAGAGTTGCACACGGTCTTTGCGGATTTCCATTTGGTTGCGCACCTTGGGGAAATAGAGAATGCCAGTGAGATTGAATGGATAATCCACATTGAGGTGGATTTGGAAAAGCGGTTCCTCGAAATTCATCGGGTAGAGTTCGCGATAGAATTTGAGGTAATCCTCTTGCTTCAAATCTTTCGGCGACTGTTTCCACAACGGATTGGTATTGTTGATGATACGTGGTGTCCGCACCTCTATGTCCTTCTCTTCGGGTTTTTCCTCACCCTCCTTCTTTTCGGAATCCTCCACCTTCTTTTTCTCGTGGTGGATTTCTTCGCCGCATTGAATCGGAATGGGCAGAAAACGGCAATACTTGTGCAGCAACTCGATGATTTTGGGTTCACTCAAAAAATCAGCTTCGTCGTCGGCGATGTGCAGGATGATGTCGGTGCCGCGGTCGGCTTTCTCCACTTCCTCCATCGTGTAGTCGGGGGAACCGTTGCAAGTCCATCTAACAGCCTTTGCATCAGGTTGATACGATTTGGAAATAATCTCCACTTCGTCGGAAACCATAAACGAGGAGTAGAACCCGAGACCGAAATGGCCGATGATGTTGGCATCCTCGCTTTTGTATTTTTCAAGGAATTCCGTTGCGCCGGAGAAGGCAATCTGGTTGATGTACTTGTCCACCTCCTCGGCAGACATGCCGATGCCTCGGTCGGCAACGGTGATGGTTTTGGCCTCTTTGTCCACCTTGACTTGGATGGTCAAATCGCCGAGTTCACCGTCGAATTTGCCCATTGTGGACAGGGTTTTGAGCTTTTGTGTGGCATCCACGGCGTTGGAAATCAGCTCGCGGATGAAAATGTCGTGTTCGGAATACAAGAATTTCTTGATGACGGGGAAGATGTTCTCCGTCTGTACGTTGATTTGTCCTTTGGTTTGCATAGTATGGTTTTTTATTGTAATCTGAAATGAGTGAACGGTTGATGTGGAGTGGGGTTAGTGGAGTAGGAGATTTAAAAGCGGGAACATTAGTGCAAAGTTTGTGCCAAAGCGTAAAACTGACAAAATGGCAGAAAAAAAGAGTGACGTTGGCGCCACTCTTTGCAAATTCCTATTTTATAATTATCAATTACTTGCTAATCAATAAATTCTGAGAGGATGATTCTCCGTTGTTGAAAACTACGCGTACCAAATAGAGACCGTTTGCGAAGTCGCTGACATTGATGCACTGTTCGTTTGTGGAAAGCATTTTTTCTCCAATCGCATTGTAAATGCAGATGTTGTCGATGTCTTCACCAGCAATATTAACAAAGGTATTTGCAGGATTCGGGTAAACGGAGAACGTTTGTGCCTTGTTTTCGTCAACGCCTACTGGAGACATGCAAGAAGCGAAGAAGTTGTAGATTTCAGTAGCGTAGTCGATGTCGTTTTGCGGGGTGTAGTACCACGTATGGTCACCGCCGTTAACTTTGATGAAGGCGACTTTCGTGCCGTTGGTGCCGTTGGTGTAGAGCGACTGCTCGAAAGTGAGCCCATCGTTGTGGGAGTCAGGATAGTTGGTCACCTGTGGGGTGGTGCCGCATTGGTTGAAGTTGCGCCAGAATTCCACGGTTTGTTCGGCACCGATGCCCACATTGGCACTCATGCCCTGCATGGTCATCATGGCGGAGTCGTAGCTGACGGTGTTGTCGGCGGTTCCATGGATGTGCATTGCATTGATGGGGGCGACAGGTGTTCTCGATGCCATGTCATTGCCGATGGTGCCGTTCACGGAGGCGATGGCTCTGATGCGGTCGCCATGCTCAATAGCCATGCGGTTCGCCATGAAGCCGCCCATGGAGAAGCCCGTCATGAATACATTGTTCTGATCCACGTTGTAGTTGGCTATCAAGTCGTCCAAAATGGCCAGCAGGAAGCCTGCATCGTCCACCTCCGCATTGACAGTGAGGTTGATGGGGAGGCTGTAATCTCCATAATTGACCGTCGTATTGATGGTGATTCCCGCGTTCCATGCGGTTCCGATGCTAAAGGAATAGACCATAATTGTAGCGGTAGCTACAGTAGCTTGCGGGTAAATCACAATCCAGCCGTGCTGGTCGGCAATCTCCTTGAATCCCACGTTGGTGAGGCCAGTCATTTCGTCGCCCAAGCCGTGGAGGACAAAAAGAACAGGTGCGGGAGTGGAGGAATCGTAACTGGCAGGCACGTATCTTAAATACTGGCGTGTGCTGTCATCCCAAGTCATGGTTTCCGTTGTTTGCGCTGATAATGAAAATATGGTGATCATCATAGCCAAAAGGGTAAAGAGTCTTTTCATACGCTTTATGATTTAATTAATAAATTATGATAGTTTTCGTTTGTACATCCCGTGAGATGTAGTCGGCAAAAATACGATTTTATATTGATACTTCGTTCATATTTATTGATTATTTTTGCGCATTCAAAAAGATTATGGAAAAAATCACGCTTCGAACCCCCCACCACCATCAGTCTGACATCTTCATAGATACTGATTTCACTCATTTTAACACGATTATGCAAAAAATAAATGCAGATGAACGGTCTGTTTTTGCAATTGTTGATGAAAAGGTGGATGAATTGTACGGCTCTCGTTTCCCATTCCCAAAGATGACCATCAAGGCCGACGAAGCACACAAGACGTTGGAAACCGTGGAGTTGATCTTGCATTGGTTGATGGGGCAGGGGGCCGGTCGCGAGGCTCTGTTGCTCGGTGTCGGTGGCGGAGTCACCACCGATGTGTGCGGGTTTGCTGCCGCAATCTACAAACGCGGCATCGACTGTGCCTTCGTTCCCACCACACTCTTGGCGATGATTGACGCCTCCATTGGTGGCAAAAACGGCGTGAATGTGCTGGGATTCAAGAATATGGCCGGCACCGTCCGCCAACCGAAGTGGGTGTTCGCCAGTTGCGACTTTCTCCGCTCGTTTTCGCAACGGGCGCTGTACAAAAGTCTGCCGGAAATGTTCAAGGTTTTCCTGATAAAAGGGGAGTATTTCCACGAGGCCGCCGATTTTTTCGCGAAAAACGATGTTAATGCAGTTGGATTTTTCGAAAAAATGCAGTTTTTCATCACGGAAGCTGTCCGCATCAAATGTGGTGTTGTGACTGCCGACGAGTTTGAAGAGGGGAGGGGAGGCATCGGTCGGCGCATTCTGAACCTTGGACACACATTTGCCCACGCCATCGAGCACTGTACCGCCCGCTACTCACATGGCGAAGCGGTCGGAATCGGTTTGGTGGAGGCTGCTAAAAATGGTCATTGTGATGATATACAGCAAATTGAAAACGCGCTTAAGGCTTGCGGACTGCCTTATCAACTTCCTGGGGAGATTTCGGTGGCGGAGATGAAATCCGCAATTTCCCAAGACAAAAAAAACACCAACGGCCTCGTAAACTTGATCGTTCTGGAGGCCGTCGGCAAAATACGTATGCAAAAAACCACTATGGACGAGATTATTTTTTGATGTCGGAGGGCTTGGTCGCCGTGGGGATTTTGGAGGCAGGAACCCCTTTTGCTTTGAGGCGTTGGTGCTCCTCCTTGCTTACCGCTGTGCGTTTGAATTTCTTTTCCAGTTGATAATATTCGTTGATTTGCTTGGGCGACAGGCATTTGCAGATTTCGTCAAAGAACGTTTTCTCGGCCTTGTATTTCTGGTCGCGAATTTGGAACTTGATTTTGTAATAGGCCAGAATCTGTTCGTTGGAAAGCGTATCCAACGCGGCACCACGGGCTAATTTCGGAAGCCCTGCCTCCGTTTTCATCTTCTGCTGTTTCTGAAAAGCCTCGAATTCAGATTTCTCCAATTTTGAATAGGCATCCCAGAATTGCTTGTTTTGTACAGCATCGCCCAATCTGAAATTCTCTTCGATGAAAGTGCGTTTGAGCTTCATCATGGTCTGGCATCGCTGGTCGTCGCATTTCCCCTTCGTCTGCTCGGACGTCTGCTCCGCCTGCGCCGAAAGGGAAACAATGAAAACGCAGGTCAGCAAAAACATTGTGATTCTTTTCATAATTGTAACTATTGTCTTGAAAAAGCAAAAACGAGGGCTTAGACACACCGCCGCCCGCAAGGTTTAATCTGCTTGCATTTTTTATTCTCCTCCTGAAATAGTCCAATCTCTTTTGAAGTAATTTGTAATCCATGAACTGTTGGCTGTACCTGAATCGTTCTACGGGGCTCATGGTTCACGGATTTTCGAACTATACAATTATTTATGATTATGTCATCCGAAATTCAAAATAAAATTGTAATTTTGCGGATATTCATTTGGAAATTTTTTAACTGATAATCAATTACTTAAATGGAAAAAGAAACTTCTCATCTCTTAATTGGATTAAAGGAATTCTTCAATGATGTCCTTTTCCAGAATTTGCCAAGTATTATTGTTGCCTTGCTGATCTTGTGGATTGGCTGGAAACTGATTAAATGGCTGGACAAGTTGTTGCTTAAAATTTTCACGAAGAAGAGCTTAGATGTGTCTCTGAACTCCTTTTTGCGTTCAATCATCATTATTGCGCTGAAAGTGTTGCTGATTATTACGGTTGCAGGCATGATCGGCATACAGATGACCTCGTTTATCGCCATTTTGGGTGCCGCCGGTCTGGCCGTCGGCATGGCTCTGCAAGGCACTTTGCAAAATTTCGCTGGCGGCGTCATCATCCTTTTGCTCAAGCCCTACAAGGTTGGGGATTACATTGAGCAGGGCGGCATCAGTGGAATTGTCAAGGAAATACAGGTTTTCAATACGCTGCTCATTACGTTGGACAACAAGGTGATTGTGGTTCCGAACACGCAGCTGGCCACCAACACGCTGACTAACTACACCCGCAGCGAGAAGCGCCGTGTGGATGTGAATGTCGGCATTGCGTACGGGGAAGATATCAATAAAGCTCGCAAAGTGCTTGTCGATTTGGCCATGAGTCACCCTGATGTGCTGAAAGACGGAGCTGACGCACCCGCTGTGGCCGTACTCGAACTGGGTGCAAGCTCCATTAACCTCCAACTTCGCGCATGGACCAAAACCGAGAATTACTGGGGAGTCATGGGCGCCCTCACGCAAGGCACTTACGAAACCTTGAAAGAAAACCAGATTGAAATCCCGTTCGACCAACTCCAGGTTCATATCAATAAAGATTAAACTGATTGTCCACTACAGCGGTGCTTTGCATAAAATAAACAGAAATCAGTGAACTAAAAACCAACTTATTGTTTGAGATAGTTTGTAATTATCAATAAAATGGGAAAGAAAATACTTGTAGCTACGGGTGGTGGGGATTGCCCCGGACTGAATGCGGTGATTCGTGGCATTGTGAAACGCGCTGCACAGGAACCCGATTGGGAGGTCTATGGATGCATGGAATCCTTCAATGGAATTCTCAAAGATAAAATTGATATTCGTCTTCTGACGGAGGATGATGTCGCCGGCATCCACATACAGGGCGGCACCATCATCAAAACCACAAACAAGGGCGGCCCTTTCCATTTTCCCGTCAAGCAGGCCGACGGCAGTTGGAAGGTGGAAAACCGCACCGCTCTGATGAAAAAGCGGTTTGACGAGATGGGGTTCGATGCCATCATCAACATTGGCGGTGATGGTTCGCAACGCATCTCGCAGGAGCTCAGTAACTTGGGTTTCAACGTCATCGGCGTGCCCAAAACCATTGACAACGACCTCTCTTGTACCGATTTCACTTTCGGTTTCCAAACCGCGGTGGAGATTGCGACGGAGGCGTTCGACAAGCTGGTGACGACGGCGTGCAGCCACAGCCGTGTTTTCATTATGGAGGTGATGGGGCGCGATGCCGGCTGGATTGCCTTGAACACCGCTATCGCGGGCGGTGCCGAGGTCTGCATCATCCCCGAAATCCCCTACGATCCGCATATCATTGCCCAGAAAATCGCCACCCGCTATAAAGGCGACTACGGCTTCTGCAACATCGTGATTGCGGAAGGTGCCAAATCGTTGGACGGTAAGGTGACGGGCATGGCCCCCACCGCTGTCGGCGACGAACACATCAAGTTGGGCGGCGTGGGAGCCAAGCTGAAAGCGGAGTTGGAGGCCGTTGGTGTGGAACCCGACATCCGCGTCACCGTGCTCGGGCATCTTCAGCGCGGCGGCACCCCCATCGCCTACGACCGCGTGCTCGCCACCGAGTTCGGCGTGAAGGCCGTGGAACTCGTGAAAGAGGAGAAATATGGCACCCTCGTCATCTATAACCACCCCGACATCTCCTATGTCACCCTTGAAAAAGCTTTGGAAATGCCTAATTTCGTGAAACCCGATACGAGCGACCTCGTACGCACCGCCCGCGGTGTGGGCATCTCGTTCGGCGACCAAGCCTCCCTCAAATACTAATACTTAACCTGACACACATCCCCTACCAATAAAAAATCAACGATTCAACCAATCAACCACCATGGATAATTTCATCGTATCAGCACGCAAATATCGTCCCTCGACCTTCAATTCCGTTGTGGGACAGGAACATATTACCTCCACCCTGAAGAACGCCATCAAGAGCGGTCAGGTGGCTCAAGCGTTCTTGTTCTGCGGACCGCGTGGCGTGGGCAAAACCACCTGCGCGCGTATCTTTGCTAAAGCCCTCAACTGCGACCATCTGACAGCGGACAACGAACCCTGCAACGAGTGCGACTCCTGCAAGGCGTACAACAATTCCGCCTCGTTCAATGTCTATGAACTTGATGCCGCCTCCAACAACTCCGTGGATGATATTCGCAACCTTGTGGAGCAAGTCTGCATCGCCCCGATCGGTGCTAAATACAAGGTCTATATCATCGATGAGGTTCACATGCTCTCTTCATCGGCCTTCAACGCGTTCCTGAAAACCTTGGAGGAGCCACCGGCCTACGCGAAATTCATCCTTGCCACCACTGAGAAACACAAAATTATCCCCACCATCCTCTCCAGATGCCAGGTGTATGATTTTAAGCGCATCAAGGATGCCGACATCGTGAAATACCTGCAATATGTAGCTAAAAATGAAGGAGTTGTGGCTGAAGAAGAAGCTCTTCACATCGTCGCGAGAAAAGCCGATGGAGCCCTCCGCGATGCCCTTTCCATCTTCGACCAGCTCGTGAGCTTCACTGGAAACAACATCACCTATCAGGCTACCATACAGAATTTGAACGTTCTCGACGTTGACAATTATTTTAAAATGGTGGACTACCTCTTCGATGCCGATTCCTCCAAGGCGCTGCTGCTGTTTGATGAAATCATCTCCAGCGGCTTTGATGAACAGAACTTTATCGCGGGCCTCGCCTCTCATTTCCGCAATCTGCTTATGGCTAAGGATTCGAACACGGTTCAGCTACTTGAAGTTTCCGATACCGTGAAAGAACGTTATGAAAAACAAGCTTCTAACGCGGATAAAAACTTGATGCTCAGGGCATTGGAATTGGCCAACACTTGCGATTTCAACTACAAGGCATCCAACAATAAGCGTCTTTCCGTTGAAATTTGTCTGATGCAGATTAACGCGAATTATGTGTATCTGAAGAACCGTCCGGTTGCGATGGTCGCCCCTGTCAGGCAATCCCGGGAGGGGCGCTAATCAATCCACGGCAACAATGCCAATCACTGACACACGTAGTCCGGTGAAATCCAATATGGGTTTCGTTCCTCCGGA
Source organism: Bacteroidales bacterium (assembly GCA_017506175.1). Classification (GTDB taxonomy): domain Bacteria; phylum Bacteroidota; class Bacteroidia; order Bacteroidales; family WCHB1-69; genus UBA1756. The sequence goes on along the minus strand of JAFVNW010000052.1, from coordinate 20,977 downwards.
AGCCATTGTCAAACCCAGTCCTTCCATCAAAGATGTTGTGAAGGATCCGGAACCGGTGCATACACAGCAACCGCAGACTGAACCACAACCGTCCGTTTCAGTTTCGGAACAACCTGCTGAAAATCAGCCGGAAAATCAGCAGGAAAGTCAGTCTGAAAATCAGTCTGAAAATCAAGAGCAAAGTCAAGAGTCCGTTGTAGAACCATCGGTTATTACTTCATCGGAAAAGCTTGGTAATCAGGAATCTGTGGAAGAAGCACCGCCCGTTTCTCAGCCCGCCGAAGATAAAGAACCGGCGGAAACGACCGGCGAAGAGGCATTTAAGCAGAAATGGCTGAATTTGATTGATGCGGTCTTCGAGAACCAGCCTACTCTGCACACGCCCATGAAGCATTATCCTGTTGAGATCAAGGACAATGTCGTTTATGTTTCACTGAAAAACGAGTTGCAGCAGAACGATTTTGAAATCAAAAAGACAGACGTGCTCCAATATCTGAGGGCAAATTATAGCGAAGCCATCAATGATGTGGTCTCAAAGGTGGATGTGAATATGAAGACACCGAAATTTATTATGGACTCTCAGGATAAAATGAACGAATTGGATAAGCAAAATCCTGATTTTAAGGAGTTTGTTGAAATTTTAAATTTAAGACAAGACGAATGATGAAATCAAATTTTCTTACTATAATATTATTATTGTCAGTTTTCCCGTTTCTACAGGCTCAGGAGAGTGACTTGGAGGTGGCTGAAGTGATGGTGAGTGGAAAATATACAGGAGAGAATGTGTATGTTTTAAATCCTTCTGAAAATGATTCGTTTAGCGTCCAAAATGTGTTGGTGAACGGCAAGGAGTATGCGTTCAACCATCAATCGAACGCCTTTGAAATCAATTTGTCCTCGCATCAACCTAACGATTTCATTTACATACAGATACAGTATAAATCTGCGGAACCGAAAGTGGTCAATGCCGAAAGTTTGGTTCAGGAATCGGAATTTTCTCTCCCGTCTTTTGTCTATAATAAGAAGACCAAGATGCTGGATTGGAAAATTGAGGATATGAACACGGACTGCCGTTATCAGCTTCAGCAATTTTTATATGGCAAATGGGTGAAGGTCAAGGATTTAGGTAGGCCTGACGAGATGATTGCCAATAATTTCCTGCCTGTTTTGATTACGGGGATGAACCTGTTCCGCATTGTTCAGGATGACGGGAGCAGTGAATTGTCGTCGCCCATTGTCAAAATCAAGAGCCCGAACAGGAAAATCATGCTGGTGTCGGACAAGGTGAAGGATTTCATCGAGTTTTCCGGTGTGACGCATTACGAACTTTACGATGCGAACGGCTTCTTCATCAAGCGCGGAACTGCACAAAAAGTGAATGTCGCCGACTTGAAAAAGGGGGATTACTGGATCAATTTTGACGGCAAGGAGACAATGATTGGTAAGAAGTGACTTAGACCCTTTATAGATATGAACTTGACGAAACCTTTTTACAGTATCACGGAGACGGCTAAAATGTTGAATGTCAACGCATCGTTGTTGCGTTATTGGGAAAAGGAGTTCAGGCAGATCAAGCCGTACAAGAACAAGAAGGGCGACCGTTATTTCCGGCCGGAGGACATTGAGGTGATACAGACGATTTATAACTTAACGAAGGTCAAGGGGTTTACGTTGCAAGGGGCGAAAGATGAGTTGGCGCGCAATTTTGAAAATGCGAAAGCGCAGGCTCGCGCCGTTGCCTCCCTTGAACGAATCCGCGCCCGACTGATAGACATTCGCCAGGAACTGGATTGATGGACATTCACACTTCTGCTGGAAAAATTATGAATTTGGAATTGCCCATTATGAATAAAATAGTACTTTTGCAGCGCTTTTTGAAAAAAACATAAATTACTGAATTATAAACAAATAGTTATGCCAAAAATTTCAACCAAAGGGCAAACGATGCCCTCATCCCCCATCAGGAAATTGGTTCCCTTTTCTGATGAAGCCAAGAAAAGAGGGGTACATGTTTATCATCTCAACATTGGTCAACCCGATATCGAGACGCCGGAGTGCGCGCGCAAAGCCGTCAAGGAGTTCGACCAAAAGGTAATTGCCTACAGTCATTCCGCAGGCTATCTCTCTTGCCGCGAAAAGTTGGCGCAGTATTATAAGAGCGTCAACATCAATGTCACTCCCGAAGAAATCCTCGTCACCACAGGCGGTTCTGAAGCCATCCTCTTCGCTTTCAACAGCTGCCTTGATTTCGGAGACGAAGTGATCATACCTGAACCGTTCTATGCCAACTACAACGGCTTCGCACTCACCTGCGGCGTGAAGGTTAAACCGATCATCTCCACCATTGACAATGGCTTCGCACTTCCGTCCATTGAGGAATTCGAGAAAATCATCACCCCGAAAACCAAAGCCATCATGATTTGCAACCCGAACAACCCGACGGGCTACCTCTATTCAAAGGAGGAAATCCTGAAATTGGCTGAAATCGTCAAGAAACACGATTTGTTCCTGTTCGCCGACGAGGTTTACAGAGAATTCTGCTACGACGGTATCAAGCATTTCTCCGTGATGGAAGTTCCGGAAATCGAACAGAATGTCGTTCTTTTGGACTCTGTATCAAAACGTTACAGCGCTTGCGGCGTTCGCGTCGGTGCCTTGATTACCCACAACAAGGAGGTCTATGCCACCGCTATGAAGTTCGCTCAGGCCCGTTTGAGCCCGCCAACTTACGGACAAGTGCTGACCGAAGCTGCCGTTGACACACCGCAGGCCTACTTCGATGCCGTCATCAGCGACTATGTGGCCCGCCGCAACACCGTGGTGGACGCCATCAACGCGATGCCCGGCTGCCTCTGCCCCAAACCCAAAGGCGCTTTCTATGCCGTTGCTCGTCTGCCGATCGACGACTCCGACAAATTCTGCCGTTGGCTGCTTGAGGACTTCAATCTGAATGGCAAGACCGTTATGCTTGCTCCCGCCACAGGTTTCTATTCAACCAAAGGCAAAGGCACCAACGAAGTGCGCATCAGCTACTGCCTCAAGGTTGACGACCTGAAGGAAGCCATGAAGTGCCTCGCCGCTGCCTTGCAGCAATATCCTGGAAAGACCATCTAATTCTTTCCTCTGAGATAAAACAATTTAGTAAGGGCGATTTTGTGACGAACGTTTGTTCGTCGCAAATCTGCCCTTTTTTAGTGCCATTGACTTTGACAACACAACCGATTTAACAACAAACTACTCAACAACTCAGAACTATGACAGGGAAACAAGAGACCGGCCAGGCGGGCGAAAACCTGGCACAGACTTACCTGCTCAAGCAGGGCTATCGGATTTTGGAAACGAATTGGCGGTTCGGCCATTTGGAGGTTGATATCATTGCCCTTGACAATCAGACGATTGTGTTCGTGGAGGTGAAGACGCGTGGCAGTTCCGCCTTCGGGCAGCCATCGTTAGCCGTCAACCTTCAGAAACAACGCAACATCATTCGCGCTGCCAACTCCTACGTTACGCGGCACAATTATCCTTACGAGGTCCGTTTTGACATCATTTCCATTGTGAAAAATAACGAGGGAAACACCCTTGAGCACCTTAAGGATGCCTATACGCCGAAGTGGTGAGAAGCGGTTATTTGATTTTAAGAATGGAACGGTAGCGCTGGGGATCTTTCAGGATGCTTTTCGCTTCCTCGATATCAGGGTCGGAGGCGAGCTGGCTGCATATTCTGCCTTCCTGATAATAGTATCTGGAGGCAATTTCTGAAGCGAGATATTCAGAGATCTCTTTTTTATATGTTTGTAAGTCAGCTGCTTTATTCCGCTTAATCTGCTCTGACATCTGATTGTAATAGCTTTCGATGTCTTTGAAGTAGTGGTCGGCTTCGGCGCTCTCCTTCAAGTCCTTCAGCACTTCCTCTGTTTCGGTGGTGTAATCGTAGTTCTTGTTTTTCAGGAAGTTGACGAAATCCGTGTAAAGTGCTTCGTCAACGGTGAACTCGTTGGCTGGCGGGATGATGGTGTGCTCGCTGAAGTATTTGTTGGCGTAGTCGAAGACGAGGTTGTTGAGAACGAGGGAGAGAAGTATCTCGCTGGCTTCGATTTCTGGGGTGTACACGTCGGGTTCGATGCCGCCTTTGTCATACACAGTGCGCCCGTTCTTGGTCTTGAATGCTTGGGCCAGCGAGTCGGGGATGGGCTTGCCAGGGTTCAGGGTGTCTTTGTTGAAATAGTCGATTTTCTGGACGCATCTTCCCGAAGGGATGTAGTATTTGGAAACTGTGATTTTCATTGTGGCGTTGTAGCTTAGCGGCACAATGTTTTGTACGAGACCCTTGCCGAAGCTCTTCTTCCCGACAATCACCGCGCGGTCGAGGTCTTGGAACGCGCCTGACACGATTTCGGAGGCAGAGGCGCTGTATTCGTTCACCAACACCACCACTGGAATCTCCTTGTCGGTGACTGGCATCCGCGTTTTGAAAGTGTTGTTCTGTTCGGCAATCTTCCCTTTCGTGGTCACAATTGTAACGTTCTGATCCACAAAGATGTTCATGATCTTAACGGCTTCTTGCAACAAACCGCCGCCGTTGTTGCGCAAATCCAGCACCAGCCCGGTCATGCCCTGTTTCTTCAAATCCAAAAAGGCGGACTTGACCTCGTCGCCGGCGCGTTCGGTAAACTGGTCGAGTTTGATGTAGCCGATCTGGTCGTCAATCATGCCGTGATAGGGGATGTTGGGCAGTTTGATCTCTTTGCGTTCGATGTTGAAAGTGAGTTTCTTGTTCTTTGTCGGGCGGAAAATCTCCATGGTGAGCGTGCTGCCGGGCTGTCCCTTCAAAATGGAACTGACATCGGAAGAGGTTTTGCCCTCCGCCGATTTTCCGTCAATTTTCAAGATGACATCCCCAGGCAGAAGCCCAGATTTTTGAGCTGGGCAGTCTTTGTAGAGCTCGGAGATGATGACGTTCTTGTCGCGCTGTTGAATCAGTGCGCCGATGCCGCCGTATTGTCCGGCAGTGAGCATCTTCACATCCTCGATTTGGGTTTCGGGGTAGTAGTTGGTGTAGGGGTCGAGGCTGGCGAGCATGGCGTCAATGGCGGTTTTGGTTAAATCGCCCGGCGTGATCTCGTCTGCATATTTTGCATTCAATTCGCGCATCACGGTGATGAAAATGTCGATGTTTTTTGCGATTTCGAAGTCGTTTTGTGCTTTGACCGGCATGAGAGCCCCCAAAACAAGCGCGAAAACAATGATTTTAACTTTTTGCATCTATTTAATGTATTAATTGACAAACTATTGCTTCTCACGGTACCGGATCATAGCCGCTTCCTCCCCACGGATTGCAGGAGAGAACGCGTTTGAAGGTCAGCCAGGAACCTTTGAAGGGGCCGTGTTTTTGGATGGCCTCAATTCCGTAGTTCGAGCAGGTCGGGGTGTAGCGGCACGACCGTCCAATCAACGGAGAAAGCGTCCATTGGTAAATCCTAATGAGGAATATGAGAAACCAGGCGAGGCCTTTTTTTAAGTATTGGTGGATTTTGCGCAAGAATATCGTTTTTTATAACAACTGTTTGCATAAACGACTGAGAACCTCGATTATTTTGTCTTCAATTAAATTGTATGGCAGAATTTCTTTTCCCACATAAAACAAAAAGATGTCGGCGCATAGGTTTTTCTCATTGGTTTTCACGTCCAGATGTCGGCGGTGTTGTAGCCGATAAGCTTCGCGGGTCAGGCGTTTGATGCGGTTACGCTCGACGGCGTGTTTGAAATTTCTCTTGGGTACGCTTACAAGTATCTGATTTTCAGTGCGTTCATTCGTCTTGGGCGTGAAGTAGTAAAGACATTTGAAAGGATAGCAAAAAAGACTCTGCTTTTTCCTAAGCAGATTTTCAATTTGGAGGCGCGAGCAGATGCGTTCGCGCTTTGAAAATGTAAGTCGCTGGTTGTTAGCGTTTTCTTGTGGCATATTCTTTCAGGAAAACGTCCATGGCAGAGGTGATGGACGGGCATTCCTTGGTTGGGGCTTTCACGTGAAGAGTGAAACCGGCATCGGTGACCGCGTTGGCAGCTGCATCGCCGAGTGCGCCAATGGCAACCTCACCCTGTTGAAAATCAGGGTAGTTTGACAACAAGGAGTGAATCCCCGCAGGGCTGAAGAAGATAATCATGTCATACTTTGTGATGTCGATGGCAGACTTCAGGTCGGCGGGAACGGTCTTGAAAATCACCGCCTGCGCGTATTTGATGTTGTGCTCATCCAAAAAATCGGTGTAGTGCGAGTTGGTGGAGTCAGCACCGCGCGGGACCAGATAATTGTATTCTGGGTTCTTCAGGAAAAGGTCGAAAATCCCGTTCGCATCATTGTTCTTGTTGAAAAAAATCTTGCGTTTGCGGAATTGGATATAATTCTGCAGATAAAAGGCAATCTGGTCGGTCGTGCAAAAATACTTCATGTCTTCCGGCAGGTCAATCCGCAGCTCCTTCACCAGACTGAAAAAATAATCGATGGTGTTTTTACTGGAGAAAACAATCGCATCGTGATCCAAAATATTGACCTTCTCTTCGCGGAATTCGCGAGAGGTCAATCCCTCCACTCTGAAAAATTTGAAGAAGTCCATGTTGATGCTGTATTTCTTCTTTAATTCTGCATAAGGGGACTTCTCAAAGTCGGCAGGGGCGTTTTGCGAAACTAAAATATTTTTAATTTTCATATCCGCAATTGTTATAGTTTCCTTGGGTTTTGTATTTTTGTCTTAAATATTTGTCTATTAAATCATTATGAGCAATTTTACGATGATGAGATAGGGTAGGATTTCAAGCGTGCAAAAGTACAAAAAAAATTGAAAAAACTTGGTCCGGGAAGAATTTAAAGTTAGGGTTCGATACACCATCATCGTGTAATTTGCAATGAAAAACGGCAGATACGCCCATAAAATATTCAGGTTTTCAATGTAAAAACCGAGGACGATAATCGGGAATAGGAGCGTTGCGTTCAGCGTGTTGTAAAAAAACTTATTGAGGTAGAAATTGTTCCTATCCTCTTCGTTTTCAAACAGAAAGGTAAGGATGTGGATATTCAGCATCTTGATGAAGTAGTCGATGACTACCGCTCCGATGGCGATTAGGAGTAGGAGGGCGGGAGGAATTTGTTCGGCGATGTTGGTGATGAGGTTCTCTATAAGCAGAAAAATAAAAATCCCTTGTACGAGGCAGTTGAAGGTGACGGAAAAAGGGTAGATCAGCTCGTCGAAGATTTTGGTTTCGCGCATTAATTGCGAGCGGACACGAGGTGTGTAGAGCGCGCGCATAATCATAGAGAACTTCCTGCGGTTCAGCGCCACCAGTGAACTGATGAGCACCAACGCTATTCCGAAAGCGAAGGTCACCATGTCCCAATAGGGTACTTGAGCCGGGATTTTGACTGGCAACATGTCTGTTAAAAGCATGTAACTTGTTGGTTCTGAATTAATTATGATAACTCCCTCCATCATGGAATGATTGGCGCAAAAATACATTATTTTTACGAATGAAAATGCTTAAATGTGCTGAGTGAAACGTAAGAAACAAGCTGTTGCGAAGTACAGCCCGATATTAATTAATTTATGGTAATCATAAAAAAATTATGTATTTTTGCACACAAAAGCACATGTTCCGTTTTTATTTGTAATCATCTTAAAATCAATTCTATGAATAAAAAAGTCATCATTACCATTGTCGTCATCGCGGTCGTATTGCTTGTCATTGTCGTATGGCCCATCAAGATTTACAACAGACTGGTCAAAGCCGACGAGTCGGTTTCAACCGCTTGGAGTCAGGTGGAGAACGTTTATCAGCGTCGTGCAGACCTGATTCCGCAACTCGTTGCGACGGTGCAGGGTGCCGCCGACTTTGAAAAGTCAACCTTGGATGCCGTCATCAGCGCGCGTGCCCAAGCCACTTCCGTTAAACTCGACCCCTCTAACATGACAGAGGCCGACTTTCAGAAATTCCAAGCTGCCCAAGACAACCTCTCCTCGTCGTTGAGCCGCTTGTTGGTCACTGTGGAAAGCTATCCGGAACTGGAGGCCACCCAGAATTTCCAGACTTTGCAGGCGCAGATCGAGGGCACGGAGAGCCGCATCACCGTGGAACGCAACAAGTTCAACGAAGTGGCGAAAGCCTACAACGTGCAAATCCGTCGATTCCCCAACAATATCGTCGCAGGTATGTTCGGTTTCGAAAAACGCGCCTACTTCCAGTCTGCGCCCGGTGCCGACAAAGCCCCGGAGGTGAAATTCGACTTCAACTCCTCCAACTCTTCGCAGAATTCTGCCGCACCTGCCCAGTCGGAAAACTAATTCTATCTATCCTTAAATGAATTTGAAAAAGCTGCTTTCGCTTTTCGCCTTATTCTTCGTCGTCTCTTTGATGTCGGCGCAAATTCCCCCTGTACCCGTTCCGCCACGGCTGGTGAATGATTTCGTCGGAGTACTTCAACCCCGCCAACTTAATGAGTTGGAACATCGTCTCGTCGCTTTCAACGACACAACCTCCAATATGATTTGTGTCGTGATTGTGGATGATATGGGTGACTACTCTGAGCAGGAATTCGCCTACGAAATCGGTGAAAAGTGGGGCGTGCGCAGCCGCACGGCAGGGAAACGGAACGGTGTGGTGATGCTGGTCAAAGTGAAACGCAACGAAAGGGATTTCGGGGCGGCCTATATTGCTACAGGTTATGATTTGGAAGCTGTTCTGCCAGATGCTTTTTGTAAAAATGTCGCCGACAACAAGATGATTCCTCGTTTCAAGGAGGGGGATTATTATCAAGGCATTGTGGATGCTTTGGATATCATTCTGCCCATCGTTGCGGGCGAAATCACGGTTAAAGAGTATGAGCACGACCAAGCGGAGGAAGGGCTTTTAGGTTTAGCTCTCTTTTTTGGTTTTATCGTTGTACCTATTATTCTCCTAATAATTTTGGATAGAAAGAATAGGAAAAATGGAGGCAAAGGCCCTGGCCGGAAGATTGGCAAAGAAAATCTCTGGAAATGGATCTTGCTGGGCACTCTCCTCTCACAGGGCCATGGCAATTCCAGCGGCGGCCATAGTAGCGGTCATAGTGGGGGGCATAGTGGCGGTGGCTTTGGTGGTTTCGGCGGCAGTGGCGGCTTCGGCGGTGGCGGCGGGGGAGGACGTTGGTAGGTTGGAGTTGACCTCGCGCGAACGCACAACATCATACATTATACATCATGCTGGATTTCACAAATTTTACGAAGCGGGAATTTGCCGATTTGATTCGGAATCGGGCGGAGATAGACCGTGAGGAACTCTATGCGGAGGCACGTGCCGTGCGCGAAAGCAGTTATGGCACGGATGTTTACATCCGTGGACTGATTGAAATCACGAACTATTGCAAAAACGACTGTCTTTATTGCGGCATCCGGAAGGGCAACTTGGATGCGATGCGCTATCGGCTGACACCCGAACAGATTCTGTCGTGTTGTGAGCACGGTTATGAACTGGGGTTCCGCACTTTCGTCTTGCAGGGGGGCGAGGATTATTTTTTTAGTGACGAATTGCTTGAAAAGATAGTCCGCGACATCAAGCGGTGTTTTCCCGACTGCGCGGTGACGCTTTCGCTGGGTGAAAAGGAATACGACTCCTATCTCCGCTTTTTCGAGGCGGGTGCCGATCGTTACCTGCTTCGCCATGAAACTGCCAACCCGCTGCATTACAGTTTGTTGCACCCTAAAGAGATGTCGCACGCGCATCGGTTGGAATGTATTCGGAATTTGAAGAGAATCGGTTATCAGACGGGAACGGGTTTTATGGTGGGTTCGCCCTACCAAACAGCGGAAAATCTTGCGGAGGATTTGTTGTTGCTCAAGGAGTTGCAGCCAGAAATGGTGGGTATTGGTCCGTTCCTCCCGCATCATGCCACGCCGTTTGCGCATGAGGCGGGCGGTACGGTGGAGTTGACGTTGTTCATGTTGGCGCTCATCCGATTGCTGCTTCCATTCTCGTTGCTGCCCTCCACCACCGCCTTGGGGACGCTGGATCCGGCACGCGGCCGCCAGCGCGGCATCCTTGCTGGCGCCAACGTGGTGATGCCCAATCTCTCGCCTTCCGACGTGCGCAGCAAGTATATGATTTATGATAATAAGAACACTGCCACCGAAACCGCCGACTATCTTGTCCAATTGAAAAGGGAGATGCATGAAATCGGGTATCAGGTCGTTACATCCCGAGGAGACTGCAATAGGGGAAGGCGAATGATGAATGACTAAAAGTGCAGCTTCTCCTGACAGAATGTACGACGATGCCTCCCTCCTCTCCGATTTTTACTCGTTATGGGTTATCGGGTAATGAATAATTTTCGTACTTTTGCCGCCGATTTATTAACCGCGTGTATTCCAGAACACCACGCTAAAAAAACAGGATATGAAAACTAAATTCACCCCCGTATTTGTGTTGATGACCGTAATGTTCACGGTCTGTCTGATTCTTTCCAACTTATTGGCCACAAAGTTGTTTGCCATCGGTTCGATTGCTCTTCCGTGTGCCGTGCTGGTATTCCCCATTTCGTATATCCTTAACGACTGCTTTACGGAAGTTTATGGTTATCGAAAAACCCGGATGGTCATCTGGCTGGCGTTCGCCATGAATTTTTTTGTCGTTTTGATGGGGCAGATTGCCGTATGGTTGCCCGCTGCTTCCTTCTGGAATGCTGCCGAGCATTTCAATTATATGTTCGGGATGGTTCCGCGTGTAACCTTTGCTTCTTTGCTGGCTTTTTTGGTGGGTTCGACCGTTAACTCACTGGTTATGAGTCGAATGAAAGTTATTGACAAGGGCAAGCGCTTCTCCATCCGCGCTATTCTTTCTTCCATTGCCGGTGAAGGCATCGACTCGTTGATTTTTATGCCGATTGCCTTTTTCGGGACTCCTTTCAAGTCGCTTGCCGCGATGATGGCCGTTCAGGTTTCTTTCAAGGTGGTTTATGAAATCGCCATCCTTCCCGTGACTTCATTCTCTGTGCGTAAGCTCAAGGCATACGAAGGGGAGGACGTTTACGACGAGGACATCTCCTATAATCCTTTTAAATTCCGTGATATATGAAAGAGAGAAAAGAAGAGGGACTTCAGGTTTTGGGCAGGAAGACCGAATATAGTCAGAACTATGCGCCAGAAGTGCTGGAGTCGTTTGAAAACCAACATCCCGACAATGACTATTGGGTGAGGTTCAACTGCCCCGAATTCACCACGTTGTGTCCAATTACCGGCCAGCCTGATTTCGGAGAAATCCGAATCAGTTACATCCCTGACGAGAGGCTGGTGGAGAGCAAGAGCTTGAAATTGTATCTTTTCAGTTTCCGCAACCACGGGGATTTCCATGAGGATTGCGTTAACATAATTATGAAAGACCTTATCAAGCTGATGAACCCGAAATACATTGAGGTGACCGGCTTTTTCGTGCCCCGCGGCGGCATTTCCATTTATCCGTATGCCAATTATGGCAGAAAAGGGACGAAATTCGAGGAGATGGCGGAGGAGCGCATGCGTAGGCACGAGTGATTGGATGAACAGTCATCGGTTCACTTTCTCAAATAAATTTTCATTCAACCTGAAAAGGTATGGATTTTTTTACTATTTTTGTCAACTTATTTGTATAATATTAAAACATTAATAATCAAACAATTAAACAAAAATGAAAGTTTATCAGACGCAAGACATCAGAGACATTGCTATCATTGGGGGTAACCGCACAGGTAAAACCACTTTGGCAGAGGCAATGGCATTCCACGGTGGCGTGATTAGCAGACGTGGCACGGTGGAAGACAAAAACACCCTTTCCGACTATCGTGAAGTTGAATTGGAAAGACAACAGTCCATCCAATCCTCCGTAATTTACAGCGAATTCGAGAATGTCAAGTTCAATATGATTGACTGTCCCGGTTTCGACGATTTTGTTGGTGAAGTGATTGGTGCCCTGCGTGTTGCGGATGCTGCTCTCATGGTCATCAATGCGCAGAACGGTGTGGATGTTGGAGCAGAAAACCAATGGCGCTGGACCAAGAGAATGCACAAACCCGTTATGTTCGTCATCAACCAACTCGACCACGAAAAGGCCAATTTCGATGAAACCCTTCATGAGCTGAAACAATACTTCGGCAACAGCGTCATGCCGCTGCAATACCCCGTCAATGCCGGCGTCGGCTTCGATTCCGTCATCGACCTGCTTCAAATGAAACTCCTCAAATTCCCCGTCGGCGGCGGCAAGATGATTGTGGAAGACATTCCCGCCAGCGAACAAGAAAAGGCCGAAGAGCTCCACAGCGCCTTAATCGAATGCGCTGCCGAAAACGACGAGGCTTTGATGGATAAATTCTTCGAAGAGGGCACCCTTTCCGAAGAGGAGATGGTGAAAGGTCTCAAACTCGGTGTGATGAACCGCGGCACCTTCCCGGTTATCTGTATCTCCGCCAAGAACGACCAGGGGGTTGATCGTATGATGCAAATCGTTAAAGGCAACTGCCCGAACCCCGCCGAAGCACTCCCCGTGAAAACCACCAACGGCAACGAGCTTCATTGCGACTCCACCAAACCGACCGTCGCTTACGTGTTCAAGAGCGCTGTTGAACAGCACCTCGGTGATGTCGCTTTCATGAAGGTTTATGACGGCGAAATGACTCAGGCCATGGACCTCGTCAATTCCAATACCGGCACCAAGGAAAGAATCTCCCAATTGATCGCCTTCGCCGGCAGAAATCGCGAAACCGTTGATAAAGTATGCGCCGGCGATATCGTCGCCACCATCAAGCTGAAAGGCACGGGTGCTTCCCAAACCCTCTCGAAATCCGGTGATGTGATCGTGGAAAAAACCATCTATCCTGATCCGAAATTCCGCACCGCCGTCCGCGCAAAGAACTCCTCCGAAGATGAAAAACTCGGCGCCGTTCTCAACGACATCCGCAAAACCGACCTCACTTTCCTCGTTGAACAATCCAAGGAATTGAAACAGGTCATCATCTCCGGTCAAGGCGAACAACACCTCAACATCATCAAGTGGATGATTGAAAAACTGAACAAGATCGAAATCGAATACTACGCTCCGAAGATCCCGTATCGCGAAACCATCACGAAAGCCGCAGAAGACATGTACCGCCACAAGAAACAGTCCGGCGGTTCCGGCCAATTCGGTGAGGTTTGGATGATGATCGAACCCTATTACGAAGGCATGCCGAATCAGACTAAATACCCGATTCGTGACACACAGTCTTACGACCTGCCTTGGGGCGGCAAGCTGATTTACAACAACTGCATCGTAGGTGGCGCCATCGACGCACGATTCATGCCCGCCATCCTCAAAGGCATTATGGAAAAGATGGAAGAGGGCCCGCTGACTGGTTCTTACGCCCGTGACATCGTTGTGAACATCTTCGATGGCAAGATGCACCCCGTTGATTCCAACGAGTTGGCATTCAAATTGGCCGGCCGCAATGCTTTCAGACAGGCTTTCAAAAAGGCAAACCCGAAGATTTTGGAACCGATTTATGAGGTTGAAATCTTCGTACCTTCCGAAAATATGGGTGCTGTCATGACCGACCTCGCTGGCCGTCGTGGTATGCCGCTCGGAAGTGAAAGCGACGGCGAATACCAGACCATCCGCGCCCGCGTTCCGCTCGCCGAGATGAACAAGTATTCCACCACGTTGAGCTCCATCAGCTCCGGTAGAGCTTCATACGAAATGCACTTCGCCGAATATCAGGCTGTTCCTGCCGATGTCCAAGCAGCTGTAATCAAGAAGTACGAAGAAGAAAACAAGGAAGAAGAATAGTCTTTCCAGTGAACTGTGAACGGTGAATCGTATCTCAATTCGGTTCACTGATCACAGCTCACTAATCACAAATAACCTATTATTAATCAAATTTTTATTAAAATGAAATCAGTATCTATTAGCGGTTCTCTTAGAGAGAACGTAGGGAAAAAAGATGCAAAGGCCCAACGCCGCAACGGGATGATTCCGTGCGTGCTCTATGGTGGCGAAAAACAGTACGAATTCGTCGTTCCTGAAGGACAATTCAGAAACCTCATCTATACCCCAGAAGTGAAGTATGCTATCGTTAACGTTGATGGCAAGGAAATCCCGGCTGTGCTCCAAGCCAGCCAGTTCCATCCGATTACCGACAGGCTGTTGCACGTTGACTTTTTGGAAGTCGTTGACGGAAAGCCGATTACCATTGGTCTGCCTATCCGTATCAACGGTACCTCTCCTGGTGTCCTCCGTGGCGGTCGCTTGGTTAAGAAAGTCAGAAAACTGAGAGTTCGCGGTCTTTTGAATGACATCCCGGAATTCATTCCTGTTGACATTTCCGGTTTGGATATCGATAATTCTATTAAAATCAATGAATTGAAGATTGACAATCTTACTTTCGTTGAAAACCCGAATGCAGTTGTAGTTGCTGTTCTTTCTACTCGTAACGTGGAAGCTGCACCCACTGAAGATGCTGCTGCTACCGAAGCCTAATCTGATAGGTTTTCATATTTGTTTGAAGCGGGGATGCGCATTATGCGTGTCCCCGCCTTTTTTGTAAGTCGTTAGCTATGAGTAATTCTTAATGATTAGTCGTATCTGAGATCGTTTCCGATGCGTTCTTGACATCCACTTCCATACCGTCGTTCAGTTTGGTATAGCCGGTGGTGACCACGTATTCGCCGTCTTTGACACCGTCAAGGATTTCGTAGCGGTTGCCCATTCTGCGGCCCAGAGTGACTTTGGTGTATGCGACCTTGCCGTCTTTGTAAACATAGACGTAGCGGTCTCCGGAGCCCTGCTGCTTGATGATGCAGTTGTCGGGAATCACGACGCTGGTGTTGGTGCCGTAGTTCATGGTGACGCGGGCGTACATCCCTGGACGAACCTTGCCGTTGCTGTTCGGTAGGCTGATTTCAACGGGAAAAGTGTGGGTGCGGGCGTCAATCGTGGGATAAATCAAAGTGACAGTTCCGTTAAATTCTTGATTTTCAAATACTTCCATCTTAACGCTGGCTTTCATCCCCTTCTTTACTGAAGTATATTGGTTTTCAGAGACGTTGATGTTCATCTTCACCGGTCTGATTTGCTGGACTTGAAGAATCGGGTTGCCGGCATAAATGTCGCCGCTATCGTAGTTGCGAAGCGTAACTATGCCGTTTAGCGGGCTTGTTAGTGTGGTGTTGGTCAATAAGTTGTTGTAGTTGGTGCGGGCTACGTCCAATTGTGTTTTGGTCGCATCCCAATCCGACTTGGAAACACCGCCCACTTTGTACAGTTCGTCGAGGCGCTTGAAGCTGACTTCCAAATTGTCGAGTTGGGTCTTGGCCTGCTCAAGGTTGGAAGCGTCCATCGACACCAGCTTTTGTCCTTTGGTGACGTTGTCGCCTACTTCGACGTAGATTTTTTGGATACGTCCCGCTATGGTAGGTGCGATGTTGTTCACGGCCTCTGCTTGGACGACGGCCGTATATTCGTACAACTGCTCAACCTCTTCAGTATGAACCTGTTCAATCGTGACTTTGATTTTCTCATTTTGGGGTATTGGCGTCTCCTCTTTCTTGGAATTGCAAGAAACGGTCACCAGCAGACCGAGCGTTAAAGCGAGTGTGCTTTGTAAAAATTTTCTCATCGTTATATCAATTCATAAATAATTCATGGTTTTTAACTCCCAACTATTCAATGTTTCCCATCAGTTTTTCAAGTTCGTTTTTGGCGGTCAGGAAGTTGTAGATGGACTGGTGGTAGAGCAGTTGGGATTGTGTCATGGCGAGTTCGGCTGAGTTGAGGTCGAGCCAAGTGGCCATTCCGACTTCAAATTGTTTTTGGACGATGTTGTAAGCCCTTTCGGCCTGCATCATCGTCTCCTTGTTGGAAGTCATTTCAGCAATGGCATTGCGGATGTTGTCGAGATTGCTGTTGACACTCACGCGCAGATTGTTCTCCAAGTATTTCTTTTGGTCTTCTAAATTGGCCATCGTGATTTTGGTTTCTTTGATTTTGTAAGAGGTCCCGACCCAAGAAAGAATCGGCACGTTGAGTGAAAGTCCGATGACGGAGTAGGGGAACCAGTTGTAGTTGGCGAAGTCGAAGTCGTTGGCCATGGTCATGTATTGGTAGTTGCCGCTGAAGGCAAGGGTGGGGCAGGAGGAGGCCTTGATGAGTTTCAGACTTGTGTTGAGTTGTTCCTGAGAGAGTTCCAATTGGCGCAAATCGGTGTTGTTGGCCAATGAAATCAGTTGACCGTCAACGACTTTGTAGTTGAGCATTTCGTTTTCAAAGTCGGAAAGATGTCCATCAAAGATGATGGGTTCGGTAACATCCACGCCGATGAGCACTTTCAGCATCATGGCGGAAAGGTTGACGGCTTGTTGGGCGGATGTAAGCTGGGGTTTCTGGTTGGCGACTTGTACGTCGGCGCGAAGCTTGTCGAAATCGGAGGCGAGCCCTTGTTCGTACTTGTCGTTGATGTTCTTGGCGGTCATCTCCACGTTGGCGAAGTTGATTTGCAGCACTCGATAGGAATCCTGTGCAAGGAGAAGACCGTAATAGGCGCTTTTCACTTGGTTGATGAGTGCGATTTTGGAGGAACGGGCGCTTTCGATGGCATTCTGAACGTCGATTTGGGAGAGCTTGAGATTATACCAGGTGGGTGCGGCAACGAGGGGAAGGGAGAAGTTTAGGCCGGCGACGTAGTTGTTGCTGGTTCCGACTTCGATTTCCATCGGGCTGCCGCCGAATTCCATGGTCATCTTCTGTTTCTTGACTGTGCGCTGGTAGGAGGCGGAAGCGCTAACGCTTGGGAAAAGCGCGGCAATCTGTTCGTCTTTGTAGTATTTTTTCGACTCAATGGTGCGGTTGGCAATTTTGATGGTCGGATTTTCGCTGAGCGCGATTTCCAACGCCTTTTGCAGATTCACGTGGACGGAATCTTGGGCCGAAATAGTTGTAGGAATTAGCAGAAAAGCAAGTATCCAAAAGCCTTTTTTTATCAAGTCCATCATCTGGTTTCTGTTTGTTTTTCTCATTTTCATTGTCGGTACCCGTCAATTGGGGCATATTTTCAGCGACTATTTAACGAACGATTTGTAAAATTGTTTTAATTCCCCAAGAATATTTTTATACAAAAAAATCATTTTTATACAAAAAAATCATTTTAGGGAGAAAGGAGATTTTGTAGTGTAATTGATTGATAATCAAGTTATTGTATATTTTTTGCTAAAAACGCAATTTAGGCAACATTTTTGAGCAAAAAACGTAATAAAAATGTTGCGATTATTAGTATATTTATTACTTTTGCATGCTAATCTAACAAGGAGAATTTGTGCAGTTGGAAATTATTTTTTTTTACGAAAAATACCATAGATAGATGACTGTCTTAAAGAAAATTACGTTAACTCTTTGGGCATTGGGTCTATTCGTTTGTCAGTTGGCAGGTCAGACGACGAATAACCTTTGTCTGAATTCAAGTCCTTTTTGTACAGATGAAAACCCGTACGGTGTCTCTTTCCCGGCCGGTACCGGTTCTACAGCCACGCCCGACCTTCCGAGCGGTCAGCGCGGCTGTCTTTATTATACACCCGCACCAGCGTGGTATGTGATGCAAATAGACCAGCCGGGCGATATGCTCATCTATATGTCACACAGCAACAACCGCGATATTGACTTTGCCTGCTGGGGCCCCTTTACAGGTTATGCCACCTATGGTGAGCTTCTTCAGGCGGTTTGCACTTCCCAGCTTACCGGAGGCGCCGGCACACACCGCCCTACCAACGGCTATCACGACCCCAACAACCCCAGCACATGGGGCGGCTACCCCTCTGGAATGATGATTGACTGCAGCTATAGTGCCGCTTCCACCGAGTGGTGCTTCATCCCAAATGCTCAAGTGGGACAATGGTATATCTTCTTGATCTGCAACTATTCCCGTGCCTCCGGTACCATTTCCTTCAGCATCCAAAGCGGTGATGCCACCACCAACTGTAACATCCTCGCCTCCGTCAGTAACAACGGTCCCCTCTGTGAGGGCGAAGACCTCCAACTCTATTGCAGCGCCAACAGCAGCAACGGCTACCTGTGGACTGGCCCGAACGGCTTCACCTCCACTGCCCAAAACCCGGTCATCCCCAATGTGACCACTGCGAATGCCGGTACCTACACGGTCACTTATCGTCCCGGCAACGCAACCGATAACAGCACCAGCTCTACCGTCGTCGAGATTTACGGTCGTCCCACCGCTTCCATCACTGCCGAACCGGCTTCAGCCACAGTTTGCAACGGCGAACAGGTCATTTTGAACGGAGCATCGAACTGCGATACTTGCAGTTATTACTGGAGTAATGGCGCAACTACGCATAGTATAAGTGTAATGCCTTCTATTACAACCACTTATAGTTTAACTGTAACCAATGGCCATTGTCAGGCAGTGGCCACACAGACCATCAATGTGGGAGCGGTGCCCTTTGTGGCAGTCACGCCCGCAGTCATTACGCTCTGTTCGGCCATCGGCGAAGTGCAACTCCAAGCCATCTCATCCTCCTGTGGTGACTACTGCAACTATAGTTGGAGCACCGACCCTGTGAATGATATCACCTCTGCCATTACCATTTCTGAGGCGGATTTGCCTATGACGAGCCCGCGAACGCAGACCTTTACCGTGACGGTGACCAATAGCTATGGGTGTACGGCAAGTGCTTCATCTACTGTTAGTTATATGGAAAATGCAGATATTACAGATTGTAATGTCTTTTATGCTGACAACTTTGGTGATCCCGCATCCAATGGGTTGACGCCCTCTACGCCGACCACCATCCAGCACGCAATTGACCTTGCAGCATGTACCAATGCCATCATCCGCCTTGATACGGGTACTTACAATATCGACCAGCCTATCGAGTTGGCGAGCAACCTGACATTGGAGGGTGGTTTCTTTGATGACTATAAGCAGAAGACCTCCGCTCCGGGCGCGACTACCATTTTCAGAAGCGACCAGTATGTGGAGGGGACCTCGTTGGCTCCGCGCATCGTGGCAATGGAAGGAAGCAGCTTGAATAATTTCCGCCTGCAGGATTTGACCATCGAGACCGCTAATGCTCCCTCGTTGCCAGGCTTGTCGGTGGCCAGCAGCAATGCCGACGATAATGACTGCTATAATATCGTGGAACCCGGGGAACTGTTGGTGAATGTCGGTTCGGGGACAAGTACCGAAAATTTGACGTTGCCTGGAAACAGCGCCTATTCCCGGTCAGCCAATCTTTACCTTGAGAGTGAATTGAACTTTCAGACGGCTACTACAATCACCGCAATCGGTTTGTATTTGGCCAATGTGACGGATGTGCCTGCCGATGGCCAGCCGCGTCATCTGAAAGTTTATATGAAGCAGGTGTCGATGAGCACTTTTGCTTCAACTATGGTGTCGTGGTCTTCATCCTATTCAGGGTCGCAGCTCGTTTATGATGATGAGATTTGCATCGTCCCGGATCAGGATGGCCGAGTTATCATTCCGGTGAATTTCGAGTTCGTGCCTGGCAATGGAAATCTCCTCGTGCTTTTCGACGGTGTCGGCTGTTATCAGAACGGCTCCAGTGGCGGCTGTCCGGTGAGCGTTTATTGCGGCAATCCTGGCGGTGGCATGTACGGAGCTGCGCGTCAAGGTAACAACAACACTGCGCCAGCTATGCTTGCCCGAAATGTCAATCGTCCGAATATGGCCTTCTTCGGCTGTACGAGCCGCGCGGTCACGGGCGATGTTGTGGCGACGGTCGGCAACGGCGCGACCCTGGGCGACTTTTGTCTGCCGGGCGCTTACGGTCATCACCGTACCGCGGCCCTCTATACCTCTTCGGAAATCCTGACCGGCCAGAAGATGCTTTCTGGCATCGGATTCGAAGTCGCTACCCAGTTGCCGGTTCCCACGGGTTCCAGAACGCGTACTTTGCGTGTTTATATGAAAAACACCACCGACGCCACCATCCCTGCCAATCAGGTTTGGAACCAGTATCTCTCCAATTCCTCGCTTGTATTTGCCGGGACGGTGTGTCTGGATGCGAACGGCTGGTGCAACATCCCCATCAATTTCGCTTACGAGGGAGATAACTTGATGGTGATGGTAGAAGGGGAGGGGTGTACCCAGAGTGGAGGTTGTGACGTGGAGGTCTATTGCACCACTATGTCGAATATGTGCGCCTCCTTCACCTCCAATGATCCTATCTACTATTCTATTAATCAGCTTGCCCTGAAACCGATGCGTCCGAATATTCAGCTCTTCTCGGAAGTGGGCGATGACGGTTTGTTCTATGTAACGGAATCCAACTATGGTGTTTCCACCTATGCCTTGCACCTTGCCAACTGCGATGCTTATGATGTGACGCGTTGTTATTTCAAGCCGGGAAATGCCGGAAACGGAAAAAATGGCGTTGCCGGCAAGAACGGTGGTAATGGCGGTGCGGGCGGCAATGGCGGGTTCGGTCTGGCAGGTATGTCCAATGGTGATGCCACCGCAGGCAGCTGGGGCGGTATTGTGTTGGGCGGTACAGGCGGAATCGCTGGTACGGCAGGTTATTCGTCAGGGACTGTTCAGCCGGCTCAAGCGGGTGGCTCAGGCGGTCGCGGCGGACAATACGATTCCGACAACCGTGGTGTGAACGCTGGGCAGAATGGTACCGCTGGCGGCGGGAACCCTTCTTCGGGCACGACTGGTCACATTGTTGCGCAGACGGCGCCTCTGGTTACACCAGGCGTTGTGACTGCGGAAGGAGAGTTGAGATTTGACCAACTGGCTCAGCAAGGGACTGGCATCGCAGGTACCGATGGCGTGGATGGCGCCCCTGGCGTTTCATCCAGCCCTACCTACAACAACTACTTTATACCCGCTGTTCAGGTGAATGGCGGTGATGGCACTGGTGGCACCGGTGAGTATTGATTGGAAAAAAGAAGAGATGGGAACTAGTAAAAAGCGTGCACAATT
>JAFVNW010000051.1 GCA_017506175.1 Bacteroidales bacterium | reverse complement strand
GGGTTCGAAGCTGAAGCCCCGCTCGGTGGTCACAATTTTAACAAGGGCGCACGTCTGCCCGTTTTCGTTGGTCACGGGGTCCACCCGCGCCGTCAGGTCTTCCGGCAGGGGACGGAACGACTTCACGGAGATGTTTTGGGCCAGAAGTGTCCCCTGTAGCAGTATAAGCACCAATAGCAGCAATGCATTTTTCGCTATTCTTCTATGGCTTTTATTCATCAATAATAAGATTCTCATCTTGAATTCGTCCTTGTTTTGTTTTTGTACTTCCATCCTTAAAAGAGAAAATCATTTTCCAGAAGAACGCATTCTCTTCAATGGAAGGCAGATTCCACTGATAATGATCATCGTTGGTTATTTGCTTATCCAACAATAAATTGTCTTCAAAATCTTTAACCATCAAATGAATCCTTATTGCATCGCTCTCCCATTGGAAATTGATGGTTTTCCTGTCTGATGAAATATAGTGAACGTCTTTATATGGGAATAGCAGTGATACATAATTCACTTTCGCCATCTCTCCAGCATAATGTTTGCTTTGTTCTGCCTGCTGAATCGGCATAAATAATTCATTGGATCGATATTCCGTTTGTGCCTTTGAGGCCTCTTCAGTTGGTTCAACCGCCGTCACCGTGTCATGGGTTGCAGGCTCAAATTTCACCGTGTCGGTCTGATGGACAATATACGTGTCGTCGTTCCTGCCGTCATTCCGGTTTATTGCCACAAGGCAAATCACGATAGCGGCGACGGAGGCGGCCACCGATGAAATTATCCACAGAAATCTACGGGGTGAGCGGCGGGGTGCAACTTTTTCTATATCCTTTTGGATTTCAATCGCTGCACAAATATTTTTCAGATCCTCAACATTTTCATCTCTTTCCGCCATATAAGCCAAAACCAACTCCGTTTCCTTTGGAGTGGTCTTCCCACAAAGGAATTTTGTCAGTAATTCATCGGAGATTGTATTCTTGTCGTTCATTTCTACCTGTTTACATATTCTTGCAAGTGGTTCTTGATGAGTTTCGCCAAAGCACGGCGTTTGATGTTGTAGAGGTTGTCCACAGATACATTGAGCCGTTTGGCGATTTCGGAGGGCTCTTCCTCGTGTATCAAAAAAGCTTCTACAACTTCCTTGTCTCTGGGTGGAGTCAGTTTGCTTATTGCCGCCTTTATGTCAATCATCATGGTCTCAATCCTGGTGGTTCCTGCTATTGAAATGTTATGATCGTTCATTTCTACTATAGGGAGATTCTGTGAAGAATCTATCATTGACTGAGTGTAATCCTTGAAAAAGCGATAGGAGACAACGGAGAACCAGTTGGGGAAAGGAAATTCTGAGGAATACTTGCGTAGTTTTTCCCAGTTGTTATGGCTCATATACAAGTATAGTTCCTGTATTAGGTCATTCAAATCTACACTTTTGTTTCCCGCTGCCTTTTGTGCGTTGAAACGCAGCAGGGTGTTAAAATGCTCATAAAAAACGTAGCGAATCATTCGAGCATCATTGCCCAAAAGTCCTTCTTGGATTTCAGCATCTGAATATTGGCTGGACATCTTGTAGGTTCTGTGTTTTCGCTATCCTTAAGACGTTGAATCAACGCCTTTTATACATGTCTGTCGCCCGCCTTCCGCCCGTCCGGGCTTCGGAACGAACAACGGGGCAAAAATACGAAAAAGTTGAGAGTGGAGAGTTGAAAGTTGAGAGTTTTTTTTGAGTTTTTGAGTTTTTGAGTTATGGAGTTATGGAGTTATGGAGAGAATGCGGTTATAGTGCTTTTTTCTCCCTTCCACTATTCCACTGGTTTTCCACCGGCCGGTTTTGTTGCTGCCCACACGGACAATCATTCCCGCCTTTTTCAGGTCAGCGAGGCGGCGCTTGATGGTGGCTTCCGAAACCCCTAATAGTGCCGCATAACCACTGTAATTTAAGCTGTCGTCTTGCAAAATAGCCTGATACATGCGCTCCGCTATCGGGTCAGTGAAAATATTTATCGGGTCAGACAATTGCGACTTTTTGTATTCCGCAATCTCTTTGCTGAGGTTGCGAATGTGCTCCTCCAGCATAAAGTTGCGGAGTGGAGCCAAAGATTCCTGCTCGCGGGCCTCCACCAATGCCTGTATGTATTCGCC
This sequence comes from Bacteroidales bacterium, assembly GCA_017506175.1. GTDB lineage: Bacteria > Bacteroidota > Bacteroidia > Bacteroidales > WCHB1-69 > UBA1756. The sequence continues at coordinate 37,915 of JAFVNW010000051.1, read as the reverse complement.
TCTGTCCTCCTTTACGATTTTCACCGGCACCAACCCGAACTCGAATTGCAGCTGGTTCTCGATCTCCGTCACAGTACTTCCTTCAATAGCCGTGCTATAGATGAAGTAATATAGTAGGTGAACTCTACTCTACTTATTCCTTTTCCTGATAGGCTGTTTTCAGCATTTTGCGTGAATTGTCAATTTCTATTTTTCCAAGTCGTGCCATTTCGGATCGTCCCAGCAGAAGCGGGGTGCGCTGGCTCATCACCACACTGGCCCTCACATTGGAAAGCACAGCGTCACCGAATTTGATGGAGCGCAGGTTGCTGACCATACCTTCCGTAATATCGCCTTTGGCTGTCATGTTGTTTTGTCGTCCGATGATGTCAAAGGCATCAAGGTATTTGTTCTTCATCATAAAGGTTGCTTCTACCTGACTGATGGTCACATCGCTGGCGCCTGTATCGAAAAAGAAATAGAGTGGCAATTCATTGATGCTGCACTGTACTTCACATACGCCGCCTTGACGAGTGAAAGGGGGGGCTTCGTGTTTCGCAATTTTGCTGGCCTTCAAATAATCGTATGCCGCAATTTTGTAAAGCTCGTTTTTATAAACAAAATGTCCTGCCCGTGTAATTCCGGTAGTCATTTGGAAAGATTTTAATAGCACGGGATATGCATCAATTGCTGTTCTCGCGTTCAAGGCGTTGGCACGATTGCCTGATATGCGTTCCTTTTCAAAAAATGTTGCAAAAATTTGTTGGGGGGTGCAACAAAAGTAGTATAAATCTGCTGAGTACTATATGGGGACAGTAAAAATATGACAATAAGCCCTATTTGTTGGCCTTCTCCTCGTCGTTGTTATACCACTCCAAATAGGATTCGGTATATTGTTTTCCTGAATTCAGCAGATCGGTCTTTTTATCATCCGAAATGTCGAAATCAACCGAACCCACTCCTAACGTGTCTATATAGATCGTGCGCTGCCAGTCGTCGCTGTGCAGATGCACATTGTTTTGAAAATCAATGAGGGTGGTCACCAAGGCCTTGGTGTAACCGAGGAAATTCTTGATCTCCTTGACCTCCGTCGAACCTTTCCCGAGGTACATCGAAATCTCATCCGATGAATCCAACCGGAACCCCAATGTCTCCTTGTTGTACACATATTCGGTCTTGGCATTGCCCTTTTGCATGCACTTGGTATTGATCGTTTCATAGTACTCGGTACGGCGGATGCTGTTGGCATTGGCAATAAAATCCACCTGGTCGAAGGTTTTGATGGGGTAATTCTCCAAAAGGCCGCCGTCCACATATAGGTGCTCCTTGTTCTTCCCCCCTTTCACCGAGGCAAAAAACAGCGGGATGGACATGGAAATACGGGCAGCGTCGGCCACCTTCATCTGCGGGGTGGTTTTGTGGCTGAAGAGTTCAGAAAGACCGGTGGAAAGATTAGCCCCCACCAAATAGATTTCGCGGTATTCCTTCGTTGCGGCCAGCTCGCCAAAAGTGATTTCGCCATTGCCGGTTTTCCGTTGGATAAGGTCGGCCATCGTTTGGCGGAAAAAGTCGCCTTTATACCAGCCGTACTCCTTCAACAGCCGCGCGGTATTGGTTAGAAAGAACCCCGACTTGTCCATGAAATTCTTGAAATCGAGATGCCACAGTACATCCTTCACCTCTTCGGCGGAGTATTTCAACCCGACCAAAACCGCCACCATGGCACCAGCTGACGTGCCTGCCACCCGCTCAATGTTATTTAAAATTCCTTCTTTGTCAAGCACTTCCATGGCGCCTACGTATGCGATGCCTTTCACACCACCGCCTTCAAAAACCAAATTCTTAAAATGATAAGCCATAATGATGATATTTTTCGCAAACTTTAGATTTGCAGCCGCAAAAATACGAATAAATTAAGAATTGAGAATTGAAAACTTTGACAGGCTGCTAAAAGATGAAGGGATGAAGGGCGTGGGATGTTTTGGCGGTGCGTGACCTTGAAAAAAAACGAGGAGTTTGTGGGTTGGATTGGGGTTGGGTTTAATGGGGAGCCAACATGCCTTTCAAAAAATCATCGTCAAAAGATCAGATCGTTCAGTTTGATTTTCGGTACGAAGTGGATGCCGTTCTTGCGGTAGTAGGCTTTGCTTTCATCTTCGGAGATGGGGGTGAGGCGGATGAGTTCGTTGCCTTTGCCGATGGCGAGGATGAGTAGCGGCTCGTAAGGAAGTTGGAGCAACTCGGTGATTTTCTGTTTGTTGAACGCGCCGATGATGATGCCGTTCAGGTTCATCTCCACGGCTTTCAGCAGCATGCTCTGCGCGGAGATGCCGAGGTCGATGTCCACCATTTTCGTTTCGGGGGCGGTGGCGCAGACGATGATGAACGCCTGCGGTTCAGTGCCAGGGAAGGGGAGGTGCAGTTCGGGCAGCATCCCGCCCAATTTGATGTTCGCCATGACATCGGCCGCCCCATTTTCTCTTGTGATTAATCTGAAACGGAGGACCTGCTGGTTTTTTGCAGAAGGGATCTTGGTGTTGACCTCCACAATGCGCTCCAGCATCTCGCGGGTCACCACCGTCTGCGGGTCGTAGCCGCGGTAACTCCTGTTCTTTTCCAAAAGCGAATCCACCGAAATGCGTTTTACCACCACTTTCCGTTTGTCGTGAATCTCATTGAATTTGTTTTCTAAATATCCGTCTGCCATCTGTGATAATTGTTTTTAACTTTATAAATGCGTGCAAAAGTACGGAAAATAATTGTTTTGGGAGCGATGGGTGAACTTTGGGAAATTCAGCGTTGCACGGAAAGTGGAAGTCAGTGCCAAAGTCGCAAAAAAAATAGTACTTTTGCAGCCAAAATTTAAAAGATGATCACATATATCAAAGGTAGGCTGATTGAGAAAAATCCCGCATACGTGGTGTTGGAAACCGCGGGCGGCGTGGGTTATTACATTCACATATCATTGAATACTTTTTCCCAACTGAAGGATGAAGGGGAGGTGAAGATACTGACGCATTATGTCGTGAAAGAGGATTCGCAGACGCTGTACGGCTTTTTTGACGAAGCGGAGCGCACGCTTTTCAGGATGCTGATTTCGGTGAACGGCATCGGACCCAATACGGCCTGCGTGATCCTTTCCGCCCTCAGTGTTCAGGATGTGGTGAACGCCATCTCTAGTGAGGATGTCCGTACCATTCAGTCGGTTAAGGGAATCGGTGCCAAAACGGCCCAGCGCGTCATCATCGACCTGAAGGACAAAATCGCCAAAGCCTCCTTCCAAATATCAGATAATTTTTCTGCCGTTGGCAATAATAATAAAATAGAAGCGTTATCTGCTTTGATTGCTTTGGGCTTCGCAAAAGCTCCCGCCGATAAGGTTTTGGATAGTATTCTGAAGGAGGAAGGAATCGACCTCTCGGTGGAAGATTTAATTAAAAAAGCACTCAAGTTATTGTAAATCAACTAACTAATTGAACAAACTGAAACGTGACAACCCGAACGAACGCGCATAGATATATTATCGCTTTTATTGTCGTCGCTGCCCTTTACTCTTTGGTGTTCGCCATTCCGGCGCCAAAGTCGGAGGGCACTTATCGTGATACGGAGCAACCTGAAACCGTCACCTCCGAACCCACCCCCGCTCCGGACATCCAACCGGTTTTCCGCCCCAAACATGAATTTTCCATAGGCGATTTGACGAAGGATAGTACCTCTTTAATCGCACAACTGCTTGATACAGCGAGCGTTCGCTCTTTTGAGGAATCTTCTTCCGAAGTGCTTTCCGCGCTCACCCCTCCGGATACCAACCCGCGTTCGCCCGTCCCTCATTACGACAATAATCCTCTTGACGAAGACCAATTTTACAGCCCTTTCCACCTCAATACGCCACCTTCTTTCCATACTGAAATAGTATATGATTCATTAACAAATACTTATAAATTTCAGAACATGATTGGCAATGTGCCGTTCGGCCCTGCCTCTTCCATGTCGGTGAACGAATATATTGATTATGATTTAAGGAATTCCGTCAATGACTACTGGCGCGACCGTGGTGCTTCCTATACTTCCCACGGCAACCGGCGCGGCGGGGGATTGATACCCCAGATCCATGTTGGCGGCGACATCTTTGAGAGCATCTTCGGCAGCAATACCATCGATATCCGCCCTTCTGGCAATGTGGAACTGATTTTCGGCGTGCTGCACAACCGTCACGACAACCCTTCGTTGCCCGTCAAGCAGAGGAAAGTCACTCAGTTCAATTTTGACGAGAATATCCAGTTGAATGCCCTTGCCAAAATCGGCGACAAAATCGAATTCAACCTCAATTACAACACAGAGGCCATGTTTGATTTTGAAAACGAGATGAAGCTGAAATTCGAGGGTAAGGAGGATGACATCCTGCAATTGATTGAGTTCGGTAATGTTACGCTGCCTTTGAACAGCACATTGATTACCGGCAGTCAGAGCCTGTTCGGTGTGAAGACCCAGCTCAAGTTCGGTAAATTGATGGTGACCGCCGTCGCTTCCGAACAAAAGTCGGAAACGGAAACCATTACGGTGACCGGCGGTGCCCAGACCAACGACTTCTATTTCAAGGCCGACGAGTACGAAGAGAACCGCCATTACTTCCTCGGTCAGTTCTTCCGCGACCATTATAACCAATACCTGTCCACGCTTCCGTTGGTGAGTTCACCCATCGTCATTACGAAGATTGAAGTCTGGCGCACCACCATCGGCTCTGCTACGCAAGACAATCGTAACATCGTGGCTTTCACTGATTTAGGTGAGGGAAATCCGCAGTTTTCCGGTTTCTCCCCGACAGGCATGTACCAATATCCTTGCGACTCCATCAACAACCTGACGATGGTTTTGGATACCTCCCTCTATCGTGATTTGGGTGTTGTGAACAACAATTTCCGTTCGCGCGGTCTGACTTCCGGCGTTGATTATGAGAAGATTGAGAGCGCCCGTCTGCTTTCTCCCTCCGAGTACACCGTCAATACTCAACTCGGCTTCATCTCTCTGAATACGGCACTTACCTCTGATCAGGTGTTGGCCGTTGCTTTCCAATATACCATCATTGGCGATAACCACGTCTATCAGGTCGGCGAATTTTCCAATCAGGTAAGCGCCCCCAACTGCTTGCGCGTCAAGTTGCTGAAAAGCACCTCTTTGGATACCAAATCGCCTTTGTGGGACTTGATGATGAAGAACGTTTACAGTCTGAATGCATATCAGGTTTCCAAAGAGGACTTCCGTCTGAACATCCTCTACACCGGCGATGACGAAGGTGTAGCCAACGGCTTCTTCAACACGGGCAACGAAAAGGGCATCGCATTAATTAAATTGATGGGGCTGGATAGACTGAACCAGCAGCAGGACCCCGTTCCGGATGGCATTTTCGACTTCATTGACAATGCGGCCACGCAGGGAGGTACCATCAACGCCAACAACGGCAAGATTTATTTCCCCACTGTTGAACCTTTCGGCAAGGACTTGCGCGCCGTGTTGACCGACCCCGCCGCAGCCGAACGCTATGCCTTTGATACGCTGTACCGCACCACACGTACTCTTGCGCAGCAATATACCGCCAAGAACAAGTACTACTTGGAAGGCAGTTACAAGTCGAGTTCCGGCTCCGAAATTCAGTTGAATGCGATGAACGTGCCTGAGGGATCCGTGAAGGTGACAGCCGGCGGCATCACCCTGACCGAAAACGTGGACTACACCGTCAACTATAGTATGGGTACGGTTTCCATCATCAATGAGGGCGTGCTCAATTCGGGGACCCCGATTAATATCTCCCTTGAAAACCAGTCCAATTTCGGAATGAACGACCAGCGTATGTTCGGCTTGAATTTGGATTATGCCTTCAACAAGAATTTCAATGTTGGGGCAACCATCCTGAATCTGAACGAGCGTCCTATCACTCAGAAAGTCAACTACGGTGACGAGCCGATTAACAATACAATATGGGGGATGAACCTTAATTACAAGACGGTACTTCCGTTTGTTACCAAAGCCGTTGACCTTCTCTCTTTCCATAGTACGACCACGGAGTCCAATCTCCAGCTCGAAGGCGAATTCGCTCATTTCATACCTGGGCACTCTCGCGCCATTGGCAAGGAGGGTACTACCTATATCGATGACTTCGAGGCCACGAAATCCACGGTGGATTTGCGTTCCATCTACAAATGGTCGCTGGCCTCCACTCCGCAGTCCCAGCCACAGTTGTTCCCGGAAGCGAGCACCTCCGATAACGATTCCCAGCGCCGTCAATTGGCCTACGGTTTCAACCGCGCCAAGTTCTGCTGGTACATCATCGACCCGATTTTCTATCGCGACAATAGCGCCACTCCGTCCAATATCACGGCGGAAGACCAGTCGCAACCTTACGCGCGTGAAGTATATGAAACGGAATTGTTCCCGTATAAGGAATCTGCCAATTCCACCCCGACCAACATTTCCGTGCTCAACCTGGCTTTCTATCCAAGTGAAAGAGGTCCTTACAACTACGATGTGAATGGCAGCGAGGGCTTGTCAGCCGGTGTGGATGCCAGCGGTCACCTCAATGACCCCGCTTCCCGTTGGGGCGGTATCATGCGCGAAATGGACAACACCGATTTCGAATCCGCAAACTACGAGTATATCGAGTTCTGGATGATGGATCCTTTCATCGAGAACCCGAATCATAGCGGTGGCAAACTCTATTTTAACCTCGGCGATATCTCCGAGGACATTTTGAAGGATGGAAAGAAATTCTTTGAAAACGGTCTGCCTGCCGATGGTAGCGATGAGAATGTAGAATACACCGTTTGGGGACGCGTCCCCACTATCCAAATGATTGTCAGCGCGTTTGATAATGACCCGAACGCCCGCCAACATCAGGATGTGGGCTACGACGGCCTAACCACTTCGGCCGAACAGTCGTTCTTCAACGATGGTTATCTGAGTCTGCTTGCCGCACAGTTCGGCACGGAGTCGCAGGCGTATCAACAAGCTTTTGCCGACCCCTCATCCGACAACTACCACTATTTCCGCGGCGGCGATTACGACAATGCCGACATCAAGATTCTCGACCGTTACAAATATTATAATAACGCGGACGGGAACTCTCCCACCGATGCCCAAAGCCCCGAAAACTATCCAACCTCTGGCACCAACATCCCGAATATGGAGGATGTGAACAATGACAATACCTTGAGCGAGGATGAAAAGTATTACCAGTATGTTATTGATTTGCGCCCTGACAAGATGAATGTGGGCGAAAACTACATCAACGACGTATTCGAAGCTATACCTGAGCCGCTTCCCAACGGAACCAAACCGGCCACCAAGTGGTATCAGTTCAAGATCCCGATTAAGAATCCCGACAAGGTGGTGGGTAATATTTCCGGTTTCAACTATATCCGCTTCATGCGTGTTTTCATGCGTGATTTCAGTGAGCCGATCATCTGCCGTTTAGCCACATTCGAATTGGTGAGAAGCGACTGGCGCACCTATTCCCTCGACTTGATGGAAGATGGAGACTACCTTCCTGCCAATGGTGGACAGGAAACCTCTTTCAACGTTTCCAGTTTGAGTTATGAGGAGAACGGCAACCGCACGCCGATTCCTTACGTGTTGCCTCCAGGTATCGAACGTGAGCAAGGCTTCGGAAGCACTACCATTTATTATGTGAATGAGCAGGCACTGACGATGAAGGTGCAGAATCTGATTGACGGCGATGCGCGCGCCATTTACAAAACCACCTCTTACGACCTCCGTAAGTTCAAGAAACTTAAGATGTTCATCCATGCCGAAAAGGTCAATCAAGAGGATGTCATCAACAAGGGCGATGTGACCGCTTTCATCCGTTTGGGCTCCGACTTTACCGACAACTACTATGAGTATGAGATTCCGGTTGAGCTGACGCCTTGGTACTGCGGTAAGGACTCCACTGCCATTTGGCCTGTCAACAACCGTATGGAAATTGTTCTCGACTCTTTGGTCAACGTGAAGCAGCAACGAAACATCGAGGTGCGCGGCGGCACGCATCCCAGCATTGCCGTTCCTTACACAATGATGTTGGGCGGAAACCGTGTGACGGTGGTCGGTACGCCGAACCTCGCCGATGTTGCCACCATTATGATTGGTGTTCGAAACCCGAAGAAGAAAACTGCCAACGACGGCGATGATATGTTGGGCAAGTCGGTTGAATTGTGGGTGAACGAGTTGCGTCTCTGCGATTTCGACGACAAGCAAGGGTTCGCTGCCCTCGCCCGCATGCGCCTGAATTTGGCCGACATCGGCGACATCACCCTTTCGGGGACCTACTCCACACCAGGCTTCGGTTCTCTGGACCAGTCGGTCACCGAAACCCAACAAGAGACAAGATACACCGTTGACTTTGCCGCCAATTTCGAGGCAGGCAAGGCCTGGTTCCCCGAAAAGTGGAATATCCGCATCCCCGTACATTACGACTTGTCGCAGAACGTCTCCATCCCTGAATACAATCCCCTCAACCCCGATGTGAAGCTGAAAGAGGATTTGAAGACCTACGAGACCAAAGCCGAACGCGACTCCATCCGTCACAATGTCACCGACTATGTGAGACGTCAAAACATCAATATCATGAATGTCCGCAAGGAGAGGGATTTCGACAAGCCGATTAAGATCCGTCCGTGGGATATAGAAAACTTTGATTTCTCTTACGCTTATTCCGAAGTGAAGAGCCGCAATGTGGATGTTGAATTTGACAATGAGTTCACGCATCAGGGAGAATTGGGCTATTCTTTCAACTATAACCCAAAAGTCATCCGTCCGTTGGCCAATCAGAAATGGTTGAAATCCAAGTGGCTGCAGTTGATTCGCGACTTCAACTTCTATCCGCTGCCCAAGACATTCACCTTCCGCACGACTGTACATCGCGAAATGAACGAGTTCAAGTACCGCCCGAAGAGCAAGGGCAATATCATCATCGATACTAGCTTCGTCAAGTCGTTCGATTGGAATCGCGACTACGCGCTGCGTTGGGATTTGACGCAAGGGCTGAAGTTTGAGTATACGGCCAATGCCTCTTCGCGTATTGACGAACCTCAGGGTTTGATTGATACACGTGCCGAACGCGACTCCATTTGGCACTGCTTTGGTAAGGGCGGCCGTATGAACACCTTCCAGCAGCGTTTCGATGCCTCCTATCAGATCCCTATCAATAAAATCCCGCTCTTCAGCTGGATTACCGCCAGCGCCCGCTACGGCTCCATGTACAACTTCACCAGTGCCTCCCTCTCGCTCACGAACCTCGGTAACACGATTTCCAACTCCCAAACCATTCAACTCAATGGCAATGTCAACTTCGTTAATCTTTACAATAAAATACCCTATTTGAAAAAGGTTAACCAAGGCAGCAATAATTCCAAAGGTAACGCGAAGATGACCAAGTTGAAAGCAGGCGCGGATGCAAATAGCAAGGAAGACCCCAAAGATACTGGTAAAGACAAGGGCAAAGGCAAAGGTAAGGGTAAGGATGGCAAGGATTCGTTGAAGGAGAAACCCAACTACGGCAAGATTATTGGTGACGGGACTTTGCGTTTCCTTATGTTGCTCCGCAATGTCTCCCTGAGTTATAGCGAAGGCAACGGCATCAATATGCCAGGTTATATGTACGCGCCTGGTTTGCTCGGCATGAACTTGAAGAATGGCTCGCCGGGATTCCTGTTCGTATTCGGCGGACAGACCGATATCCGACACATCTCTTCTGAAAGGGGGTGGCTCTCCACCGATACGCTTATGAACTATGCTTATCAGGAAAGCCATAACCAGACCATCAATTTCCGGGCTACCATTGAGCCTTTCAAGGATTTCCGCATCGATGTGACGGCCAATCGCAACAAGACATCCAACTATTCCGAATACTACCGTGCGGATCGCGACGGCAACTTCCAGTCCTATTCGCCGAAGACTACTGGCAACTTCTCGATTACCCAGTTCGCTCTCGGCAGGTTCTTCACCGATGGGGACGAGTTGTTCGATGATTTCAAGGCGGCTCGTTTTGAGTTGGCTAACCGCTTGTCGGCCAATAATGCCAATTCGGGCGGCGTAATCGACTCTACCGGCTACCCAGTCGGCTACGGCCCGCTGAATCAGGAGGTCCTCACCGCTGCTTTCTTGGCTTCCTACGGAGGAAAGAAGGTCTCGCAAGTGGATGTCACCTCGCCCTTCCCGAAGATTCCGCTTCCCAACTGGCGCCTCAATTACACCGGCTTTACTAAAATCAAAGGAGTGAACAAGTATTTCCAGAGCCTCTCGCTGACTCATGCCTATACCTGTACCTACAATGTCGGCAGCTATACCTCCAACCTCTATTATACCGAGGATGCCTATGGAAATCCGACCGCCCGCGACCTCAACGGCAACTTCATCCCCAGCCGTGAAATCGGTCAGGTCACGATTTCCGAACAATTGAACCCGTTGATCGGTTTTGATATGACCTTGAAAAACAGCGTGATGATTAAGGTCGAGTACAAACGAAACCGCAACACCTCACTCAGTTTCGCCAATAACCAGATCACCGAAACCTCCTCCAATGAGTTCGCTGTGGCTGCCGGCTACCGCATCAAGGATATTACCATCGGGTTTATCTTCTCCGGTATGAAACGCCAGATTACCAGCGACTTGAACCTGAGCGCAGCCTTCTCACTCAAGGATAACCGCACCATCTTGCGCAAAATCGCGGAAGACATCGACCAGGTTTCTGCAGGGTCACTCTCCATGACTATCAACTTCTCTGCCGATTATCAGCTGAGCAAAATGGTGGGACTGACACTCTATTACGACCATACCATCAATCGTCCCTATATTTCACAGCAATATAACAACATGAATATCGATGCAGGTATCAAGGTGCGCTTGATGCTTACGCAATAATCCAACACCAGCTCAGGGATGGGTTGAGTAAAATCTTGATAGTCAGCTTGTCATTCTTCTGCTGATTGCGGAAAATTCCAGAATTCCGTTAGATAAATTGCAAAAAAAAGCTGTTTTTGTGCTTTGTCTGTTGAAAATGTATTTTTTGCGGAGAAATGGCTGGTTTCGTCATTTTGTTAAAAAAAAGTAGTGCTGTCGGACAAAAAATATTTTTATTTGATGTATCTTTGCAGCGTCTTTATTCATTAATAAAATATAATTATGGAAAACGAAAATGTAAATCCTGAAAAACTCAAAGTGCTTAATTCCACCTTGGAAAAACTCGACAAAATGTACGGCAAGGGTGCCGTGATGAAATTAGGGGATTCCGCCATTGATAATATTGAGGTGATTTCAACAGGCTCCATCGGCTTGGATGCCGCGTTAGGTGTTGGCGGCTATCCGCGTGGAAGAATCATTGAAATCTACGGACCGGAATCTTCCGGTAAAACCACGTTGGCCATTCACGCGATTGCGGAAGCGCAAAAGCAGGGAGGGATCGCTGCTTTTATTGATGCGGAGCACGCCTTCGACCGCTTCTATGCTGAAAAATTGGGCGTTAATACGGCTGAATTGCTCGTTTCACAACCTGATAACGGTGAGCAGGCGCTTGAAATTGCTGACAATCTGATCCGTTCAGGCGCCATCGACATTATCGTTATTGATTCCGTTGCTGCACTGACTCCGAAAAGCGAAATCGAAGGCGATATGGGCGATTCCAAAATGGGCCTCCAAGCCCGTTTGATGTCGCAGGCGATGCGTAAATTGACGGCCACCATCAGTAAAACCAAGTGCTGCTGTATCTTTATCAACCAGTTGCGCGAGAAAATCGGTGTGATGTTCGGCAATCCCGAAACCACCACTGGCGGCAACGCGCTGAAATTCTATGCCTCGGTCCGCATCGACATCCGTCGTCAGTCCCAAATCAAGGATGGGGATGTCGCCTCGGGCAACCACGTGAAAGTGAAAATCGTCAAGAATAAAGTGGCTCCGCCATTCCGTTTTGCCGAGTTCGATATTCTCTTTGGCGAAGGCATCTCCAAAATCGGCGAACTGATTGATATCGGCGTTGAAAAAGGAATCATCAAGAAGTCCGGCTCTTGGTTCTCATACAATGATTCCAAGTTGGGGCAGGGCCGCGATACCGTTAAGCAAGTACTCGCCGACAACCCAGAATTGGCTGACGAAATTGAACAGAAGGTCCGTGAAAGTCTGATGACAGAATAATACTGAACTATGAGAAGATACTTTTTGATACTGGCAGTTTGCTTGTTGAACTGCCTGTTTTTTTCTTGCCATTCGAAAAAGGACAAGTCCGATTTCGTGCTTGACAGCAACAACCTCGCCTCTTTGAATCAGGCAATTCAGATGGATTCCCTCAATCCCGAGCTCTATTATCTGCGTGCCAACTACTATTATAATCACAAAGCAATGGATTCCGCAGGGATCGATGTGCTCAAATCCATTGAGTTGAAGTCTTCCGAGCCGAAATATTATGTTTTGTTGTCAGATGTCAATTTCGCCCAGCGTCATACCGACGATGCGGAGGAAAATCTGCTGAAAGCCTTGGATCTCGACAAGAATTTTAACGAGGCGCGACTGAAACTCGCTGAATTGTATTATTTCCAGAAGGATTACGAACGTTGTACGGCTGCTATCGACGAGGCAGCCAAGTTGCAGCCCCACAATCCCACAGCTTACTTGATCAAGGCGTTCTGCTATAAGGAGCAGGCTGATACGTCCAATTACTTGAGGATGTTGTACCTGGTTAAGGATCAGAATCCCCAAGAAATCAAAGCGCACCTTGAATTGGGCTATTTCTGCCAGAAGAGATTGGATCCCGCAGGAATTGAGCACTACAAGAATGCTCTGCGTATTGACCCTCGGAATCAGGAAATCAATTACAACTTAGGCGTTTTCTATCGTGACTTGGGCGATGTGGAGAATGCCAGAGCTCAGTTCATGAATCTGCTCTCCTTTGCGAAGGAGGGAGTGTATGCCGTGAATGCTTATTATAATCTGGGCTACTTTCTGATGCAGGAAAAAAAGTTTGATGAGGCGGTCGTTGATTTCAGTCATGCAATCGCATTGAATACGAAGTTCGTGGATGCTTATGCAGCTCGCGGCGAGTGCTACGAGTACCTCGGCGATGTGGAGAAAGCCCGCGCCGATTACGAGGAATGTCTCACCCTGGTAACCAACTACCAACGTGCTATCGATGGCCTCAATGCCCTTGATAAAAAATTAAAAAAGTAGGCGCATTCAGTCAATAGCTACCTATACCATCCCTTTGAGGTGTCGTGAATCCACCTTGGCCCTTTGCGTCCGCCCTTGATGTAGTCGGGGTTCTTGACGTATTTCTCGTTGAAGGAGTAGATGAGACGCAAGGTAATGACGCTGTTGTACGATTTGCGCACCTCCTCCAGATCGCTGAAGGGCTGGAAGACGCGGCGACGCGAGGGAACGAATGAGTACTCGTAGCGCAAATTCAATTTAAGTCCTTGGAAAAGACGGATCTTTGCATCCGCAATTACGCTCCAATCATTTCTCCTGTAAGTGCCCGAACGCAAGTTGGTTGTAGTTGTCCAACCGTTTTCAATCTCTTTGACACGAACCAGTCGGCTCCAGGCGAAACCAGCGCCGATGGCGCACCCGCTCCTAAAATCCTCATAGTGAAAGACAATCGGCACCTCCACGTAGTCTAGGTTCAGTTTGTATTTGATTTTCTTGTTGAAAGGCACATTGAAGTCCTCATTGCGATAAAGCAATCTTTCCGTGCCGTCGAGGATGGCGTTGGCGCGGTACGCGTTTTGGTAGGAGCCCTTCTGCGAATAAAGCAGCTCAATGGTACCGTACCAACGGAAATTCTCGTCCAAAGGCAGCATGACCGACATGCCGACGTTGGCCCCGAATTTATAGAAACCAGCCACTTCGTCGCCATCCACCTGCGTACTGTTCATACCTGCAATTACCGAACCGATGAAACGCTGCGAATAGCCCGTGCTAATGGAGCAAAGCAAAAATATTGCAAGGAGGATTTTCTTCATATCTTTTTCAATATCGTCGGCAAAAATACTAAATTAATCCGTTCTTGGAGAAGATTGGAGCAAAATCCCTTCATCTTTTAAAATAAAAGTGCATTTGAAACAAATTTTTGCGTACTTTTGCACCGATTACTTGGGCGTACGGACCCATTGTTTGACTATCTATAAGGCTTTCGCTTTTTCTTTCTAACCGAAAAATTGGCAATTATTATGTGTACAGAGAGAAAAGTGAAGCTCACGCTTGGGCGTGGGTTTCATCTTGTTTCGTGTACACTGTGAGGTTGCCAATTTGCCTCGGTTGCGGGACGATGGGGCTCACGCTTCTTGTGTTGAGATGAAGTTGCTCTATATTCTGAAAATCCGTTCCACATTGGCGCTTGTCACCTCGGCGACACGCTCGATAGAGGTCTCGAAGATGTCGGCAACCTTTTGGGCGATGATGGGGATGTTGGCGCTCTCGTTGCGTTGACCCCGGTAGGGGGTGGGAGAGAGAAACGGTGAATCGGTCTCCAGCGCGATGTTCTCCAGCCCAACGGCTTTCACAATGTCTTGTAGTTTGTTGTTCTTGAAGGTGACCACCCCGCCGATGCCGAGGATGAAGCCAAACTTCAGCGCCCATTCCGCCTCCTGAATTCCTCCGGAAAAACAGTGCAAGATGCCGGTCAGACCGCAGCCGGTGAATTTCTTGAGGATTTCCAATGCATGGGGGTACGCGCTCCGGATGTGAATGGAGAGTGGCAGGCGCAATTCCTTCGCCCAAGCGAGCTGCCGGTAAAACGCGTCTTTCTGTTGCTCCACCATCTCCGTCTCGTGATACAGATCCATGCCGATTTCACCGATACCGACCACCTCAGGACGTGAGAGCTGCTTCTCCAGGAAATCCAAATCGGCGAGGTAATTTTTAGTCACGTCGGTTGGATGCAACCCGATTAAAGGAAAAAGATGCTGCGGATATTTTCCCACAGCATCAAATAAGTCGCTGATTGTTTGTGCATTTACGCAGGGAAGAATGGATTTCGTGACTTTTGCGTCCAAGGCGCGCTGTATCACCGCATCCAAATCTTCCTCATAATACTCTTTATACAGATGGGTGTGCGAGTCGATGAAGTGCATTACTTGATTCCGAGTTTTAGTTTCACGAGATCCGTAATGTCGGATGAGTCGCCAGAAAAGAGGGGGATGTTCTTGTCGAAGATGTAGGTGTAGCCACCGTCTTTGGCCACCTCTTTGATCGCGGCTTTCGTCTTTTCATCAAAGGGTTTGCTGCGTTCGAGAAGCATGGTTTGGATTTTTTGTTGAGCGTCCTCCTGGAATTTTTGGAGGCGCGTTTGCAAGTCGGTCAGCTCTTGTTGTTTGACTTTGTTCACAGCGGCGGAGTAGGTTGCGGCTTTGGCCTGATAGTCTTCATATTTGACTTGGAATTCTTCGGCCATTGCGTTGTAATCCTTCTCCAGTTCGTCTTTCAGTGCCATGGCAGCGGTCTGAATCGTGTCGTATCCAGGGATGGCCTGCATGATCGCGTTGTAGTCGCAGTGACCGAACTTCGCCTTTTGGGCGGAGGTCAGGTTGGGCAGACTGCAAAGGGCCGCTAAAATGAGAATGGTAAGAAATCTTTTCATTTCATCAGGTTTTGGAGTCTGCTAATTACTTGATGCCGAGTTTCTTCTTCACGAGAACACTCACATTGTCGCCGCCTTCGGAGTAGAGGAGCATTCGCTCGTCGAAGATGTAGGTGTATCCGTTTTCCTTGGCAACGTCGGCAATCGCTTTTGTTAATTTATCAAGGAAGGGTTGTTGGAGCTCCAACTGCTTGTTCTCCAAATCTTGTTGCGCACTTTCCTGGAATTCAAGGATGTTGTTTTGAAGGCTGAGCAGTTCGTTTTCCTTCACTTTTCTGACGGAAGCGGACATTGTGCCGGCTTGTTTGTCAAAAAGGTCTTTTTTGGTTTGAAATTCTTGAAGCATGGCTTCTCCAGTTGCCTGTAACTCTTTCTGGAATGCGTCCAACTTGATTTGCAGCGAGTCGATTCCCGGAATCTGCATCATGATTTCCTGTCCGTTTACATGCCCATACTTCTGTGCTTTCACGCTTGTTGTCCCAACAAGCAAGATAGCGATCAACAGTAAAAATGTTCTTCTCATAATATAATTATTGTAGTTCTGTGTTTTCTGTTCTTAAACTATTAATCATCTTCTTCCGCATCGTCCTTGGCGGTGACGCCGAGTTTTTGCATAATCTGGTCGTTGATGTCCCATTTCGGATCGGCATAGATGATGGTCATGGCTCCGGCGACATCGAAAACGAAGGCATAGCCTTTTTCCTTGGCATATTCGTCAATGGCGGTGAAAACGCGGTCTTGGATGGGTTTCACCAATTCTTCCCTTTTCTTGAACAAATCGCCGTCCTTGCCGAAGCGTTTCTTTTGCAAATCCTTGGCAGATTGTTCAGCTGCGATGATGGCGTCCTCGCGTCTTTTTTTCATGTTGTCGGGTAGCGTGATGGCTTCAACCTGATATTTCTTATACATCGAGTCGATGCTGCTGAATTGTTTTTCAATTTCTTTCTGCCATTCAGCAGCGATGCGGTCCAATTCGGCCTGCGCCTCCACATAGTCGGGCATATTGCTCAAGATGTATTCGGAGTCGATGTAGGCGTATTTCTGCCCGAATACTGGCAGCGTCATGAACGCAATCAATACAATGGCTAATAATTTTTTCATAGTTCTATATTTTTTTGTGTATGCTAACGTGTTTTTCCTTTTTATATTTTACAGGAATGGACTTTTTAAGATTTATTAATTCCAGTCAGATGGTTTGATTCTTGGTTTTTTATTAATGATGTTGTTCCCGTCACTTATTCATCTTAGCTGTCCGAGAAGAATCCTTAGTCGATTGATTGGTTGATGGAGATGTGGAAGCGGCTGCCGGCGGCGTCTTTCTGTCCGGGCACGGGGTCGAAGCCGTATCCCCAGTCGAAGCCGAGCAGGCCGAACATAGGCAGGTAGATTCGGATGCCGAGACCGGCTGATTTATAGAGGTTGAAGGGGGTGTACTTGCGTTTGTCGAGCCATGAGTTGCCAGCTTCCACGAAGCCGAGTACATAGATGGTGGCGCTGGGGTTGAGCGTGATGGGGTAGCGGAGTTCGGCTGTGAATTTATTGAAGATGGTGCCGCCCACATATTCGCCGTTTTGCATGGGGGTCAGGGCGCTGTCGTCGTAACCGCGCATGCCGATGATTTCGCGGCCGTCGAGAGCCCAGCTGGAGAGCCCGTCGCCACCCAGATAGAAGCGTTCGAATGGGGGCGCGCCGATGTTTTTGTTGTACCAGCCGATGAATCCGGTCTTTAGTCTTACGTTAAGTACCAGATTGTCAACGATTTTAGTAAACCATGAAACGTTGAATTTCCATTTATGGAATTCAAGGAACTTGTATTTCTCTTGTTCGGTGGCGGTGGTGTAATCAGTTTTCGTGAAGAGGGAGTAGGGCGGTGTTGCCTGAACCGAGAAGGTGATTTCGGAACCTTCGCGGGGATAAATCGGGGCGCTGACCGAATTGCGTTGGATAGTGAACTTGTAGCTGATGTTGTTTGCGTATCCGTTGCTGAAGATGAAGATGCTGCCGTAATTCTTCACGCGGTAGTATTGGTAGATGATGCTGTGCGAGAGTTGGAAATAGTCGTCGGGCCACTTGAGCTTCTTGGCAAAGGTGAGGTTCGCGCCCATAATGTCAATGGCGGCGTAGGCATCGTTTTTTTTGGTGTAGCCGTTGGTTTGCTTCTGGTAATAGACGGATGCGGAGAGGGTGTTTGGCTTTTTGCCACCGAGCCATGGTTCTACGAACGAAAGGCTGTATGACTGGTACCAGACGGCGTTGGTGGAGATTTTGAGCGACAGTTTTTGTCCGTCGCCGGAGGGGATGGGTTTCCAAGCATCCTTCTTGAATAACTTCTTGAAAGAGAAATTGTTGAAGGAAATCCCCGCGCTGAGTACCAAACCGGTGGCGCCGTAGCCGGCGGAAAGTTCGAACTGGTCGGAGGAGGTCTCTTCCACCACATATTCGATGTCAACGGTTCCGTCGGCCTCGTTCGGTGTCGGGCGCACGTCCATCTTCTCTTGATTGAAGTAGCCGAGGGAAAGCAGAACTTGTTGGGAACGGATGATGTCGGCGCGGTTGAATAGTTGCCCTGGCAAGGTGGTCACTTCGCGCAGAATCACGTTGTCGTTGGTCTTGGTGTTGCCGGTGACGGAGATTTTGTTGTAGGTGGCCTGCTGTCCTTCGCGGATGCGGATTTCGATGTCAATGGAGTCGTTTTCAATCAGCACTTCGGTGGGGTTGGCATAGAAGAAGAGGTAGCCGTCGTTCATGTACAGGGAGCTGATGTCGTTGCCGTCTTGGTTCATGCTGATGTTCTCCATCATTCGTTTCTGGTTGTAAACATCGCCCTTTTCAATGTTCAGCACCTGGTGAAGCACGTCGCTGGAGTATTTGGTGTTGCCCACGAAGTCGATGTTGCGGAAATAGTAGCGCGGCCCCTCGTCCACGGTGATGTCGATATAGGCGAGGTTGCCCTTGACGTAGAAACTGTCTTTCACGATGTATGCGTCGCGGAAACCGAGTTCGTTGTATTTCTCGATGAGCTTGCCCTTGTCGCTCTCGTAGGAGCTTTTAATGAACTTGGAACCCTTGAAAATGTGGAAGTTGACGCGCCCTGCAAAGTAGTCGCCGAGGTGCTCAAGGATGTCTTTGGAGCGGTAGTAGTCGGGATGCTTGAACATGTAGGCGATGACGGTGTCGGCTTTCCAGAACGGGGTGAAGTGGAAACGCTCCTTGGTCTCTTTCATCGATTTGAGCAGCACGGCATTGGAAACTTGGTTGTTGTTGATGAAGTTGATGCGCTCGATTTTGATTTTCTTGCCTTTGTTGATGTTGAAATAGAGGTTGACTGCGCGGGTGAGCTTTTCGTCGGGGCGCTCGCTCACTGTAACGTCGCAATTATAATAACCTTTGTCAACGTAATACTCCTTGATCATGTTGATGCAGGTCGTCTTCATGTTGTCATTGACGATGTTGCCCTGCGAAATCTTGATTTTCTGACGGAGTTCGGTCTCTTCGTTTTTCTTCGCGCCCACAAAGGCGAAGGCAGCCAGGCGTGAGCGGTCTTCCAAGTAGATGTCCAAAAAGACGGTGGTGCCGATGACTTTGGTCACGGAGATTCTGATGTCTTCGTAAATGCCTGTGTTCCAAAGTTTTTTGATGGTTTCTGAAATTTTATCTCCTGGGATTTCAATTTCTTCGCCCACATGGAAGGGAAGAAGTCTCTGGTCCAAGCCAGCGCTTCCAGAGGTGGTGATGCCCCCGATTTCGTACGTCTGCGGGTTGGAATAGTCAACGGCTATGCCCGTGACGCTATCTTGGGATGAAACGACAACTTGTGCATAACTCATTGAACAACAAAGAATTATTGCGATGAGAATCCAGAAATGTCGTATATGTTTGGTCAATTTTCTTATTTTCAAAATTAGCGTGCAAAGTTACAAAATTAATTCATTTATTCAGAATCCATTATTCAGAATAATTCAATTTTCCATTAATAGTATTCAAAGTCAATGTCAAACTCTTTTCGTACTTTTGCAACCTTTATTGAACAAAACGTTGATATGAAAATGCTTATGCCGATTTTGATTGTGTCGGCACTCGTGATTTGTGGTGCGTGCGGTCAGCAGCCGTCCGCCGAATATACTCCTTCGGACAAAGATTCCGCAACTGTGACAGTTGTACCGAAGCCAGGCACAATGTTGGATGCCGAAAATAATGAGTATCAGACGGTTGTGATTGGAAGTCAGGAGTGGATGGCCGAAAATCTACGCTGTACGCAATTCTCCGATGGCAAGCCGATACCTGTTGCCCAAGGCCAGGATTCCACGAAGTTGATGGCGCTGCGCTACTCGCCCGACACCAATGCTCTCCGTCCTTTCGGCTATCTCTATACATGGGCTGCTGTGGAGAGGGGTATTTGTCCGGAGGGTTGGCGAGTACCGACGGCCGCCGACTGGCAGGCTTTGATGGACACGCTCGCTGGTAGTGATTTCGGCAGTCAGCTGGCCGCCCAAGCGGACCTGTGGGAGGTAGGGGCGTTGGTCACCTCCCCTGAATTGGGCAAGATGGGTTTCGGTGCGCTTCCCGCGGGAGCCGCCAATTGTTACGGGAATTTCTCGTACCGTTCCGCCGCCTGTTTTTGGACAGCTTCGGAAACAGATGATGGCGAGGCTGTCAGCTACACCATCGAGAGCACCAGCCCGCTTCTGAATTGGGAGGCGAACGTAAGCAAGAAGCAGGGGAGAAGCGTGCGCTGTGTTCGATAGTGCCCGACGGTATCATCGTGGATGATTCTTTTTTTGATTTGAAAATTAGCTCAAAAAAGGACGCATTTCATTCAAAAAAAATTCTTATTATTGCAAGTTTTTTTGTAGAAATAAAAATCATTTGTGATATGGTGAAAAAGATTACCCTTTTAACAGCGTTTTTTTGCTTGATTTATAGCGGTTTGTGTTTTGCACAGACTGAAAATCCCTATTCGGATTTCAATCCTGAATCGCTTAAAAACAACAAGGATTACACCAAAAATTTTGCTCCGAACAACTTCAGCCAGAAAATCCTCTATTCGTGCATGCACGACATGCTGGATGCCGCCCGCTCGGAATATGCCTTTTTGCCTCCTTTCAAAACGGACGAGAAGTTTGATTCCACTGCCATGATGCAGGGCGTTTATCAGGCTCAAAAAGAGGAAAAGACGGTGGAAAACCTTCCGCCTTACCGTACAACCGCGCAGCGCCTGCACAAATACGGATTGGGAAGCCATGGCGTGGAACTCGTCTCAAAGGCAAAAGCCACCCTCGGCGACAAGGAATACAGCTATTATGACCTCTGTCTCGAAGTGGTGCGCCCCATCCTCAAGAACTTGAAGA
This sequence comes from Bacteroidales bacterium, assembly GCA_017506175.1. Taxonomy (GTDB): domain Bacteria; phylum Bacteroidota; class Bacteroidia; order Bacteroidales; family WCHB1-69; genus UBA1756. The sequence goes on along the minus strand of JAFVNW010000051.1, from coordinate 16,975 downwards.
CTGCCGCCGTTCTGCTTGACAGACAATACTCATACGTCGGTTTCGGCTATGAGTTCGACCAGTACATGAAATATATGTATGTCTCCTTTATTTTGGGAAACGACCGCACTTTCAATTATGGAAAGCCCGCCACCTATACACGCGACGTCCCCTATACCACGGTTAAATACGGATTGTCTGACTATGACGAGCAACTCTGCAAAAAGTGCATGACCGACAAAAGTCTGGAAATCCTGTCGTCTTGTTTGTCTGTAAAAGACGGCACTGTCTATTTTTCACATGATGATTACAAAGTGATTAAGAAAATCATCGGGAAAGAGGGTGATGCCATCGTGTTGGACTTCGTGCAGCACAGCCAGTATCAGTGCGACGGGGCCGATAAAGTGGACCAAGACCGTCCGAACCACGGCTACATGACCAAGAACATCACCTTTGAACAGATGCTGGCAGACAATGAAGCCACTGGCAAGAAGACGTTGAAACTGCTGGCTCCGATTGCCACCATTCCCGAGGAGATTCCCGAGGATGCTGATATAGACATCAATATTATTATTGTAAAGGATGGAAAATATGTTTGTCGCAATGTCATTAAGAATCAAGTTGAGTGTAAAAAGGCGGATTATAAGGAAAAAATGCTCTTTTTGAAGGACGAAACGAGCATCAAGGCTACAGGCGAATGGGTGCCGGTGTCGGAATCCAACACCATCAAAATCAAAATCCCGATTGTCGCCACCAAAACCACTTACACTTATGAGGATTTGCGCGAGTATTTCGAAATGAATGACGAACCGGCTTACACCATTGATAATATTCAAATAACTGCTTCTAATTCAGTTAATTATATTGGTGATGCCACAGCTCAAAAGAATCAAAAGGCGCGCGCGGAAAGCATTGCCAATGCCATCAAGTCGGAATTCAAATGTCCCGGTGCCCCAACGGAAATCAAGTATGACGACGGCTGGGAGCAGTTCACGAAGGATATCGTTTTTAGCGAAGAGTATTATGATTTGGGATTGCTCACCAAGCAAGCAGCCGTCGCCAAGTTGAAAGCCAATGGCGGCAAGCTGGCAAAAGTCCTGGACACTGCCTACCTCGCTAAAGAACGTTTCATATTGGTCACGGTATCAATCAAATACAAAGTTGATGGAGAATACGAGCAGGAGTTCGTCGCCACGAAATTCAACCGGATTCTGAAAGCGAAGAAAGTCGGTCTCGCCATGGCCATCCAACAATATATGATTAAGCAGGTTGAGAAGAAGAACTATTCCTCCAAGGCCGTTGAGATGTTGGAAATCCCGAACAAGGTTGAGTATCAGGCACTCTTGATTAACAAACAGTATATGTTGAATCTACTTGAAGGCGATGTGACCGAGCGTACCGCCCGTCCGATGCTGGATGCCTGCAAATTGAACATGGTTCCTCCGATTGCGCAGTACAACAAGGTGATGGCCGATGTGGCCGCTCACACCCCCTTCACTTCCAACGAGAACATCGTCAACCGTCAGGCTGCTGTGGACAAACTCTACAGCCTGAAAGGCCTCCCGCAAGACAAAGTGAACGATTTGAATCTTGAATTCCAAATTCAAATCCTTGATTATCTGAAAGCTCAGCCTGCTTCAACCGAGAATGTGCAGCTGATGAACAATACGTACAACAAAATCAAGGAAATCCGTAATCCAGTCATGTCATCATGGCAGAACGCCTACAAGCTGGCCTCTATCTTCGTGAAGAATGGGGACTATGTTTATGCGGTGGAGTTGATGGAACCCTTCTTGAAAGACAAGACCATTTCCAATGATTTCCTCTTCTCCTTCATTTCGCTTTCCGCTGTACGCGAAGAGTTGTACATGAGCGCCAACTTCACGCTGGCTGTTCAGATGGCTTCCGAGAGAGATGCCGCCCGACTCTGCGGGCTTTTTGACAAATTGCCGGTTATCATATTTGATAATCAGGATGTTAAAAAAATCATCTGCAAAACCTGCAAATAATCTGATATAAAATTCTTACATTATTTATTATTAAAATTTTATCATTTATGAAAAAAACTTTATTGACAGCACTGCTTGCGATTTTCTTCGCGCAGGTATTTGCCACCACCCCCCCCGATGAAGGTATGTGGCTGCCGATGTTTGTGAAAGATTACAACTATGCGAAAATGCGGAGCCTCGGCTTGAAACTCACTGCAGACCAGTTGTATGACATCAACAACTCATCTCTGAAAGATGCCATTGTTCAATTGGGCAATGACGGTAACGGCTTTTGCACAGGGGAAATCATTTCCAAGAACGGACTGATGCTGACCAACCACCACTGCGGTTACGAAAGCATCGCTAACCATTCCACCGAAGAACATGATTATCTCAAAGATGGTTTTTGGGCAAAGAATTATGATGAAGAGCTTTCGAACCCGGGACTGACTGCCACTTTCCTCGTGAGAATGGAGAATGTGACCGACAAAGTTTTGGCCGGGGTTACGGATGAAACCAAGAAAGGTGAAAGAGAAAGTATGGCCAACAAGGCCATCAAAGAGTTGCAGAATGCTGAAAGCGAGGGTGGCCGTTACACCATCGTCATCAAACCCTTCTTCGATGGCAATGAATACTACATGTTTGTTTATGAAATATATAGAGATGTTCGTCTGGTAGGTGCTCCCCCGAGCAGCATCGGCAAGTTCGGCGATGAAACCGACAACTGGGTATGGCCGCGTCACACCGGCGACTTCTCCATGTTCCGTATTTACACTGCTCCCGACGGCTCTCCCGCCGAGTATTCCAAGGACAATGTCCCGATGAAACCCAAGTATGTGCTTCCTATCAGCTTGAAGGGCACGGAGATGGGCGACTACACGATGATTTGGGGCTATCCAGGCAGCACCGACCGCTACATGACCTCCTACGAAGTGCGCAGCTTGCTGGAAAACCAGAACAAGCCGATCATCGAGGCTTGCGATGTTCTCCTTCCGGAAATCCGCGCCGAAATGAATGCCCGCGACATCGTCAGAATCAACTACGCTTCCGACTATGCCAGCATGGCCAACACTTGGAAAAACCAGAAGGGCGAATATGCCAGCTTGATCAAACTTGGCATCGCCGACAAGAAAGCCGAACAGGAAAAAGTGCTGCTTGACTGGATTAACGCCGACAAGGCCCGCCAGGAAAAATATGGCAATCCGCTGGCTAAGATTGAAAAAGCTTGCAGCGAAGTTGACCACGAAGCTGTGCGCGCTTTCTTCTATGGCAACTTCACGCTGATGAACTCCAAGACCACCTTCCTGCCTTATAATCTTGGCAATTTCCGCCTCGGCGAAGGTGAAAAGTCATTTACGGAAGATCAGAAGGCCGAACTGCTGAAAAACTATCGCGAGAATATGAAAGGCACCGACATCGTCACCGAGGAGAAGGTGATTGCCGCCGCCCTCCGTCTGTGGAAGCAACTTCCCGTAGAGTATCAGCCCGACATCTATTCGTACATCGATAAGAAGTTCAAAGGCGATTTCGTTGCTTTCTCCAAAGCCGCAGTCGAGAAATCCATCTTCGGTACGGAAGCCAATTTCCAGAAGTACCTTGACAAACCGTCAAACAAGGCCCTGGAGGCCGACCCGCTCTACCAATGGTTCGCTTCCGTGCTGGGCACGCTCATTCAATATCAGGGTGTTTACATGGAAAGCAAGAACAAGCTCGCCACTCCGCGCCGCAAGTATATGGCCGCGCTGATGGAAATGCAGCAAGACAAAGCGATGTATCCAGATGCCAATATGACGATGCGCTGCACTTACGGCACCGTTTGCGACTACTTCCCGTCCGACGGCGTTCATTACAAGCATTTTACCACCACCCAAGGTATTCTTGAAAAAGAGATCCCCGGAGATCCCGAATTCGACGTTCATCCGAAGTTGAAACAACTCATCCTCAACAAGGACTTCGGCCGCTATGCCGACAAGGATGGCACTCTGCACGTCTGCTTCCTTTCCAACAACGACATCACCGGCGGTAACTCTGGCAGCCCGATTCTCAATGCCAAGGGTGAATTGATCGGTTCCGCTTTCGACGGCAACATCGAAGCCCTCTGCAGCGACATCTTCTTCGACACCGAATTGCAACGCTGCATCAACGTGGATATCCGCTACGTGCTTTTCGTCATCGACAAGTTCGCGGGTGCCCAACGTTTCATCGATGAAATGAATATTGTTGAATAGTCGTTTTCTCAATACTTGGAAAAGGGCTTGCGGGAAACTGCAGGCCCTTTTTGTATTTCAAGACATAGCTGTAGTCGGCGTTAAAGTCAAAATTTTTTTCTGAAAAGTGGTACAACTTCTAACTGTTGCTGCTGTTGGGGAAGTGAATTTGCTCTTTTCACACACCAATGTTATAATAATCGGAAAAAATTACTATTTTTGCACCCTCATTTCGCACTCATAATACTCTGTTGCTACATTAGCCTCAACATCGTTGGACTATAGTGGAATATGTTGAGCGAAAGGTTCTTATTTTTGTACAAAACAAAGCGTTAGCTTTATCTTATTCTGTCGAATCTGGAAAATTCAAAAAAAGGAATGCAAGGTAAAGATTGATGCTTATGCGCCAGCGTAAGCTTAATTGAAGTTGCATCCTTGGTTTTCCAGAGCCAGACAGAATGACATCAATTCGGTTTGCGCTTTTTTTGTGCTTGTGAAGAAGAGAAAATTTTAATAGTACATTTCAAATAATCATTAAACAAATATTGATAAATTATGAGAAGAGCACCCGTTTATCTATTAATTGACACCTCTGGTTCCATGGCCGGAGAATCCATCATTGCTGTTCAGAACGGCATTAAAACTTGTATTGACACTTTGCGCTCAGATCCAGAGAGCTTGGAAAAAGCACACGTCAGCATTGTTACTTTTTCGGACACCGCATCTGTGGCGATGCCGCTGACTTCTGTTCAGGAAATTCCTACTGTCCCCGACTTCACGATACACGGGTGCACGTCCTACGTTGCCGCTCTTGACAAACTGAATGAACTGCTTGAACAGGACATCGTTCCCAATAGAGGCGAAGAGAAGGGTGATTATAAGGCATTTGTGATGATTTTTACGGATGGCATGCCCACTGACAAGGAATCAGAACTGCAGGAGGCTATTAACCGATTGAATAGAAAGAAAATAACGTATTTTGTGGCCGGCACCACTTCTTCAGATGAAAGGGTGATTCCTACATTGAGTAAAATCACGGGCAAAAATGAATACGTTATCTTCCTCTCTTCTGCCGACCCCCGTTCCTTCCAAAGATTCTTTCAGTGGGTTTCCCAAAGTGCAAGCCGCAGCATCGGTGTCCAGGGTGACCACCGTCCCGGCGATGACATTCCGTTGGGAGAGCTCCCCCCTCTCCCTAATTTCAATCCAGATGATGAACTGTTCTTGTAGGCTAAAGTCATTTCCACTGTGTGTTTGACCAATTTTTTCAGAAAAATCATGAATAAAGAATCGGATTTGTCTTCCTGTACGGACTCATGCTTCCCGTCAGGTGAGGGTGGATCATGTCCCGCCCCTACCCAAGATATGGAGTCCGTCAATGTCCCTGAGAACGAAAGCCCCTCCATTGAACCGGTAATGCCAAAGGATGAGAATCCCGAAACGAAAGCTGAGGGTGAAGGCAATAGGGATTGGGAGGATGGGAAGAAATCTGGAGAAGAAAATATCTCCATAGAGAATGGTTCTTCCTCCACTGAAATGAACAACGAAGTCCCCCAGGAGACGGATGAAGTTCCATTGGCTACTGACCCCGGGAGTCAAACCGATATTCCAATAACTTCGGTTGAAAAAAGCAGGGAAGAGATCCCGATTGCCAATGCCAAGTGCGGCACAGAATACCTCTTTGACGTTGATGCATTCATCCGGCAGGAGTGTCTCATTTCCGTGACCTACTCCGATAATCAAGGCGACCTCCTCTTCTATCCAGAAGAAATGGTCGTCAAAGGGATTCCACTGACATCCCGAGATTGGTGGGTGGAGGTGGAACTACCTGACAGAATCTGTAAGTTCTTTTGCTATGTCAATGCCGATCCCCGCACATTATGGAAGGACATCCCTTCCGACCAAAAGGTGAAGACAGACAAGGACTACAAAGCCATCCTGTCTCCCCAAGTTGATATGGTGGGGGTCAGCTACAGGGGACGTTCGCACGCCAACAAGGGAACCTATCGTGACGATGACTTCTATATCCACTCTATGGACGGTATCTTTTTTTCAGTGGTGGCTGACGGTGCCGGCTCTGCTGAATTGTCGAGCACAGGCTCAAAAGTTTTTTGCCAAAGCGCAGGTCAGGAGTTCGTCAGGCTTTTGATTGAACGAAAAAAACGAATACTGGATATGTTGCAGGAGGCTCAATTCAACCTGACAGCATGCCGCCAGCACCATAGTCTGATCAAGTGCCTCTACGAGATTCTTCCTGCCGCGGCCTACCACGGGTGCAAGCAGCTGGAAAAACTGGCAGCCGATAGCCAGATGCCGTTGAAAAAGTACAACACCACTGCGCTGCTCACTTTCTCCATGCAGGCTTCAGAAATGTGGTGGTTCTGCGCCTCCTTCCAAGTGGGGGATGGTATAACGGTGGCGATAGCTGACGATAACCTGTACGCGCTCGGTTCTCCCGACGGAGGGGCCTTCCCCGGAGAAACCCTATTTGTGACTTCTGATTCCATCTTCGGCAACGTCGCTGAACTGGTCAACCGCATTAAAATCTACCTCTGCCCAGTCAAACCCATCATCATTTCCATGACAGACGGAATTACCGACAGCTATTTCAAAGACAAATCGCTGGCCGATCTCCAAATATGGAAACAACTGATTTCCGAAATCTGCAATGAAAAGGGAAACCTGCTACCGGCTGCGGAAATCTGCGAATGGCTGGACTACTATACCGTTCAAGAGCACGATGACAAAACAATGACAATCATTAAGTACAAATAAATAAATCTACTATGTCAACCATAGAATTAATATCCATCATTCATCCCGAAAAAAAATACCCTGTCAAGTTAGAAGTTCGGGGCAGTGGGACGAAAAAGAATGTCTTCTTTTCTCCTGACAACAGTTACGTGGTTGCCATTTACAAGAAAGACCCTGACCAAGTATCCATGGACCGTTTGAAAGACCTAGTGCAGAAATATTACAACGATTTATTCAACATGGAAGGAGGTAATGTGTGGAAAGAACACTTCTGCTGGCCATACGACATTGTCAAGTCTCCCAAAGGAAAATATGGCATTGTGATGCCGCTGTATCCATCTGACTTTATCTTCCAGGCAGGAGACAAAAAGGGCATTGAAAAAAAAGGCAACTGGTTTACAAAACCATCCATAAGGAAGACAATAGATCCCTCTGAACGAGGGAACTGGCGGAACATGCTCTTTTGCGCCTATAACCTTGCCCGCACGATCAGGAGACTACATGCAGCAGGACTCTGCCATTCCGATCTCTCGTTCAACAATGTGTTGCTCAATCCCTCCAATGGAAAGGTACAGGTGATTGATGTGGACGAACTTGTAGTTCCCGGCAAATATCCCGCCGGCGTGCTCGGAACACAAGGTTTTATCGCCCCCGAGGTCATAGTGAACCCCAATGTTCTTCCGTCCCAGCAGACAGATCTCCACGCACTAGCGTGCCTGATATACCAGTATCTTTTCTGCCGTGATCCTCTCCTCGGGAGGAAAATCCACAATGAGGATGCCACTTTGGACGACTTTCTCTCGTATGGAGAAAAAGCATTGTTCATAGAAGACCGCCGTGATCCGTCAAATAAACCGAAACCTGAAGGATACACCCCTGTTGACTGGTCAGATGTTGACAAGGTCCCCTACACGATTGCTGGGCCCTATCTAATTCCTCTTTTCCAAAAGGCATTCGAAGAAGGTTTACATAACCCGTCGGCCCGCCCCAGCGCCTCCCAATGGGAAAACGCTCTATGGAACACCTACGAGCGCATTGTGCGGTGTGCCAATCCTAATTGTTCTGAGAAATTTTTCGTACTGAACAAGGTCAAACGATGTCCCTTCTGCGGACAAACCATCTCCCAACCGCTTCCCGTTTTTGACCTCTTCCACCGCAACAACAAAAACGAATGGGTCTTTTACAACAAGCAAGTGTATGGCGGCGAGAACAAATCCCTTCATAAATGGCATTTTTTCGACAACATATATTATAGTGAAAAAATCCAGAAAAAGGATGTCCCCTCTGTCGCAGGCCTCCAATGGTACAACGGAGCATGGTATTTCAAGAACATCGGCTTGCCCAGCTTCACCGTTACAGACAACCAGAGTTCAAAACAACTGAAACCAGGCGAAGCCATCGTCCTCAAGGAAGGCATGATTCTTGAAAATGGAGAAGCAAATGGTATGCAACTCAAGACAAAATTCATATAGTATTTTCATTGATTCCTGAATTTATGGAAAATACAAAAGAACAACTGAATAATTTAAGGAAATGTATCCTACGTCTTGACACATGGGAACCGGCGGTTTTAAGCGGTATTTTCTACGACTATCTCCACGATCGCAAACTGCTAGAAGCCCTTACAAATCCTCTGTTTATCCATGCCGTCTCCTATTGCGCCACGCACCCGCAAGACAGCTTTGAAAACCTAGTGCAGAACATTTACAATCAATTTGTCGCTGCTGGCAGTCCCCACAAGAAGGCTGCAACCCTGACGGGAATTGCTCTTTTTCTATCCGGTCGAAAGAATAGTCTTGTCAGTCTCTCTCCATCAAAGTCCCCTTCGTCTATTCCTAATCGCTCTTTGACGCCACAGAATAAGCGGTTTGTCGTACTTTCATTTTTTGCTGTAGCGGTGGTCGCAGCAATTTTTTTCATATTCATCATTCGTTGCAATGACAATGGAGCCTGGACACAATCCGACTTGTGCCGACAATACGCAGGTACTATCGCCATGGAAGGACAAACCGAAGAATGCCAACTTTCCATTAGCTACAAAGAAGAAAATAGACTGAACATCGTGGTTAAGTACGTATATGAGCCCACAAAGTATGAAAGCATTGCAAAAATCAAAAACAACAGACTCTCGCTGCACGACGGTCCTTCTCTTGAGATAGAGAAGACAAAAAAAGGAAAAATCAAACTGGTAGGACAGGACAAAAAACATGGTTGCTGGTCTTTTGTTTCTCAATAACTCACTGATTCAAAATGGATTAAAATGGATAAAATCACCTGTGTTATTTGTGGAAAGACCATTTCTGGGAAATACTTGCTCGATCCATGGGACAATCCTGCTTGCCTATCTCACGAGCATATTTCGTGCTGTTCCTGTTTCCGTTTCATTGGCAAATACTCCTCCTATTCGCCTATTACCAAACAGATAGGCTTCAATCTGGCCGACGGGCGCTATGTTTGCGGTTTGTGCCAGGAAACCAGTGTAGTTAACAAGGAACAGGTCAAGAAGTCCGCTGACTTTGTCCTCAATCTTCTTGCCAAGGCGGGATTCAACATTCCTCACGGCAAAATTTCCGTTTCGCTTGTGACACAGACAGAAATGGAGAAAAAGTATCCCGGTGCGCAGGGACTATGCTGCTCCCAGTTTCTTGTGGACCACCCCGAAACCACCACGGCAAAAATCTATATACACCACGGCCTGCCGAAGATGGTTTTTGAAGGGACCCTCGCACACGAGATACTTCATTTTTGGTTGCACTACAACGGAATTGAAGAGAGTGAATCGGAAGAGGGATTCTGCAACATCGGCAAAGCACTTGTGCAAAACTACTATGCGGCTATTCGCGGCAGTGAATTCGCTGCAAAACTGCGCAAGTGGACCAACGAAAATTCAGACTATTACTACGGTACCAAGTTCTTGGAACAAAAACAGATCCTCCAGAACATGGGTTGGAAAAAATATATTGAAAACATATTGAGAAACAAAAGGATACCAAAATGAGACGACTACCCATATATTTCCTCATTGACACTTCCCGTTCAATGACCGGCGCCAACAAAATAGGCGCTGTGAACGAAGGACTGGCTTCCATCGTAAAAACACTACGCGCTGACCCAATCGCAATGGAAGTCAGTTGCATCAGCATCATCACGTTCAACACAGAAGCAGAACAAGTCCTGCCCCTGACCAGTCTATTGGATGTCCAGCTCCCTACCATCAAGGCCTTCGGATGGACCAACCTGGAAGCAGGCCTTAACCTGTTGCTGGAATGCATGGACCGGGAAATTGTTGCCACTAATGTCAAGTTGGAACAAAAGGGAGACTATAAACCCGTTGTCGTCATCTTCTCAGACGGTGGAGAATCAAGAGGGAACTACCATGCTATTCTCGAAAAAGTTCATGCTCGGTTTGCCAAATGCCAGAATGTCACGGCTTTTGTCGCAACTGGCGGTCAATACCGCTCATACGTTGAACAACTTAAAGAAATTGTAGGCTCCACCGGACAGACCATCACCTTGAGTGACTTCGACTCCGCTTCCTTCGCGAAAGTAATCGACATAGTTTCCCAAAGCGTGAGTCGCCCGGCATAAATTTTTTCACATTTCCTTTTATTACAACTATTTATTATTGACTAGAACCTAATGAAAAAAATATTTTCTTTGTTCCTTCTCGCCCTTTTCTTGATAAATGGCGCTTCCGCTCAGCAGATACTGGATGAGTTAGCAAGACCGCAACCCAAGGATTCCCTGCCCGATTTGTGGATAGTAACGATGGACATGTCCAGGTCAATGATTGATGCCAAGGAGTGCCCAGGATTGCCCACAGTTTATCAGCAATTGCGCCGACTGATGGAAAACCACGGGGCGAATAACGAAGACGACACCTTTGTCCTCCAGTGGTCAGGTACGGACAAGGGCTGGATGGTGGCTCGAAACGGTTTGGGTAAAACCAACGTAAAATTTTACGATGACGGTTCTGATATCGTGAAAGACCTAATTCTCCGGACATTTTTCGCGAATGGTTTTGAGGATTTGATTTCCCGAGTCCGCTACCTTTGCAAAAACAAGGATTTGTTCCGATACGACATGTCCTTCACATCTTTAGTACGCCCGTTATCCATCTATGAACTGACAGAAGTCGAGCATTTCGACTTCTCCCAATACCGGAAAATCTACCATATCCTTATTACCGATGATGGAGATGTCAACGACCAGTGGATGCAGGACTACAAATGGATGAGGAAATGGGCACCCAAGAACTTCAACCGCTATAATGAGATCCTTCCTTCCGTGGCCTGTAGCGAGTTTGACTTCACTTCCCGAAAAGCAGGCAAGTTCGTTGAACTTGAAACCTATAGCAAGGCTCAACCCCGTATCTATCTAACCGAATATGTCACCTATCAGAACGACAATCCCGAACGTGTGTTTCCCGCCGACTCACTGATAGCAGTGGCAGATTTTCATGAAAACTCTATCTCTTTCGTCTTGAACTGCGATGACACCTCTGTAGTGTTTGCCTACATTAGTTCCTGCATGGTCAATGGACATGAAATTCAGGTAAACCAATACCTGTACCCTGGGGATGAAATTAGGGTGAATTATGACAAATCATACGGAAATGCATTGGGAAACAGCATCTCAGTAGAGGGTTTTTACCAAGAAAATTACCAAGACCGCATCCTCAATATCCGCCCCCGCAACGTTGATTTTAAAGGGGCAATGCCTCAAAACTTTTTGAGTGCAGAGACCAAAGCGATAGGGAAAAAACTGTTAGCTTCCGCAATCATCATTCTCTTGCTGTCGACCCTATTCATCCTTCTCTGGCGCAACATGGTTGTTCTGCGAGTCTTCGTCAACGGAAAATGCTGGAGCATCCGGCGAAAAGCGATGAACAAGCTGAAATACGACGATTATACAATTGCGACAGTGGGATGCAGCGAGATGAACAAAACAAATGCCTTCTTCTATAAAGGCAAAGGAATTTCTATAACAGAGGATAATAATGCTACAAAACCGGGACAGGGATTACTACTGATAAAAACATGGTGGCTTGGAAAACTCCTCTCGGGCATGTACCAGGAGGACGTACCGCCAACAAACAATTCGGATCGTCAACTGCGTTTTGAAAATGAAAATGGGTTCCAAAACGGCGACACTATACACTTCTCATACTCTAACCGTCTATCCCACACCCTCATTATCAGGTTTCAATCCCAACGGAGCATCACGCAACAGAAGAAAATCCCCCTCCTGCAAAAGCACAATCTTGAAATGCTGAGCTCCTACTACGAAAAGAACGCCGACAAAATTGTATCTGTCCGAAACAACGTAGTAGTCAATATTATTTACACAAAAAATAACGGCGACTACGCTGTTCTAAACATTTTCGACCTCAACAGCCAAAACTCTTCCAACCGCATTTTCCTCCGCTATTCGCTGATGTGCTTATTCGAAAAAACAAAGAATGAAAGAAAGAAGACGGTAGCAATAGCCCGGTTGCTTGAAGTGGCTCGCCGCGTGTTGAAAAGCGAAAAGCAGAAGGCAGGATATATGGGAACCAATTCCACCGACCCCAACAAGGAGCAGACTATACAGGTGGATGTCTCCCCGATGCTGAGCTACCTCTTTCTGCTCAAGCGAGGGAAAACCCGCATGGTATATTCCCCGTTTGCCGACGGCAAACTCAGCCTTGTCAGCAAGCTCATACCTCTTTTCCCGCGAGAGAAAATGATTCTGAAAAACATGCCGACAGGGTATGAAAAACTCGTATTCCGGGATGAATGGGGATTAGCTGATCCTACCATGATCAGATACGCCCCCAAAAACTTCAAGTCCAGCACCTTGGCATTCTTCGGCTCTGACTCCATCAGACTATTGGATGAGGAAAAGAATTTCTCCTACGGACACCCCGAACCTTCTGCAGAGGGAACTGCCTATTACTCAGTTCATTTGAATAAAATCAATTAATAAGACATTTGATTATAAATTTAAAAAATCAAATAACTCGTTGGAGGAATTGATTTGAGCAAAAATGTTGATAAATAAATGAATAAAAAGTTGTGCGATTTATTGAATTTTAGAATTTTAGCGGTTGAAAAGACTGTCAAAATACTATTTTCAATCATGTACAACTTCGCTGCAAAATCCGCAAAAATTTTTGAAACCTGCAAAAAAATCTCAACTAATTTGGTCAATGATTTCGGAGACGTACCACGCAGAGGTGTGATACCGAAATTTTCAGACCTTGTGGACTCCAACCCCATCCCCGTATGCCGAACCTCACGGGGAAAAAGGTGCAAGATGGGGAAGGATGACTTCTCGACAGCACCTGATTCCGGATTCTGTGCCTCGCAAAACACCTACTACTTTGGTTGTAAGTTGCACGAACTGTGCGGATTAAGCGGGGGCATACATTCCTATGATCTCTCAAAGGCGAGTGTCCATGACATCCATTATCTGAATGACATAAAGCCCGTATACAGCAATTGTAGCATCTTCGGGAACAAGGCCTATATCAGCGTAGATATCCAGCTTGACCTATTTGTAACCTCCAACATACGTCTTGAATGTCCCTACCATCTGAACCAGAAGCCAATTTTCAAACCTTTTGTGAAAGCGAGAAAGAGAGTTGAGACAAACTTCCCTCAACTAACAGACCAATATATGGTTATGAGAAATTATGCAAAACAAAGTAATTGCCTATTTGCCCGTATTGTCGGCAAAATCAGTGCGCAGGCTATTACTCAATACTTTAATTATATCTATAACAAACCGATTGACAGAGTTAAATACGCACTGATTTAATTCCGTCAACGGGTAAGCCCCAAAAACAAAAAATTAAAAATGAGCAGTTACCACTTTCCGATTATTGTCGGACAGAACCAGTCCGAGCGTATTGTTATCATTCATCTATTGGACGACAATGAGAAAAAGAGCTATCTGGAGAACCGCGTTGTCATTACAAATCCCGGAAATTCCAATGTGCCACTCTTTAAGATTCCAGACGAAGTTCAATTGATTGATACGGATGGATGTTTATATGGGGTTGATTATGAGGATGAAGGCGAAAACAACTTTCTGAAAGTTACAATGACGGATGCAAATGGGAACACTATCCTTTTAACGCCTATTCATAGTGGAGGCTTTTACGAGTACAGAATATCTGTAGGTGTATTTGATGGTCCTATAAACTTTTCTATAACACATGTTGTTAACGGCAATGAAATACCCTATGATGGGAAAATACACATTGTGAAACCCAAAGTCCAGCAGCCTGTACTGCGAATCAACGCCGACCTTGGATCTGACGCCACTCAGGTCAATTACTACAATAATCTTGCAGGCGTTGGCGTACAGGGAATAAATATTGTTGATAACCTAAAGACTGCATACAATACATCAAGGAGTTACTCTGATTTGAACAAGCGCCCAGCAAATGGCGAACCCATGTTCCTTCAGGTGGAAAAAGCGAACCCGAATTTCTTCAAAACAGGCAATATAACTTTCCGAAAAGAGGAGAACGGTGTATTAGGAAATGTTGAAACAGACATCAACGATTCCCAAACATTTATCAACTATTTGAACGTCTCGGCAGCAGCCATGAATGCCAATCCGAGCCAAGGAACCAATACTTGGATGAAAGAACAACCCTTCTCCCAAAAAATCATCAATATCAAGATGCTCTATGCGCACATGTCCGAGGCGTATGTTGCTGAAACCGTGTCTGACATTGCTTTTACGGATGGTAAGAAAAATGCTCGTGGTGACCTTAGCAGATATGCCATTACCAACCAAGAACATTTATTAAAGGTTCTATCTGCCATTTACGATACAATCATCACTGCTTCCACCGCCCACCTTATCAACGGCAACAGATACTTCAGCATTTTGCTTCTGGTTCCCAATATCTACTCCCAGCAAAACATTGACATGTTGCTCTACAACTTGAACAACATGATGAACAAAAACCAAGCCCCCAATGCTATCAGGTATGACTTCCGGGTGATTTCGGAAAGTGACTCTGCCTTTGTTGGTATTAAACATGTACTGACAGCTGATGGAAGGAATACCATCCTTAGAGAGATGATAGAAAATGTCTCTAACCCGAGACAAAAGGACGTTTTCCTGATTATTGATGCAGGCAAGGGGACAACAGACTATTCCATCGTCCGCTTTGACTCCCAAGCAACCAACAACACCAACAATGATATGGTTTCTTTAAAAAGAGGAGGAATCGTTGGTGCGGGTGGTGCTATCGACTATGTGTTCGCCCGTGTGTTTGCCCGCCAGGTTTTCCATCATGCAGCTGAACTTGGGGCAACCATCACAGTTAATGAGCCGACCTTCATTCATCGTTTTATGAAAATGATAGAATCTGTGCCCCCTGTTCGCCAAAATTCAATGATGCTCATCGTGGAAACCTTGAAAAAGGAATATATGTCAGAAGGGAACGGAGCTACAACCGCTAATGTCTTTTCCTGCTTTGGCGAGACTGCCACTGGAATTGTCAATGAATTGGGAGGTTCTGCCGAACCAGATTATCAAAACCTCCCGACCAAGCATGCGACAGGTCTGCAATGTATTTCCAAGTGGGCTTGGGACGGGAACAGTAGGACAAGTATGACAGGCGATGATGTCAAAGAAGTGGAATGGGTGTGCAAAATCATCGCCGAGTCCATTATCAAAGACCTGATTTTTGTTGATAGGGAAAGCCCGTTGACCAACCAGATTGACTTCGTGATTTTCAACGGCAGGTCCTTTTTGTTTGAACCACTCAAAAAGGCTTTTATCACCGCCATCGCCCCCTATAGAGATGTCTTTGGAGCAAATGTCTCCCTCATTACGTCCCTGCTTTATCGCTTAAACAAAAAATTGAAGGGAGTGTGGCCTCTTAATAAAATTGACTGGGAAAGCAAAAAGAACTTGAGAGAAGCATGTTTGCAAGGATATAGTATGAAAGCTGTTTCCGTTCTCTTTGCCAGCCATGACCTTTGCGTCAACTACAATTCAGACTTATGCTGCATGAATCGTCTTGACACCACAAATGAAATGTTTGAACAATCTAACTTCTGGACTGGATTTACTGAAACAACGCAGAGGGGCAACCATTACTACATTGGTTACAATAATCTGTCGTTTGCTCCTATGCTTCCCGATGCCGCTGTAGGGGTAGCAGTAAACAACAAAAGAAGAATGCTTATTCGTATGACAATGTTTCCGGTAAAGTACCATCCGATTCATTTCGATGGTGTTGATAATGGCGGAGGTGCACATACAGCTCCAACTGGAAGTGGACATACTGCTTCCAGCGGTACTGTCAATCCCGCGGCCAATACCGGAAATTCCCCACAACCCTCAAACGGTCCGAGTGGGCCAACTCCCAAGGTAGATCAAGACAATATTGACTTAAACGTGTTCTAAACCAAATATTTTAAAAACATTGTAGAAATGAAAAAGAATATCTTTGCTCTTTTGCTTTTGCTCCTGCCCCTTGCGGCATTCTGTCAGGATGGCTCTCCTCAGCGAAAAGATACATTATCTTTAAACGACACCATTAGAATAGAGGAAATCGCTGATACTTCGTATGTGATAAGGAACAAGAATGGAGGGACTATCTATAATAAGAAAGACACTGCCATTTTTAAATTCTGCGAACTTGAGAAGAAAGAGTTGCGCAAGTTAACCATTCAAACGGACTCCGTAGGGCGTAAATATTTTCTTAAGGACTCCATTCAGCAGACCAACGACACCTTAATGCTGGTTGTCGATGAAGGCAACATTAGTGTGTACATTGTTGGGAAAAAAACACCTCCCCCAGCAACCAAGTCATTGTGGCGAGAGTGGGTGCTTGGGGGCACACTTTCGGTCATCATAGTGGTAGTGGTATTGGTTTTTCTCTCTTTTAGATTTCCCCCCCAAAAAAAGAAATTCACGGTGAAGTTAGCAATAAACAATTCTGAATTACTAGATTTTAAGGATAAAGCAACAAAAGCGTTAGGTGAAAATAATTACAAAATTGGGGAGAAAAATGATAAAATCAAGTTCACCGTC
>JAFVNW010000050.1 GCA_017506175.1 Bacteroidales bacterium | reverse complement strand
TATTTGGGAAATAATGCATTGGGTAGAGACGCACGGCCGAGCGTCTCTACGTGTGGTTTCGCATAATTCGTCTAATTTATATGTTGGATATGTGGGCATAAATTATGATATAATTATTTGAAAAATAATGATTTGCATTTTATGTTATGGTATTTGGGAAATAATGCATTGGGTAGAGACGCACGGCCGTGCGTCTCTACGTGGTCATCGCCAATGTTGTGGTCATCGTGCATCATTGTTTTACGGATTTTGCCTAATTTGTATGTTGGGTAATTATTTTTCATTGCCATAACAATCATCGTTCCATTTCAATGGGTTATTAATGATATATTCCATTATTTTGCTGTATTCCTGTTCGTCGCGAATAATATGGTCGTGGTAATTGGATTGCCATAATGGATTTTGGCGGTTGTATTTTTTCCCCATACCAACGGTATCAACCCAATCGTCGTACCGCGACACAACCGACGATTTGTATTGCGCCACAAATGACGAAATTGATTTTGGGGAACGATATGCGATGCCGTTGGATTGGGATTGTAGAGACGCACGGCCGTGCGTCTCTACGGAATCGTGCGTCCCCACGAAATCATCATTGTCCAAAATCAAAATTGCGTGCAGATGGTTAGGCATCAAACAAAATGCACCTATTTGTAATTCGTGGCGGATTTCGAATGATTTCATAAATTCATCATACGCGATTTGTCCCAATTGTGAATATCTTATTTCGCCGTTTACAACGTCACCAAATACACATTCACGATTTGCCGTGACAATTGTAATGAAATACGCGCCTTCGTTGGCGTAGTTCCATCCTCGCCGCCGATTCGATTCTATTCGGTATTTGTTCTTATATTTCTCCATATTGATTTTTTTACGCCACCAACACCTCATTCAATTCATCAATTATCGTTATCATCATTCTCCTGTCTGCGAATAATCCTGTCCAACTGGTTTTGCAATTCTTCCCTACTGGGCAGATAAAGTTGGTATTTTGCCGCAAATAGTTGGTTCGAAATGCCTTCCATTGCATATTGCATTGTTAGTTTGTCGGCATCAGCTCCAAGAACAATGCCTATTGGCGGATTGTCGCCTTCAACATTCATTTCTGATTTATAATAGTTGATATAAAGATTCATCTGCCCAATGTCTTCGTGCTGGATAGTACCCCGTTTCAAATCAATGAGCACAAAGCATTTCAAAATTCGGTGATAAAACACCAAATCCACATAATAATGTCTTCCTGCCAAACTTATCCGTTGTTGACGACCAATAAAGGCGAATCCTTTGCCTAATTCAAGCAAAAACATTTCAAATTGTTGCAATAGACCATCTTCCAAATCTTTTTCTGTATAATTGTATTTTTCAGGCAAACCGACAAAATCGAAAACATACGGGTCACGAAGAATGTCTTCAGGTTTTTGAACTTGTTGTCCTTCTTGTGATAATTTCAGCACTTGCTCCTTGTCTTTGCTCATCGCCAACCTATGAAACAGCATACTTTGCATTTGACGTTTTAGTTCACGCACACTCCAACCTTCTATTTCGCACTGTTTTACATAGAAGTTGATTTCCAACGGGTCATCTTTCTTCAGTATTTCGTAATAATGGCTCCATGTCAAAAAGTGGGACACTGTCCCACCTTTTGGGAATGCTAAATAAAACTTTCTGATATACAACAAGTTGCTCTTACCAAAACCTTTTCCATATTGTTCTGTCAAGTCGCGTGATAACCGATTAATAAGGTCAGAACCGTATTCGGCACGCTCATTACCTTTTTGCTCATATTCCACTATATATTTGCCAATATTCCAATAGGTTTGAACCATGGTAGTGTTTACAGCAGAAGCCATTTGCCTGCGTCCAACATTCAACAGATCGCCGATTTCAGAAATCAACCTGTTGTAATCTGTATTTTTTATCAGTTTATTATCCATATCTTCTTTTGTTTTACGCCACCAACACCTCATTCAATTCATCAATTATCTTCTCCATCTCGTTGCCAAACAGTTGATACATCTTGCCGCGGCCGCCTTGGGCATCGAAGGGGGTGTAGTCCAAATCGTCGAGGTCGAGGTGGTAACTGCTCACAATGTGGTCTTTGATCATCCGCAGCCATTCAATCTGCTCGGGCGTGAAGCGGTTGCGGTTGCCTGTGTGCTGGCGGAACAGCCACGCATTGAAATTCCGTTCAATGGTGTTGTTGAAGGCCACCAAATCCTTGTCAATCCCGCAGGCGTGTCGCACCAACGAAATCAGGGTGGTTAACGTCGATTGTGGGCGATTTTGCAGAGACGCACGGCCGTACGTCTCTACATTATACGATTCAATTACGCAATATGCGTCCCATACGTATTCTGGTGCCAATATGGGTTTGTCGTTTTTAATTTTTTCCAATAATTCCTGCGCCATCTTCAGCGTCAGATTGCGGCGGTTGTAGGGCTGGTTGTAGAAAATGCTCAACGCCATAATCTCGTCTTTATGCTGTTCCAAATATTCGGTGAAATCGCGCACCGTCTCTTTCGCCTTTTCGAGTGTGAAACTATTGAACTCGCTTTTCAGCACGGTGTCAAGGTTTATGGTGTCAATCTTCTGGTCGTGCAGGTTGCGGACGTTCACAATGTACTCGTTCAACTCGCCGTTGAAGGTGCTGCTGGCAATGTCGGCCAACCGCTGCTGCGCCTTTCTGCGTATCTCCTCCTCAATGGCGGGCGTCAGTTCGGCTGGCGGAATCTTCTTCAGTTCCGCCTGTGCCTCATCGTCGATTTTGTCAGGGTCAAAAGCCGATAGCAGTTCGGCACTCATCTGCCCCAACGTCTTGCCCCGCGACAAGGTTTCAATTTTCTCCTTCTCCTTTTCAGTGACTTCTTTGTTGAGCCGAATCAAGCGGTTTGCCAACGAAGTGAACAAATCTTCTTCCGTCACGCCCATTGTCACTGCACCCAACAAATCCTTCAGTGGCACGGTGGGCTTGCGTTCCAAAGGTCGGCTGTCGGTTTTCTTAGTCTGCGTTACGCCCACGGCATCCACAATCACAAAATGCGTCTTGGCCTGCGCCGTACGGCTCACCAATTGCAGCGAGTCGGGGTTGATGGTTCGTGTGCCACGGCCTTTCATCTGCTCAAAATAGTTGGCGCTGCGCACATCGCGCATAAAGAGCAGCACTTCGAGCGGCTTCACGTCGGTGCCTGTGGCAATCATATCCACCGTTACCGCTATGCGCGGATAATATTGGTTGCGGAAGCGGTTGAGCACCGACTTGGGGTCCTCATCAATCTTGTAGGTTACCTTCTTGCAGAAGTCGTTGCCTTCGTCGAACTCCTCACGCACAATCTTGATAATGTCGTCGGCGTGGCTGTCGGTCTTGGCGAAAATGAGCGTTTTCGGCACTTCGTACTGCCCGTTTTCATCGTAGCGGTTCGGAAAAATCTCCTCCATCAGCGCCTTGCGGAACTGACGGATAACGGTGCGTATCTGGCTCGGATTCACCACCGAACGGTCCAAATCATTCTTTTTGTATTCGGTGTCCTCGTCCACCTGCTGCCAACGGGTTTTGCGAGTGGCTTTGTCACGATAGTCGATATGCCATCCCGCCTTGATTAGCCCGCCGTTTTTCGAAATTTCAGTTTCAATGGAATAGACATCGTACGGTACATTCACGCCATCCACCACCGACTGCTCGTAGGTGTATTCGCTCACCACATTCTCGTTGAAGAAGCCGAAGGTGCGTTTGTCGGGCGTGGCGGTCAAGCCGATAAGGAACGCATCGAAGTAGTCGAGCACCTGTTTCCAAAGATTGTAAATACTGCGGTGGCATTCGTCAATCACCACAAAATCGAACTGTTCGATAGGCACTTTGGCAGTGTATTCCACGGGAATGGCCTGCTGATCCTTCAGCCGCTGCTGCAACCACGACGATTCGTTTGGGTTGTCAGTTTCGGCTGATTCGTCCAACTCTTCACCTTTCAGGATGGAATAAAGTCGCTGAATGGTGGAAATGCACACCTGGCTATCGTTGGCAATGTAACTCGACGAGAGCCGCTGCACGTTGTAGAGTTCGGTGAATTTGCGGTTGTCGTCGTTCGGACGGAAATTCATAAACTCCTGCTCGGCCTGCTCGCCCAAATTGCGCGTATCTACAAGAAACAGAATGCGTTTGGCTTTGGCGAATTTCAGCAGACGGTAAATGAACGTGATAGCAGTGAAAGTCTTGCCCGCACCCGTCGCCATCTGAATCAACGCCCGCGGGCGGTTGTTGCGGAACGATTCCTCGAGGTTCGTCACCGCCTTTATCTGAGCGGGACGCAAACCCGTGGGGTCCAATTTGGGGAAATCCTGCAAGCGGTTTCTCAAACTCCGCCCATTGCGAATCCATTCGGCGAAAGTCTCCGGTTTATGGAAGGCGAAGACCATTCTGCTGCGTGGTTTCGGGTCGCTGTAATCAGTGAAATGTGTCAAGGATCCTGTCGTCTCATACACATAGTTCAACGGTTCGTTGTTCAAGTATTTCAGTTTGGCGTTGGCATATCGCACCGACTGTTCTTCAACCACCGTGATGTTGACGGCTTCCTCCTCGCGCTTCGCCTCTATAATGCCCACGGGCTTGCGATTGACGAACAAGACATAATCCGCTGGCCCAGCATCGGTCTGATATTCCCGAACAGCCACACCAATTCCTGCCGAGAAGTCAATCTTGCTTTTCGACTGAATCTTCCAACCCGCCTGCTCAAGCAGACTGTCGATTTTGTCGCGTGCTATCTGTTCGGGGTTCTGATTCATCTTCAATTAAAAGATTTTGCAAAAATACTAAATCTTCCTTTTCTTGAGTTAACTCTCAACTTTTAACCCTCAACTTTTAACCATCATCCTCTCCGCCACCACTGCCGCCGTGCCCCCGACATACACGGTGCCGTCGGCGGCGACACGGGTGTTCACGACTGCTGGCCGTCCCATCGCCTCGCCCTGAAGGAACGAGAAATCACCCGCCGATGCGATGCATCCGTTCTGCTGGAGATAATGGGTTAAAGAAGCGTTGGCGGTGCCTGTGGCCGACTCTTCCGGAATGTCGTAGAGTGGGGCAAAGTCGCGCACATGGGCTGTGTATCCGTCGTTGCCGAAAGCAAATACGTGGAAACTGACGGCCTCGTATTTTTTAGTTATTGCACTGACGGCCTCCATGTCGGGTTGCAGGCGGTTGAGCGTTTCAACATCACCGATCGGAATCATAAAATCGGGCAATCCGGTTGAGACAATCATCACTGGCAGCGCTGGCGTGTAGTCGCCGGCCCCCAACGCACGGTAGATTTCCTCTGGTTCATCGATGGTTTTCACTATTTGGGGCGTGGCCATCTGCATCATCACGCGGTCACCCACCTCGATGGCGAGGTCGCCTGCTTTCGTGTGACACAGGCACCGCCCCGTGAGGCCTTTTTCGTGATGCAGCATAGCGAACGTGGCGATGGTGGCGTGTCCGCACAATTCCACCTCGGCCTTCGGGGTGAAGTAGCGCACAGTATATTCATTGTCGGAATGTTGCACAACAAATGCCGTTTCCGAATAGCGCAGCTCGGCGGCAACTTTCAGCATCAGCTCTTCTTCCGGAAAAGCATCCGAATCCAATGGCACCACTCCGGCAGGGTTCCCGCCAAAAGGCTGGTCGGTGAAAGCGTCAACGATGTAGTATTTCATAGCGTGAAATTATTTTATGTCGTTTTATCCGTTAGTGAAATGGAAATTAATAGTCCAGCAACCGGCCGTAATCGTTCCATTCGCCGAACATCCTTCCCTTTTTCGTCTCTTCGATCAGGTGCGTGAGGGCTTGTTGGTACATCAGAGGATCCCGTTTCTTGTAGAAGGCCACGTTGTAGGCACGGATGCGCTGGTACAGGGGCGGAAAGGACTTGAACTTCGTCCACGCCCGCGCTGCTTTCAGCGCCGCTTCCACCTCCTTGTCGATGCGGAAACTTCGCGCGCCCATTGGAGGCAGCACCCGCCGCCCGGCATCGGTCATAAGTCCCAACTTCTCCAACCGCCGCACACGCTCCTTGTTCAGTTCCGACCAGGGACTATTGCGCTTTCTGGGCGTGAAGCACTGCATCAGCGCTCCGTTGAGGGACTTCAGACGGCTGTCGATCCACCCGAAGCAGAGGGCTTCCTCCACCGCGTCGAGATACCAGAAGGTGTCATCGTCTGAAGGGCGTCCGCGCTTCACGCACACCCAACACACGTTCTCTGTCGCGTGATGGGTTTCAAGCCATTGGCGAAACTCGTTGCGGGTTTGTATCTGTAGGATGTTTTGTTTTTCCATAAGCGAAGGTTGGTCGTTTCTTGTATTTGTCAGTTTGTTTTTGGCTGTAAGAGCACAAAAAACATCCGTTATAGCCAAAAATAATTTATTGTTTAATTCTCTTTAATGTCAACTGAATATACTCTATAACACAGTCCGACATCGTCATTTCAGCTCCAACCTCAGCACCCTGATGGGCCTGTCCTTGCCCTGATACTGGTTTTCGTCGATGCAGGTTTCCCCGGTGGGTCGGAATCCACATTTCTCCATCACACGGCCTGAGGCGGGATTGTCAACGAAATGCCCGCTGATGAGCGATGGGATGTCCGTCGTCCTGCGGATATGGTCCAACATCGCTTGCAGCGCTTCCGTGCAGATGCCTTGGTTCCAGTACGGTTTGGCCACCCAATAGCCGCAGAGGGGTTCTCCCTCACGGGCGGGGAGGTTGCACTCGCACGAAGGACCATAGCCGATGGCCCCGATGGCCTCTCCCGTCGCGTTGAGTTCAATGGCCCAGGTGGAGTCGTTGTGGAATACCGTGCGGATGATTTCCAGGCTTTCCTCCACGCTGTTATGGGGAGGCCAGCCCGCCCGCGGTCCCACGTCGGGGTCGGAGGCGTATTTGAACAAGGTGTCGGCGTCGCTATCAAACCAGGGACGAAGCGTTAGCCTCTCGGTCTGCAGCATCAGCTTGGCCTTCTCGGCGAAGGGCGGCAACTGACCTTCATTGTATTCTTTCACCTTCTTGGGGAAACCTTTGTCGTAAGCTTCGAACGCATCGGGATTCTCATCAGCCACGAAATAGCCTTTCGGCGGACCATAGGTGCCCTCGCGGTTGCCCCAATAGCCGGGGATCAGCTCCTGGGCGAGGAAGAAGGGCGCTTCCTCCTCCCGCGGCATATCGTGGTAATGGATGCGGAGCTTGCCGGCCAGGTCGAATCCTGCGTGTTTGTAAAACTCGATGTTGCCCTCCATCTGGAGCAGACCGACCCCCATTTCACGCGCCTTACCCAAAGCATAGTTGAGGAGTTTCAGCCCGTAGCCTTTACGCTTGTAGTCGGGGTGGATGCTGATGGGACCAAAGGTCCATGAAGGGAAGGCGGTTCCATCGTCAAGGAGGATTTCGGCTTTCGAGAACATCACATGACCGATTAGCTGGCCGTCCTTTTCCATCACGAAGTCCAGTTCGGGGATGAAGTCGGGATTGTTCCTATATTGTTTGAGCACATAATGCTCCGTGCATCCGGGACGATAGACGTTCCAGAATGCATTGCGGGTGAGGTTCTCCACCTCACGGTAATCTTCGGGTTGTTCAAGTCGAATAGTCATGGTTTCCGCGCTGCACACTTATTTATTTTTGATGCAACGCACTGAAAATCCATAGCTTTTATGGAAGTCGTGGTGTTCAATAACAGCCCATGAATTGGTCATGTAGAAATAGTTTGCATAATTGCCCTTGCTTGGTGTTGCACTCCAAAAGTATGCCCAACCACCATAAGCAGCATAGCTGCCATCGTAAACACCCGCCGGCAGTGCACTAAAGCCAGTGGAATTGTTCATTGAAGGGAATTTACCCACCAAACAACTATCTTGCCAACTATAATTCCATCCTGTAGAGTCTGCCAGGGCTTTCGCAATGTAATTATCCCGTCCTCCACAACAGTATTGAGGCTGTGAACTCACATAGTCCGTCAATTGTGTCCACTCCGCATTCGTAGGCAAATGCCACCCCTTCGGGCAAACCCGTGTGGCAGCGGCCCAATTATATTAGGTAACCGCAGGCGGTAACGCCACTGACATTAAGATACAGGTATGGAACTGTATAGCTCAATTTGTTGCCTAACGGAATGTCGTTCCCATTGCGATCGTGGGATGCCCGCATGTTTTGAGCCATCCAACATTGGGTTCCAATCATCACAGTGGAATAGTCATTCCCATCTATATCTACCACTGTCGGCGGACATTCATTTTGGGAATATGCCCCATTCACCCCGCCGATTAACAACATTGCAATTAGAATCGTTTTTTTCATCGTTTTGATTTTATATGAACAATCACGCAAAGGTTGAAGCACCGTCTTTCAACACTACAACACCGTCGGAATCATGATCAATCCGATCGTGAAATTTTCTTTTTACCATCTCCTTTCTGCGATTTGAATATCCAACTACACAGAATTAGTTGACTATCTCTCACTAACGATTTTGATGTCGTATTCCTTTCCTTTTTCTGTAAAATAGGGTCCTGCGCCCATGCCCATGACGCCAATTTCAATATCCTCATCCTCAAAACTGGCCAAAAATCCCTGCGCGCTCCATGAACCATCGCCAACAAGGTATTTCACCGAATTGCCATTACGATCGTAGAAATCGACCACAGCGTTTCCGTTGTCTTCTTCATTACCGTTTTCTAACAAGAATGCCTTTACATATTGGGGATGCCCATGGATTGAGAATTCATAGATTTGCTCAGGTATCCCGTTTTCTGCCTGTACCATTTCCGCCTCGCTGACGATTTCGGATGACGCCATGGGCTGGTCAAGAGCTTCTGCGGTAGAAGGCTCTGCTTTCTCAACGTTTACCGGTTCTGATTCTTTGGAAGAACTGTTGCATGAAATACAAATAAAGCATAAGGACAGCACCATGATAGCGAATAGTGTCTTTTTCATTTTCCTCTCCCCTGAATGTGTGTCGGGGGCAACCTTTTAGGAGCTCTGCTGATTCATTTTCTTGCTCGCAATGCGGGTAGAACTCCATGTATTCCGACTTGCGAGCCTCACAACCACCTGGGTGTGATTGAAGTGCAAAAATAAGCATTTTTTGAAATGTACCAAATATATGCATCCGCCGATCATGAAGGTGCTGTGGGGGAGGAGAAGTGTGTTTTTTACAATGAGATTTCCGAGGGCGGCACCGACAGCGAACTATCGTTTTGTGCGTTTGGGGCTTGCATATCCTGTTGGTTTT
This sequence comes from Bacteroidales bacterium, assembly GCA_017506175.1. Classification (GTDB taxonomy): domain Bacteria; phylum Bacteroidota; class Bacteroidia; order Bacteroidales; family WCHB1-69; genus UBA1756. The sequence continues at coordinate 5,635 of JAFVNW010000050.1, read as the reverse complement.
CCCTATTTCTCAAATGCTGAATGTCGTCATGCAGTTTTACTATTTCGTTCCGAAGAGGAAATGGCGGAAAAGCGTTTGGGCAGATTCTGTGCCAATCATTTTGCTGACAACCCTGAAAGTGGGTCCATCATTGATGAGTCCTTCCACATAGGTGTTGGTGCGTGCGGTCTTGATTGTGCGGTCTATGTCGCGGGCGGAGACGAAGAGATCCAGATAGGCCGTAATCATCTCTGTGGCCAGTGCGGACAGACGTGTGCGGTCGCCTACTTTGCCTACGGTGGGTGGGAGTTTCAAAGAATCGTACCATGCAGGCTTGGTTGCTTTGTCCTTCAAGTTCCGATACTTTTCTTTCACTTCCAGCATAGTAGAGAGGTCAACAGGTTCCGTCAAGGTGTCATACGACTCAACCATCAGTGTTCGCCTCCCCATCGCGGAGATGAAATCGTATGAGAGAAGAGGCATGTCCTTGGCATAAGGTGTGCATATCAGCGTGTCCATCTTCATCAGTCCAAGGAAAGCCCGCATGGTAAGGTGGGATACACAGGCACACCCATTCCAGTCGTATGATTGCAATTGGAATGTCATCCCCTTGCCGGAAAAAGTCTGGAAAGGGCTTACATCCCTGGGGACGAGCACTCCATTTTTAGCAAAAAGTTCAAGTTTTGAGCCATTCATGACATGCAGCGGAATAAATATAATACGCAAATATGTTGCAATAATACGAAAATATATCATATTTGCTGCACACTGCCGTGAAAAAATATAATATCCGCGATCCCGAATTTGGCAACCCATAACCGTTCCGTCAGCATTCGTAAAATTCATCGCAATAAAAAAATAAGAAATATTGCAGCGTTTTAAAATACACTGCGTCAAAAGAACCGTAAACACACAATCAAAATAAAAAAAATGAAAAGAACAATCCTGTTAATGGCTGCGGTAGTGTTGTGCACATTGCAGCTTTCAGCTCAAAAGAGCCTTGATTTGAACAAGTTGAATCCAATCATCTTCGAGGTTTTCGACCGTGCCTGCATCAATGAACAAATTTCGCAGTCGCCTGAGAAATTTCTGCTCATGTACTACGAGACGGTACACACTTGTGAGATTACCAAGACGCTGCCTGCTGGTACCATCATCAAAGGTGACTACACCCAGGCTTTGAAAAGTGGCCAACGCGCCGAAGATCCGCAGAAGGTGGTTGAGAAGAAATGTCTCAACGGCTGGTTCTACGTTTTTGAACAGGACGAGAACAACTACACGGCCTACACCATCGGCAACACGGGCTACTATGCCGTCGTGCCCAGCCCGAAAACCTACGTGCGCAAACGTGCCGAATTTATGAAACAATATGGTTATTAATAAATTAAATCATAGAAAAATGAAAAAGAGTATCGTATTCGTAGCAGTCCTGCTTCTTGCTGCCATCCAATTGTCAGCACAGACTCCCGTCAACATGGGCTCGGCGAGCTCGGTCACCGGCTGCAGCTTCGTCGTTTACGACAATGGCGGTCCCAACGGCAACTACGGGACCAACCGCGACGACGTGCTGACCATCGTGTCGAACAATCCGTCTAATCCGTCGGTCATGGTCACTGTGGTCATGTCGGGATTTGACATTCACCCCACCGACACCCTTCTCTTTTACGATGGCGCCGACATCACTGCCCCCTTGTTGGGCTGGGTGAACAATTCCAATACCACTCCCGAAGGTACCTACCGTTTCAGGGCTACCATCTACAACAACACCCGTTCGCTGACCGTCCGTTTCAAGTCGGATGGCGACACCGTCGGTACAGGCTTCGCCCTTAATGTGGAGTGCGACAAGCTCTGTCAACGCGTGGAACCGACCATCGATTTCGCCAATATGATTCCGACGCCTCATTTGGACGAGGATCTGAACGACGGCTACTATTACATTGATATCTGCCCCTACGACAGCGTGGTACACTTTGCAATCACTGGCAACTACCAAGACAACGACTATGCCTATCATCAGGACGATAACACCTCCACTTTCCATTGGAATTTCGGCAATGGAGAACAGACAGGAACCGGACTGGGCGTGATTGACAATGTTTACGCTTCGGGCCGTGGCTACGACGTTTCATTGACGATGGAGGACAGCATGGGCTGCCTTGCATCCACCGCCATTGTCTTCCGCGTGCGTACCTCCCAAAACCCGCTGACAAGCGTGACCCCGCTGCCTGATGTCTGCTCCGGCGAGACCGTTCCCTTGGCCGTAGGTTACGACGAATCCTCCACCATCCTGGTTCATCCCATCACCGCCCAACAGAGCTCGACACTGGCAGTGCCCGACACCATCTTCCTGCCCGACGGCGACAACTGCCCGCCCTATGGTACTTCCTACCGCTCACCGGTGACCTTCACCAACTTTTTGCCGAATGCGACCATCACCAGCCCGGATGACATTTTGTTCGTAAAATTGAATATCGAACACTCCTTCTTGGGCGATATCAAAATCCAGCTCACTTGTCCGAACAACCGCACGGCCATCATTCTGGAAGACTATCAGACTTATCATTACAGCGGCTCTACCAGTGCCCACTTCGGTCTGTGCTACGAGCCCGACGGTGGTGGTTGCAATGCCTCCGCCAATCCTCAAGGTGACGGATGGAACTACATTTGGTCGAACAACACCTCCCTCGGCTATACCTACGCGGGTGGCACCAATGGCTATGTATATGAGTCTGCCAATATCAATACCCAACAGAATCCGCACTACAATGGCAATTCAAGTGTGAGCGTGGTTGACTCCAGCAATCAGGCCAATATGACGCAGATCTACCATCCTTACCAATCCTTCGCCAACTTGGTGGGCTGCCCGCTGAACGGTACGTGGTACATTGAGGTTACTGATACATGGGGATCCGATAACGGTTATGTATTCGGTTGGGAAATGGCCTTGCAGTCAAACCTGATGCCTACCGACTGGACCTACGACATTGACATTGTCGGCATCAACTGGTCGGGCGGAACCATCCAGCCCACTTCCGACTCCACGGCCGCCATCATGACCAATATGCCTGGCGACTACACCTATACCTTCACCATCGTGGACGAGTTCGGCTGTGAGTACTCCGATGATATGCCCTTGACCGTTGTTCAATCCCCTGTGCCGAATATCGGCGATGATGTGAACATCTGCATCGGCGAGACCGCCACCCTCGGTTCAGGATTCAACTACATTGGACCCAATGGCCAAATACATTACAACTGGACCGAACTTGGCGATTCAACCTCCCTTTCCACCAACGAAAGCATCACGTTGACGGATTCTACCACCTTGGTGTTGCAAATCACCACCACGAATGCAGACCAGTCGCTTAACTGCGTCGCCTCCGACACAGCCAGCGTACACCTCAATCCGCAGCCCGTGGCCAACTTCTCTGGTGACCCGTTGCTGAATTGCGCGCCGCTCATCGTGACCCTGACCGACCATACCACCTTCAACGACGGAGAACCACACCCCGAAGTAACCTTCACCTACCAATGGTCGATCATCAACGCAGCCAACGAAGTGACCTATTCTTCAACAGAGGCAATGCCCACATTTACCATCCAAGAGGCTGGATTATACAGCGTTGAGCTTATTGTGACAACGAACTCGGGATGCTCCGACACGCTGGTGCTCACTGACTACCTGACGGTGAATGCACAGCCGATTTCAGACTTCATCTCTACACCGGAACGCACGAACCTGGGCGAAGGCGGCACCATCACCTTCTTCAACATCACCGACACCACCGTGTTCAATCCGGACGACGCGATTACTTGGACCTGGGATTACGGCGATGGCAGCGACCAGACGCACGACTTCAACGGCTTGCATCAGTACAGCAGTTGGGGCGAGTTCCACGTAACGCTTTCAGTGGAGACCGAGCAGGGCTGCTCCTCTACCATCACGCACACGGTCTATATTGAACAGGATCTCGTGTTCCCGAACGTCATGACCCCGAACGGCGATGGCAAGAACGATGTGTTCGCCATCAAAAACATGAACCCGCTGCTGCGCAACACGCTCAGCATCTACAACCGCTGGGGTAAGAAGGTTTACGAAAAAGAGAACTACCAAACCTACATCAAGGACGACATCCTATATAATGCTGAACAGGGCTTCGACGCATCATCGTTGTCCGACGGCGTATATTACTACACCTTCCATTACGAGGGCTACACAAAAGCCGTTGAATACCACGGCTCACTGACTGTCATTCGCGGAAGCGGCGAGGGTCAATAGCCACTCATCACACGAGCCATAACAAAAGTGAGGGGTAGCATCTGCCCCTCACTTTTTCTTTTATTGACAATCAAAGCGGAATTACCCCTATAACTTTAATCTGTTTTTTTTTCTTACTTTTGCAGCCGCAAATCCAGAGGTTTGCTATTTGTGAATTCCAATTTTGCCGTTTCAAAAATAATGAAACAAGACATCCTTAGGTATTTGGGTTATCAAGTTGATTCTGTCGTGGATGAAAGAACCAATTTGTTGATTGACAAAGCGTTGTATGAGGTTGAGGCGATTTCGGAATTCAAATACATCTACCGTCGTTTTGAGAAGCCTCTCCCCTTTATGAGCCATCCCGCCTATTTGCAGTATTTCCAAACAGAGGAGATCTCGGAGGCGTATCTGCTGGTCGCCACCACATTAGGCATCCAAATCGACCGTTATTTGCAACGGCTGACGCTCCAGGACATGGCCTATGCTGCCATTTTTGACACGGCTGCCAATGTTTGTTTGGAAACCAAAGCGGATGAATATGAGAAGTCGTTGGAGTACAAAAACTTGGGTTTTCGCTTTTGTCCTGGCTATGGCGGTACGCCCTTGACCGACAATCAAGAGATTGCCCGCCTCATTCGCGCTGACCGCATCGGCATTTCCTTTTTGCAGTCGGGTCTGATGGTGCCGCTGAAGTCGATGGTGGGCATCGTCAAAATCGGCGGCGCGGCGCTCAAGACCTGCGAGGGGTGCGTTGCGCAAGGCAGTTGCGGCTATAGAAAAAGAGGGACGTTTTGTTATTCTGAACATTAATGAAAAGAAATAGAACTATGAAGAAATTTTTATCTTTTGTTTTTGTGATCTTTTTGTTCTCAATCGGATATGCGCAGCTTGCCGTGCCGACGCTTTACTCTCCGAGCAACAATTCCACCAATATGGCTGTTACGCAACGGCTTTGCGTAACTAAGATTTCGGGGGCCAGCTACTATGAAATAGAATTGGACACGACACCCAATTTCGATTCGCCGTTGAAACAGACGTTGAACGCCGACACCTACTATTCCTATTCCAGCTATTACTACACAACGGTGAGCAACCTGCTCTACGGCACGAAGTACTATTGGCGGGCGAGATGCGCGAACACGACAGATACTTCTGGTTGGTCGGCCGTGTGGTATTTCACGACGCGCGCCGTGCCGCAGCTCTACTCTCCGAACAACAATTCCACCAATATGGCAGTGACGCAGCAGCTTTGCGTATCACAGCTTTCGGGTTCGAACTACTATGAAATAGAGTTGGATACGACTTCCAATTTCGATTCGCCGATGAAACAGACGTTGAATGCCGACACCTACTATTCCTATTCCAGCTATTACTACACAACGGTGAGCAACCTGC
>JAFVNW010000049.1 GCA_017506175.1 Bacteroidales bacterium | reverse complement strand
GCGTTTCAGGATGGGGTTCCCGTCTTCATCGTATTCGGTGGTGTCGGTTTTGGCGTTGGGGTTGTTCATGTTGGCCATGTCTTCAAATGAGAGCTGCTGTTTGTTGCTGATACGCCAGTTGTCGGCGAGTTTTCGGTTGCCCCATTTGCGGAGGAATTCGGTTTTGCCGGCGGCCATCAAGGTGGAGTTGTAGAAGTACCACTTGCCCGATTGGTTGTTGTTGAAATTGGTGTTGTTGTAGTTCGCGTAGCCCAAAGCGTTTTGGAGGGCGGTCTCTTTGTCGCGTTCCTCCTTTTCTTTGCGCATTTTTTCCTGTTTGTAATCGTTGATCTTCTTCTTTACCCAGCGGTCGCGTTCAGCGGGGGACATCTTGGCGATGCGTTGCAGGCTGTCTTGCACATATACGGTTTGCAGGTTGTCCACGAGTTCGGTCAGAATGGCGTTTTTCTTCTTGATCTGCTCGTAGTTGGGATAGCTTTTGGGCATCGAGGTTGTTGCGGTGTCGTAATATGCTTTGGCCTGAGGGTATTGTTCTTTCTCGAAGTAGAGGTCGGCGAGTTTGAGGGAGGAGTGGGTGCGCTGGAAGTCGTTCTCTTTGTAAGCGGCGACAGACAGGGCGAGGTTTTTCATGCGGGCTGTCGTGTCGTCGTCAATGCGGTCGATTTCCGACAAGGCATAGTAAATCTGGTCTCTGAAGTCTTCATTTTTTTCCTCGTTGAGCATCTTTTTCAGCTCCTTCACGATTTCGGTGCGTCTGGCGGGACTTCCGTCGTAGTTGGTGGCGAGGTGCATGCGCGCATTGAATTCCATGTTGTAGTCGGGGCTTTTGTTCACGACATACATGAAGTTTTCGTGAGCGGCGGCCGGTTGCTCCTCCTGTTCATACAGCTGTCCGAGGATGAAGTGCATACGGGTCCGGAAGAGTTTGTCGGGTTTGTTTTTCAGCACGTCGTCGATGTAGTTGATGGCGGTTTCGCGGTCGCCATCAGGAGCGGAGAGGTGGTATTCGGCGCAGGCGGCGGCGTAAGCCACGTTCAGTTTTTTGGATTTCTTGGGTTGGACATAATACTTTGCTTCGTTCAGGATGTCGTAAGCCTGACTGAAGTAGTTGAGCCTCATGGCAGTGCGGGCGTTCCAAATCATGGCTTCTTCCACGCAGTTGCCATTTTTGTGGGTGGAGATGATGTAACTGAAAATGCGTTGAGCCTGCCTGTAGTCTTGTTTGTAGAAATAGGCCTTGCCCATCATCAAATAGGCGTCGTCGATGTTTTTGACATACTCTTTCCCCTTGAAAAACATGGAGTGTTTGTAGATGCATTTGGAACCTTTTTCAATGACGCGGTCCATGGACGGGTAGATGGAGGATATCTGCGATTTTTCGGGATAGACATAGATGGGGAGGGTGGAGATGTAGTTGTCTTTGCACACTTTCAAATACTCTGCTTCCCCCTCTTTAAGTGCTTCCTTGCCATTGAAGTTCACGTTGAAGCGGGAGGTCATGTTGTGGTAACCCCGATTGAGAGCGGTGTTTTTCCGGGTGGAGCAGGAAAATGTGCAGCAAGCCGCCAAAATCATTAGCGCCAAAAGGGATATATACGAGTGTATTCTATTGTGTTTCAATGAATTGTTGTTTTAGTACAAAATAAGGCGCAAAGATAACGCTTTTTATCGGAATTTATTGGATTTGGTCGGAATTTTTTGACTTTCCTTCCTCCCATTTTTCGTAGCATTGGATGATTTTGGTCACGAGGTGGTGTCGAACCACGTCGCTGTTGTCGAGGTAGATGAATTCGATTCCCTTGATGTTTCTCAGGATTTTGCCGGCTTGGATCAGGCCGGAGGATTGGTGGCGTGGCAAGTCCACCTGCGTGATGTCGCCGGTGATGAAGAACTTGGCGTTTTTGCCCATGCGGGTGAGAAACATTTTCAGCTGGCTTTCGGTGGCGTTCTGGGCTTCGTCAAGGATGACATAGGCGTTGTCGAGTGTGCGGCCGCGCATGAAGGCGAGCGGGGCAATCTCAATGGTCTTGTCCTCCAAGTAAGCGAGCAGTTTGGTCATCGGCATCATGTCGCGCAGTGCATCGTAGAGGGGTTGCAGGTAAGGGTCGAGTTTATCGCGCAAATCACCAGGCAGAAACCCCAGGTTTTCGCCCGCTTCAACCGCCGGACGGGTAAGGATGATGCGCTTGATCTGCTTGTTTTTCAACGCCCTGACTGCTAAGGCAACCGAGGTGTAGGTCTTGCCTGTCCCCGCCGGCCCGATGGCGAAAACCATGTCGTTGTCCCCCAAGGCCTTCACCAGTTTCTTCTGGTTCGGGGTGATTGCCTTGATGATTTTCCCCTCGCGACCATGCAGAATGATATCGTTGCTCCCCATGTTGTCCTTGTCCAGAAGGTAGAAATGCTCGTCTTCGTTGGCGGTGATGTTGATGATGTCAGTCTCTGTCAGCCGTTCAAAATGTTCGTAGTAGGCAGTGAGCAGCTCGAAGCGGCTGGAAAAGGTCTTGACCTCCTCTTCTGTGCCTGCCACTTTCAGCTCGTTGCCGCGCGCAGTGAGCTTGATGGTGGGGTAGATGTTGCGGAGCAGGTCGATGTTGCGGTTGTTCTTTCCGTAGATTCCGACGGCCAGTGCGGGGTCAATGATGATTACTTTTTCCATAGCGCGTTTATAATTGATTGATTATAAAGTTATTGTGTTTAATAGTGTTGTTGTGAAAAAGAGATGCAAAAGTAAGAAATTAAATTGATTATCTCAGGAAAATGGTGCAACCGTTTTGTGAATTGTGAATGGCGTTCTGATGCGGGAAATCATTGCACAGTCATCCCTAACAATAAATTCAAGCTCATTCCGTTAAACTTGCTATGAATCTTTACACCCAGAAAAAGCGTTGGAAATTTTGGTTGTTTGTGTCGGCGGTCATCGCCTTCGTTGCGATCCTTTACTATTCGAATCTTTTGTTGAACGACATCGCCAGCGAGGAGCGCAAGAAGGTTACGCTTTGGGCCGAAGCGGTGAAACACAAGGCTGAACTGGTCAATTCCACCACCGAGTTTTTTGACGAAATCAGAATTGAAGAGGCCAAGCGTGCCACCCAACTCGCCAAAGTCCTGAAGAAACTTTACGAAGCAGGCCTTGACGAGGACCTCACTTTTTACGTGGATATGTTGCAGAACAACAAGACCATTCCATTGATCCTCACTTCGCGCACTGGCGAAATCGATAATTTCATCAATATAGAGCTTCCTCCTGGCTGTAAGAATGTCTCTCAGCTTCCCGACATTGATGAATATACGAAAATGAATTTGCGTTACGACGGGAACAATTATGTGACCATGTATTACAAGGAATCCAAAATCTACACTGACTTACGCGTGAATTTGAATCAACTACAGGAGTCTTTTTTTAAAGAAGTGGTCATCAATGCGGCTTCCATTCCGGTTATCATTACGGATGAGACGAAAACCAAGGTCGTGGTTTCGGGCAACTTGGACGCGGTGGAATTTGATTCTCCGGAAAAGCTCGCTAACCTGATTGGTAAAATGCGGAGCCAGAACGACCCTATTGACATCATGCTTCCCGACCATGGTAAGTGCTACGTCTTTTACAAGGAGTCTCCAGTGCTTACGAGGCTTCGCTATTTCCCTTATATTCAGTTTATCATCATTCTTGTTTTCATCATTGTCGCCTATCTGCTCTTCAGTTTTGCGCGTCGTTCGGAGCAGAATCGCGTGTGGGTGGGCATGTCGAAAGAGACGGCGCACCAGCTGGGGACCCCTATCTCTTCGCTGATGGCGTGGACGGAGATTCTGCGCACCAGCAATGTGGACCCCAGTATTGTGGATGAAATCAACAAGGATGTGACTCGCCTTGACACGATTGCGCAGCGTTTTTCCAAAATCGGCTCCGTTCCCGAGTTGGCACCCGAAAATCTGGTGGAGGTCATTCGCGATTTCACCACCTATCTGCGCACGCGCATTTCCCGCACGGTGACCATTGAATTCGCTGATACAAAGTACAATCCGATAATCCTTCCCATCAACCGCTACCTTTTTGAATGGGTTGTCGAGAACCTTTGCAAGAATGCCGTGGATGCGATGGAGGGCAGCGGAAAAATCACGATTGAGATTATTGAGGGGACCAAACTGGTGCATATCGACATTACCGACACGGGCAAAGGCATCCCACCCAAAAAACAGAAAACCATTTTCAAACCTGGCTATACCTCCAAAAAACGCGGGTGGGGCTTGGGCTTGACGCTGGCTCAGCGCATTATCAAAGAGTATCATAAGGGAAAGCTCTTCGTGAAATCTTCTGCCGTCGGCAAAGGCACCACCATGCGCATCACGTTGAAAAAACAATAATCCGGCACACGCTTCGTTTATGCTTGACGAAATTTTGAAGGTATGAAAAAAGTATTTGTCTTTATCGCATTTGTTTGTGCACTTTCACTTTCAATCAATGCACAACCAGCTGGTTATCAATTATTAAGCGGCGATAGCAAGACGGCGATGACGAAGAAAATAACCTCCGCATCCTCACAGTTGAAGACCTTGAAAGTGAATTTCACCCAGGAAAAAACCTCCAAGGTCTTCACCAGCAAGGTGACCAGTTCCGGCAAAATGTTGTATAAAAAACCGAGCTACTTGCTTTGGTCCTACACCTCTCCAACCGCCTATTCCATCATTTTGAATGACAAAGGTGCGTTTTTCAAAAATGCGAAGGGTTCCATGAAGAACAAGGCCATCGGCGAGTTGGGCGGGCTTTTGGCGCGTACGGTCGGTGGCGATGGGCTTGTTTCCAGCAGCGATTTTTCGGTTGAGTACTACCAGAAATCGGATATTGCTGTGGTGATGAAACCGAAAGTGAAGAAGATGCAGGACATGTACTCCAAAATCGAGGTGTTCCTGAACCCGACGACCTACCTTGCCACCAAAGTTAAAATTACGGAAAAGAACGGCGATGTCACTGTCATCAATTTTTCCGGCCATCAGAAAAACGTCACGATAGCCGATTCCGAGTTCAAAGAGTAGGGTTGGTTAAAAGTAACGGAATCATTCCCCTTTGATCTTGTCGTATTCATAATCACGGGCCTCTTTTCTTTACAAGAGGTAAAGGATGATTCCGAAAAAAATGAGAAATAGGGTTATTCTCCCATCGTAGGGGAGCACATCGCGTCCATGGGTTGCTTGGCGGCGATGGCGAAACAGCCATATAAGGCGGCGGTTTCGGTGCGCAGACGGCGTTCCCCTAATTTTATCTCCTTGAAATTCATCTTTCTGCACATCTCAATCTCTGGGTCGCTGAAGTCGCCTTCGGGTCCAATGAGCAAAAGAACCTCTCCTTGGGAAAGTGTTTCGTGTACCAGCTGCGAATGGTTGTTCTCATCGCACCATGCGATGTATCGCAGGGTGTCGTTGCCCTTTTCCCGTTCAATGAAATCCGTGAAGAGGAGGGTTTCCATTTCCGGAAGATGGCAGGTCTGCGATTGCTTGAGGGCGGCAATGGCAATTCTTCGCAGCCGTTCCATGTCGATTTTGGGCCGTTCGGAGTGTTCGCAGATGATGAACGAAATCTTTTCGATGCCGATTTCCACGGCTTTCTCGGTAAGCCATTCCATGCGGTCGGCGTTCTTGGTGGGGGCCACCGCGAGGTGCAGGCGCAACCTCCGTGCAGGAATCTCCTCCCGCCAAATGATGCTGACAACGCACCCCGTGAGGTCGGCACTCACGATTTCCGCCTCCGCCAGCATGCCTTTGCCATCGGTTAAATGCACCGTGTCGCCCGCCCGCTTGCGCATCGCCTTGATGCAGTGCCGCGACTCCTCCACCGACAATACGACCGTATTAGCTTCTAAATCAGGATGATAAAAAACAGTCATCTTTGTTGTTTTAGGGCTGCAAATGTACTAAAACATCCGCGATGTGCCACCCTTTCGTTTGTTTTTCCGGAATAACTACTGTTGCGATAATCTTTAATAATCACTGAAAATGCTTTGATGCACAGAGTGTTATAGACACTTGTCGAATTTACGATTTGAAATCAATTCCGTTTTACG
>JAFVNW010000048.1 GCA_017506175.1 Bacteroidales bacterium | reverse complement strand
CGCCGCCGCCGCCGCCGCCCGTGCGACCTGGATATGAAGCGCCACAACCGCCTTGTCCGAACAGTCCCTTCATCCCACCATAATAGGCGGAGCCGTTGTATCCGTTGCCTCCGGCAGAGGAAGAGCCCCCGCTTGCATTGGATGAGATGCCGCTTGCACCGCCGCCGGCACCGCCGATGGCGTTATAGGAACCGCCGCCGCCGCCGCCAGCCACGATGAGTACGTCATTCTTGTTCTCTGTCAGCGTGCTCAGCACACCGCTTACTTTGGCGATGTGCGTGGCGCCGCCGCCGCCACCGCCCTGACCGACTACGGCGTATTGATGCGCACCGCTTCTTCCGCCGCCATTGTAGCCGCCTGCAAAGCTGGAGCTGTCAGCCAAGGCCGAACTCGTCGCATCCTGCCCTTTGCCACCGACGTTAATGTACAGCACGTCGCCAGGGGACACGGCCAAAGTGCCTTGGGCATAACCGCCCTTGCCGCCAAGCCGGCTGGTGGAGGCACTGTACCAACCCGTGCCGCCCTGGGCACCCCACACTTGAAGTGTCAGCCGATCAATGCCTTCGGGAACGACGAACGTGCGTTCCCCTCCGGTATAGCGGAATGCAGTGTCTATGTCCATGATGTTTTCCGAAACAACGTAATAGGTGACGTCGCCGTCCAGATAGGGCGTCACAAATACAGGCCCTTCATTCACCAAATTCGTGCAGGCCGAATCGTCATACCAGTAATAGACCTTGTCCGGGGATGCGTTCTCGACCTGCAAGGTGCAGTTGTCTCCGCAAGACAATTCAGGATAATCCGCCACGACAGGTCCCGAGGGCGATGCCACCTCGACATCGACCGATGAACGCTGCGAAGCCGGACACGGCATCGTAGTGCCGCCCGGCACGGAGTAGACGATGTCGATCAGCGGATAGGGATAACTGGAACTGGTCGAATTCGGGTACCCGTCCCCGCTGGAATACCACATGTTGCTTGTGGAAGCCGTCAACGTGCCATGCGCCATGGTAGGATGGTAGCCGGGACTTCCGAAATACGAGGCTCCGCTCGGTTGATATGCCGAGAGCACATATGTCATGCCGGAAATCAACGTGATGGGGGTGTCCAGTGCGGTGGTCTGCCAGAGACCGCCGGCTTCCAACACCTCCTTGCGGGCAACCAGGTAATTGCTGCTTTGCTCCCAAAGGGAAATGTATCTCCCGAAAGTATGGCGGAAGGCGCTTACCGTGATGTCCTCATTGGGGGTGAAACGGTAGCCGAATGTGTAGGCGTTTTGCGACACGCCTTGGGGCGTCGCACTCACGTCCCAAAGCGTGTACTGAGCGTGCGAGATGTAATCGGACTGGTATTCGGCTGAATAGGTCGTCTCGCCTATGGAGGGGACGATTCTCAGGTCGCCGTGCCCATCCGAATAGCCCAACGTGTCGGAACCGTTGAACCAGGCGATGCGCGCCCCGGGGAGCGGAGCGGCATGAAGGACAATCTCTTCCCCGCAGGAAGGTGCATCCTCCGAAATGGAAACCGTCGGTGCGGGCAGGTCTTGACGCACCACCGTCACCTCGGTTCGGGCAGCCGATGAACAGATCAGGGTGTCCGCCCCAATGCCGTAAACGAAATCCACCATCGGATTCTGGTAATACGTGGTGGTGCCCGCTGCACTGCTCGGCATGCCATTCCCGCTATTGTATGTGGCATGGATGCTTCCGTACGGGAAATAGGGAGCCTGCGCCGTTTGATAATAATGCGCATAGCCTCCTGAATAGGCACCGATGTAATAGACCGCCCCTTTTTCCAACACTACCGGAACTGGCAGTGCGGTCTCACTCCAACTCTGTGCGGTCGCCTGACCCGATGTATAGGCGGCTGAAGCCAACAGACCACCGTTCGAGTTCCAGATGTTGACATTCATGCCGAAGTAATGTCTTAACTTGTATACGGTTATGTTCGTATCGGGTTGAATGCAGTAGCCGTAGGTATATGAGGTGGAGGTGGTGGAGGTGCTGGCCTCGCCCAATGCACCCCAGAGGCTGCTGGCATTGGTGTCAACTGTGATTCTCTGGTTCTCGGCGAAGTAATGCGTCTCGGCTGCCGTCGGGACTGCCGTGAATTGATCGTCTTCGCTGTAGCCCAGTAGGTTGCCGCCGGTGGCGGAATCATACCAGGCGACCCGGTCGCCGTCCCCCAATGCTGAATGGGTCATGGTCACAGGTTCCCCGCAGACCGACTGTCGGGTGGTGCCATTGGTGATCTCGACTTCCGTCGGATGCTGCGGACTGACCGAAACCATCGCGAAGTTCGGTTCGCAGCCCGCTTGTTCCGCATCGTTTTCCAAATGGTAAACGAAGTCGACCGGATACCAACCGCTCCCTGCGCTGGTCGGACGGACGTCATTCACGCCGTAGTAATAGCTGCCCAGATGCCCATGACGGAACGTCGGTGCCGCCGCAGATGCCGCGGAATAATATGATGTCAGGCCATTGGTATAGCAACCTATCGTGTAGGTCTGTCCGGCTGTCAGCACCACGGGCTCGTCCAAGGCAACGGTCGTCCAGTGGGCCAGGTCGCTCGGATAATCGACGCGGGCGACCTCTTCCGAAATGGAATTCCAAATTGTAATCCTGCTGCCGAAATAGGACTGCAGGTGGGTCACGACAATGTCCACGGAGGGGACAAAGCTATAGCCGTAGGTGTAATCTCTCGCAGAGACCGTGGTGAACCCGGTGCTGTATTGATTCCACAGATTCAAGGTGTCGAATGGCGAATCCCCCACGAAGGTCGCGTAATAATTGCTGGTATCCGCTAATGGCAGCACCTCGAATTCGTCGTCGGAGGAATACCCCAACAGCGTGTGGCCGCGATCGGTGTACCATGCGAGACGAGAATGCTCCGGCCGGTTGGATACGCTTAACGTTAGGGGTTCCCCGCATCCCAAATCCGGAACCATCGTGATACGGGGTGCCGGATATCGGGTGATCGTCGCCGTCACCTCCGCCCTTGTTGGCGATTGGCAAATGGTGGTGTCATTCAATCCGGTCGAATAGACCATGTTTACCAGATAATAATAACTGGCGGAGCTGGTGAGATATTGGTCCCCCGTGGCACTGCGCCGCGTAAGGCTTGCATGCTGGCAACTCGGCGCTGATGTTTGATAATATACCGTGCGGCCTCCGGAATAGGCTGCCAGATAATAGTTCGTGTTTGCAGCCAAGTGCAAGGGACGCTCCAATTCCACCTCCTGCCAACTCCCATTGAGGGAGCTATTCAGTGGAAGGATTGCCAATGCATTCCCATTCGCATCGTAAACGGTGACTTTCGTCCCGAAGTAGCTTCTCAATTTGTAAACATATATATCTTCAATCGGAGTGAACTGATAGCCGTAACTGCTATTGGCTCCGGAAGTGGAGGTGATGCTGCCGTTCATGTTCTCAAAACGGTAATAGGTGGAATCGACTATGAAGCGTTGCGATTCTGCATAGTAATGATGGGTTCCCACGGTGGGCTGCAAGGTGAGCTCGCCGTTTTCGTCCCCAAAGCCTATCATCTCATCGCCTTCATACCAGACGATTCTCGTGTGTCCGTCGCTAGAGGAAGCGGAAAGCGTTACATTTTCACTGCACGCCGCTGTGATAGAGCTGTTTTCAACTGTTGGTGCGGAGAGTTCGGTCACAGTTACATGAACGGGGGTCGCTTCTGAAGAGCAATGCGGCCCCGCATAGATACGGGCATAACCGTTTCCACTGTTTCCTACCATAGTCCCCTCGCCTGTCGGTGTCGGCATTTCTTGATCACCAGCCAGCAAAATGGATGATGCGAGCGAACCCACATAGCCACTTCCGCCAGCACCAGCGATGAGCGCATCCGTGGTGTTGTCATCGTAGCAACCGCCGCCATACCAGCCGCCGCCACCGCATGCGCCCATTGCATGTTCCGTATGACCTCCACTGACGGAGATGCCATAGCCGAAACCAGCAGGATAGAAGTTGACCCATTGCTCAGCCCAACTGGCATTCGCACCTGCAGCCGACTGCGTGCCTGGGTTGACACCGCCGCCTTGAGCACCGCCGCCAACACCGCCATTAGCATTTTCTGCTCCTCCACCACCGGCAGCTACGATCAAACGACTTTCATAAGATGCTTGTGAACGGACGAAACGATATTGATCATCGAGGGTCACTGCACTGTAAACCGTAGCGATATCTGTAGCACCGCCACCGGTTCCAAGGTGATTTCCCGCCCCACCATAATAATATTCGTTGGTGACACCACCACCGCCGTTCCATCCGCCGTTCACAGCATAACTGCCCGTGTTACCTTTTCCACCGACATTAATATATAATGTATGCACATCATCGGGAACGGAATAGACACCTTTAGCATAGCCACCGTTGCCGCCAACGGTCCCATGAGCCGTTGAAGCTCCGCCTTGTGCGCCCCAAACCTCCAACACCAATTCATGCACATTGTCTGGAATGTCGAACGATTGCACAGTTCCAGTATAGGCGAATGTCGTGTCCAAATCGACTGCCAGGCGAGCCTCCACGTAGTAAGTCTGCGTGGCATTCAGCTCGGGCGTAAGGTATGTGTCGCCAATGTGTACCAGCTGTGTGCATTCTGCATCTGTGAACCAATAGTAGTTGTAACGTTCTTCCGAATTTTGAACACTCAAAAGGACACTCTCGCCGCAAGAGATGGTTGCTCCCGCAATGGTCGGAGCAGCGGCAGGAACCACTGTGACGGGAGAAGTCGCGACACGTTGCGCCGACGTGCAATGTCCATTGCTGGCAATTGCAAGCGCATAGTACGTCGTATTGCCCACTGCCGGAAATATCGTCAAGGATTCTCCCGACTCTGTAGTGCCAAGCAACACATTGCCTTCGGGCGAAGCATACCACTGGATAATTCCTTGCTCTACATTAGCAGAGAGCTGGATTGCATTTCCGCATTCCACTTCAGATTGTGCAGAGGTCATTACATTATTTGGATTCGGCAAGTTCAATGAAACCGTGATTTGTTGAATCGCATAGTTTCCAGCGAAAGCAGTGGGAACATAGGGCGTGATTCTTGCGAAGCCGTCGCCGCTATGCCCCGTTTCAGATGTCCCTGTAGGACTCATAAAAGAGCTATTCCCAGCGATAGTCGAAGCATCGGTCAGATAATAGTCTGTGGGAATCATGAAGTCACCCGGCAGATTCTGGACGGTTGAGAGTGCAGCGGCAGTCCAGACGAAGCCGGAGCCGCCACCACCGCCCTGATGATTTTTAACACCACCGCCATACCAGCCGCCGCCGCCACCACCAGTTGAGGTGTTATTGGTATGCAGAGCGTAATAAACCGCACCTTGACCGAATGTAGCAGCCGCCGAATTAGCCAATTCACTCGATTGATAAACATCCGCATTGCCGCCAGAGGTTTGCGTTCCGCAACCCGCTGAACCGCTGGATGTATAGACTTGTATTGTACCAGACGACCTGGCAGTATTCCCGCCGCCATTCGTGCCACCACCATAATTGCCGCCAGAATTTACGCCTGAGCCGCCACCACCACCAGCAACAATAATACGGTGATATAATGTACTACCGCCCACACGAATATCCGTTGCGCCGCCACCAGACCCCACTGCACGACTTTGCGAATATACTGCGCCACCGCCATTAAAACCACCCGCAGCCCAGTTAGCTGATGATGTGGAAGCAGTTACGCCACGCCCGCCAACATAAACATACATTGGAGAAATTTCAGGGAAGACCAAAGTTCCGACAGAATACCCACCCATACCGGGCGTATAGGTTGTCCCGCCTCCTTGCGCTCCCCACACTTCCAACTTCATTACTGAAGAAGTGGGAATGTAAGTCTGCGCAGCACCCGTGTAATTGAAATCCACCGGTGTGCCCAGTTGCAAGTCCGCGACTGGTATCACATAATAGGTCGCTGAAGCAAAAATTTCAGGGATGGTGAGTTCCGTACCGATACCCACCAAATTCGCTGTCGGATTCCCCGCATCCGGAATCGCCGTGTACCAGCAATAATAGTAGCCTTCCACAGCATTCGTCACCTGCATCGTGACCGTCTGACCACAATTCGCGGATGCTCCACCTGCAGCAAAACGAATCACAGGTGTCGGGACATCCTCCGTCCGCATAACACGGGAAGATGCCTCTGCAACTTGAACTGAAATGCCTGCGCCCATCAAAAGAGCCATTACCCAAAAATGGAACCTCAGTGAATAAAATTTCTTCATTTGCATGTTATTTTTAGTGTGTTAATAATTTATTGTCGTTAGTATTAAAATACAGCACTTACCAATGATTACACAAGAAAAAGAAAACTCTTTACAAGAATGTAACGGAGTAAAAATATGATTTTTTTTGATGAAAATTGACACTAATTGTCATTTGAGTGTAAGGGTTATATAACATATAAAACATTGATATATAATTACTTTTGAAATACCGATGGCAAAGTGCAATTACCACATTTTTACTTTCACAAAATTGCATAAAAAATCATTAAACGCCAAAAAAAAAACCACTTTTCAACAACAAAGTGTTGAAAAGCGAAACACTCGACCCAAGGGGAGGAAAAATTACACAAATCATACAATATGGTGAAATTTTTACCACTGCCAAAATACATTTATGACACGTTAAAGACTATACACAAAAAAACCGCGTCCGATGGATCTCGGACGCGGTTTTTCATTCGACTTAAGACTATAAAAGTCAGGGTCTATTAGTACATTCCAGGCATTCCGCCGGGCATTCCGGCGCCGGCAGGTGCAGCAGGAGTTTCCTCCTTGATTTCCGCCAGAACGCATTCGGTGGTCAGGAGCATACCGGCGATAGAGCCTGCATTTTCCAGCGCGACGCGGGCCACCTTGGTAGGATCGATGACCCCGGCTTTGATGAGGTCTTCATAAACATCGGTGCGGGCGTTATAGCCAACGTTGCCTTTCGCTTTCAAGACAGCATCCACCACAACGGAGCCTTCTTTACCAGCGTTCTCAACGATTTGACGGAGCGGTTCCTCCAAAGCGCGACGGACGATGTCAACACCGATCTTTTCGTCTTCGTGTTCCACTTTCACCTTATCCAAGGCCTTGATGGCGCGCAAGTAGCCGACACCGCCACCAGGGATGATGCCCTCTTCGATGGCAGCGCGTGTGGCATGCAAAGCATCATCGAAGCGGTCTTTCTTCTCTTTCATCTCGACTTCAGAAGCGGCGCCAACGTAGATAACGGCAACGCCACCAGCCAACTTGGCCAGACGTTCCTGCAATTTCTCGCGGTCGTAGTCGGAAGTGCTCTTTTCGATTTGAGCCTTGATTTGACCGACGCGGGCGGCGATTTCCTCTTTTTTGCCCTTGCCGCTGACAATTGTCGTGTTTTCCTTATCGATGGTAACCTTTTCCGCTGAACCCAGCATTTCCAAAGTGGCGTCTTCAAGTTTGAAGCCCTTTTCTTCAGAGATGACGGTGCCGCCAGTCAGGATGGCGATGTCTTCCAGCATGGCTTTTCTTCTGTCGCCGAAACCAGGAGCCTTCACGGCAACAATCTTCAAACCGCCGCGCAGACGGTTGACAACCAACGTGGCAAGTGCTTCGCTTTCAACATCTTCTGCGATGACCAGCATCGGACGACCGCTCTGAACTGCCTTTTCAAGAATGGGCAGGAATTCCTTCATATTGCTGATTTTCTTGTCGTAAATCAGAATAAGCGGATTTTCGTAAGTGGCTTCCATTTTCTCAGCGTCGGTTACGAAATAGGGGGAAATGTAGCCGCGGTCGAACTGCATACCTTCCACGATTTTGACATTCGTGTCGGTGCCTTTGGCCTCTTCAATGGTGATGACGCCCTCTTTTTTAACCTTTTGCATCGCTTCTGCGATAATGCTGCCGACATTGGCGTCATTGTTTGCAGAAATCGTTGCTACCTGCGCGATTTTTTCGCTGCTGTCGCCAACCTCGCTGGAGAGTTTCTTCAGTTCGGCTACAACGGTTTGAACAGCGGTGTCGATGCCGCGTTTCAAATCCATCGGATTGGCACCAGCGGTCACGTTCTTCAATCCAGTGTTGAAGATTGCCTGAGCCAGAACGGTAGCGGTGGTGGTACCATCACCAGCTTGGTCGTTGGTCTTGGAAGCGACTTCTTTCACCATTTGTGCGCCCATGTTTTCAATGGGTTCCTTCAATTCGATTTCTTTCGCAACCGTAACACCATCTTTCGTAATGTGCGGAGCACCGAACTTCTTGTCAATAATCACATTTCTGCCCTTCGGTCCGAGGGTTACTTTTACTGCATTCGCCAAGGCGTCAACGCCTTTTTTCAAGCCATCGCGGGCTTCCCAATCATAAACTATGTTTTTTGCCATAATGTTCTTATTTTTAATGTTTTGTTTTAATAATTTCGTAATGAATTGTGAGTGAGTCATGAACTGAATCAGCGCACAAATCGCTATTCACAGCTTAGAGCGTAGCGTAAATATCGGATTCTTTCATGATCAGATAGTGCGTTCCGTCCAATGAAATTTCGGTGCCGGAATATTTGCCGTACAAAACGGTGTCACCGACCTTCACGGTCATCGGTTCGTCCTTTTTGCCAGGCCCTACAGCCACAACAGTGCCTTTTTGTGGTTTTTCTTTTGCGGTGTCAGGGATGATGATGCCACCGGCGGTCTTTTCTTCTGCTTCGGCAGGTTCTACAACGACTCTGTCTGCTAATGGTCTCAATTTAATTTTCATGATATTGAATTTTTAATGGTTAATAATTTCTATTTTGTTGATATTACGTTTGTTCGTCGTAAAAATCGCCTGAATAACAAAGCAAATGTGAGATTGTTCAAAAAGAAATGAAGTTTTTTTTTTGAAATTCACAATAATTATTCATTCCAATTAAAATATGTATCTTTGCGCTCTAAAAATTCACGCATAATGAAACCTATCATTGCACCCTCGATGCTATCCGCAGATTTCTGCAATTTGGCGAAAGACATCAATTTGGTCAACCAATCTCAGGCCGACTGGTTTCACCTCGATATTATGGATGGGATGTTTGTTCCGAACATCTCCTATGGACTTCCCGTCGTGAAAGCCATCCGCACGATGGCGGAGAAACCGCTGGACGTACATTTGATGATCATGGATCCAGGCCGCTACGTTTCCGATTTCAAGAAGGCGGGCGCTGACCTGCTGACGGTCCACTATGAAGCCGTTACCCACCTGCATAGAGTAGTCTGGCAAATCAAAAGCGAAGACATGCTCGCGGGCGTCGCCCTCAATCCGCACACGCCCGTCATGTTGCTGGACGACATCATCCAGGATCTCGACATGGTGCTGATCATGTCCGTCAATCCGGGTTTCGGCGGACAGAAATTCATCCCGAACAGCCTCAAAAAAATTGATGAACTGGCCGATATGATTGTTCGCCGCAATTCCAACGCACTCATCGAGGTGGACGGCGGGGTGGACGACGAGACCGCTCCCCTGCTCGTGGAAGCCGGTGCAGACGTGCTCGTTTCAGGAAACCACATTTTCAAATCCGCTGATCCGGCAGCCACCATTGAGGCTCTGAAAGCCGAGTATGAGGAAGAAGAGGAAGTAGATGATAATGACATCGACTAAGGCTTCTAAGGATGGGACTGTTTGATTTCACGTATAAAACCATCGCACACCCCTCTGAAGGGAGTTATCGCGAGAAGGGCAGCAAGTTCATTGCGCTAGCTTTTCCCGTTCACAACGAAGAGGAGGTGAAGTTAAAGCTGGCGGAGGTAAAGAAGCAGTATTACGATGCTCGCCACCACTGCTACGCCTACATTCTCGGCCCCAACAAGGACGCCTACCGCATCAATGACGACGGCGAGCCATCAGGGACCGCCGGTCGCCCCATCCACGGTCAACTTCTCTCCAACGACCTCACAGACACGCTCATCATTGTGGTTCGCTATTTCGGCGGCATCAAGCTGGGGGTCAGCGGGTTAATCAATGCCTACAAGACTGCTGCCAAAGATGCGATAGAGAATAACGACATCATTGAAAAATTCGTGGAGGAGAACTACCAAATCTCCTTCCCGCCCTTGGAAATGAACAAGGTGATGCAACTGCTCAAACGCGACAGCGTGAAAATCACTGCACAACAATACGACATGGAATCAATCATCGCCTTCACGGTGCAGAAAAAAGACTCCGACAACGTGCTCGCCGGACTAAATAAAATCAACGGGCTCAAATTGAATGTAAAGACGTGACATAACGTAAAGACGCAAAATTTTGCGTCTCTGCATATATAAAAATGACAGACTATCTAAAGACACCTATCGAATACCTCAAGGGCATAGGTCAGAAAAAGGCTGAGGTGCTGAAACGCGAATTCAACATTGTCACCTACAACGACCTGCTCTTCTATTTTCCTTATCGTCACATCGACAAATCAACCATCTACAAAATCAATGAGATTCTAACGGAAGGCAACCTCATGCAATTCCGAGGGAATGTCGTTGGGTATCAAATACTTGGACAACAACGAAACCGCCGGCTGTCGGCGCAGTTCACCGATGGAACGGGCACCATTGAACTGGTGTGGTTCAACGGTATCAATTGGATTGAAAAAGTTCTCCAAGAGCAGCACAAAGACATCATCATCTTCGGGAAACCCACCCAGTTCAACGGGCGTTGGAACATCACGCACCCCGAAATCATCGACCCGAATGCGCGCAACGACAGCCCCGTTCCCCAACTGTTCTATCCGCTCTACAACACTTCCGACCGCGCCAAAAAATCTGGATTGGATTCCAAAGGCGTTGCCAAACTGGTGGTCGCTCTGCTCACTCAGTTGCGGCAGATGATGATCCCCGATCATCTTTCCAAGGAAATCATAGAACAGCACCAACTGATTTCACTGAAGGAAGCCTTGTTCAACATCCATTATCCCGCTTCGCAAGAGAAGCTGGCTCAAGCTACGCTCCGCCTGAAATTTGACGAGCTCTTCTTCACCCAACTGAAACTATTGAAACTCAAACTGTTGACCGAACGCAAATTCCGTGGACACATCTTCGCTCACATAGGTGAGAACTTCAACTACTTTTATCACAACCGATTGAAATTCGATCTCACCGGAGCCCAGAAGCGCGTCATCAAAGAAATTCGAGCCGACCTCAACAGCGGGCGGCAGATGAACCGGCTGCTGCAAGGTGATGTAGGCAGCGGCAAAACCATCACCGCGCTCTTGGTCATGCTCATCGCTATTGACAACGGATTCCAGACCTGCCTGATGGCCCCGACCGAAATTCTGGCGACGCAGCACTTTGAAAATATCCATCGTCAACTGGAGGGGATGAACGTAAAGGTTGCACTGCTGACCGGATCCACAAAAACCACCGAGCGCAAAGAGATACATACAGGGCTTTTGGATGGCTCCATTCACATCCTCATCGGCACGCACGCACTGATTGAGGACGACGTCGTCTTCCAGAACCTTGGGCTGGCAGTCATTGACGAACAGCATCGCTTCGGCGTGGAACAGCGCGCCAAACTATGGAAGAAGAACACCACCCCGCCCCACATCCTTGTTATGACCGCCACCCCCATCCCGCGCACACTCGCGATGACTGTGTATGGCGATCTGGATGTTTCCGTCATCGACGAGCTGCCGAAGGGACGGCGCCCCATCGTTACCCGCCACTTCTACGAATCTGACCGCCTCGCCGTATTGGGCTTCATGAAAAAGCAGATTGACGCAGGCCGACAGGTCTTCGTCGTCTATCCGCTGATTGACGAATCTGAAAAGACGGACTTGTTGAACCTGACGGCCGGCTTCGAGGCAATGTCGCGTGCGTTTCCGCTACCGCGCTACGCCGTTGGCATCGTGCATGGACGGATGAAACCGGAGGTCAAGGAGTTCGAGATGCAACGATTCAGCAAAGGCGAGACGAACATCTTGGTCTCCACAACTGTCATCGAGGTTGGCATTGACATTCCGAACGCCACGATGATGGTGATTGAAAATGCCGAGCGCTTCGGCTTGTCGCAGTTGCACCAGTTGCGCGGGCGCGTAGGACGAGGGGGGGAGCAATCCTACTGCTTCCTGATGTCGGGCAACAAACTGAGCACCGAAGGACGCCAGCGCCTGAAAGCAATGGTGAGCACCACCGACGGCTTCGAAATCGCCAATTTCGACCTCAAACTACGCGGCCCCGGTGACTTACAGGGGACCCAGCAAAGCGGCATCCTCGACTTCAAAATCGCCGACATCGTAAAGGACGAGAAACTGATGGCCTATACCCGCAACCTTGCCAAACAACTTTTGGAAAGCGATCCGAACTTGTCGAAGCCCGAAAACCAATCGATCTCTGAGCACTTGCAATTGCTGATGAAACGCGAGAAATTCTGGGGAATGATTTCGTAGGAAATAATGACTGAAGAACTAAGATAATCCACGCTCCTATTTATCAATCACACAACATGCAAATTACTGTGACTTTTCGCCGCACCTCACGTCTTTCGATTCGCATCACGAAATCGGGAGAAGTACATGTGTCCGCCCCGATAGGTTGTCCAAAGCGCGAGGTCAAGAAGTTTGTGTACGAGAATCAGGAATGGATTGAGAAGACATGGGAGAAGCGGGTGAACGAGATTCACAGCCGGAATGCTTTTTACAACCAGCTGCCATTGGAGACGAAAGAGCAGTGCAAGGAGGCGACCATCCGTCTGAATGCCATCATTCCTCCCCTTGTGCAAAAATATTCGAAGTTGATGGGTGTCGTTCCTGCTGGGATTTCATACAGGGCGAACACCTCCCGCTGGGGCAGTTGCAACGTCAAGACGAAGCATCTCATTTTCAGCGCATATCTTCTCCTATTGCCAGATTGGTGCATCGAACACGTGGTGGTTCATGAGTTGGCACACTTGCTTGTACCCAACCACGGCCCGAAATTCCATGCCGTAATGGATCAGTATTTTCCGCGTTGGAAAGAGGCGCGTGCAACCACAAGGCAAATTGCCCGCAACGCATCGCCAGCAAAATAGGATTACCCCCCTCCTATCCCCTGCCTAATTCTCAAATACACAGGCAGATGGTCGGCGTAGCCACCAAGATAGCGAGGACCAAGAAACGTGCGGAAGACCTTGAAGCCCCCGAACTTCTCATCCGGTTCCACCATGAAATCACTGACAAAAACATCGGCCTCGCGATTCACAATCGACAAAGGATTCTGCCCATCAAGCAGCGCACGACTGACGATCATCTGGTCGAGGCATCCCCAAAAATCCTCATGTTTGTGGGAACCTACATTTTCCAGTTTCAGCAAGCGAAACATCAGGTCAAACAGCTGATAATCTGCGTGTTCTGGGTTGTCCAAATCGCCGGCGCGAAGCACATCCGAAATGCTCTCATCGGTACAGTAGTCGTTGAAGTCGCCCATAATGAGTATATTGGCTCTCGGATTTTCCTGCAAGATGGAATCCGCCATCATGCGCACAACCGAAGCATAATAGTTCCGCTTGATGATGGTCGGTGCATAGCCGCCGAAACGGGAAGTCCAGTGATTGACAATGATGTGTAGGCTGTCGCCACAAGAAAATTGCGCCACTGCATAGAGCAAGTCACGGTTCTTCGCGGCAGTATCAAATGGGAATACGATAGGAACTGGCTTGCTGCGGATGATTTTTATACGATCAGAGCGGTAAATCAGCGCGACATCCACCCCGCGAACATCAGGCGACTCGTAGTGGACATAACGATACCTATATTTATTTAAAGGAGAATCATGGCACATCTTGCGCAAGACAGATTCTTCCTCTATTTCTGCCAATCCTATAATATCGGGAGGTGACCAATCATTCATCGCCAGAATCACTTTGGCAATGTTGTTAATCTTCTTCACATATTTTTTATAAGTCCAATGATAGGAACCGGTCGGCGTAAAAGCATCATCGTTCTTCAAACTGTCGTCATTCGGGTTGAAGAGGTTTTCAAGATTGTAAAAGCCAATCAAATAAGTGGAGGTATCCTGCGCGGACAACGAATTGTTAAAGAGATAAATACAACTGATTATCAGCCAAATGCGCATCATATTCATCGGTTAGCGGTTTTAGATTAAGAGATGCACAAATGTACTGGATATTTGGGAAATCAACAGGCCACGATGAAATTTTTAACATTTATTTAGGAATAACCTGTTATTCTTCGAAGATGTCGTAGCAATCTGGGATGAACTGTGAGCAGTCGCCGTGATGAGCATAGATATCACGCACCATTGAAGAGGAGATGTGCGAATGCTCGATGGTGGTGGCGAAGAAAACCGTTTCCACATTCGGATTCAGCTGTTTGTTGGCATGAGCAATGTCTTTCTCATACTGGAAATCCATCGTGTTGCGAATGCCGCGAATGATGTAATTAGCTCCCAACTCTTTACACAAATCTATTGTAAGATTTTGATAATCAACTACTTCTATCTTTGGTTCATTTTTGAAACAGCGCTGGATCCACTCTTTTTTTCTCTCCAAAGGGAAAAGCGACTTTTTGTTGGCATTCACCCCAATTGCCACATAAATCTTGTCGAAAAGTGGCAATGCTGACAGCAGAACGGCGACATGGCCTTTGGTGATGGGATCGAAAGAACCGGGGAAAAGGGCGATTTTCATGGCAGCAAGGTTTGATAGATGTTTTTCAGTCGGGCGGCGACATCCTCCCATTTCAAGTTGTTGGCCTCCTCCATTCCCTTTTCGGAGAACAATTCCGCCAAGGCAGGATAGTGCAGGATGCCGTAAATTGCGTCGGCCATCGCATCGATATCCCAAAAATCCACCTTGATGGCATATTGGAGCACTTCGGACACGCCCGACTGTTTAGAGATGATTACGGGCACACCCGACTGCATCGCCTCTAAGGGTGAGATACCGAAAGGTTCTGATATAGAAGGCATCACATAAACATCGCTCATTCCGAACATCTTGTCGATGTCTTTGCCACGCAAGAATCCAGTGAAGTGGAAGCGGTCGGAGATGCCCAACTCGACCACGCGGTCGATCACGCGGGGCATCATGTCGCCGTCACCCGCAAGAACGAAGCGGACATGCTCATCCTTTTCCAGCACTCGCTTGGCTGTTTCAACAAAATACTCGGGCCCCTTCTGGAAGGTGACACGACCCAAGAAGGTGACGATTTTATCCTCCAACGGGCGGGCACTCTCGCCGTGCCGAAGATTCGGTTCGACCGCGTTGTGCAGGGTGTAAACCTTCTCGGCTGGGATGCCGTATTTATCAATGACAATACTGCGGGTGAGGTTGCTGACAGCGCAGACGGCATCAGCTGCCATCATGCCTTCGCGCTCCAAATTATAGACAATGTCGTTGCGGTTTTTCTCGCCGGAGCGGTCGTACTCGGTTGCATGGATATGAACCACCAATGGCTTGCCGCTCACCGCTTTGGCGGCGATGCCGGCGCGGTAAGTCAGCCAGTCATGCGCATGGATGATGTCAAACTGCTCCGACTTAGCAATCTCCTCAGCCACCATGGCATACTTCTCCACATCTTGCATCAGGTTGGGACCGTAGCCGCCGGAGAATTTGTAGCGACACTTGCCTGTGGAGACTTCCTGAGATTCAAAGACACCGCTTTCAATTTGATTTACAATGTTGTAGTAATCATCCAGTCCGATGTAAGGGACAAGCTGGGAATTCACTTCGATATAAGAGACCTGATTTTGTGCATTGAAAAAGCGTGATTGGCGCACATCGAGTGCAAAATCGCTGGCGTTCACAATGCGCACGAGACTCTGATCCTCGTCGCCGTATGCACGTGGCACAACGAGAGATACCTCCACACCATTATGGGCAAGTCCCTTGGTCAATCCATAGCAGGCTGTGCCTAAACCGCCGGAGATGTGTGGCGGGAATTCCCAACCGAACATTAATACCCTCATGTTTTGCTATTTATTCGTTGATTTGATTATTCGTTGGTTCGCAGATAGTTTCTTAGAACTTCAGTTATTGTTGAAGTCATGCCTCATGTGCATTGAAGATTTCGGCAATCGGGATCACATCCAATTGAATGTCGGGATGGGCGCACAAATAGGCGTCAATATATTGAAGACAATGCACATCGGTTGACGTAATATACTCAGCATCAGTCTGTTGTATCTTATCTACAATCATCTTGAGCATATATTCCGACAGTTCGTGATTGTGTAGTGCGAGGTCGCCGTTGGCGGAGCAGCACACTTTGAGGTCAGGATCCGTGACCAATTCGAGGCCGTCGGTATTCAGGAGCAGCGTTTCAGCTTCATCGCCCGACTTGTAAAGATTGCGGGCGGCGCAGGACTGGAAATAGAACACTTTGTGTTTGAAGGAGTTCTCCAACTTGGAGACGCCTTTTTCATTCACTATGTAATCGCAAAGCTCGTAAATATCCTGGACGGTATGCTTCAGCGGGGCAGCGAAGGAGACGGACTCAAAAAGGTTGTTGAAATAGGTTTTGATATAGCCGACGCAGGCAGCAGAGGGCACAACAATCTTGTAGGGATTGTCGAAAAAACCAATCAGCTTGTAGCCCAATTCGCGTGCGCTGTCAACATCGCCGCGCATATAGAAATCCCGTCCGCAGCAGGTCTGTTCCGGATTATAGACGCACTCATCACCCAACTTTTCCAAAACGGAAATAACTGCATTCGGACTTTCAGAAATGAACATGTCCATGCAACACGGTATGAACAGATTGACTTTGTTTTGTTTACCAGACATGTTTCAAAATTATTCTTCAGGGGCGAACATAGGATCCCACGGCGGGAGCATAATGGTTTTGCCCTTGAACATTTTCAGGTACTTTTCGGGGATGTACTTGCTTTCCACCACCACGCGGAACATATATTCGTTGAACCATTCGTTGGTCATGATGAGGAAGCCGTTATGTCCGTATTTGCTGCCCCAACTGTTTTCCACCATCCACTTGAGCGGGCGTCCGTTCACATCCAAATCCACGGCACAAAGGGTCATCGCATGAGAGGAGCCGCTGGCGAAGGTGCTGACTCTCTGTTTTTTGTCCATGTTGAAATCGATCCCAAACAGGGAACCGTAGTCGTAATTGTTGATGTCAAGGAGCCCATTGTCGCGGTTGAGGAACTTTCCCACGTCGCAGGAGAAGTACATCATGGTGCTGTCTTTGATGGAGGCGATGCACAACGGGGCAATTTCGTCCATGGGCAGGTTGAGGTAGCGCCAGTTTTCACCGTCGTAAACGTGGCGGTCATATTCGATTTCATAAACCTTGTAATACTCGCGGGTCGGGTCGTTCATAATCATGTAATAAGAGGAGAAGTCCTCGTTGGCGAACTTATCACGGAACGACTGCGGGGTGTAGGTGGCGGTTTCCATGGCTTCGCCCTTGGCGTTGCGCTGAGTCCATGTGAACTGAGTGGGCGGTTCGCCGAAGTTGAGTACCAGCACTTTATAGACAACTGCCAGCATTTCGGCTTTGCGGCTTTCGAGTTGTTGCATGGTGGTGCCTTTCTTTGCAGCCATATCGCGCAACTCCAGTCCATACTCGCGCAATTTGAGGCTCAAGATGTTGGACATCTGGCTGGTTTTGTTGCTGCTATTGGTTTCGCGCATGGCCTCCTTCGGAACGAGGCCGTACTTGTCAACGAGGTTGGCCACGCCGGTGAACTGTCCGCCGTCGCCAATCGGGTTTTTGAAAAGCCATTCCACTTTCTTGTCGTCAAAAGGCAGATCCTTGGTGTCGATGATAGCTTGGAGGAAGAGGTTTGATTTTTCCAATTGGTCCCAGAAGAAGGTGTAGATTTGCGAGAACTGAAAATCGGCGGGGAGGTTGTATTTGGCGATGGCTTTGGAGCGGAGAACGTTGAAGCCGGTGAACATCCAGCAGCGGCCGGAGGACTCCTGGTCGGTGACAGCCTTGGATGGCACTTGGTTGGAGAAATGGTCATCAAGTGCGCCCTCGTTCGCGAAATTCTTGGCGAGTTTGTTGATGTCGTTATACATCAAGGCGTTTTGGAGCGCTTTATTGGCAGGATCTTTGTGGTAGGAATCCTGAATGCTTTTCAGCATTTGAGGAGAGATTCCCTTATCCTGCGCGAAGGCGGGAAGGGTTAAAACTGCGCACAATAGCGGCAGTAAGAGTTTTATTACAACACGCATACAGATTGTTTTTATTTTGGCGCAAAAGTAATAAAATTTTATTTCATAACGATTATGAAATTTGCAATTTACTATTGACAATTCCTCATGGTGCATCGCCTACTATGAATCCATCAGCCATTCTGCACATTGTTTATAACTTATTATAAAAACACACTCTCATGCAATTAGAATTTTACTAACTTTGCAGCCATTCATAACCAATTGCAAATAATTAATAATCAACATTTTATATTTATGAAAAAAACTGTTTTTTTCAAGATTTTTTCAGCCTTGTGCTTTTTTTGCACATTTCTTTTTGGGGAACTGACCGCCCAGACGTGGGATATGGTTGACATTAGCCAACTCTCCCCCGGCGACATCTTTATGATTGTGGACATCAACAGTGGGCGTGCATTGGCCAACGACGGAGGGGCCTCGGCTGCTCCAACAGCAGTTGCCGTGTCCTTCAACGATGATACCACGCAGGTAACCAGCGTGGTGGACGACAATCTGAAATGGAACATCGGCAGCGAAGAGGACGGGTATGTTTTTTACCCCAACGGCGACAACGCTATTTGGCTCTACTGCAACAATACCAATAACGGCGTTCGCGTGGGGACGAATGGCAACAAGCATTTTATATTTGCAGAGGGGCAACCGGAGCGTCTGAAAAACGTTGAGACCAATCGCTGGGTAGGCGTCTATAACAACTCCAACTGGCGTTGCTACACCACTTACACACAAAGCAACATCGTCAATACGAAAACGCGCTTTTTCCGCTATACGGAAATCGCCACTTCCATCGCCACACCGACCTTTACCTTTGAGTCGGGTACCTACTATCGTGCCTTGAGCATAGGCATCCAGTGCGAAACCCCCGACGTTACCATCCATTACACTACCGACGGCTCCATTCCCACGACTGACTCACCCGTCTATGGCGATGAGATTCAGTTCAATGCAGCTGGCACATACACACTCAAGGCCATCGCTTTCAGCAATGAAGAGCAGAGCAACATGGCTGCCGCCACCTATACCATCACCCTTCCAGTGGAGGTTGCCTCAATTGCCGACCTGATTTCACTCGGCGCTGGTGAGACGATATACAACCTCACAGGCACTGTGACCATTACCTTGTTCAACGGGGGAAACCGTCACCAATCATACATTCAAGACGCTACCGGCGGCATGCTCGTTGACGACCCAAGCGACATCCTTGTGAATGCCGGCCCGATAGGACGCCAATTCAGCAACCTCATCTGCAAATTGCAAGCCTACGGCGGATGGTTTGAAATCGTGCCTCTGCAAGTGCCTGACATCGCCGACATCAACCCTGCCAACCCCGAAGAGGTAGCCGTTGAGGACATAGACGAATCCTACGTGGGCAAATTGATTGCAGTCCGCAACCTCACCATTGACGGCAGCGGGGATTTTGAGGCGTCACACTCCTACAATTTTAACGAAAGTGGCAATATCGTCCTCCGCACTCAATACCCGAATTTCGACTACATCGGCACGCCCATTCCCACTGGGCCGCAAGATATCGTCGGTGTCCTCGGCAAATACAACACCACCTTGCAACTCATTCCGAGAAGCCTTGCCGACTTTTCTGCGACGGCCACCGACTGCAGCCAAGCGCCGACGCTGGATGAATGCAACGCCGTAATCAACGAAGAACGCGCATTGGTAATCTCCTCACAAATCCTCAGCTATGGTAATACCGAGGACTGCCTCCTGCTTGACCATGGCTTTGTTTACAGCGAAGGCAATACCATGCCTGAGCTCAACGGCATTGATTGTCAAACGGTTTCGCTCGGAAACAGCATCGAACTGAACACAATTTTCAGCCATACCTTGAACGTGCTGGGCTTTGCCCCGTACTACGTGAGGGCTTTCGCCATCAACAATGCCGACACGACCTACAGCGCGGTGATGGTGGCATATCCTGCCGAACCACTCACTTGGAACATCACCTACAGTGCTAACGGAGAGGAGTTCATTCCTGAGGACGACTATTTCACGCAATTTACCGAAGGCGATGCAGAGATGGCACTGCCCAAGCTTGGGGAATGCGGACGCTTCGCATTCATCGGCTGGACTACTGAGACGTTTGCAGAGCCGACGAACGCCATGCCGGAAGTCTTTACGACCTACACCCCGACTGGTGACACCCATTTCACTGCCGTCTTCGCCAGAGTGGGCGAATCACAACCTGACACCATCCAAATCACCCGCGCTGATTTCGCCGAAGGCGCGCTGTCTTTCGGCATGGACGACACCTGCACAGTAGTTTCGTTCACAAATGCAGAGCCTGTCACCGTTGTGATGGACCTCTATTCCACCGCAACGCAAACCACCCTGCAAACCCGCACAAACACACCGATAGGCTCCCATCCCCACAACTTGAACGCCATGCCAGGCGCAATCACCGAAATCCAAATTGCAGGCGGCGGTAGCGGTTCTCCAAGAACCTGGACCCCCTATCTGAGTAGCACACCACTGACCAAGGATAATTTCGAGACGGAAGGAACCATGACTTGGGAGCAGACCGCCGAAACAAACAATGAAACGACCTATTGGAACTTCGGCCTTTCCGACAACAACTATTTTTATCTGAAACTGACTGGCGGCTCCACTCAATTGGCCAGCATCACCATCGTTTACGACAAGGCGAGCGCACTCTACACCCCGTTCGCTTCCTCCGATACCATAGAGATTGACCAAACCATCTGCGAAGGCACGGTTTACAATGAATGGCCGTTCAGCGACATCACGGAGGCTGGCGACTACACCTTCTCCGAGGAGATGAACAGCAATTGCACCATGTATTACAACCTCCATATCACCACCACTACTCCCGACACCATCCATTACAATGTTGACACCTGCGACTTCTTCATACTGAACGACGAGACCATCACTTCCGACACGACCATCTACATTGAAACACCCAACGAAGCATCTGCTTACAACGCCTACGCATGCCCCACTATTGAAAGCTGGGACATCCACATTCGCGAAATTTCCACGAATGAAACGCAAGAAACCGCTTGCACCTCCTTCACTTGGGGAGACACCGTTCTCACCACGAGCGGCGACTACATCCGCACATTCACCGCCGCCAACGGCTGCGACAGCACAGTGACCCTTCATCTCACCATCAACAACGCAGATTTGCATGAAGACTTTATCAGCTCCTGCGAATCCTACGAGTGGGTTATCAACGATGAAACCTTCATCCTCACAGAATCCGGCGACTATACGGAGTTGAGAGAGAATGAATTCGGCTGCATGGACACCTTTGTCCTCCATCTGACCATCCACGAACCCTACTCGACGGTCATCAACGCGGAAATCTGCGACGGGAACAGTTATACCGAAAACGGCTTCAACGAGTCTCAAGAAGGCACCTACTATCAACACCTTCAAACCGAATATGGCTGCGATAGCACCATCGTGTTGGAACTGACTGTCAGCCCCATTAAAGACACGACTTTAAGTATTGAAGAATGCGGTTCCTACACTTGGAATAACGAGATCTTCTTCGAAAGTACAAATACCGACAGAGTGCTGGTATCCTCCGACGGCTGCGACAGCATCATCCATTTGAACATCACCATCAAGAAAGGCGAATACTCCGAAACAACCGATGCGACCTGTGAAAGCACCTATGAATGGGCCATCGGCGAACGAACATTCACGTACACAAGCAGCGGCGACTATACGGAGTACACCGAAAACGAAAACGGCTGCACCGACACCAACGTTCTCCATCTGACCATCAATTCCCCTGTATCCGTCGTCATCAACGCACAGATTTGCGAAGGCGAAACCTACAACCAGAACGGGTTCAATGAAACGGAGGCCGGCACCTACACCCAGGAACTCTCCACCATTGCCGGCTGCGACTCCACCGTTACGCTGTACTTGACAGTTGGCGCGGAAATGATCAACAACATCTCCGATGAAATCTGTCTGGGCAATCCTTACCATGACTACGGCTTTGATATTCCGGAACCAGTTGCCGGAACCACCGAATACAGAGATACCATTATTCGCGATGGCGGCTGCGACAGCATCGTGGTGCTGACACTGACCGTTAACGAACCGAAGTTTTCCGAATTTAGAGAAACTGCATGCGACAGCTTTGCTTGGAACAATGTACCTTACTATGAATCCGGTGAATTCACGCAGACTTTCACCGCTGCCAACGGTTGCGACAGCATCGTTACCCTCCATCTCACCATCAACCATTCCGTTATTGAGCAGATTGAAGCCACCGCTTGCGACAGCTTCGCTTGGAACAATGTAACCTACTACGAATCTGGCGATTACACGCAGACCTTCACCGCTGCCAACGGTTGCGACAGCATCGTCACACTCACCCTCACCATCAACCATGCTGTGACCGAGCTGATTGAAGCTACTGCCTGCGACAGCTTCGCTTGGAACAATGTACCTTACTATGAATCCGGTGAATTCACGCAGACTTTCACCGCTGCCAACGGTTGCGACAGCATCGTTACCCTCCATCTCACCATCAACCAT
>JAFVNW010000047.1 GCA_017506175.1 Bacteroidales bacterium | reverse complement strand
GAATAAAAAAATCACTTTTTAGTCACCCTCTGGCCGAAGGCCGGGGTAGTAATATAGGCATCCTAATTCATTTTTGATATTATATATAGATTGTCCCGTTGACTGTAATAGTCAGTCTTTTCATTGTGCGAATCTCCGTCAAGCTCTATTACAATCCCGAACCTGATACGTTCAAAGCCTGTCAACTCACTGTTTTCAAGGAGATTATGGATATAGTGGTCTTTGATTCGAATATAGTTGATGATGGTTGTTTTTCACAAGGAATTCTGATGTTTTATATTACTACCCCGCCTGCCGGCACCCCTTCTAGAATAGAAGGGGAAATTTCGCGCGCCGGCATTGCAGTGCCGGGGTAAGAAAAGATCTCGCCAAGAGAGGTCAGCCCCAGCGACAAAGCAAATCGTTT
The DNA here is from genome assembly GCA_017506175.1 of Bacteroidales bacterium. Lineage (GTDB taxonomy): Bacteria > Bacteroidota > Bacteroidia > Bacteroidales > WCHB1-69 > UBA1756. The sequence goes on along the minus strand of JAFVNW010000047.1, from coordinate 61,982 downwards.
GACTGACATATTTATACACCTGAATATATCGCATCAGTAGTAATTAAAAATGTTGATATGATGAGTGATTATCATCCGACCATTCAAATAACAAAAAAACTATAGTTGAATCCGCCGCATATAGTCATTGGGAAGTTCATGAAACGGTGCTCATTGTCCAAAGTGAAAACACATGTTTATCAACTTGATTATCAGATTTTTAGGTAAGAACAAAAAAAAGTTGTGAAAAAAAAGTTGTTGATGGTTTTGGCAAAGAAAAAAATTGTAATTTTGCCGCCCGAAAAATCCGATTATTATCCTGCTGTTAGAAGGATAAAAAAGTTAGAAATCGAAGCGTATGGGTGAAGATGCGCTTCACAAACAACAAATTGAAAATGAACACATTAAGCTACAGAACGATTTCGGCAAACGAGAAAATCGTGAAAAAGGAATGGGTCCTCATCGATGCAGAAGATGCTGTTGTTGGTCGTCTTTCCTCCGTTGTCGCACGCATTTTGCGCGGCAAAACGAAACCCTACTACACACCTCATTTCGATTGCGGCGACAACGTCATCATTATCAATGCTGACAAAGTGCGATTCACTGGCAAGAAAATGACCGACAAGGTGTACATCCGTCACACTGGCTATCCGGGCGGTCAACGTTTCAGAACCCCGCGCGAAGTGCTCAAACAGCAACCCCGCGAAGTGCTCGAACACGCCATCAGAGGCATGCTTCCCAAAACCAAATTGGGAGACAAACTCTACCGCAACCTCCATGTTTACGCAGGTCCCAACCATCCGCATGAAGGTCAACAACCGAAATTAATCAACATCAATGAAATCAAATAGGAAAAATGGAAGTCACTAATACAATCGGAAGAAGAAAAACCGCAGTTGCCAGAATTTACATGAAAAAAGGCAGCGGCCAAATCACGATTAACAAACGCGATTACAAGGAATATTTCCCGTTGGGAACCCTCCAATATGTAGTCACCCAACCTCTCCAAATCGCACAAGTTGAAGGTCAGTACGACATCAAGGTGAACCTCGACGGCGGCGGCATGTCCGGTCAAGCCGAAGCCCTCCGTCTAGCTATTTCCAGAGCCCTTGTCGAACTCTTCCCGGATCTCCGCCCGACTCTGAAACAAAAAGGCCTCCTCAAACGTGACCCCCGTATGGTTGAACGTAAAAAGCCCGGCCAACCCAAAGCACGCAAGAGATTCCAATTCAGCAAACGTTAGTCGTTATTTCAATTTTGGGATTTTAAAATCAAGTTTAGTATCAAAATTGCTGAGACTTCATCTGAACTACCCAGCAATTGATTTTTAATGAAAGTAAACAAATTAAAATGAGCAGAGTAACATTCGAACAATTATTGGACGCAGGTTGTCATTTCGGCCACCTCAGAAGAAAATGGAATCCCCAAATGGCTCCTTACATCTTCATGGAGAAAAACGGAATCCACATCATCGACCTCTACAAGACCGTAGATAAAGTCGAAGAAGCCTGCGCCGCAGCCAAGCAAATCGCAAAATCCGGCAAGAAAATCCTTTTCGTCGCCACTAAAAAACAGGCCAAAGACACCATCGCCGAATTGGTAAAAGGCGTCGGAATGCCCTACGTCACTGAACGTTGGCCTGGCGGTATGCTTACCAACTTCTTCACCATCCGCAAAGCCGTCAAAAAAATGGCCGACATCGACCGCTTGATGGCAAGCCCCCAATTCGCCAACATCTCCAAGAGAGAAAAACTGCAAATCCAACGTGAAAGAGCCAAACTCGAAAAGAACTTAGGCTCCATCGCCGATTTGTCTCGCCTCCCTGCAGCCGTTTTCATCGTCGATATCCTCAAAGAACACATCGCCGTTGCAGAAGCACACCGCCTCAATATCCCCACATTCGCCATCGTAGACACCAACTCCAACCCCAATCTCGTTGACTTCCCGATTCCCGCCAATGACGATGCTTCAAAATCCATCGGTGTGATTGTCAAGGCAGTTTGCGATGCCATCGCCGAAGGACTCTCCGAAAGAAAAATGGACAAGGACTCCGTTAACGAAGAAGAGGACGAAGCTATGGCCGAAGAGAACCAAGCCGAAGAAGAAGAGGAAAACAACGACCACGAGGAAGGCCAGCGCAGAAGACGCACGACTATCCGCAGAAATCCCGCCAGAAACACAAACGCAAAGAGAGATTAATATGAACAAGGCACGTTTAATCGTTGGTTTGTGCATATAAATCAACGATTAAACGTTTTTTATTTTTTGAATTTAACAACCACCTAATAAATTTAATTATGAGTATTACCATTTCCGCACAAGAAGTTAATAGATTGAGAAAAGCCACCGGCATCGGCATGATGGACTGCAAACATGCCTTGGTTGAAGCCGAAGGCGACTTCGACAAAGCCATCGACATCCTCCGCAAAAAAGGACAGAAAGTGGCCGCCAAACGCGCCGACCGCTCCGCTAACGAAGGCCGCGTCATCGCTAAAGTCAACGCCGACAGCACCAAGGGCTACATCCTCGTGCTCAGCTGCGAAACCGATTTCGTAGGCAAAAACGACGAGTTCGTCGCCCTCAGCGAAAAACTCATCAACGAAGCAATGAACAAGAACCTCAACACCCGCGATGAACTCCTCGCCCTCACCATCAACGGCATGACCGTTCCCGAAATGCTGCTTGAACTCACCGGCAAAACAGGCGAAAAAATCGAACTCCCCGACTTTAAGGTAATCGAGGCCGCTCACGTGACCGCTTACAACCACCTCGGAAACCGCTTGGCCGCTATCGCCGGCTTCAACATCCCCGGCCATGAAGATACCGCTCACGAAGTGGCTCTCCAAATCGCCGCGATGAACCCTGTCGCCCTCAGCGCCGAAACACTTCCCAAGGAAACCATCGAACACGAACTGGAAATCGCCCGCGATACCACCCGCCAAGAAGGCAAACCTGAAAAAATGGTTGAACAAATCGCACAAGGCAAACTGAACAAATTCTTCAAAGAAAACACCCTGCTGGCCCAAGAGTATTATGCCGACAATAAAATGAACGTCGCCGACTTTATGAAGAAAGCCGACCCGAACATGACTTGCACCGGTTTCTTCCGCCTGCAATTAGGTGCATAATTAACACCGAAATATGCAAAAAAAGGTCGGGAGAAAACCCGACCTTTTTTGTTTTTAGACTACACGCAATTATTATTGGAATCGCACATAGATATTGTTCGGGACCATCCCATCCACCGACTCCCGCGCATTCACAGAGAATACCCGCATCGTTGATAGCCGCCCCCCAGCCTTCAAGAACGACGCCGAAAAGAACTTCCTCGCATCTTGATTCAAATTCTGGTAATACAATTCAAAAACACTCTGCGAGGGCAGATGTTTCTTCGCAAAAACGTACGTCTGGTTGGATGCCAAATTACTGCCGCCCGCCATTTTGTCAAGATACAACTTTAGGGCGGAAACCGAATCAGCAAAAATCAGATTGCCTTTATTTTCGACAAAATAATTACATCCAATTGTAGAATCCAGCAAATATTTGGGGACAAAATCCCCTACCCCACTTTTATAAATTGCAATTTTCTTATGACGGATGATCGAATCCGAGGTGAAATCCGAAGGCAGAAACGCCTCCGCCAAATTTTCACTACCATCGAAATGAAGTGCGATGAAATGAAGGTCTTTACCCTTTGAATTCATCACAAAATGGTGAATATCATAAAATTGCAACATTACACTGTCGGAACCGACAGCAAACGGAGCAGCGTAACTTTCCAAGCGGCTGATATTAGAAAAAGCCAACGAATCTGGAATCGACATCGGACTTTCCATAGAACCATGGAATTGTTGGAAAAACGAGTTGGAGGTTATCAAGCTATAGCCTGACAATTTCATCTCGAAATCGGTAAAAGTAACCTGATAGGCCGACCAATTCGCCAAATCCTTATAATGCGAGAATTGCGCCTGATAATCCAGGGCAATCTTCGGCAATTCCGCCTTTACAAAACGCTCATGGTTAATCATCAGCCAATTATGCTTATTATTCTTGTTAACTACGCCAAGTAGTTTTGTAAGTTCCGCCTGATTAGCGAGAGAGTTCGCGGTGGCAGTAACATCAATCGAGGATTCCAATAGTTTGACACTTTCAGCCGCTGAGAAAATGCCATTGTGGAAACAAAGGTAAAAGGCATTGTGGTGCGTGGCGATTTTGTAAATTCGAACAGAACGATGCGTGGTGCAATCCTTGGGATTGATTTTCAGAGATTGCAACAACTGATTAAAAGCACCCTCGCTCGCACGAGTGGACATCATCAATTTCAATTGGTTGGACCGGTTCAGATACCCCGAAATGACAATCTGCCCGGTTTGCGGTAAATACGCAGAAATCTGACTTGCAAAATACTCGAAACCTTCCATGGCATTGAACGACAAAATCTCGTCAAGATAAGGCAAGCATTTGACAGAAGATTTCATAAAAACTTCGTTATCATTGACTTGCAATACATACACCGCATCTGCAGGCAGGGTGGCCAATGGTTCTGCTGTGTTTTTTTTCAACAAATGCGAAAACGCGACGATGGCGACAGCCACCACTGCAACTACGATGGCGAGGCCGGCAACAATCCACCCTTTTCTTCCCGAACGCTTCGTTTTTTTCTGTTCTGATTCCATAGTACTCAGTTTAATGACAGCCGCAAAGTTACATGTTTTCACTGATGGAATCGTCCTCTGCATTGACATTTTTCTCACCTTTCATTGTTAATCAGTCGGGTACGATGAGATGCTGCGGTGAGTATAAGCGATGACGCTTCGTGAAAAAAACGAAAAAAACAGCTCAGGAAAGTTAATCAATCGCCATTAATGTTGTAATTTTGCGCTTCAAAAATTCTAACTTAAAAACAAAATAACATGACCTTAATTGAACAAATCAAAGACAACGCCAAGAAATTTGGCAAACGCATCGTTTTAGCGGAAGGCGAAGAGGACAGAACCCTCAAAGCAGCCGACAGAATCATTGAAGAGGGCATCGCCAGCCTGATTTTGCTGGGGAATCCCGCAGTTATCAAAGAGAAAGCCACCTCTTTCGGGCTGAAAAACATCGACAAAACCACCATCATCGACCCCCAAAACAACCCGAAACAGCAATATTACGCTGAGATGCTGTGCGAAATCCGCAAGAAAAAAGGCATGCAGATGGACGAGGCCATGAAGCTCGTTCAGGATCCGCTTTATCTCGCCACCCTGCTGATTAAGGACAAGCAGGTTGACGGCGAAGTGGCTGGTGCACAGAATTCCACTGGCAACGTATTGCGCCCCGCTTTCCAAATCGTGAAGACCTTACCGGGTGTTTCCGTCGTTTCCGGCGCATTCATCATGGTTTTCCAAGATAAGAAATGGGGGCAAGACGGCGTGATGGTTTTCGCCGACTGCGCTGCCGACCCGAACACCGACGAAGAGAAACTCGCTCAGATTGCGGTAGTTACGGCGAAGACGGCCCGCAACATCGCCTGCATCAAAGAACCCCGCGTGGCTATGCTGAGCTTCTCCACCAAGGGTTCTGCCAAACACGAACTCGTTGACCGCGTAGTGAATGCCACCCGCCTCGCCAAAGAGATGGATCCGGACCTCATTATCGACGGCGAACTGCAGGCCGATGCCGCCATCATCCCGTCGGTGGGCGCATCCAAAGCTCCCGGCAGTCCCGTTGCAGGCAAAGCCAACGTGTTGGTGTTCCCATCATTGGAAACCGGCAATATCGCCTACAAACTCGTTCAGCGCTTCGCTGGTGCGGAAGCCGTTGGCCCTGTTATGCAAGGTATGGCCGCTCCAATCAACGACCTCTCCCGCGGATGTTCCGTTGACGACATCGTCAATGTGGTCGCCATCACCGCCTGCCAAGCCGCAGCGATGTAAGGATAAACAGAATCCGAATCACACAAAAAACGGGGTGAAATTTCCTTCATCCCGTTTTTTATTGACTTCAGAAACATCGAGAATGCCTGCCGAATTATGATTTCCTGGTCGGATCGAGGTCGAACATCGTCTTTACGGGGTGGAACGTAGTGAGCGGCACCTCTACAAAGATGGTAATCCAGTGTGCCATCGCGCCGTTCCAAAGGCCCGGCAGTTCCATCGCTCGAAGTGTGCGCCCCTCGTAGGATTTCGAGGAGATGAACCCGGTTTCGGGATCCACATACTTCGTCAGATCGAAATAGCCGCCCACAAACGTACGAGAACTGCAAACCATGTCCACCGGATTGAAGTGCGTGGCACCCTGCATGATCGCCTTCTGTTGTGGATTATTCTGATTAATCTGCGATGACTCGACGATTTGCAGAGACACCTCCCCTCGCGAGTCTTTCACGAAGAAGGGGCCACCACCTGGCTCGCCTTCGTTCTTCACCATTCCGCAAACACGGATTGGACGGTTCAACTTGGCTTGCAATTCTTCTTGGGATACATTTTCGTGGTTGAAACGCACCTGCAGCTTTTCTTCCGCAAAACGGCGGATTTCTGTTAATTCTGCATTTGAGAGGGTGTTATTCTGCATTTTATGCAAAAAATCGAAGAGTTGGTTCTGCAAGGTGATCAAATAAGCAGCCAACGTTTTCTTATAAGTGATAGTGTCTTGTAAATCACTATCGCTGAACACGTTATCTATATTCTTAACGAAGATGACATCTGCACGAAGCTGATTCATATTCTGAATGAGCGCGCCGTGACCGCCCGGTCGGAAGAGGAGGTTGCCTTGGTTGTCGCGGAAGGGTTGGTTGTCTTCGGTAGCCGCCAGCGTATCGGTGGTAGGCGATTGCGTAGAAAACTCCACCTGATACTTTACGCCGAAGCGCTGCTCATATTTTCCCTGCACCTCGTTCAACAGATTTTTGAACAAACCAAGGTGATGCGGGGATACGGTGAAATGGATTCGGCAAACACCATCGGCAGCGCGGGCGTACCCAGCGGCTTCCACCAGATGCTCCTCCAAAGCAGTGCGACATTCGTTTGGATAACGATGGAATTTCAGCACCGCCTTAGGCTTGTTTCCGTAATCCAACCCCTTTCCATTCAGCAGATAATCCACAATCAATGGATAGTTATCCTGCTGGATTTCAACTGCTAACGACAAATTGTCCTTCTCCATCGCTTGAGCCAAATCATCGTAAAACGCATAGTCGTGCAGTTTGTGGATGAGTGCGGTTGCTTTTTGCTTCGTCTCCTCGTCATTTTTTTCCAAAAAAGAGAAAATCTCCTTGAACATACGGGAAGCCGCTCCCGAAGCAGGAACGAATTTCAGCAACGACTTGGTGCTTGTCAATTTGTCATAATTGGCAATCAAAGCATTGCGCTCGCCGTCACTCAGTTTCACTATGCCGTGGCCGAGGGTAGCGGCGGCTTGAAGGTTGGCAAAGTCGAAGCCTTTTTCAAAAAAGGAGAACTGTTTTTGCACGGCTTCAGGCGAATTGCCGCGCTTTTGCATAAAATCAAGATCTGAGGGGGTAAATGTAATCATGGTGGCTGATTGGTTTATTTTTTTATTATTGAACAGTCAGATCATGGCGGTGGTGAATGCGAACGCAAAATTACGAAAAACAGACGACAGACAGTCCTGAAAAAAAATTTAAGTTAGCGCAATCACGGGGGCAAAACGACATCTTCTACTGAAAAGCCTCTTTCGCGGGCTTGCCGCGCCACACCTGCGGAATCTCTATTCCCAATGCGTAAGCGATGGTGGCAGCAATATCGTATTGTACCATAGGAGCTTTAATTGGGTAACCCTGTTTTACATTGGGCCCAAAAATCACCACCGGACTTTCCATATCCTCCATCGCCAAGGTGCCATGTCCTTTGTCGTGACCGCCATGGTCGCCCGTGACAATGATGATGGTTTCATCATAGATGCCCGCGTCCTTCAGCGCTTGGATGATACGACCAATGCATTGGTCGAGGCGAGCGAGGTAGTCGTAATAATCGCGGCTGTACCAGCCTGCGCTGTGGCCGGTAGCGTCGAGGCCGTCGAAGCAGGGGGCGAAAAAGAGAGGTTTCTTTTCACGGATATACTGAACGATACGGTCGCAGTTGGTTTCCAGGCTGTCGCGACTGCTTGGGAGATATCCCATATAGCTGATAGCCAGCGTATCCACCACATACTTGATGGGTTCCCATTCAATGGTGCAGCCGGTTTCGGCATTGGGATAGGCTTCGCGGATGATGGAGAAGATAGAGGGGAAGATGCCGTGCGCATTTTCATACGCGAAGGGGAGGTCGTGTTGCTCGGAGTCCCACGTGGTAAAGCCGTGCGATTCGGGGCCCACGCCCATGAACATCGAGGCCCAGTTGACGCCCGAAGAGGAAGGCAGCACCGAGCGTTTGTGCATGGTGACGCTTCCCCCTTGCATCAGCATGCGGATATTCGGGATATCGTGCGCCTTGTCCAAGTCGTGCGCCGCCCATCCGTCCAGTCCGATGAGCACCACGTGTTTCGCGCGGGGCTGTGCTTGTACAGACATTGCGAAAACAAAGAAGATCAGCAAAATAGAACAAGCCCGCCGACACAGTTCCGAAATGCCAATGCGGACGGATTTTTCAGAATGCACTTTTCTCATATTGGATTTTTAAGGGAGTGCAAACTTACATAAAATAATTATGCGAAGGAATCACATTCTAAAAATCCCGTGCTTTCTTTCCACTATTCGTGACAGCACCGACTTCAAAAGCTCTGAATCCTCAAAGGTCCACCCCAAAGTTCCTACGCAAATCACCACTCTCTTTCCATTTTTTGGGAAAATCCGCAACTTATCGAGGGTACTATTGCCGTAATACACATCCCATGTCATACCTTCGAATGGAATAATAGTTTTCTGCTGCCGACCATACAATGTATAATGTATTACGCTAATTTCCTGTTTAATAAAATCAACATACACGACATCTGCCAGACTCCCCTTATTGAGAAAACTGTACAAAAGTGCGGGAAACATAGAAACGGAAGCTCCAACACAAAGAAGTTCCCAACCTATAAGGAGTCCTCCCGTAAGAGTATAGATGAGAAAAAGGCCCAAAGTCATAACAAAGAAGAGCAAAAACAAACGTCTCCAGAAGCGGAACACTATCGAATGCTTTCGCTTGCTCCTTTGGATAACAACAATATCTTGCGGAATGTTGGTCATTGGAGTATGGGCTACTTAAAAACTTTCGAGAAATACTGCTGAAGCGAAGAATTAATCAAATCGCTAGGGTCATTGTTTTCAAATGTTAACGATGCACTTTCAGCCTCGATATCTGTAGAGGATAACATAACGCCTTCATTATTGTATATGAAAAGGGAATATGACAACCTATCTGGTATGCCAGACCATGATGTAGCCCTGTCTTCCCAATGTGTTATGATAGGGACAATAATGTAGTCATACCCTGATAAGTCCTTTCCCTCAAGGTCTTTAAATCTGTTATTATCTAAATCAATTTGAACATGGCACTGATATTGAGTGAGAACAGATTGGAGCTTTCTAGACAACATAAGTCCAGATCCTTTATAAACTTGTGAACCATATGCTCCATCTTCTGCGGTCAACACCAATATTCTAGTTCCATTTTTTAGAGAAAAAGACTGATTATCAGAAGAAACAATGTTGAATATTGGAGTGCATGACACAAAAAATGAAATACAAATTATCATCAAGATAGGAAAGCGATGTTTCATAAAAAAAATATTTTTACATATTTTTATATCTGCTACTTAAAGCATTCTTTGATTTTAGGCTGCAAAAATACAACTTTCCCGAAAATCAACCACGAATTACGCAGATTACGCGAATTATTCATAGGCACCATCCCTACCCAACAATTCAACGAATCAACACTTCAACAAAAAAAGTAGGAAGCAACCCCACTGTCACCTCCTACTTGGAATTTTTAACTTTTAACTCTCAACTCTCAAAACTCATACCCGAGCTTGAACATGATGCCGTTGCTGAAATTAGATTCTTTACGGTAATGGATATCCACCATTCTTCCGATATAGTTGGCACTCAATATGAAAGCGTGGCGATTCCCTCCCACTCGCATTCCGATGCCTGCATCAAAAAAGAAAAGATTCTTGAGGAAAGCAAAGCCGATGTCCGCATTCCAGAAGGGTACACACTTCCGTTCCTTCTGGCTCAAAATATTCCCACGGACATTCAGGAACAGCGGCAGGGTGGCCCCTTGGAGCTTATAGGGGAATTCATATCTATTTAAAAACTCCTCATCGTACTTAGTGGTTGTGACGCCAAAACCGACACCCAGCCGCGCATATTCGGAGAATCGGTAGCCGTTGGTGAACGAGATTCCGAACAGTCCCTCATACGCCTGCGGGCGGAAAAACACAGCGCCCGCATGACCCTCCACGGCACACCACCAGCCATTGTCCTTGGGCTGTTTCGGATTGGAGACATTCTGTGCAAACGAAAGCACCACGAAAAAGGTACAGCAAATCAGGATAAGGGTTCTTTTCATATTCTTTAATGTTTTGGAAATTAGGCGGCAAAGATACATTTTTTTTAATCAACCACGGATTGCGCAGATTACGCGAATTATTTCCCGCAGACAGCGCAGAAATTCGCAGATTTTTTCCTGCAAAGCTCAGCCTATTCTGCTAAAGAAAAAGTAGGAAGCAACCTACCCTTACTTTGAACTTTTAACTTTTAACTCTCAACTTTTAACTACTTCTCCAGCACGCACACCAAGTTTCTATCCCCAAATGCATCGTCGATCTTGCTGACGGTCGGCCAGTACTTGTCGGCGACGGGCATCGGGGAGGGAATGGTGCTACTAAAGAAACTATGAAGTGACTTTACTTGTTATTCATTTCTCACAGCTCGTTGTTTTTCGCGTTGAATATCCATAGCCGTTTTAGTCTGTTCCAAAGCCTTTTTTTGTCTGAGATATGCCTGATAACAATTCCCAACAGGAGCATAATATCCTTTTGTTGAATAAACATACTCCACAAACTCTTCGCATGTGGTTATAAATCTCCATTTTGAACCATTGGCATAAGAAAATTTTTCAGTCCATACTATTGCTTCATCATAAGAGATATATTGTATCATTTTTTCAACAGTACTTTTAGCCAATTCAAAACGATTCTGCTCGTATGGTGTGGCTAAAGAATCTAAATTCTGCCCCAATACTCCCCAAACAGATAGTATTAACAATAATGTAAAAGATATTTTTTTCATTATTCCATGCAATTTAATTGTGTATATAATTCTGTGAGTTTTTCAATTGAAATTTCATATTGAGCCGCTGTTTTAGGAAGCTGATATTGCCCAATATTCTTATCCCCATCTTTATTTGCCCAATAGCACTCATGATTTTCTTCCACAATATTTCCTCCCAATTGTTCAATGGTTCTTCTGATTTTAACACCTAACCCGTGAATTTCATCGTTAGGTGTATTCACTTCCTTTCCGTTTTTGCGAAGCCACAGAATCAGTTCGTCGGCTCCAATTCTAATTTTACTCATAATTTATTGATTTATAAAATATTCCTCCATTTTACGGCTATCGGAAACTCCGTTGGTCGTGCCCAGAGTATGAATATTGTTGCACACAAAAAAAGCGTGGCACCTTTGTCGCTTTCATTGGATTCCTTGAGGTCTTGGACAACCTGACATTCCCAATTACAACGAGTAAAGCCCACGCCTATTGGCGGGAGCGCCGTTGCTTTACTCTGGGAATGTCCTATTTGAAAGTGTCCAAGTTTCAAGGGATCCAGTGTATAAGCCACTTCGCTTTTTCCGATTCTATGGTGTGCATAAATGAATTATGCGGTTTTGTTCATAGGCATTCTGTTTGGTGAATAATTTTGTTATATGGTGATTATCTCCTACTTCTCTCTATAAACTCCGCAGGAGTCATTACAAGAATATCCAAATCTGAAAATCCTTTCTTATCGCGAGTAATAATCACATCAGGCTGGTATGGTAGAGCAGAATAATATTGTATGGTGTCCTCAAAATCAGTTCCCTTATGTTGAATAGCATTGATAATGGACGCTTCATCTATGGGCGTAATGTCTAAAACATCACACAGCCATTTTATTTTTGGCAACATAACATCCTGTGAATAAGCTTTTTTCAAGATATATGCACAATTCACAAGCGTTAATGCAGAGGTGATTAAATTAACTTTCCTTTTTCGCAGCATTTCAAAAATACAAGCAGCGTCTTGATAGAATGGCTCCCTTTCTCCGAGAAAATCAATAATTACATTGGTGTCTAAAAATGCTTTCATTTCGCCCATTCCTCCCACATATTATCCAATTCCTTATCCACATCGAAACCCTCGGGAAGCGGGCCACAACTCATTGCAAGTAATTCAGGAGATGGCTTGAAATCCGCATCAATATGCGGGAAAACCAGCTCTTTTTTTGCTTTTTTCTCCTTCTTTTCCAATAACTTGTCTGCAAGCCAATGTCTGTCTTCCGATGACAACGAAAGTCCCTGTAAATATGACCACAGGTTGCTCATTGCAGCGGACGCATGATAAGAGGATGTATTTTTCATGGTTTCCTTTTTTAGGCCGCAAAGATACAACTTTTCAACAATAATCCACACTTCAACAAAAAAGTAGGAAGCAACCTTCAGCCACTTCCTACTTGGAAAAAACTTCAATTATCAATTATTCGTACTCATAGTATGTAGTGTGCGTATCTGTGAAACGATGATAGGGATTAGTTTCATCTTTATCAACGCAAATTTTCACTGTGGGCAGTTTCTTGTCATAGCGATATGTGTATTCCTTATTCCCAGATTTATATTGCTCCTTTACAACATTGTTTTTTGATATGACGTAGTCATACAAATTTCCATCTCCAAACAAATGGTTGTCCAACAATCCATATAAAGGGTTTGTCATATCGTCGTATTCATACTCAACCTGCCAGCCATCATCATCTGTCACCCGTTTTACATTGCCGCCATCCCATTCATATTTTAGCGTGTAAGAATAAACACCTTTAGCCATTGCGTGATCCAGCATTTTATCTTCGGCCCTTTTAAGAATTTGCTGATTGTCGGATGGCAGAATGAGACGAAGGATAGATCTCTGCAACGGGAAGCCCTCTTTTTTATAATAATCCTCGAAATATGTCCAACGCACCTCTGAAATCTTGCCATTCTTGTTATGAGTAAAATCAACACCTAAATAAATGTCGTTCCCACTGTACAAATCAGCTTTGACAAGTCCATTCTTATCGTAGCTGAACTCCCAGTGTCCTTGCAGCCCCCATTCCGACTGGGAAGAGTAGGTCACTTTGCTAATTCTCTTGTTTTCATATTCAAAATTTTCGGTATACCAAGGGGAACCATCTTCATAATATAATTGAATACTTGATAAGGTTTTTCCGTCCCACGTCCATTTTTCACTAAGATACTTTGGGGTCGTTTCATCGGAATACTCCCAATAGCCAAGTTCACTATTCCATATTTCGCTGTGATCTGAATATGATTCATAAATTGTCGCGATTTTGTGTTTTGGTGTAAAACGACCTTCTTTGTTGCATGCGGTCAACCCCATACAAACAGCGATTACTACATAAAATATCTTTTTCATTTTCGAAATTTAATTATTGATTAAATGCTCTGAATTATCAATTGCTTATATCTCTACATCTGCTACTTAAAGCATTCTTTGATTTTAGGCTGCAAAAATACAACTTTCCCGAAAACCAACCACGAATTGCGCAGATTACGCGAATTATTCATAGGCATCTCAGCACAAGGTATCAAAAAAAGTAGGAAGCAACCTCCAGCCACTTCCTACTTTCAACTTTTAGCTACTTGTCAAGGATTCCAAGACGATTTGGTATAGACTTGAGGTGTGTCTAACGAAATTTACAGTCACACAATGTCACCCAATCATCCTTAGATTGATTATATGTTTACCAAGAACATCCTTTATAATAAACTTTTATTACTTGAGAATTTATTTTTTTCATATAGATTTTTACATAACCATCAAATCTGCTATTATAATCATTCACATCCGCAAAAAAATTGTGCTGAATTACGAATTTCTCATCTTCAACTGTAAACGCATCAATAAAACCATTCATAGGAGGAGTTGCTGCATTCACTAAATCACTAAAATTAGAATACAATTTCAAATCTTGGCAACTATAATTACAGTTTTCAAAAGTCAAATTACCTCGATATGATATGAAACAATTTTGAGTTTCATCCCAAATACAAGCAGCATGCCCCCCACTTTGCATGGTGTTGTTCATCTCTCTATTAACATTTATATTTACCTCACTCCATCCATTCTCAATACAGTAATTTTCAATATCTTCAGAATTATTAATTGAGATGGCATCATCATCCTTATGGCAGGAGCAAAGAAGAGCCAAAATCATAATAATAGTAAAAAATCTCTTTATCATTAATTACCTGCTCCGTTATATCCCATCGAGCACATCGGTTAATAAATTTTTGAAAATATTTTTCGCAGTCCTATCCTTCCAACATCAGACAACAAAAAAGCGTGGACCACTTCTGCTTTTATATTTGTCGGTTCTTTCGGGCTTCGACTCCCATGACCACCAACATACAGAATAGCCCACGCGAATGCGTGAACGCTTCACTGTATCGGGGATGGTCATTGCAATGTGTCGAAGATTGAAAGAAATCCCAATAAAGCAAACGCTTTTATGTTTATGTCTTTAGACCATTATTTATTCATAGGCATTCGGTTTGGTGAATATAAAAATTAAACAAATAGAAGGGGCGGACATCACTGTCCCCCTTCTATAATTGCTATCAATTGCCGTAAGTATGCATCTGATACATTGCTGATTTCAGATTTGTCATATATAGACATCAATGTGATGACAACGTCTTCTTCCTTTTGATGAACATTATAAGTTATGACCCTTGCTCCACCACTTTTACCTTTCCCCTTTGATGCGATTGCCATACGAAATTTGTATGTGTTATGTCCTAACGATTCTCCACCAAAGGGATTGCGCTCCAGCTCGTCAAGAAAAATATTGAAGTCTGATACAAACGACTTGTACTTTTTTGCCAATACTTTTGCGCGATGTTCAAATTCGGGTAAGTAGTCAATAGTAACAGTCATCATCAAGTATTATCAGTGAAAAAGAGTTCGGGCATTCTTTAGAGTTTTCCCAGAATGCATTTCATCAAAAGCTTTAGTCAGACTATCTTTGATCATTTCGTGTTGCGCTGTCACCTCTTGTTCGTTGTTGGCAAGGCGTTCCATAGCCAATGAAACCTGCTCCTGTATCCAATGCTTTAACGATTGCTCATCAGCAAATACAGGACGAACTTTGTCAACCAACGAATCATTCAATGTGATGTTATACGTACACATGGCATTTCAATTTTCAGTTTTCAATTCTCATTTCTCCAGCACGCAGACCAAATTTCTGTCGCCGAAGGCGTCGTCGATCTTGCTGACGGTCGGCCAGTACTTGTCGGCGACGGGCATCGGGAAGGCAGCCTGATGGCGGGTGTAGGGACGATCCCACGTGTCGGCGCAAACCACACCCATCGTGTGCGGGGCGCGCTTGATGACGTTGTTCACGCGGTCGGCCTTGCCCTCTTCAATGTCGCGGATCTCCTGACGGATGGAGAGCATGGCGTCGCAGAAACGGTCGAGCTCGCTCAGCGGCTCGCTCTCGGTGGGCTCCACCATCAAAGTGCCGTGTACTGGGAAGGCCACGGTGGGAGCGTGGAAACCGTAGTCCATCAAACGCTTGGCGATGTCGCCCACCTGCACGCCGCAGCTCTTCTCGAACTCGTTGCAGTCGAGAATCATCTCGTGGGCGCACATGCCGTTCTTGCCGGTGTACAAAATCTTATAGTCGTTCTGCAAACGGGCACGGATGTAGTTGGCGTTCAGGATAGCGCACTCTGTGACGTGCTTCAAGCCCTCGCCGCCCAGCATCTTGAGGTAGCCGTAGGTGATGGGCAACAGGTAGGCGCTGCCGTAAGGCGAGGAGGCCACCTGACTGCCGTTTTTGCCGCCAACGGTGGTCAAAGCATGCTTCGGCAGGAAGTCAACGAGGTGCTCGGCCACGCAGATGGTGCCCACGCCGGGACCGCCACCGCCGTGAGGCATGGCAAAGGTCTTGTGCAGGTTGAGGTGGCACACGTCGGCGCCCATCGTGCCGGGGGAGGTCAAGCCCACCTGCGCGTTCATGTTGGCACCGTCCATATACACCTGGCCACCGTTCTCGTGTACAATCTTGATGATGTCGAGCACCGCTTCCTCGAACACACCGTGCGTGGAGGGATAGGTGATCATGAGGCAGGCGAGGTTGTCGCGGTTGGCCTCGGCCTTCTCGCGGAGGTCGTTCACGTCGATTTCACCGTCCTCGGTCGATTTCACCACGCAGACCTGGAAGCCAGCCTTGGCGGAAGAGGCAGGGTTGGTGCCGTGCGCGGAGGCGGGAATCAGGCAGATGTTGCGGTGTCCCTGACCGATGTGGTGCAGGTAGTTGCGGATGACGGTCAGACCGGCATACTCGCCAGCAGCACCGGAGTTGGGCTGGAACGACATGGCCTTGAAACCGGTGATGGTGCACAGCCAGTGGCTCATCTCGTCAATCATTTCGAGGTAGCCCTGCGTCTGGTCGGCGGGAGCGTAAGGATGGATGTTGCAGGTAGCGGCCCAGCTCAGCGGCAGCATCTCGGCAGCAGCGTTGAGCTTCATGGTGCAGCTTCCCAGCGGAATCATCGCGCGGTTGAGCGACAAATCCTTGATTTCCAACATCTTCATATAACGCATCATCTCCGTTTCGGAATGATATTTGTGGAAGATTTCCTGCGTAAGGATTTCAGATTTGCGTTTCAGGTTTTCCGGAATGTGGAGGTCGGGAACGCAGTTGCCCTGGCACACATACGGAGTGAAGGTCTTGCCGGCGGTGATGGCCAGCACCTCGAGGATGGCGTTGACATCCTTCAAGGTCACGGTCTCGTCGAGGGAGACGGTGAAGCAACGCTCGCAGTGGTAGCAGAGGTTGATCTCCTTCGACAGGGCCACCTTCTTCACATCCTCGCAGGTGAGACCTTCGGGTGTTTCGAGGCAGAGGGTGTCGAAATAGTATTCGTTGTACTGTTTGAAACCGTATTTGGCCGCTTCGGAAGCCAGCACGCCAGCCAGCACGTTGATTTTGGTGGCTTTGTTGCGCAGACCTTCGGCACCGTGCCACATGGCGTAGAAGCCAGCCATGATGGCGGTGAGGGCGCTGGCGGTGCAGATGTTGGAGGTGGCTTTCTCGCGCTTGATGTGCTGTTCGCGCATCTGGAGGGCCATACGCACGGCGCGACCGCCTTCGGCGTCAACGGTAATGCCGATGATACGGCCGGGCATCTGGCGCTTGAACTCCTCGGTGCAGGCGTAGAAGCCGGCGGCCGGTGAGCCGAAGCCCATCGGGATGCCGAAACGCTGGGTGGAACCGGTCACGCAGTCGGCGCCCCATTCACCGGGAGGAGTGAGGAGCGTGAGGGCGTACAGGTCGGTGGCAACGCCCACGAAAATCTTGAGCTCGTGGCACTTGGCGGTGAAAGCGGCGAAATCGTGGATGCCGCCCCAGTAGTTGGGGTACTGGATCATCGCGCCGAAGAAGGTCTCGTCGAGTTCCACTTTGTCGGCTTTGCCGATGACCAGTTCGATGCCTTGAGCGGCGGCGTTGGTCTGCATCACGCCGATGCAGTGCGGGAACACGCCTTCAGAAACGAAGTATTTATGGACGTTGTTTTTCTGCTGTTCGCGGGTGCGGCAGCGGAAGAACATCAGCATCATCTCGCCGGCAGCGGTAGCATCGTCCAACATAGAGGCGTTGGCCATCGGCATGGCGGTGAGGGAGCTGACCATGGTCTGGTAGTTGAGGAGGGCTTCGATACGGCCCTGTGAAATCTCGGCCTGATAGGGGGTGTAGGCGGTGTACCAGCCGGGGTTCTCGAACACGTTGCGCAGAATCACGGCGGGGGTATAGGTGTTGTAGTGGCCCATTCCAATGAAGGAGCGGTACATTTTGTTCTTGGCCATCTTGGCGTTGATAAGGTTGAGGTATTCGCCCTCTTGCATGCCTTCGGGCAGGTCGAGCGGCTTCGGCAGGCGGATGGCTGCCGGAACGGTCTTCTCAATCAGTTCATCCATCGATTGGACACCGATGGTCTGTAACATTTTCTGGGCCTCCTCGCAGGAAGGTCCGTTGTGGCGGGTTGTAAAATCGTCTTTGATTACCATATTATAATGATTATTAAGTATTTAAAAATTATTTCTTTTTACGAGAAACGGGTGCAAAGATACGATTTTTTAATAAAAAAAATATACGGAATCATCCATAATTTTCTTCCATTTTCGACATAATGCAAAAAAAATTTGGATGTGAAAATAATAGGAAAAAGAAGACAAAAAACTATAAGCTATTGTTTGTCGATAATTTACATATTGCAAAAAAAGTTGATTTTTTTTCTTTTTTGGTGGAATGTTCAAAAAAATATCCATCGTTGCAATGTTCATAGAAGGTAAAATGGGATAAATGACGAAAAAAAATTCTGTACTGACAATTTGAAGAATACTATTAACACCCCCATTATTTATTAACCTTAAAACTTAATGCTCATGAAAAAGATATGGTTGCCATGATAACCATTGGTAATGCACAATGCGGCATCAATTTCTCCTACCCGTATTCCTGCGATTTCTCACTCGAAATCCCAAACGGTTGCTGGGAGGTTGATGACGTGAACGGAGACAATTACACTTGGCAATTTGACATTGATCAGTCTGTTGCTAAATACGTGTATAATCCTGGTAGTGATGCGGAGGATGATTTGTATTCCCCTTATTTCTACCTGGACGGACATCAAACATTGACCTTCGATTACCGTTGTGGGAACAGCAACTTTCCGGAAGCCTTTTGCTGTTTTTCTTTATCCAGAAGGCTCTGATGATTGGGAAAGACTAACAGCGACGATTGACGTTACAGATGAAACTTATACCACGCTGTCAATTGATCTGTCAGAGTATGTTGGTGTGTATAGATTAGATTTTTATTGCTTCTCCGATGCCAATATGGCCTCATTGTACATCACAAATGTCAACATCACCAGCAACAATGCCTGTGCTCCTATTTCGACGTATCCTTACGAAAACGACTTCTCCGATGTGGCACAGATGACCTGCTGGACTACGGAAGATGAAAACGAGGACGGCAACACTTTCTATCTGGAAGATAACGCTTTATGTTATCGGTATAATGCTGATTTAGGGGCCGAAGACGATGTCTATAGCCCCTACTTTGTGCTGGATGGTCACCAAACCCTCACTTTCGACTACTATTGTGGGCTCAGCTCTTATCCTGAGGAACTAAAAGTTTACCTTTACGATGGTTCGTCTTTCACTATTATCATGTCCAGCACCGAGGTGACCAATACCACCCCCATCACGCAAACCATAGACCTGTCGGAATACACGGGTACTTACAAAATTGACTTCTACT
Source organism: Bacteroidales bacterium (assembly GCA_017506175.1). GTDB lineage: Bacteria > Bacteroidota > Bacteroidia > Bacteroidales > WCHB1-69 > UBA1756. The sequence goes on along the minus strand of JAFVNW010000047.1, from coordinate 42,486 downwards.
GCACTTCAGAGACCAACATGTTTAAATTGTACATCGACAATTTCAAAATTGAAAGCAGCAGCGGTGTTGAAGACCACAGTAAGGCTGAGTTCGCACTCTATCCGAATCCCACTACCGGCTTGGTGAATCTGAGCGAGGTCGTCTCCCGCGTGGAAGTTTATGACTTCAGCGGCCGCATGGTCATGGCCGATGAGAACGTAAACAGCATCAACCTCAGCTCGCAGGCCAACGGCGTGTACATTTTCCGCATCATCACCAACGACGACAACGTCATCACCAAGAAAGTGGTGAAGAAATAATGTCTGCCCTCGTCTTCGAGGTATTACCTACACAAAAGGGATGTCCGAAACGGCATCCCTTTTGTGTGTCCTTCCTGCAAAAAAACTTGTAAGGAAAGCGGTGGTAAACTTACAACTGAATTCGCAAATTCTTCAAAATATTAAACAAAAAAATCCCCGCCAAAAGACAGGGATTGAATATTTTCAGAAATGATAAGATTATTTCTTGATGAACTTTCTGGTGACGGTGCTTTCGCCGTTCAAACGGATGAAATAAACGCCGTTGCTGAGGTTGGAGACATTGATTTGGAAATCATTGTCGGTGATGTTGGCGCTATAGACAATCTGTCCGAAAGAGTTGATAATCTGAACATTGCTGAAGTTCTCAGCATGTACGTTCAGTGCCGTGCTGGCGGGACTCGGGTAGATGCTGACGAGGTTGGACTCGTTCTCGTCAATATCGTCGAATACGGTGGCGTAAACCGTGACATTGAGGATGTTTACACTGTTGTTGAGGTCGTTGGAGTAGAGGTACAGTTTGCCGGTACGGATGGTACCAAAGTCACCGGCAGTGAGGGAGATGGTGACCTGTTCCGAACCGTTGGCGGCGATAGTGCCCTGTGCAGTAGGCGCGATGCTCATCCACGGAGTGATGGGGGCACCATTCACATGACCCGTGATGGCCCAGTTGTAGGTGAGAGAGGAGTTGGTGTTGAGGTGGTTCCACGCCACGGAGGTCTTGCACCAGTTGCCATACGGGTCGGGGCTGGTGGCGTCGTCGCAGCCGATGGAAGGCTTAAGGTCCTCGGAGGCAGCGGTCTCTTCCGTCTGCTCAAAGTAGACGCCAAACCAAAGGTCGCGGCCGTCAAGCAGATACGGTGTAGTGAGGGAAACACTGTTCAGTCCTTCCACGGGGGTAAAGGCCTGTTCGTAAATCACTTCACCGGGACCGTCCACGAGAATGCCGTTCATGTCGTAAATCTGGATTTTGGAGTTGAGCATCAGATCAACATTTTCCAAATAAACTTCGATGAGATCCAGCGAGTAGCCGATGAGGTTTTGGTTGATGAGGTCGGTGGCGGTATAACCGATAGCGGCTGCGACAAAGGTGCTGCCAAAGATGATGCCACTACCCAAGTCACCGGCACGGGTGAGGGTGGTTTCTCCTTGTGCAGTGCCAGCAGTCACGTCGTAAACCGGCACAATGCGGTAGTTGACGGGCATGCCGCCGGGATTGCTGAGGCTGAGGGGGTAGGTACTAGTGGTTCCGTACTCAACATCCCAGTGGATGTCCATGTTCGGTGTAATGACGAAGCTGCCGTCGTTGGCTGCGGTGATTTCAGAGAAGACGAAGTCGTCCACATAGTAGGTGCCGCTGGCGTTGTTCGGTGCGCCCGCGTAGAAGTTGACAGAACCGAGCTGGCAAAGACCGTTGGCTGCCTCGGAGGTGTTGCTGAAGGTCCAGGTGATGACGCTGGTGCCGTTGACCGTGAGGCTGGCCGAGTTGTTGTCAAGGTCCACGTGAATCTTGACGGGGAACCATGCGTTGGTCGGATAGCTGAAGTTGGTATTGTTGTTGTTGATGGTGATGTAGCCACTGCCGCTGTTGTAGAGGAAGCACTCGAAGGCCCACTCTATTCCTGGGTTGTAGTAGTGCTGCACGTTGAAGTAGGCACCGCTGCCACTTGTGGGGACATAATAGTTGAAGTCGATGTCGAACACCCCTGAAGTCTGGTTGGAGAAACGATAGATGATGTCGTTGGTACCAGTGATTTTAAGGGAGTTGTTTCCGCTATTAGCCTGCTCGGTAGAGATGTAGGCATCTTCGGAGGTGCCGGGGGCGTTGCTCCATGTCGTCCAGTTGGTGTTGTTCTGTGAACAAAGCTGCTGACCGGCGGTGTAGCTGTCGAAGTTGTCGGAATAGACAACCGTCTGTGCCTGAAGCATGGCGAATGAGAATGCCAGACTGAAAAGGAGTAGTACTTTTTTCATACGCATAAAATTTAAGGGGTTAAAAGAGACTCCTGTTTGAAATTTTTGGCGCCATACTGTCCACCTTGCGAAGTCTCATAAAACAAGGGTGACAATATGACGCTGCAAATATAGGTAATTATTTAATATAAAGTGCGTTTCGTTTTGATTTTTATAAGGAATGGTGTCTTTTACCGAGCCATAGCCGCCTCGATTTCCTCCACCTCCACGGGCATGTCGGGCATGAGGTTGATGGGCTGGTCGCCCATCACCACGTCGGTCTCGATGCGCACGCCGATGCCCTCTTCGAGCACGTTAATGCCAGCTCGCAGCATGGATTTTTGTGAAAAATTGAAATTACGAAAATTTATCGTACTTTTGCCGTGTTTAAATTATCAAAAAATGAAAAGAATCCTTCTGTCTTTGTTTTTTATATCGCTGATAATCATAGGACTATCGCAGATTCCTCCCGCAAGTTCCCCCACAGTAGTGGGCGTGGTCTGTCCCAATTGCGGATACATTGACTTTGAGAGCGGCGAGCACCACAAGCCCGGCTGCCCCTACGATGAGCAGAACAGTTCGTCATCGCAGTCCGTTGACCCCGAGCGACAGCAGCAGTTGGAAGACCGACTCTGTCCCGAATGCGGCGGCACAAACGGTCACCACAATTCCGACTGTATGGTAGGACGGGCATACAAGCTTCTGTATGAGTATCGTTCAAATGGCAAAAGCGAGTCCGACATCCGGCGAATGGAGGACAATATCATCCTACTCAAGAAGGCGAACGCCAGACCGCAGCCGACCGCGAAGCCTGCCACCACCGGGCGGGCACAGATGGTCGATATGCAGCCGCGTCCGCTCTTCTCCGGCATCAATGAACGGAACCTCTCGATTCCGCCGACCGCCATCGGCGCATACAACGACTGGGGTTCTGTTGATGTGAGCACCCTTACCGACCCCGACTTCAAATACGACATCTACCGTGGCGCCAACACTGCGGGCACGCCGCGTCTGCTCGGACGCCACCTGCCCAACGGCACCATCCAGTGGAAGGTCTTTAAGATGGGCGACCGCGGCCAATACGTTGAGGTTGAGAACCCGTACCCCGTCGGATTAGTCAGCGGCGGCAACGCCCCCATCACCGACCTCTCCTACATCTGCGAGGGGCAACTCATCCGCATCACATACGATGTCAACGGCACGGACGCGTATGCCGTGTATAATACCGACGGCGTCCGCATCTTCCCCCACAAGACCTTTCCCTATCCGGCCGTGTCGAACTTCTCGCTGCTCAACTACCGGCATGGCGGGCTGGACCTCTTCCAGATTGAAGTCAATGGATGCCTCCATCTCATCAATTTGCGTGGCGATATTGTGTCCAGCGGGGAAAAACTGACCTATTACGACAATGTCATCATCGAGACCAAAGAGTATGAGGGAGATACCTGGTATGTGGTACGCAATTACGAAGGAAAAGGCCTCATCTGCGACGAGTTCGGGTCGGAATTGTTGCCCAACACCTTCTCTGAGGCAGGTGTGTTCAACAGTCCCAATGGTTCCTATTTAGTGCTGAAAAAGCGCGTCGCTTCCTACAACAAAAAGGATTATATACTCTCGGACCAATTTTTCAACGTCTATGGGCAGTATGAATCCGCAGATGCGGCGCACGCCGCCTGGCGGAATAGAAGGTACTGATGTCGGCTGACTGTTGTTTGAATAAATCCATACACCCATTTGAGATTATTTTTGTAAATTTGCAGCCTTGTTTTTTATTTAAGATCAATTATGAAGAAATTTGTCATTTTCATTCTTCCGCTGATGATGATTTTCGGCGGTTTCGCACAGAATGACGGTGCTGCCGCCGTCCACATTTCCTCCGCATTGCAAGAAATTGCCGCCATCAAGGCCAAAGGCCGCATCCTGATGATCAAAGAGAATTATCAGATACCGGCAGAACATTTTTTTGACAAATATGCCGACAAATTTGGATTCCGGCAGGGTAATGAGATGGTGCTTTTGAATGTCACAACCGCCAAAAACGGGAATAAGACGTATCGTTACCAGCAGCAATACATGGGCGTTCCTATTGAGGACGCCATCATGCTTCTTCATGAGAAGAACGGCGTGGTCACCTACATCAACGGTGTGAACATGGCCGACTTCGCGAAGCCCTACACCCCGATTTTCGCTGCCGATGATGCGGTTGCGCTGGCCATTCTCAATGCCCCCGCCGACCAGTACGCATGGCAAGTGCCGACTTTGGAAAACGACCTGAAAGAGACCATGCAGGACAAGGATGCAACCTATTATCCGACACCGAAACTGATGTTCTTCGACCCGAAGCACGGAACCGATGTCAGCAGCTACCGCTTGGTATATGAAGTGGAAGTATTTGCCATCCAACCACTTGGCAAACAAGTATTTTACATTGACGCACTGAGTGGGGAAATCTTGAAACAGATAAAAAAAAATCAAAACGTTAGCGTAGAGGTTCAGGCGAAAACCCGCTACCACGGCATTCAAACCCTGACCGTTGACTCCATCGCCCCCAACAATTTCATTCTTCGCGAACTCAGCCGCGGCGAAGGCAACGGCATTTACACCCGCTCCCTCCACAACACCGGCAGCCTGATGGAACTCGACTCCACCGCCGCCTTGGATGTAACCGACACCGACAATTTCTTTGATACTGACAGCGTGGCCAACGAAGCCCACTACGGCGCGGAGAGGACCTACGACTACTACCTTGAAAAATTCGGCCGCAACAGCATTGACAACAACGGCCTGCGCCTGATGAGCTACGTCCACCTCGGCACCAACGTGGAGAACGCTTGCTGGAGCGACGGCGCTATGTGGTACGGCGACGGACGCAACGGCAAACAGTTCACCATTCTGTCCGTGTGCGGTCACGAAATCACCCATGGACTCACGGAAAACACCGCCAACCTGAATTACGAAAACGAGCCGGGCGCTCTCAACGAGGCTTTCAGCGACATCTTCGGAACGATGATCGCTTACGATGCCACCGGGAACCTGATCTGGACCATCGGCGAAGAACTCGGAACGCCCATCCGCGACATGTCGAACCCCAACCTGTACCAGCAGCCGGATACTTATCAGGGTACAAACTGGATGTATCCCGACGACCCGAACGCAGCGATGGACCAAGGCGGCGTACACTACAACAGCGGCGTGGCCAACTACTGGTTCTACCTGCTCAGCGAGGGCGGCAGCGGTACCAATGACATCGGCAACGCCTTCAATGTACACGGCATCGGAACGGAAGCCGCCGAGCAAATCGCCTTCTACACACTGACCGAAAATTTGGTACCCACCTCCGACTATGCTGAAACACGCGAACTCTCCATGATTGTCGCCGCAGATCTTTACGGCGATTGCTCCGATGAGGTGTATGCCGTGGCTGACGCATGGTACGCCGTTGGTCTCGGCCGCCGCTATTCCGACACCGCCGTCTATATCACCGACATACTCTCCCCCGCCACCGACTGCGCCCTCACCGCCGAAGAACCCGTCACAATGGCACTCACCTACAACTCCTGCGAACAGCCCCTCGCCGCCGGCACCGACCTCGTCTTCAACGTCACCCTCGACAACAACACCACTTTCACCGAAAGCGTGACGCTGACCGAAGATGTCGAGCCGAACGAGACTTTTGAAATCACGCTCAACCACACTGTTGACGTTTCAGCCATCGGCAACCACATTCTGGACATTTCCGTAAGACCGGACTTCACCGACAGCGTCACCAGCCAAATCACAAATTATAATTTCAGCAATCTGATTTATCAAAACACCGACGTACACATTCTGAGCATCACCTCCCCGGTCTCCTCATGCCATCTGACCGATACCACTACCATCACTTTCACCGTCACCTTCGATATCTGCGACAGCATCCCCGCAGGAACCGAAATCCCTATTGGCTTCAAAATCAACAGCAGCGACACCACTATTGAGAACTTTGTCCTGGAACAGGCCATCACCTCACAAGACACGCTGACGCTTTCATTCAGCACGGGAGCCGACTTCACAACCGCAGCACGCAACACCATTTACGTCATCGCCGCCAATCCCGACGACCTGGATGCAAGTGACAACTCCATCTCCAAAGTGGTGGTTCGTCCGCGCGCACTGAACGAGATTGACGTCATCACTTTCGACAATGACGCCTACAAGCAATTCAGTTATTCCGAAGTCAATGAACACGCTTCGGCCGCACTAAGCACCGTTTCCGGTTACAACGGCGGCAAAGTCTGGAACATGAGCGGCGGCAGCATCATCGATTATTACAGCGAGCTGGAAATCCCCAACCCGATATTTCCCTGGATGGCCAACCAAAAGATGGATTCCAAGATCACTTTCTGTGCCGACGGCAACGACATGGCTCAAATGGCCATCCAATTTGACTTGAAGCAGACCTCAGGCAAGAACACCTACGAGATGTTGCTCAGCTCGATGGGCTACGGTGACATGCTCAGCGGTTTTGATTTGCTGGGCTCCAGCATGATGCGCGTGCTGGTTGACGGAGTGCAAGTAAGTCAGAACTACATCCCTTCCACTCCCGGCAACGACCCGTTCACCACCCGCGCCATCAACCTCAGCGACTACCTTGATGGTGTGCATGCCATCACCTTCGAATCGAAATGCTTCAGCAATGATATGAATTTAATGGGCATGTCATTCACTTTGGACCATGTTTACCTTGATAATGTCCGTCTGCTGGAATCCGATGCCATCAACGAGAACGAACCCCAACACGCCTCCTTCACCATCTATCCCAATCCAACTTCGGAACAGGTGAGCGTGCAATTGAACAACTGCTCTTCAGAGAATGTTGAGTATCAACTTTTCGACCTCTTCGGACGTGAATTGAGCAAGGGCAGTATCCAAAACGGACTGACCACAATCAACCTGACCCCGTTTGCCAACGGAATGTACGTGCTGCGTCTCACCAATGGCAACGAAATCCTCGGAACCTCAAAAATCGTCAAAGACTAATGCCCCTGAGAATTGATGTGGACCAAGTCATTGCGGCAAAAAGCCCGAAATGGCACAAGCGGTTGCCGAAAGTCGTAATCCGATGGCTGGAACGCACTATCCATCAGGACGATATGAACGACTTTCTGCTTTACCACAGCGATGACGAATCTTTGGCATTTGCCAAAAACGTACTGGAAATGCTCGGTGCCCATCTGAAAGTCCAAGGAGAAGAGAACCTTCCCAAGACAGGTCGCTACATCATCACCTCCAATCATCCTTTGGGCGGATTGGACGGACTTTGCTACATCTGCCTCTTGTCGGAATTCCGTAGCGACATCAAGTTCCCTGTCAACGACCTGCTGATGAATGTCAAGCCGATGAAAGACGTTTTCGTCCCCATTAACAAACACGGCAAGCAAGGGCACAATGCGATCCAGCAGTTCAACGACACATTCGCCTCCGACGAGGCCATCATCTATTTTCCCGCCGGACTCTGCTCCCGCAAGCAAAAGGGCGGCGTCATCCGTGATTTGGAGTGGAAACCGACCATTGTGGCCAAAGCGAAACAATATCAACGCGACATCATCCCAGCCTATTTCGACGGCAAGAACAGCAACTTCTTCTACAATCTAGCACGTTTCAGAAAGGCAATCGGCATCAAATTCAATATTGAAATGCTCTATTTAGTGGATGAAATGTACCGCCAAAAAGGCAATACATTCACCATTACTTTCGGGAAACCGATCCCTTATTCCACCTTCACCGCTGACAAGAACAATATAGAATGGGCGGCGTGGCTGAGAGATCAAACCTACGCCCTCAAATCTGCAGAATAATGGAGAATATCATAGAGCCCATTGATAAAAAACTGCTCAAGGCTGAACTGACCGAAGAGCGATTCCTGCGGAAAACCAATGCGGGCGGCAACGACATCTACATGGTGAACGCCCACAACGCACCCAACGTGATGCAGGAAATCGGCAGGCTTCGCGAACTGACCTTCCGTGCTGAAGCAGGCGGCGGCACCGGGAAAAGCGCGGACATCGACGAATACGACCTCGCGGAAATCCCCTTCCAACAACTCATCGTCTGGAATGATGAAGAACAGGAGATTGTCAGTGCCTACCGATTCATCCTCGGAAAGGATGTTCCACTGGATGCCAACGGATATCCCCACACCCCCTGCTCCAAACTCTTCCATTTCTCCGAAAAATTCATTCACGAGGAATGGCCCCAAACCATTGAACTCGGCCGCAGCTTCGTGCAACCTAAGTACCAAGCCGGCAATCGCAATCGCGCAAACCTCTTCTCTCTCGACAACATGTGGGATGGCCTCGGAACACTCATCGTGGACTATCCAGAAACCAAGTACTTCTTCGGGAAAATGACGATGTACAACAGTTATAACCGACTGGCACGCAATTGGATACTCAACTTCCTGACCAAATACTTCAAAGGCGACGAAACATTGATGAAACCATTCCACCCTACGCAAGCAACCCCAAAAGCCATCAAGACCATTTTCACCGGCAAATCCTTCTCTGAAGACTTTAAGATATTGAATCGCAACATTTTAGATATCAAAACCACCATACCGCCACTTATCAAGGCATACATGTCGTTATCCTCCAGCATGCAATATTTCGGGGCATCCGCCAACGAAGAATTCGGAGATGTGGAAGAGATGGGCATCCTCATCACCATCACCGACATGTACGAAAAGAAGGTCATGCGGCACGTGGACTCCTACAAAAGAAAAAGAAAGTGAAAATCAATCAAGCCACCTATTTGCAGTCCGTCACCGACTGGCGGAAATGCCCGACACCCAACAAGCCGGAATTCGCCTTCATCGGGCGTTCCAACGTGGGGAAATCCTCGCTGATCAACATGCTGGCCAACAACAAATCACTGGCCAAAACATCCTCAAAACCCGGCAAGACGCAAACCATCAACCACTTCCTCATCAACGAGAGCTGGTATCTGGTGGATTTGCCCGGATATGGCTATGCAAGCATTTCCAAGGCGATGCGCGAGATGTGGACCAAAATGATTCGCGACTATCTGTGCCTGCGTCCCAACCTTCAGCTGGTTTTCGTGCTGATTGATTCGCGGCTGGAACCGCAGAAAAACGACCTCAACTTCATCAATCAACTGGGCGAAGACGGCGTACCCTTTGCGCTCATTTTCACCAAAACCGACAAATTGAAAGAGACACGGATGCAACGCAATGTGGAGGCTTTCAAAAAGGCTATGCTAGAAAGCTGGGAGGAACTACCACCTTGTTTCCTCTCCTCGGCCGAAACCGGCCGAGGGAAAGAAGAGATTTGCGACTACATCGAAGGCGTCATCAACTCAAAATAAATCTCTACCTCTTCTTGTTCCGAATCCGTTTGACTACAAAAAAAACGAGGAAAGCGGTGACTCCACCGCCCACCACTCCGTAATACATATCGCGCTTGTCACCCACGCTGCCATCCATCAAATAGACGAATGCACACAGCACGAGAATGACAATAATCAGTCGAACCAAGTCTTTGCCAATTCCCTTCATTCTACTGTAAATTAGCAATTTGCTCCTTCAACATCTTAATTTTCTCCTCCGCATCCGACTGTTTTTTGCGCTCCACAGCCACCACCTGTTCAGGGGCATTGCTGACAAAACGCTCGTTCGCCAACTTCTTCAAGACAGACTGGAGGAACTTTTCGGCGTATTCCAAGTCGGCGTTCAGCTTCTTCAACTCCTCTTCCACATTGATATTTTGGGCGATCGGAATCAGATATTCGGTGTTTTGTTCGATGAATGAGCAAGTGCCACTTACCTTTTCTTTAATATATTGAATAGAAGAGATATTGCACAATTTTTGGATAACGGAATCCATTTCAGCATCTGTTTCTGCATCATCTTGCTTGATTACCAACAGTTCGATGGCGTTTTTCTGCGCGATGTTCTTTTCAGCACGAACACGACGGACATCCTCCACCACCTTTCTGGTCAGTTCGAAACGGGCGAGCAGGTTGTCAGCGCCATTTTCCGCCTTCGGCTGCGGCATTTGAGCAATCATAATCGATTCATTCTCACCTCTTTCGCGAAGATTATGCCATAGTTCTTCGGTAATGAAAGGCATGAACGGATGCAGAATTAACATCAGATTCTCAAAAATATCGATGATTTCGCTGTAGGTTTTACCGTCAATCGGCTGCTGATAGGCTGGTTTGACAATTTCGAGGAAGCAGGCGCAGAAGTCGTCCCAAACAAGTTTGTAAACGCCCATCAGCGCATCGGAGATGCGGAACTTGTCGAAATCGGCGTTGATGGTGGCCAGCACCTCGTTGAAGCGATGTTGGAACCACTTCACGGCCACTTGGGAATGAAGGGGTTGCGCGATTTGGTCATCCACCTGCCAGCCCTTAATCAATCTGAAGGCGTTCCAAATCTTGTTGCTGAAATTGCGTCCCTGCTCGCAAAGCGACTCATCGAACAGCAGGTCATTGCCTGCGGGCGAACTGAGAAGCATGCCCATTCTCACGCCGTCGGCACCGAACTTCTCCATCAGCATGATCGGGTCGGGTGAATTGCCCAGCGACTTTGACATTTTACGACGAAGCTTGTCACGAACCGTGCCGGTGAAATAGACGTGCTTGAAAGGAACTTCCTTGCGCCATTCCAGACCGGCCATGATCATACGGGCCACCCAGAAGAAAATGATGTCGGGGGCGGTAATCAAAACACTCGTCGGATAGTAATACTTAATTTCCTCATTATCAGGATGTCTCAATCCATCAAACACGGACATCGGCCACAGCCAAGAAGAAAACCATGTATCCAACACATCCTCATCCTGCTGCAAATCCTCCATTTTAAGATTGAGTTCGGGGTATTTCTTCTTGGCAATTTCAAAAGCCTCTTCCTTTGTCTTAGCCACAACGAACTCTTTATTAGGCAGATAGTAAGCTGGAATGCGGTGCCCCCACCAGAGTTGGCGGCTGATGCACCAATCCTTCACGTTCTCCATCCAATAGGAGTAGGTGTTTTTGAATTTTTCGGGATAGAACTTGATATCGTCGTTCATCACGGCATCGAGGGCGGGTTTGGCGAGCGCGCGCATATCGCAAAACCATTGAACAGAGAGTTTCGGCTCAATCACCTCGTTGGTGCGTTCCGAGAAGCCGACTTTGTTGACGTAATCTTCAATTTTAACAAGACTTCCTGCTTTTTCAAGCATTGGGATAATCTCTTCGCGAGCCTTGAAACGGTCCACGCCGACCAAAAACTGTGCGTTTTCATTCAACGTCCCATTATCATTGAAGATGTTAATGGTGTCGAGTTTGTATTTCAGTCCGAGGTTGTAGTCGTTGATGTCGTGGGCGGGGGTGATTTTGAGGGCGCCGGTGCCGAACTCGCGGTCCACATATTCGTCGAAAATCAAGGGGATGGAACGGTTGACAATGGGCACGATAGCGCGTTTGCCACGGAGATGCTTGAAACGTTCGTCATCAGGGTGCATGCAAATGGCCGTATCGCCAAGGATGGTCTCCGGACGGGTGGTCGCGATGGTGACATATTCATTATCAGTCCCTTCAATTTGATAACGGACATAATACAACTTGGATTGCAGTTCTTTGTAAACGACTTCCTCGTCGGAGACGGCGGTGAGCGCCTTGGGGTCCCAGTTGACCATGCGAACGCCGCGATAGATTTTACCTTTATTATATAAGTCAACGAAAACGTCGATGACGGCCTCGGAGAGTTCGGGGTCCATGGTGAACTTGGTGCGGTCCCAATCGCAGGAGGCCCCCAACTTCTTGAGTTGCTGCAAGATGATGCCGCCGTGCTTTTCCTTCCATTCCCAAGCGTACTTGAGGAATTCCTCGCGGGAAAGTTGGCGTTTGTCAATGCCCTTCTCACGGAGCATGCCCACCACCTTGGCTTCGGTGGCGATGGAGGCGTGGTCGGTGCCAGGCACCCAGCAGGCGTTGAAGCCCATCATACGCGCACGACGAACCAGAATATCCTGAATCGTGTTGTTGAGCATGTGCCCCATGTGCAGGATGCCCGTCACATTCGGCGGCGGGATGACCACCGTGAACGACGGCTTGCCATTGGGTTTCGAAGCGAAGAGCTTATGCTCCATCCAGAATTCATACCACTTGTTTTCAATCAGTTGCGGCTCGTATTTCGTTGCAATTTCCATAATATAAGGGTGTTAAAAAACAGGGTGCAAAATTACATTTTTTTTGGGGAATTCCGGGGAAATCTTTGTACTTTTGCGAACTTTATATTTAGCGAAGAGGTGGGAGATTTTCGTGAGGAAATTTTTATCAAACAAATCAATCAACCAACGATTCAACAAATCAACAATTCCATGAGATACGAACCATTAAATCAGCAATTTTACATCAACAACCGCAAGAATGTGGTTGGAGAAATCGAGGAGAATTCACTGGTCATTCTGACCTCCAACAGCGAGTTTCCGCGTTGCGGCGACACCACAATGCCCTTCCGCCAGAACTCCGAAATGCTCTATCTGACCGGAATCGACCAGGAGGAGACCTATTTAACGTTGGCACCGTGGCATCCGAACAAAGCGTACCGCGAAATCCTGTTCATCAAGAATCCGAGTCCGGAGATGGTGATTTGGTTCGGGCATCGCCTCACCCAAGAACAGGCATCACAAATCTCTGGCATCCAAACAGTTATGTTTACCGACAATTTCCAGGACACCTTGCAGGATTTGATGGTGAACTCGCAAAACGTTTATCTGCATCTGCCGGAAAATCCGCGCCTACGTTGGGAGCCGATTACACGCGAGCACCGCTTTGCCAAACAGCTGATGGAAGAGTACCCGCTGCACACCTACCGCCGCCTCGCCCCCATCCTCTACCCATTGCGCGCGAACAAATCGCCGGAAGAGTTGGAGGCGCTGAAACACGCCTGCGACATCACAACGAGGGCATTCAGGCGCGCATTGAAGGCGATCCAGCCTGGTAAATACGAGTATGAAATCGAGGCGGAGCTGACCTACGAGATGCTCCGCAACGGCGCAACAGGCCACTCCTTCGCCCCCATCGTCGCCGCCGGCCAAGACACTTGCATCCTCCATTACATCAAGAACGACAAGGTGATGAAAGACGGCGATTTACTGCTGATGGACTTCGGCGCCGAATATGCCAACTATGCCGGCGATGCAACCCGCACCGTGCCAGTGAACGGCAAATTCACCCCACGCCAGAAAGAGATTTACAACAGCACGCTCTCTATTTTCAAAGAGACCATCCCGCTCTTTAAACCAGGCATGAACATCCACAAAATCAACGACTTCGTATTCGAACGAATGAACGAGGAATTGGTAAAACTCGGTCTGCTGAAATGGGACGACATCAAGAAGGAAGACCCCGCCCATCCACTCTTCAAGAAATACTACATGCATAACACGTCGCACTTCATCGGTTTGGACGTACACGACGTGGGCCAACGCGACTGGACCTTCCAGCCTGGCATGGTACTAAGTTGTGAACCTGGTATTTACGTGGCCGAGGAGGGCATTGGCGTGAGAATCGAAACCGACGTGGTCGTCGCCGACAACCCCATCAATCTGATGCCCGACATGCCGGTGGAGGTGGAGGAGATTGAGGAGATGATGAAGCGGTAGCAGCTAGGTGATAGGAGGTTTAATACCTGCTCCTACCCATCAAAACAGCACATAGACAGGGGACGGATTTTCCAATTCGCCCCCTGTTTTTCAGCCTCTAAATAATTCACAATTATGAATCCTGCATACTGAATTATTTCGTACCTTTGCACCCGCATTTTTTGTATTAAAAATTTTGAGGAAAAATTAATAAATTAAAATAACAGAGACCATGACAGACGAGAAATTATTCAGCGAATTCGACCCCATCCCGACCGAAAAATGGGAAGAAGTCATCCAACGCGACCTCAAGGGCGCAGACTATGAACGGAAACTGGTTTGGCGCACCGATGAAGGTTTCAAGGTCCGTCCCTACTACAGGGCCGAAGACCTGAAGGACATCGATTACCTCAATGCCCTTCCCGATGAATTTCCCTTCACTCGCGGCACGAAGGCCGACAACAACGCATGGGAAATCGTGCAGAATGTGAAAGAGAAAAATGCGAAAAAAGCGAACGAAATCGCCCTCGCCTCCATCAATGGCGGAGCCACCACCATCGCCTTCAACTGCAAGGAAATCCAAAACGAAAGCGACCTGGCCACTTTGCTCAGCGGCATTGACCTGACGAAAGTAGGCGTGCAATTCCTCCACTCCAAGGACTATATGACCTTGATTGAGAACTTCATCAAATATCTGGACAACAACAAGATAGACAAAAGTCAGGTGAAAGGCAGTACGGGCTTCGACGCCATCGCATACTGCCTGCGCGAGGGGAAATTCTACTTCAGCCAAGACGCCGACATGCGCAAAGCCGTCGATTTGGTGAAAATGACTGAAAACATGCCGAAGTTCAAGGCCGTTAACGTGCAGGGCATCCTGATGCACAACGGCGGCGCAACCATCGTGCAGGAACTCGGCTACGTTTTAGGCATCGCCAACGAATACCTCGCTTTCGCCACCGCCAATGGTCTCACCATTGACCAGATTGCCGGCAAGATGGAACTCACACTCTCCATCTCCTCCAACTACTTCATGGAGATTGCCAAACTGAGAGCCATCCGCCTGCTGTGGGCCACAATGGTGTCGCAATACCAGCCGAAGAACGTTGAAAGCTGCAAAATCCGCATCAACTCCGTGGCCTCCTGCTGGAACAAAACCATCTTCGACCCGTATGTCAACATGTTGAGAACCACTACGGAAGGTATGTCAGCCTCGTTGGGTGGCGCCGACAGCATCACCCTTCAACCCTTCGATGTGGCCTTCAAGGGCGACGACGACTTCTCACGCCGCATCAGCCGCAACGTGCAGATCATTCTCAAAGAAGAATCCTATTTCGACAAAACCGTTGACCCTGCTGCCGGCTCCTATTACATTGAAAACCTCACCGACTCCATCGCCGAACACGCTTGGAAACTGTTCCAATCGGTGGAAGCCGAAGGCGGCATTACCCAAATGATTCTCGATGGCAAAATCAAGACCGCCATTGAAGAAAGCTGCCAGAAACGCAATATGGACATCGCCACCAGAAAATACATTCTACTGGGAACCAACCAGTTCCCGAACATCAAAGAGACGATGCTGGAAAAAATCGAAGTCATGCCGGAAGAGAAGCGCGCCGGGCTGCAAACTTATCGCGGCGCCGTTGCTTTCGAAGAATTGCGTTTGGAAACCGAAAGATACGCTGCGAAGAACGGCCGTCCGAAAGTATTTCTGATGAAGGTCGGCAACCTTGCGATGCGCCAGGCACGCTCTGGCTTCGCCACCAACTTCTTCGGCTGCGCCGGTTATGAGATTATCGAACCCGCCGGCTTCGACTCCATCGCCGAAGGAATCGAAGCAGCCAAAGCCGTGAAAGCCGACATCATCGTGGTTTGCAGTTCCGACGAAGAGTACGCCACCTTGGGTGTGGAAGCTGCCAAAGCAGCCAAAGCCGCTGGCTTCATCTTCATCGTGGCAGGAAACCCGACCGAAAGCATCGACGCGCTGAAAGCTGCCGGTGCCGACGACTTCATCCACGTGAGAACCAACGTCTTGGAATGCCTGAAACGCTATAATGAAAAACTGTTCGCGAAGTAGGTTTTTCGCACAACATCTCTACAAAAAAACTGATAATGAAGAGATTCCTCATTTTACTCACCCTCATCGGGCTTGTTGCCAGTATGCCTGCACAAAATTTCATTTCTGAAGATGTAATCAAAAAAACCGTCAGCAATGTGCAACCGCACACCAAAATGACCTCCGCCATGGTGACCCGTGGCGTCACGCAGACGGCTGCTTTGTGGACGGAAGAGGACGGGACAGCTGAAGAGTTCAGCCAGTTCTGCATCGACAATTTCTGCACCAGCCCTTCCGACAAGAAAGAGCTTTTCCAACGTTTGTGCGACAATTTCGAAGCCATTCTCGGCTACAGCAACAAGTTGACGGTGGATTTGAGTCTTCCCATCCACGTTACTGGCTATCAATCGCTTCCTGTAGATGAGATGTTCGCCGCATACGATGCAACCGCGCATTTATCTAACGACCTGTTCGCCAACAAGATAGCATTCGTCATCACGCTCAATTTCCCGCATTACACCTTGAAAGAGAAGAGCGAGAATGCGGAAAAATGGAGCGACCTTGAATGGGGGTACGCGCGTTTGGGCGATATGTTCACCGCCCGCATCCCAGCCAACGTACAGCAAGCCATCACGCAAGCCACCACCGCGGCCGACTACTACATCTCCAATTACAACATCCACATGGGGAAGGTGGCATCCAACGAAAAAAGACATTTTTGGGGTGAAAACGTGAAACTCATCTCCCACTGGGGGCTGCGCGACGAACTAAAAGCCGCCTATGCCGACAAGGTCAACGGTTTTGAAAAGCAGCGCATCATCTATGCAATCATGCGCCGCATCATTGAGCAATCCATTCCTAAAGAAGTGATTAACAGCAGCAAACGTGACTGGTATCCGATTGCCAACATGGTTTCCATCGGACATTCCGAAGGCTCTTTCCCTCCAGAAAGAAATGTCCGCTACCAATATCTCCTCAACAACTTCAAAGCCATCAGTGCCGCCGACAAATACTATCAAGACCATTCCACCTACCTCGACCGGCGTTTCAATGACGAATTGGAATTTTCAGAAAACGACATCGAAAAACTTTTCAGTGCTTTTCTCTCAAGACCCGAAGTGAAAAAGGTAGCGGACTTGATTTCCAGGAAGTTGGGAAGAAGACTGCAACCTTTCGACATCTGGTACAACGGATTCAAGAACCGCTCCTCCATCGAAGAGAGCTCTTTGGATGCAATTACGCGCAGGAAGTATCCGACGAAGGAGGCCTTTGTCGCCGACCTTCCTAACATACTGCAAGCGTTGGGCTTCACGAGAGAAAAAGCGAACTTCATCTGTCAGCACGTAACGGTGGACGCTTCCGTGGGCGCCGGCCATGCGTGGGAGTCGCGGATGAGAAGCGACAATGCCCGCCTGCGCACGCGCATCGGAGCTAACGGCATGGATTACAAGGGATTCAACATCGGCATTCACGAATTCGGGCACAATGTGGAACAGACCTTCTCGCTGCACAACGTACCCAACTATTTTTTGTCGGGCGTACCCAATACCGCTTTTACAGAAGCCGTGGCTTTTTCGTTCCAACAACGTGATTTACAATTACTTGGAGTCACTCCAAAAGACACGCTCGGCCCCTACTACGAACTTTTGGACAATTTCTGGAGCACTTACGAAATCATGGGCGTTTCACTGCTCGACATCCAGGTCTGGAAATGGATGTACGCCCATCCGGATGCCGATGCCGAGGCACTGAAAGAGGCCGTCCTCTCCTTGGCAAAAGAGATCTGGAACCAGTATTATGCACCGGTTTTCAAAGTCAGCGACCAGATTATCTTAGCGGTCTATTCCCACATGATTGATTCTCCATTATACCTAACTGCTTATCCTTTAGGGTATTTAATCAGTTTTCAGTTAGAGAATTATTTTCATGGAAAGAATTTGGGGACAGAGGTGGAACGCATGTTCTCACAAGGGAAATTGATCCCGCAGTATTGGCTACAGAAAGCAGTCGGTTCAAAGCTCTCCGTCACCCCGTTCGTGAAAGCCGCCTCTCGTGCAGTGGATGTCGTCTCCGCATACGAGAGGACACATGCGGAGGCTTCCAAAAATTCGAAAAAAAAGTAAAAAACAAATAGGATGTTTACACTTTACATCAAAGAAATCAAATCATTCTTCAACTCGGTTATCGGATATGTCATCATCGGTACATTTCTGATAATCAGCGGATTGTTCCTATGGGTGTTTGAAAGCGGCGACAATGTGTTCGCCAACGGCACCGCCGACATACAGGGGTTCTTCAACCTGGCACCCTACATTTTTCTCTTTATCATTCCGGCACTTACCATGCGGAGTTTTTCGGAAGAAAAAAAGGCCGGCACGATGGAGCTGCTCTTCACGAAGCCCATTTCCGATGTACAGATTATCGGAGCCAAATTCCTCGCCTGCGAGACCTTGCTGCTACTGGCCATTCTTTCCACATTGATTTACGTTGTAACTGTTTGGAACTTAGGTGCTACGCCTGGCAACATCGACTTGGGCAGCACGCTGGGGTCGTATCTCGGATTGTTTCTTTTAGGCACCATTTTCTGCTGTATCGGCATTTTTGCCTCCAGCCTCACCTCAAGTCAAATCGTGGCTTTCATCTTGGGTGCGCTCTTCTGCTTCCTTCTCTATGTGGGTTTCGAATTGATTTACAGCATCGACTCCTTCGGGACGTTCGGCGCCGCCATCAAGAAATGGGGCATCGCCGACCACTATTTTTCCATCAGCAAAGGGGTGATCGACACCCGCGACCTCGTTTACTATATCACCACATCCTTTCTTTTCCTATTCGGGACATGGCTCGTTCTTTTGAAAAGAAAATGGTAACTCTTTAATTTGCAACTGATTATGAAGAACAACTCTCAAAGCAAACAATACAAGACCACCGCACTGATCTCCATTGCGGCGGTGATTGTCGCGGTCATCGCCCTGAATGTCATCTCCTCGTTCTGGTATGGCAAATTCGACTTGGCACAGGACAAACGCCACACGCTATCCGAATCGACAATCAAACTGCTGGAAAAATCGGACGACATCATCTTAATCAAAATATATCTGAAGAGCAAGGATATGCCGGCGGAATATGAGCTTCTGGCTGAAAAGGCAAAAGAGATGGTGGAGGAATTCCGCCGTATTTCACCCAATGTGAAATACGAATTCATCGACCCGTTTGAAGGGAAGACTCAGGAAGAGAGCAAGGCGATTCTGTCGGAGTTCGCCCATCAGGGGCTGACTCCCCTGCCCATTCGCAGAGAGTACAAATCCGCAACGGAATCGTCCACGCAATACCTGATTCCCGGGGCGGTCGTTTCCTACAAAGGCCGTGAAGTGGTATCCACGCTCATTGAAAAAGACTACCGCAATAAATACACCACCAACGACCTTTCCACTTCGCACATGGAATACAACCTTGTGCTGGCGTTGAAGACGCTCATCGAGCCGAGGAAATCCCACATCGCCTTCCTTGACGGGCATGGTGAAATCGACGCTTACCACGTCTCCTGGATTTCCACCCAGCTGGGCATCAAGATGGGAAACTACTATACGATTGCACGCGACACCATTAGCGAGCGCGTCAACCAGCTAAGGAAAATCGAGATTGCCGACACCAACGACATGAGCATCCGTGATATGGGCAACAAATACGACCTGCTCGTCATCGCACATCCGACACATCGGCTGCTGCTTGCCGACCAATATGCCATTGACCAGCACATTATGCGCGGTGGCAAAGTGCTCTGGCTTCTTGATGCCACCACTGCCTCGCTCGACAGCTTAGAGTCACGCGCCATTTTCCACGCGGAAGCCAACGACATCTTCGCCTACACTTCCGGAGCCGTCAACGGACTTGAAAAGATGCTCTTCAAATATGGGGTCCGCATCAATCCCGATTTGATTCAAGACATCGGTAGTTGCCAGTCCATCCCTCTGGCCACCCGCCAAACCATCATCTTTCCCTACGCGCTCAATGTCACGAACTTCAAAGAGCATCCCATCACCCAGAAAATCGAATCCGTCTGCGCGAACTTTGCCAGCACCATTGATTTCGTCGGCCGCGACGATGGCTTGAAGAAAACCATCCTCGCCACCTCTTCCCCAAAGACGAAAGTGGTGGCCGCACCCTGCCTCGTATCCTTGGAAATCGGTCTCAGGAAGCCTAATTGGGAGGAATTCAATCAGCCCTACAAACCCATCGCCGTGCTCGTAGAAGGGAAATTCCATTCGGCTTTCGACGGCAAACTGCCCATTGATTTCATCAGCAACCAACAATTCAATTTCAAATCAAGCGGCATCGAATCCAAACAGATTTTCATCTCCGACGGCGATATGATTTTCAACCACTTCTCCCCCACCCAATTCTATCCGAACAACTACATCAACCTGGATGAGACCATGCTCAGCTACGGCATCAAGCCGACCGGCTTCGACATCTACACCAACACCACTTACGACAATACGGAATTCCTGCTCAATTGCGTGGACTATCTCTGTGGAAATGAGGATCTTATGAACCTTAGAGCCAAAGTGTTCCAAATCGGGCTGCTGGATCAGGAGAAAATCAACAACAAATCCATCCGACAAAGATACCAAATCATCAACATTATCGTTCCGCTTCTGCTCTTCGGACTCCTCGGCGGACTGTTCGTATTCATCAACAACCGCCGTTTCAGCCATTTACGCAAACCGAATGAAATCTAATCCAATATGAAAAAAAGGAACATCATACTCATCGTCGTTTCCGCAGCTGTTCTGGTGGGCTGCATTCTCCTCATTCTCTGGAAGAACAACGTGTTTTCATCCCAAAAAGAATTTACAGAGAACCTGTTTGCCATTGAGGATTCCTCGAAAGTGACACAGATTCTGCTGGCCGACATGCACGGAAACAATGTTCTGCTAAACCGAAAGAATGGCCAATGGCAATTGAATGACGGGACTCCGGTAATCGTGGAGAAGATGGAAGCTCTGCTTTCCACCATGATGAATCTCCGCATCGACCATCCCGCCTCACAAAAAAGCATCGACAACATCAACAAGATGATGGCAACGGCCGCAATCAAGGTGGAGGTACACGGCATCGCCCCCAAATTCACCCTGTTCAAACACGGCTTCTTTGAAAAAGACAGGATTATCAAAACCTACTATATGGGGCCAGCCACGCAAGACAATATGGGGAATTACGCCATCTTGGAAGGGATGGAAGAGATTCCGTGCGTGGTTTGCCTGCCCGGATTCCGCGGATTCGCCACGCCTCGCTACTCCGTCTTCCGCGAAGACTGGATCAGCCACACCCTGTTCGCTACAAAACTCACTCGTATTCAAGAAGTTAACATCACCGACTTTGACAAACCCGAAGACTCCTTCCAAATTGAAAAGTCCGGCGCACGCTTCTTTAAATTATATGATTTCCAAAAGAATATCGTCAGCCAATACGACACCTCCAAACTGCTGGATTTCCTGTCTCAATTCAGAAACATCAACTACGAATCGATTCCCGATGGCCAGACACAAAGCGAAATTGACTCGATAATGCAGCAGAAACCGTTCAAAATCATCGAATTAGAAGATACCGACGGCAAAAAGACCAAATTGACGCTTTTCCGCATGCCTGACCCCTACGACTATGTAGATGGCGAAGGGAACCACGTGGACAAGATAGAGTTCCTATACAACAAGGACAAGGCCTACGCAATGCTCAACGACGACAAAACGGTTCTTTATAAAATCCAATACTATCATTTCGACCGAATTTTGCAGCCGATGAGTTTCTTTTTAAGCATGAGACAAGGTCAGGACTCGCATTTGAAATAATTGTGAATTATGAATTCTGAGATAAAAATAAGATTGATGACGGTGGCCGACTACGAACCGGTTTACCAATTGTGGCACACCACGAAGGGGATGGCTTTGCGCAGTTACGACGATTCAGAAGAGGGCATCTCCAAGTTTTTGGAGAAGAATCCCGATTCGAACTATGTGGCGGAGATGAACGGCGAAATCGTGGGTGTCATCCTTTGCGGGATGGACGGCCGCCGCGCCTACATCTACCACACCACGGTAAAGGAATCCCTGCGCCGACAAGGCATTGGCAAACAGCTGCTGAACGCGGTTTATGGGGCGATTGAGCGCGCTGGCATCCACAAAAGCGGACTTCTGGTGATGAAAGACAACGAAATCGGCAACGAATTCTGGCGCCACCAAGGCTGGGACGAGCGCAACGACGTAACCTACTACAGCAAGCCGACGAAATAGCTATAGTTCCGGCATCAATTCGCTGACGAGGCAAACCAGTTTTTCACCCGCGGCAGTGGCGGCTTTTAAAACAGCCTCGTGGGTGGGGTGGTCGTGCGAACCGATGATAGCCAAATCCGTCAGTACGGAAAAAGCCAACACATTCATTCCCAACATTTTAGCCATTTGAGCTTCCGGAATGGTGGACATACCCACCGCATCCGCGCCCATTTGAAACTGCATCGTGCTTTCGGCAAGCGTTCCGTAATAAGGACCAGAATGCGCCGTGTAAACACCATGCTGCAAAGGAATATCAAGTTTTTTAGCAACTTGTAACGTCTTCTTTATCAACTCTTTGGAATAGATGTCAATCGGATGCGACACCGACTTCTCCTCCACATCAGGCATGCCTTCAAAAGGTTTGGCTGGAAAAAGGCTAATGTGATCCTCTATCAGCATAACATCCCCCACCTGAAAAGAGGGATTCAAAGCGCCAGCAGCATTGGAAAGGATAAGAGTCTCCACACCTAGCGAATACAGCACCCTAACAGGGAATACCACCTCACGCATCGGAACGCCCTCGTAAAAATGCTTTCTCCCGTTCAAGATGCAGACAGGCACCCGATTCAATGTCCCAATCACCATATTGCCACTATGACCGGCAACGGTAGATACCGGGAAATGAGGAATATCTCGGTAGGAAATCTCCTGATGTACTGCAACTTCAGCGACCAATCCGCCCAAGCCTGAACCCAAAACAACCGCAACTTTGGGAAAATCAGCAACCTTTCCCTTGATAAACGAGCAACTTTCAAGCGTGTTTCTTTCAATATCCACTGTTAATTCCACTTACTTGTAAATATATAAAAGCACATTTTGCTCATCTTTCAGCAAATCATCCAGACGCGACATGTTGTTTTCGGAAACCATCACACAACCACGACTGCGCGGACAATATTGCGGATAAATTTCAGTGTCGGGCATATCGTTGAACGAATGGATGACAATGTCGCGTGCACGGACATTGCTGTTGGTTTTCTCCAAGCCATCGAGGCGATAGGAGGTACCATACTTGCCTTCGTAACGTTCGGCAATCCTGCACATGCCCAACGAACTCAAATAGGAATTGGGAACATTGCTGAATCGCGGGCGGTCGTAAAGATGTTTGCTCTTGCCGCGACCATGGGCAACCGGATATTCATCAATCACGCAATTCTTCTCAAAACTCCAGACAAAAAGCCGATCTACACCAGAGGGAAGACTGTAATCTACTAATATACAAAACTTTGTATTCATGTCACATTCAATACAGTAATTCTTTGCTTCGGCGGCTTTCGCCTCCATCTTTTCCATATTCGGGATGTGAGAAAAAAAATTCGCAGCCATTAACAAGGCAATCATATAATACATTTGGAGAAAAATTAGTGAGTTGGAATTTTCACATTTCAATTTGAAACGCAAAAGTAGCAAAATTAAGCGAAATAACGCTTTTATTGTGATAAAAAATACTGACAAATCGGCAGTCAGACATTTTTGGCAAAGAAATTGAAGTACAAAGGGCGGCATTTTTATGAAATGCCCCGATACTTTATTGTAATTAATTAAAAATCAATACATTATGTCAGAAGAAAAAGAAAACACACAAAATCCGGAAGCACCAGACGAAAAAAACACGGAACAAACTACTGACAATTTGTCAACTGAAGGGGCAACTACTGCCAAGGAAGAGCCCCAAACGGAGTGGGAAAATGAAGAATCCGATGCTGAAGGACCGACAGGTGACAAAACCGAAGAAAAGGCAGAAAAGCACTCCTTTTTCAACAGAAAAAACAAAAAAGAGGAAGAATTAAAGAAACGAGTGGAGGAGTTGGAAAAGCAAAAAAAAGAGTTAAACGAGAAATTCCTGCACCTCTATTCCGAATTTGACAACTATAAGAAACGCACGAACAGAGAGAAGCTGGAGCTGCTCGACACCGCCTCCGAAAAGGTTATTGTGAGCCTGCTGCCCATCCTCGACGACTTCGAACGCGCCATCAAAGCAAATGAAAAAACCGAGGACTTGCAGGTCATCAAAGATGGTTTCACATTGATTTACAATAAAATGCTTCAACTCCTCAAACGCTTTGACGTGGAAGAGATTCCTGCCAAAGGCGAAACTTTCAACACGGATTTTCACGAAGCCGTGACGCATTTCCCCGCCCCGACTGAAGCGGAAAAGGGCAAAGTGATTGATGTGACCGAAAAGGGCTACAAAATCAAAGAGAAGGTTATACGCTACTCAAAAGTTGTTGTAGGTCAATAATTTAGGAGATTATCATTATGGAAAAGAGAGACTATTACGAAGTGTTGGGGGTCACAAAGACGTCCACACCAGAAGAGATAAAGAAGGCCTATCGAAAGATGGCGATGAAGTATCATCCCGACCGTAATCCAGGCGACAAGGAGGCGGAAGAGAAATTCAAAGAGGCGGCAGAAGCCTACGATGTGCTGAGCAACCCCGACAAAAAGGCGCGCTACGACCAGTTCGGCCACGAAGGGCTGAAGGGAATGAACGGCGGGCCGGGCGGCTTTGACGCCAGCGACCTCGGCAGCATTTTCTCGCACTTCGGCAGCATCTTCGGCGACCTGTTCGGTGATGGCGGCGGATTCGGCGGTTTTGGCGGGTTCGGCGGCGAGCGAGGCAACGTTCAACGTCGTGGCAGCGACATCCGTATCAACGTCAGACTGACACTGGAAGAAATCGCCAAAGGATGCACCAAAAAACTGAAAATAAAAAAACAAGTCAGCTGTCCAACTTGTGCTGGAAGTGGTGCGAAGGACGCTTCATCCATCACCACCTGCCCAACCTGCCACGGCACAGGACACGTGGTGCGCACCCAACGCACAATGTTCGGCATCATGCAACAAACCGCCATTTGCGATGCCTGCCATGGCACCGGAAAAATCATTAAGAATCCGTGTCCGAACTGTCGAGGCACTGGTGTCATTAGCGGCGATGAAGTGATCACCATCAATATCCCGGCCGGCGTGGCCAACGGGATGCAATTGCGTGAACGCGGCAAGGGCAATGCAGCACCGAACGGCGGCATCAACGGCGACCTGCTCGTAGCCATCACCGAAGAAGACCACCCAATCTTCGAACGCGACGGCAACAACTTGTATCTCAACTACTACATTTCATTCCCGCAAGCCGCACTCGGTTCCGAAGTGGAGATTCCACTGCTGGAAGGCAAGGCGAAAGTGAAACTGCCCGCAGGCACCCAAAGCGGCCAGGTACTCCGTCTGCAAGGCAAAGGCCTGCCCGAAGTCAACCGCCGCACCGTCGGCGACCTCATCGTCAACGTCAGTGTGTGGACTCCGAAATCTCTCTCGAAAGAGGAGAAGGAGCTGCTTCAGAAATTAGGCACCTCCGCCAATTTCGCCCCCAAACCGGAGAAAAAAGACAAGAGCTTCTTCAGCAAAGTACGGCAATTCTTCGAAGACAGATAACAGCTTTCAGCTAATGGCTGACATTCACTTTCCGATGCAGAAACGGCTGAAAATCGTATTCAATACATCGTTGTCGGAAATGCTGCCGGTGAGACGTCCCAATTTGTCTAAAATAAGATGGACATCCACCGCAATCAGATCTGTGGGTTGTTGGTTTTCAAAGCCTTGCTCAATATTCTCAATGTCCTGCAAAATCTGCCGCATAATGTCGTAATGCCGCGCATTGGTCAGCAACGTGTTTTCTGAAACATTCCGCTCCTCCACATATCGCAGGAGCATCTCCCCTATCGACTCAAGATTCACCTTTCGCTTGGCGGAAACAAAAACCGTCTCCAATTTATCCCACTCCGAAAATTGTCGCGGAAGGGTCTCCATTTCATCAATCTTATTGGCCACCAACAGGATTTTCTTCTCTTCCAAATTGATTTTCTGACGGATGAATGTCATCTCCGCTTCCACATCATCAATGGTAGTTGCGTTAATATCAATCAGATAGAGTACAATATCAGCATTTTCCACTGCTTTGAAAGTACGCTCGATGCCAAAATTCTCAATTTCGTCCTCCGAGGTCCGGATACCAGCGGTATCGATGAAGCGGAAGGTGGTGCCGTGATAGGTGAAGGTGTCCTCCACGGTATCGCGGGTGGTGCCAGGAATGTCGGACACAATGGCGCGGTCGTCGCCCAACAGCGCGTTCAAGAGCGTGGATTTGCCCACGTTCGGCTTCCCCACAATGGCGACCGGAATCCCGGATTTCAAGGCATTGCCCAATTTGAAAGAATCTGTCAATCGGGTGATTTCCTTTTTAAGATGGCGAAGTAAATCCATAATCTGCTTTCTGTCAGCGAATTGCACATCTTCTTCGCTAAAATCCAACTCCAATTCCAACAAGGCAGCGAGGTGGATGAACTGCTCGCGCAATTCGGCAATCTTATGCGAGAAACCGCCCTTCAACTGGTTGACGGCCAACCTGTGCGCCGTTTCCGACTGGGAATCGATCAAGTCGGAGACCGCCTCGGCCTGTGGAAGGTCCATCTTGCCGTTCAAGAAAGCGCGCATCGTGAACTCGCCCGGCTCCGCCAGACGGCAGCCCCGCGCCAACAGCATCTGCAGGATCTTCTGCTGGATATAGCGCGAACCGTGACACGAAATCTCCACCATATCCTCGCCGTCGTAGGAGTGCGGTGCGGCAAACTTGACGAAGACGACCTGGTCAACAAGCGTGTCGCCATCGAAAATCTCTGCGAATTTGGCCCTATTCGCCGAAGTGCCTAAAAAGTCAATTTGGGCATTAAACAATTGATTTACAATTGGAAACGCTTTCTCGCCGGAGACGCGTATCACTGCAATAGCCCCGATGCCGGGCGCGGTGGAAATGGAACAAATGGTCATGATGGTGTAATAAGATGTATAAAGTATGAGGGATGAGCTTATTGAGAAGATTTATAGAATAGGGTGCATTCTTTTTGGGGTTGGAAAAGGTCGGCGGTAATGCGGCGGATTTGCGCTTCCGTAATCGCCCGATATTTCTGTTCATCATTTTCAAAATCCTCGATTTTACTGACGGATTCCGAAACGGCCAAAATGGAGGTACGGCTTTCCAACTTGATTTCATTTTCCAGCAAAGCCGATTCATTTTTATTCTTAACTTTCTGCAGATCAATAGTCAATGAATCATCATAGCAAAAATCTTGATAAAGGAACTGGTTGAGGCGGGCATTGGCATCCTCTATCGGGACATCCTCTGCGGGACGCGCCACCAAAGCGAACAGATTCGGGCCCGCGGTGCCGGAAACCGTCATCGACAAATCGGTAAACAGATGATTATCCGTCACGAATTTTTTATAGAGATAGGATGATTGACCACTCGCAAACAAATCCGAAAGCATATCGTACGCATGAAAATCGGGATGGAGCCGGTCGGGCATGATCCAGCCCTTCAGCAGCATGTCGTAAGGAACTTCCCGTTGAACCTCAAGGAATTTCGCTTTCGTGCGGACCGGCTCCTCCAGAAAATTCTTGACAACCCCGTCGCCAGCCGGAATATCTCCGAACCATTTTTCAACCAACTCAACAACCTCATCAAAATGGACGTTGCCGCCAATCACCAACACCGCATTGTCGGGACGATAGAAATGAAAGAAGAATTTCTTCATCATATCCATCGTAACCTCCTCAATATGAGATATTTTCTTACCAATAGGAAACCATTTGTAAGGATACTCTTCAAACACGAAATCATGGAACATCGACCATAAATCACCATACGGACGGTTCAGGCAAACCTCCTTAAACTCCTCAATCACAACCTGTTTCTGCGTATCAAGCCCTTGTTGCTCAAAGGCGAGAGACAACATACGGTCGGACTCCAACCAAAGCGCGGTCTCCAAATTATTGGCCGGCAGTATTATATAATAATGTGTATGATCCTGCGATGTGTAGGCATTGTTAACGGCACCGATTTTCTGGAGCGGCGTATCGTAGTCAGGAATATTTTTCGAACCACAGAACATATAATGTTCAAAAAGATGCGCCATCCCGGTATGGTCGGGGTGCTCGTCGCGGGAGCCCACCTTGTAAACCAAATTGCAGGCTGCCAACGGAGTGGTAGGGTCTTCATGAACAATCAGATGAAGCCCGTTTTTTAAGATGTGTCTTTGAAAAGGGATAGCCATCAGATTGCAGGTTTATCGGAATTATCAGTCAATTTAACAGCAATAAAGGTAACGTTCCGTTCGATCTTATGGTTAAAAAGCCAGATAAAAAAGAAATAAACGGCAACCGCGGCAAAGGTCACCGCCACATTCACCAACTCATTCTGGCAGAAATAGGACATCACGCAGAAAGTGGTGATCAGCACGATAAAGGGGAGCAGATAACAGATCACGATGGCTTTCATCGCCAACGACTGGCGCATCTCCACGTTGACCTTCTCCCCCACTTCAAATTGTTCGTCGCAAACAATCGCCGCCTTCACGATTTTGTCCTTACTGTCGGAAACGCCGCAAATACTCTTGGCATGGCAGGCGGCACAAGCGGACTGAACGGTCAATTTTACGGTAACTTCATGACCATCAACAGATTGAACAATTCCAGTGTGATTTATACTATTGTTTTCCATAATCAGGGCGGCGGTTTAGTTCTGCATCGATTTCAGCGGCAAATTCGTAATTCTCTTCATCAACGGCCTCTGCAAGCAACACTTTCAATTCAGATAACGTACAGTCTTTCAACGGCTTGGACGCTTTCACCCCATCCTCTCTCCAGCTCGCGTCATTGAAAGAGTGCGGCATATTGTTCTTGGAAACCAACTCCGAAAAGTCGAAGTCGGGACTGAGTTCATCGTAATTGTCGTAACTGGTCTGGTTGAATACGACTTCTGTCATCAAAATCGGAGCATCCGATTTCAGGGCTATCACTACAGCATCCGACACGCGGGAATCAAGCAGAAAGAGTTCACCCTTGCGCAATATATAAATATGTACGTAGTAAATGCCGTCGTGGAAATGGTTGATGACGACCTTTTGTACAAAGCAGTCGTTCTTTTCGCACAA
Organism: Bacteroidales bacterium; assembly: GCA_017506175.1. Lineage (GTDB taxonomy): Bacteria > Bacteroidota > Bacteroidia > Bacteroidales > WCHB1-69 > UBA1756. The sequence continues at coordinate 13,239 of JAFVNW010000047.1, read as the reverse complement.
TTGGAGGACAAGGTCGTGCGCAAAGGGACGTTTCAACTTTATATGATTGACTTCCAATATGATAGACTTCGCTTCATTGAGACCGATGAGGATGGGCACAAAACGGTTCCCATTCTTCTCCTTGAGCACAAGATTGAAGGCATCCCCTTGGATTTGGGGGCAATGTAGGTCGGCAACTTCCAATTCCACTTCTTTCATTGCGAAAAATTTTGAGCGCAAAGGTACAATTTAATTGAGAATTGAGAATTGAAAATTGAGAATTATTTTATAAACACCTGATTGATAACATTTTACAAAATAAAAAATTTTTTTTATTTTTTTTGCAATATGTACAATAAAGAGAAAACGACTGCGTTATTAAGTCGCTTTTTTGCCTTGTTGTGTAATGGTAGCACCGCAGATTCTGGTTCTGTTTGTCCGGGTTCGAGTCCTGGCGAGGCAACACTCCCCACTCCGAAAGTGGGGATTTTTTTTGTCCACCCATTACCTATTTTTACTTTATTTTTCCAACGAAAAGAACCAACGGCACCCCGCCCCGCCCCCACTGAATACCAATCATTTCGGAGTTATTCCTTTACATCTTGTAAAAAACGAAGCATTATGGATAATTCCGTTTCTTTTTAGGGCGGCCCGGCGCGGCCCAGCCGCACAGCTTCCCCACCGCGCGCCGTCGCGCTTTCCGCTTTTACTCCTCGCCGCCATTTCTACCCCCAATATCGCACGTATGGCGTCCTTCCCTACATTTTCACCCATCCGAATGGCGGCTGTGGGGTAACCGCTGCAATCGCTGCCGCGTGCGCGCCGAGTTTGCGTACATTCATTCTCTGATAGTCCAGCCGTTCGTCGCCGTTGACCCACTGCTGCGTGTTGCCGTCGGCCACCATGATCCCCTTGGCGGCTGCGAAAACCTCAAGGATTCTCTCAGCGTCTTGTGGCAAACGTGCGGGGCGGATGGGATAAAGGGGCATAGGGATTTTTTCGGAATTATCCCTTTCAGTCTTGTAGCCATCTTCATATTATTTGTGGAATTGTGTTATTGGCACTGTTATCCGTTCCGCGGTGAGTAGCATTTGTGCTTCAAATCGGCCTTACAGCGCACCGCGGAGGCCGTTCGGATGTGCATTTCATACCCCAGATTGCGCTGCTGCGCGCTTATCTGGGGTTATTAAAATCTGATCTCTTCGAGGCCTGCATCACATACCGATTCATCCAATTAGGACTTATTGTCTCGGAGAGACAAAATCTCATTAACCCCGTACAAGCGACTGAAAGGAGCGCAGTGCGGGGTTATAACGGCAAACTACGAACTCATCGCGGCGCAGAGAGCTGGTACTTTGAAGCCATACACCAACTCGCCGCGAAAGACAAAACATGTCTGATATGCTTACGAATCACTCCGCGAGTTTACAAGACCCAAGGGGATAATTTCGTTTTTTTAACATGGATATCGGCCTTCTGTAATTGTGCCAGTTGAAATGGCATAAATGGAAACAGGTTTTCTCCTCCCCTAAACAAAAACTTCTCGCTCTCCTAAATAAAAATTAAGTACTTTTGCAGCCGCAATTACAATTTATCGTAAACCGGATTTCGTGACCGCCGAATAACTCGCTTTTTACGTGGATTCCCCGTCACAGATCACCGTTCACAGATCACTAATCCAACAACATTATGAATTTATCAGGAAGAAGAGAAAGCAGCAACGTAGATGACCGTCGTGGCAAACGCGGCGGCAAGATCGCCGGCGTGGGCATCGGCGGCGCCATCATCATCGGCATCATCTGCCTTATTCTGGGGAAAAACCCCTCGGAAATCATCAACAACAGCCAACTGACGGGCGGCGCGGAAACGGAAACCGCCTACCAGCCGACCGCGGAGGAGGAGGAGCTCGCCAAGTTCGCCAGACAGATTCTCGCCGGCACCGAAGACGTGTGGACCGCCGAGTTCAAGAAGATGGGCAAGACCTACGTGCCTCCCAAACTCGTGCTCTTCACCGAAAGCGTGCAGTCGGGCTGCGGCGGCGCCACCTCCTCCACCGGCCCCTTCTACTGCTCCGCCGACCAGTGCGTCTATATCGACCTCTCCTTCTTCAGCTCTATGAAGCAGCAGCTCGGCGCTGACGGCGACTTCGCCTACGCCTACGTCATCGCCCACGAAGTGGGACATCACGTACAATATTTATTAGGAACCTTGCAAGATGCCCACAACAAGATGAGCCGACTGAGCGAAAAGGAGGCCAACAAGATCAGTGTGCGGCTCGAACTGCAGGCCGACTTCTACGCTGGCGTGTGGGCTTACCACGACAACCAGATGTTCGGTTCACTGGAAGACGGCGACATCGAGGAGGGACTGAACGTTGCCTCCAAAATCGGCGACGACTACCTGCAAAAGAAGGCACGCGGCTACTCCGTCCCCGACAGCTTCAACCATGGCACCTCCGCCCAGCGCTCAAAATGGCTCAAGAAAGGACTGCGCACCGGCAACGTCAAAGACGGCGACACCTTCACTCCTCAATACTCCCAATTGTAATGAGAATTGGACAGAGAGAAAAGAGATAGACAAAAAAAACAGGAAAAATAGGGCGCGCCGCTTTGCAATCCAAAAAAACTTGTAAATTTGCACCCTTGAAATTTTAATAAAGTTAAAAATGGCAAATACTGAAAAATCAACCAATTTGGAAGAACAAAAGGAAGAACAAAAGGTTGCGAACAATGCAAAAAACGACAAATTAGGTGCGAAAAGTGAAGAGAAGGAAGGCGATAAAAAAGGATTGGTGAAATTCTACGCCGACAATGAGAAGATCATCAACATCGTTTTCCTCGTCATTCTCGTCATCGGTCTCGGCATCTTCGCTCTATATAAATTCTATCTCACTCCCAAGAACGAAAAGGCTTCCGCCGCCCTTCAAACCCCCATTGAAAGCGTCGTACAAGGTGGCATGATGACTACCGACTCCACCGCCCTCAAAACCGCTATCGAAGGCAATGACGAGAACGACGGCTTCGAAACCATCATTGACGATTACGGCATTACCAAGGCTTCCAAATATGGCGCCAAACATTACGCCGCCATCTGCTATCTCAAAATGGGTAAGAAAGACGAAGCCCTCGACCTGCTCCTGCAATGCAAGAAAGAGGACAACTACCTGTGGTATGAAGCTCAAATGCTCATCGGCGACATCTACGATGAAAAAGGCGACACCGACAACGCACAGAAATACTACAAGAAAGCCACTGAAGGCGACAACGACTTCGTAGCCCCCATTGCCCTCTGGAAACTCGGCATGCTCTGCGAACGCAACAACGATTTCGCCGGCGCCTACAATTACTACAAACAAATCCAAGACAAACACTACGAAAGATACGCCGAAATGGGCGTTGACAAATACCTCGAACGCGCCAAGGCCAAAGCAAACAAATAATCTTTATGGACAAGAAGAAAAATCTCTCCGATATTTCAATCCCCACCAATAATGCCAATTTCAAGATTGGCATTATTGTTAGTAAGTGGAACGAAAGCGTCACGAATGCATTGAAAGAAGGAGCCGTGCAAACCCTCTTGGAAAGCGGCGTACCCCAAAACAACCTCTTCGTTTATGATGTGCCCGGCAGTTTCGAACTCCCTTCCGCCGCCGCCATGCTGCTGGACGCCAACGATGAAATCAACGCCGTCATCTGCCTCGGATGCATCATCCAAGGCGAGACACGCCATTTCGAGTTCATCGCCCAAGCCACCGCCAACGGCATCGCCAAGGTGGGTATCGAATACGGCGTGCCCGTCCTCTTCGGCGTGCTCACCTGCGACACCGCCGAACAAGCCGAAGCCCGCTCCGGCGGCACACACGGCAACAAGGGTGTGGAAGCCGCAGCCTCCTGCCTCCAAATGCTCCATACGCATAAGAAAATGCATCGTAAATAACCATAGACTGATAACACACTTCACACATTACAAAAATGAAAGTGGTTTTCATGGGGACTCCCGAATTCGCAGTGGCTACGCTGGATGCCATCTGTCAGTCGAAGCACGAAGTGGCCGCAGTGGTCACCGTACCCGACAAGCCCGCTGGCCGCGGACTGAAACTGAAGGCTTCCGCCGTGAAGGAGTATGCCTCCACCCATAACCTGCCGGTTTTACAGCCCGAAAAACTCAAATCGGAGGAGTTCATCGAACAATTGCGCGCAATCAACGCCGACATCTTCGTGGTGGTCGCCTTCCGGATGCTGCCCGAAGTGGTTTATGCCATGCCCCGCCTCGGCACGTTCAACGTTCACGCCTCCCTTCTCCCCAATTACCGCGGCGCCGCTCCCATCCATTGGGCCATTATGAACGGAGAAACCCGCACTGGCGTAACCACCTTCTTCCTCAACCATCAGATTGACACCGGCGACATCATCGCACAGACAGAAATCGAAATCGGACCGAAGGAGACGACAGGCGAACTTTACGACCGACTGATGAAGTGCGGCGCGCAACTCGCCCTCGACACGCTTGACAAGGTAGAAAAAGGTGCCGTCACACCGCAACCGCAAAATCAAAGCGACGAAGCAACGCTCAAACCCGCCCCGAAGATTTTCAAGGAAGACACCTTCATTGACTGGAACGACACTGCAGTTAATATCTTCAACAAAATCCGCGGACTGAATCCCGCCCCTTGCGCATGCACCCGCATCCAAAAGAAAAACGGCACCACGGAAACACTTAAAATCTATGAGGCAGAAATAGTTGACTCCCCCAAGGAAGACGCTAAACCCGGCCAAATTTGCGTGGAACTTCCTAATTTACTGACAATTTCTGCCAAAGACAGAGCCATTTCCATTAAAAATCTGCAGCTACAAGGGAAAACACGCCTTGACATCAGCGACTTTTTGCGCGGTTTTCATTTTGAAAATTACACTAATATATTATTTTAGTGTAAATAATTATCTATTTTTTGTTTTTTTATCAACAATTGAGCGTTTTTTATATTTTTTTCCTCAATTCACCCCAAAAATCGGTTGCGATTAGAAAAATTATTTTAAATTTGCGGCAGTTTTAAAAATATATTAATCCTTAATTCTTAACAAAATGAATAAAGCTGAATTAATTAATGCTGTAGCTGAAAAAGCAGGTATCGCTAAGGTTGACGCTAAAAAAGCATTGGATGCCACCATTGAGGCAATCGCAGAATCCATGAAGAAAGACGAAAAAGTTTCTCTCGTCGGTTTCGGTTCTTTCTCCGTTGTAACTCGCAAAGAAAGAATGGGTCGCAACCCCCGCGCTAAAAAAGGTGAAAAAGCTCAACTCATCAAGATCCCTGCTAAGAAAGTCGTTAAGTTCAAAGCCGGTGCTGGCCTCAGCCTCTAACACTTTATCAGCAATCACGCAAAAAGCCCATTTTTCGGTGGGCTTTTTTTTTGCCCATGCCCAAACAGCACCAACCTTCAATCTTCCAACATTGGCGAAGGATTTTTATCGCAACCGAAAGCTAAACTCCATGGACTGAAGACCTTGGCACAATTTCACCCATCACTAATCATCAATTACAGAGCATCATGTGGAGAGAAAACCAGGAGGAACTCAAACAGGAATTTTTCGACCGTTTCACACGCGGACAAAAAGCCGAACTCATACCCTATCTGCGCTCGTTCGTCACTCCTGAACGCGACGCGCGCATACGGTCGGTGCTGGCGAACCGCACCCGCCATTTCACCATCGTGCTGGAAGACCTTTTCCAAACGCAGAACATCAGCGCGGTGATGCGCACCAGCGAATGCTACGGAATTCAGGATGTACACATCGTAGAGAAGGAGTATGAATTCATGATTCACCAGGCGATTTCCATGGGCGCGAACAAATGGCTCACGCTGCACAACTATCAAAACGAGCCTGGCAATGTGAAAAGGTGCGCCGAGCATCTGCACACGGCCGGCTACAAGCTCGTGGCCACGCTGCCCGCCGAAAACAGCCTCTTCCTCCAGGACCTGCCGGTGGAAGACAAAGCCGCCTTCTGGTTCGGAACCGAACTCACCGGGCTCTCCGACGAAGCCATCGCCTGCTGCGACTGTGCCGTGAAAATCCCGATGTACGGCTTCACCGAAAGTTTCAACATCTCCAACTCCGTCGCCATTCTCGTCTCCAATATGATGGAGCGACTTCACCATTCAAATGTGAATTGGCAACTATCGGACGATGAAACCACCGAGCTGACCTTCGAATGGCTCTGCAAATCAATTCGAGAACCCGCTTTCATCATCCAAGACTACTGGAAAAGAAAGTGAGCTACGACCTGCGACACCCCATGCGGAATCTGCGTACTGTAGCAGGATGAAAGACATCGCCTTTCACGCGTTTCTTCTTTGTATGCTGCCCGCTGTCCACAGACATCTGTTCACATTTAATTATAAAATCAAAATAACATGTTTGGAATCAAGCACTTAACAAAATATAAAATAAAAATTTGAGCGACTGTCGTTTGTATAAAAAAAAGTTGTACTTTTGCAGCCCAAAATTGCAAGTAAAAAAGTAAATATAAAAGAGATGAAAAACCAGTTAGTTCAGTACGTAGAAGACACTTTCGTTGAGAAGAAAGATTATCCGAAATTCAAGGCCGGTGACACTATTACCGTAGCTTATAAAATCATTGAAGGTACCAAGGAACGTATCCAGCACTTCCAGGGCGTGGTTCTGCAAATTGCAGGCCAGGGTGCTACGAAGGACTTCACCATCCGCAAAATTTCCGGTGGCATCGGCGTGGAAAGAATCTTCCCGTTCAACTCTCCCCGCATCACCGAAATCACCGTCAACAAACGCGGCTTGGTTCGCCGTTCCAGAATTTTCTACTTGCGCGGACTTACCGGTAAAAAAGCTCGTATCAAAGAAAAAAGAGGTTAATAGTTTTATCTCCTTATACAAAAAAACGCTTGCAAAAGCGTTTTTTTATTGCTTTTTTTATGGCACTTATCCAATCTTTCGAGAAATCAGGCAACTTTCTGTTCAAACACCGCGGCATCATACCCGTGTTCGTATTTCTAATCTGCGCCCCTATCCTCTGCTTCACTACCTCCCTCTCTTTCTATGAAGAGATGTCAACGGGCGGGCGGGTTGCCCTCGTCATCGCAGCCATGCTGATCTCACTGTCGGGGATCGTCGTCCGCGCCTATACCATCGGCACCACACCGCACGGCACCTCAGGACGCAACACCGACAAGCAGGTTGCCAAGCAACTGAACACCAAGGGTATCTACTCCATCGTGCGCCACCCGCTCTACCTCGGAAACTACCTGATGTGGCTGGGACTGCTCGTTTTCATCATGGACTTGCCATTCCTCATCGCCGTTTCCTTGGTATATTGGCTTTATTATGAGAGGATAATGTTCGCCGAAGAGAGTTTCCTCACCCGCGAGTTCGGACAACAATACATCGACTGGTCGATGAAAGTTCCGCCGTTTCTGCCCAAATTCAGTCAGTTTGAAAAAGGCGACGTGCCATTCCACTTCAAGTCCGTTTTGCGGAGGGAGTACTCTGGCATCTTCGCCATCACGCTCTGTTTCACGCTCGTTGACTATGTGCGCACATGGCTCCTGTGTGAGTTCACAGCTGACATGCAGTGGATTCGCCCTTCCGGCATCGTCTGCCTTGTGATGCTGGTGGCGATGCTCGTGTTGCGCACGCTCAAGCACCACAGCCGCCTGCTCGCCGCCGAGGAGAACCGCGACTAAACTGTTTGGTGAAGCGCTGACCTGTCGATGCTGGACCGTAAATCAGGAATTACTACTGATGCGACAATCATTAAAAATCACCAAAATACTTTGACGCACAGAGTGTTATAGATGTTTGTCGAATTTACGATTTGAAATCAATTCCGTTTTACGCACGACAAGTGTGGTCGCGAATATTCCACTTCTTTTTAAGAAGGGGTGGCCGAAGGCCGGGGTAGTAATATAGGCATCCTAATTCCTTTTTGATATTATATATAGATTATCCCGTTGAATGTAATAGTCAGCCTTTTCATTGTGCGGTTCTCCGTCAAACTCTATTCTAATCCCGAACCTGATACATGCAAAGCCTATCAACTCACTGTTTTCAAGGAGATTATGGATATAGGTGTCTTTGATTCGAATATCGTTGATGATGGTTGTTTTTCACAAGGAATTCTGATATTTTAATATTACTACCCCGCCTGCCGGCACCCCTTCTAGAATAGAAGGGGAAGTTCCCCGCGCTGGCACTGCAGTGCCGCTGTAAGAAAATAACTTGCCACGAGAGACCATACCCAGCAACAAAGCAAATCGCTTGACTGATATATTTATACATCTGAAGATATCGCATCAGCAGTAATCATGAATTGAAATTCAAAGCGAACTCATCACTCCTTTATAGCAGTAGATGGCTTGGGCAAGGGTGGGGTTTTCAATGATGGCTGAATGGAGTTCAGAACGGGTGAGCAGCGGGAATACAAGGGAGAGTATGAAGTCGCCCAAAGCGGCGCTGGCAGCCCAGTTACCTTCTGGCACGTGCAAGATGTCGTCCAAAAGTTCCCCGTTTTCTACATTCTTAACCAATTTTAACGAAAGTGCCGTGATGCCCTTGATTTGCAAAAGCGCAATTATTTCAGGAGAGAGTTGCGCGGCGGGAACCGGCGAAACAATAATCTGTCCGTCCTGCAGAAGGGTGGTCTCCTCCAATGAGAACGGAGCCAACTTCACCAGCACCGTGGACTTGCGATAAACGAACCGCACCTCGTCCTCGATGACGGCGCCTGCATCGGCATAGTCGAGGTCAATCAGACCGAGAGGCTTGCCCAACCCTCGGCATACTCGCACCGCTATATTGTTCTCTGTCAGCGTCTCAACCGTATAGGGCAGGATGGTCACACGCTTGTCGGGGGTGAGCGTGTTGCCGTTCAAAAAGCCGACGGAAAACTCGAACGGCACCGTCGGTTCGTCCACCGACTGTCGCTGCGTTTCCAGTTCATATCCGCTGTCCAGATAGTTGGCCATCTTATTTGGAAATTTCAATCAACCGGCTATTATTCTCCCCCAAAGAGATTCGCACCTTCACAAATTCGGGACGAACCAACGCCCCCACATTCTCGGTCCACTCCATAAAACAGTAATAGCCACTGTCCAAATACTCCTCCACACCGATTTCGTAAGCATCGCGCAAATTATCGATGCGATAGAAATCAAAATGGTAGATGGATTCATTGCGATTCGTAAGATACTCATTCACAATGGCAAATGTGGGACTTGAGGTGGTATCCACGGCACCAAGTCGGCTACAAATCCTCTTGATGAAGGTCGTTTTGCCAACACCCATCTCGCCATAGAAACAAAAAACTCGGTCGGACGGGAAAGCAGCAAGCAACTGTTCAGCGGCCCCAGTGAGTTCATTTTCAGAAAAAACCGTAATCTGCATCGTTTCGATTTTGGCGGCAAATATACTATTTTTTAATTATTAATGGTATCATTCCCTTTAATCTTGAAATATTGATTGTAGTCACGATATTATCCACATTCATTATTTTACAAGACGCAAAGGAATAATTCCATAAATATTTATTGTATTTTTGCAACCGAAAAAAACGAACCATCATGAATTCACGTCAGGAGATTGTGGCCAATTGGCTGCCAAGATACACGGGAATGCCGATCGAGAAATTCGGCAAATACATCATTCTCACGAATTTCAAGGACTACATCCAGCACTTTGCTGAGTTGATGGACGCAGAGATTTACGGATTGGACCGTCCGATGCAATGCGCGACCAAGGACGACATTTCAATCATCAACTTCCAGATGGGCAGTCCGATGGCAGCCACCATTATGGACCTGCTGTCGGCGACGATGCCAAAGGCGGTGCTTTTTCTGGGGAAGACTGGCAGCTTGAAGAGCTACATCGGCTTGGGCGAGCTGATTTTGCCGATTGCGGCCATCCGCGGCGAAGGAACCTCCAACGACTATTTCCCGCCGGAAGTGCCCGCCCTGCCGGCATTCAATCTGGAGAAGGCCATCTCCACCACCATCCGCGACTATGGCCGCGAGTACTGGACCGGTACCGTATATACCACCAATCGCCGCGTGTGGGAGCACGACGAGGAATTCAAAAACTACCTGAAGAGAATCAGGACAACCGCCGTGGATATGGAAACCGCAACGCTCTTCACCGTCGGCTTCTACAACCGCATTCCGACAGGTGCGCTTTTGCTGGTTTCCGACCAACCCATGCAGCCCGATGGCATTAAAACTGAAAAATCCGACAAGCAGGTAACGGCCAACTTTGCTTTGCAGCACCTCAAGATCGGCATTGACTCCCTTCGACAACTCATTGAAAAAAAATTGACAGTCAAACACTTACGTTTCGACTATTACGAATAATCACTTTTTTTGCGACAAAAAGAACTTTTTTGATTTTGCATATTGTCAAATTCAAAAATATTCGTAATTTTGCGCTCTAATTTGAAACGAAAAAAAAGACAGTATGGCATTAGAAATCACCGACAAGAATTTCGAAGAAGTCACCAAAACCGACAAGCTGGTCATCATTGACTTCTGGGCTACATGGTGCGGGCCTTGCCGCGCAATGGGTCCCGTTATCGACGAACTGGCGAAGGAGTATGAAGGACAGGTTGTCATCGGGAAATGCAATACGGACGAGAACAACGACACCGCCATGAACTTTGGCGTTCGCAACATCCCGATGTTCGCATTCCTGAAAAACGGAGAAGTGGTTGAAACTTTGGTCGGTTCACAGCCAAAAGCGAACTTTGTAAAGCTGATTGAATCCTATAAATAAAGACCAATTGCCCGAGTGGCGGAACTGGTAGACGCGTACGTTTCAGGTGCGTATATCGCAAGATGTGCAGGTTCGATTCCTGTCTCGGGCACACGACACAAAGGCCTTGGATTCCTTCCAAGGTCTTTTTTTGAAAAGAGCGCATATAATAACCATTAAAAATCAATACTATGAAAAAGAAATTATTCCTTGTTGCAATTCTTGCAATCCTGACCGGATTCTGCAGCTATGCCCAAGCCCCATACACGCATAGCTTCGGCTTCACCGCCGGCAATATGCAGGCATTCTCCTACAAAACCGTCGTTACCGACCACTTTGCCATCCAGCTCGACCTCGGTACAAAAATCACCATCGGTGTGGGCAAGAAAGGCTACACCCACGACCCGTGGACTTTGGAACTCAACCCTAACTTCCTCTACCAAGGCAACATCGGCAAAGGCCTCTACGGTTTCGTCGGTGGCGGCGTGAGCCTCGGCTACAATTTCGGCTTCCTCTACTACAACAGAAACTTGGACCGCTACTATAACTACATGTACCCCGACTATGCCCACTCCTCCGATCATGCCGGCTTCGGCAAATTCGGCGTCAACGCCATGATGGGGTTCGAATATAAATTCGACGCCCCCGTCGCCATCTCACTCGACTTCCGCCCAGGTTACGGAATGCAGTTCGACGGCAAGAAATATTTGTGGCACTACTTCGACTGGGGCATCAACTTCGGTTTGAGATTCACCATGTAAGCTGATATTTTTTTATTCTACATAAAAAACGAGGGATTTTACAGATTCCTCGTTTTTTTTATAAAAATAAGTTGTTGACAATTTTATTTTGCAAGAAATACCGTGTTAAAAAAAATGGTAAATTTGCTAATTGAAGAAGAATTAACTTATATAACGTAAGTATTAAATATTAGTTTGTATCCTTTTGTTTTTTAATTATTTATAAAGTTTCAAATCTGAAACTGCTTTTAGGCTTTGACAAAAAAATGAAGAAAAACTCCGAAATCAAACGAAAAAAAGGATGCTGCAAACCCTGTTGTGGAACCATTTTTTATTTGGAGAATTGTCGAGGCGAAAGCCGTTTTTTAGAATCTGAAAACAAATAAAACCAACGATATGGAACAAAGATTATCCTTTGCTGAAACGAAATTTGAGAAGAAAACCACTTTGCGGACGCGTGCCGGTGTGCGGCGACTGCCTTTCGCACTCCTCTTTGCCTTTGCAGTAACGCTGCTGGGCGTGGGGAAAGGCTGGGCGCAGTGTACCCCTAACGGACAGGCAGGTTCCACCCTGTATTACAACAACTGCGGGGCGTCCAGCGTCACCTTTGAGCATACCGTCGTGGGTTCTAGTCCCAAGGTGCTATGGTCGGCCACGGAACCACCGGTGGCCTACTCCGCCGACTTCGGAACCAATGGCAACTTTCAACTCAATGCTACTAATGCAAGGAATTGCACTTGGGCTAATGATGTGGGTGTATCGACGGTTCAATCAAGTGGTGACGTGATGATTTTGATGTCTAATTTAGGCTCGTTTGACCCGAATGTGTATAAATATTTTATTATTCATTATCATGTACTACGATTTGTGAATGTTGCCCAGCGTTTGGAAATTTTCTGGTATGCAGATGGTCAGGGTGCGACAGGAGCAAGTGCATCTCGTGTCCTTACAATGGATCATAATACAACGGATTATTCTATTGCTTGGCCTCAATTTGCTGGTCAGGCTCTTACTGTCGTAATAGATGCCTCCAAGCATCCTGAATGGACAGCACATGGCAATATTACGGGATGGAGATTGGATCCAGTGGCCTCTTCACTCTCTACTAATACGAATCCAGACTTGGATGTCATATTCGCAATTGACTACATTGCTCTCTCCAGTGTCAAGCCCGTGGAAGCGGGGGTGACATTAGAGGCTTCCTATACTAACCCTAACACATCTAATGTCAGGTATAGTGCTCAAAACATTACTGTAAATGGACTTGATACTTACGGTTACTCCACAACCAAAACCATATCAAATCCTTCACCGGGCGAAAGTTGGTATTCCGACAATCTTCGAAATTGGTCGTGCAACTCATCCAGCATCAAGCACGAATTCTGTGGGTTCGACCCGGGTGCCATCACTACCAGCAGCTCCACCATCTGCTACGGCAGAACCTCCGCACTGCCCCAGATTACAGAGGCCGCTGCTCCAGACGGCACGGCTCCTTATACCTACCAGTGGAAGCATACCTATAATGGCGTTACCAATGTAATATCCGGTGCCACTGGCGCCACCTACACGCCCAATGTCTCCACCTATAACACACAGGCAGGCGAACACGTGAGGGTGACTAAAAAGTGATTTTTTTATTCACCCTCTTTTTTATTACTAAAGTTCCGTGATGGATCTTCAAAGTGAAGGGGCGGGATTATTGTCGGCGGATGGGTGTGTCTCATGGATGGAGGAACGTGATCTAACCCAT
>JAFVNW010000046.1 GCA_017506175.1 Bacteroidales bacterium | reverse complement strand
CTTAACACTTTTAACACACTTAACAAAATGAAAAAATTTCTTCTTGCTTTCGCAATCATCACGCTAAGCCACCCAATATTTGCGCAGCATTTTATTGAGAATCAAGCATATCGCGAACAAATGCAAAAAGATTTCCAGCTACGGAAAGACCATGTTCCGGCTTTCAACGGCACGCTCACCCCGGAGGAGACCGAAGCGATGGAGTTTCTGTATGCCTACATGCCTCTGAGCGATTGGGCGGACTACAACAGCGACTTTTTCCTGCAACAGGTGCGTTCAGCATTTGAAGCAAGGGATTTTTTCCCGTGGGGAAAAGAGATTCCGGAGGAGATATTTCGCCATTTTGTATTGATTTACCGTGTCAACAATGAGAATCTCGACAATTCGCGGCAAGTGTTTTTCGATGAGTTGAAAGACCGCATCATCGGTATGTCGATGTACGATGCGGCTTTGGAGGTGAACCACTGGTGTCATGAGAAGGTGGCCTACCAGCCGTCGGATGCGCGCACCTCATCGCCATTGGCGACGATACGCTCTTCGCATGGCCGCTGCGGCGAAGAGTCAACACTCCTGGTGACTGCGCTGCGGGCAGTGGGCATCCCCGCCCGCCAATGCTACACCCCGCGCTGGGCCCACACCGACGACAACCACGCATGGGTGGAAGTGTGGGTGGACGGACAATGGTACTTCCTTGGCGCCTGCGAACCCGACCCGGAACTGAACATGGGCTGGTTCGCCTTCCCCAGCACCCGCACCATGATGGTGCATACCAATGTCTTCGGGAAATACAACGGCACCGAAGACGTCACCTACCAGACCGACTTGTCATCGAGAATCAATCTGCTGCCCAACTATGCCGACACGAAGAAAATCACCATTTCCGTGGTGGACGGGCAGGGCACTCCCCTCCCGAACGTAACTGTTAAATTCAAGTTGTATAATTACGCCGAATATTATCCCATCGCACAGCAGAAAACCGATGCGAAAGGAGAGGCCGTTTTGACGACAGGACTGGGCGACCTGCTGATTTGGGCAACCGATGGGAAGCAATTCGGATACCAGAAGATTGATGTCCGCGAACAGACCGAACTGACGATTGTGATGGACCAATCAGCTGGGAAAGAGTATGTGGAAGAGCTTACCATCGTTCCCCCGTACGGTAAGGAAAACATCGTGACCGCCGATGAGGAGAAGGTCGCCATCAATCAAAAACGCCTGCATTACGAAGACTCCATCCGCACCGACTACATGTCCACATTCAAAACGGAATACGATGCGAAATTCATCAAGAACAAGAACCTCACCAAACAGCAAATAGGCTTCTACCTCAAAAAAGCGGAAGGAAACTATGCGGAAGTTGAAAATCTGTTAAAATGGAATGTAAAAAAAGAGGCGAACTTCCATCTTAACGAACTTTTGCAATCCCTTTCCGACAAGGATTTCAGGGATTTGCAAGCCGCTGTAATCCAAGCACATAAAACCTATTACGACAGCACAAAGTATCCATTTGACGTTTATGTGAAGGGCATCATCTCCCCTCGTATTTCCAATGAAGGGCTGCGTCCGTGGCGGAGTTTTCTGCATGAAAAAATGTTAAAAGAACTCAACGGCAAGGTTTCGGTGCAGAATATCCAAAGCTGGGTGCAGGAAAATATTAACATTGACAATGACGGCAACTATTTCGGCTGTCCGATTTCACCGGAGGGCGTGTATGGACTTCGCCGCGCCGACAGCCACTCCCGCAACATTTTCTTTGTGGCCGTCTGCCGAGCCCTGGACATTCCCGCTTACCTCGATAACGCCACCTATCAACTCTACGCCTATGAGAACGGGAAATGGCAGACCGTCAACTTCGACCAACAGAACAATGTTAAACACAACTCCATCCAAACTGCAAAATTAACAGTCAATTATGCAGGAAAAGACGATTTCAAGCCCACCTATTACAGCCATTACACCATAGAGAAATACGAAAACGGCGATTATGTATCCTTGGACTTCGAAAACGATTCCCGTGTGGATAGCCTCCCCTTCACTTTGGAATTGGAAAGCGGGCATTACCTGCTCTCCACGGGCCGTCGCTACAATGACGGAACCGTGCTTTCCCGTCTGGAATTCTTTGAACTCAAGCCCAATGATAATCTGCACAAAGAGTTGGTATTCAGAGATTTGACAACACAAAATCGCGATTTGGGGAAATTAACCACCCAACATATTTCCTTTGACAAAACGGCTTATTTCAATAAAAACTTCGATTGGAAGACCGACAACGGGAAGATGATGATGCTCTGTTTTCTGGATCCGACCCGCGAGCCGACCAAGCATCTGCTGAAGGATTTGTCGGATAAAAAAGCGGAATTCGAGAAATTAAGCGCCCAATTGGACATCGTTTTAGAGAGCGAAAAGCCCTGTCCCGATTTTAATCTGGAACAGTGGAATTTGCCGTCGCAGGTTGTTTTCAGGAATTACGACGAGGCGGGAACGCGGCTGATGAGAGAGGTGCTACCGCCGCAAATCACGGCCGGACTGAACAGCAACTACCCGTTGGTGGTGCTGGTCGGCGAAGACGGTCGCATTCTGTTTGTCAGCAAGGGCTACAATATCGGCACGCCGGACTTGATTTTACAAGAGGTGATGAAATAAATGTCCGAGTCGGACTTGCCCGCAACCTCGAAGCCATCCCAGCAAAGGAAAGAAAAACAGGATGATTAAATAGATGAAAGCGGACGAGAGCAACTTTCTTTCATCACCATCTTCACAATAAAAAAAACAGAAATACGTTAATGTGGTTCAAAAATGACGAAGGTGAAACATTGCAAACCACTTCTAATTGCTTTATTATTAACGATATACTCGTTTTCTGCATCGGCACAGGGATTTAGATTCGGTGTGCCAAACCTGCAGAAATACGACAACCAGCTTTTCCATTTCGGATTCCTGTTGGCCTACAACCAATTCGATTTTGACATTCGTTCCAAATCCGACTTGAGCGAATACGATTCACTGATGGTGATAAATACGGCGGCGATGAGCGGGTTCAACCTCGGCATCGTCACCAACCTGCGTCTCGGCAAATACTTCG
>JAFVNW010000045.1 GCA_017506175.1 Bacteroidales bacterium | reverse complement strand
TGGCCATTGAAGCCCGAAGCCATCACTGAGAGCAGAATGGACGAAGGCCCCACAAGCGGCACCACCTTCAAGCCCCGACGCTGGGCAATAGCCACCACATCGGCACCCGGGTCGGCCACAGCCGGACAACCTGCTTCGGAGATGACACCCATCGGTTCACCCGCCATCAAAGGTTTCAGATAACCGGCAATGTCGGCTGCCTGCGTATGCTTGTTCAACGGGTAAAAGGTGAGGGAATCAATATCAATCGACGGTTCCACCTTCTTCAAAAAGCGGCGGGCCGTGCGCACCTCTTCTACAATAAAATGGTTGATTTGCAAAATGACTTCCTTGTTGTAAGCCGGAAGTACCTTGTCAAGTGGAGTGTCACCCAATGTGACGGGAATGAGATAAAGAGCGGGGGACATTTTATAAATTGTGAATTATGAATTATGAATTGTGACAGCGAAGCTGGTGAACGAGACGGACTATTAGGAAAAACACGAAGTCAGATTCAATACGGCAGCTGCAGATTCTTCAAAATAGAGCGGTAATCGGTCTCGCGCAACAGGTCGGCGATGGTCATGTTCTTGTTCTTGGCCATATATTCGTCGATAATCTGAAGCCCTAACCATACCCCCACCTCCCCTGGAGAATCCACACCCAACGGATAGGTACATTCGGCCGGTTGCAGATAGGTACGCGCCAACATAGGGTCAGTAGAATGCAATTGGCCCGACTCTACCAGATGGTTCCAAATGCGTTCGCGGCGCTCGCGACACCACTCGCCTTCTTCAACCGTATAGCCCATCTCTTCTTCCAATGTGGAGGTACGCAACAGTTGGGACACCACCCAATGAATTTTTCCGCGATGCAGAATCTGGTCAAGCAACGTACGGTGCCACTCCCAAGGGAAGGGATATTCACTGAGCAGATAGAATGCCACACAGTCGGGCACAATGCGCTCGGGCGACATGCTGCGGCACTGGTAGGAGTAGTAGAATTGATTGTAAAGCGGATAATCGGCCCCCATATACTTGTCGAGACTGAATCCCAAAATGCTGTCGCCCACCACCACCGACTGGTTCAAAGCCGAGAGTTGGGCATACACACGGGGAATAGTCATGTGAGGGAGTTCGCGTTTCAAACGGCGGAAAGCGCGAGTGAAATCGCGCTCGATGTGACTCATATCCTGAAACTTCTGCATCGCATCGCGACGCAGTGTCTGCAAAATGGGGTCAGAGAAATATTCGCGCAGGCGCAAATTGATGTTGTCATCGCTCACCGTACCGATGGAGAGCACATCTTCTATCAAGAATTTTGTTTCTTGAGGATAGTCGGTACTCATCTTCTGAAGTGCCGAAAAGCTGTTAAGCGAAATATATTCGTCCAACAGTTTGTCGTAACGATGCACTTTTACATCCGTGGCCACACGCCCCCTCTGCCCGTGGTCAAGCGACCATTGGCAGGTAACCAATGCCAAGCAGGCAAACAGGGCCAAAAGGGGAATATAAAATTTGCTGTGCATCTTCCTTATCTTTATCCGTAAATGATTTTAGTTCCCTCACACTGACAGCCATATCACGAAGTTTATGCCCACACTTGAGTTCACATTTTAACCAAATTCGGCGGCAAAGATACAATCTTTTAGAATATTAAACAAATTTTTAACAATCAAATAGTCACTGAAAGGAAGGTTTAGCCTATATTTGCATCCGAAAATCTATTCACATCAAACCAAAACATACCCAAAGATGAGAAAAATACAACTTTTTGCCACCGCTCTTCTGGCGATGAGCGTAGCATCAACCATGCAGGCTCAGGAAAAAGAGCTGACCGTAACCGTAAAAAACACATGGAAAGAGGCAAAATCCTATGAGCCTATCGTATTGAACCTAAAAGATGTAAACCCGGGATTTGACGTCCAATCGGCTACCGTGATGGACGGAAATACCGAAATACAAAATTAAAATTAACTTCTATTCAAAATACTCAACCTGGAGAGGGTGACTATCGTGGGGAAAACTATGTTTCAGGTATGATAGGAAGAAGTGAATTAGCAGATTTAACAAATGTTAATTATATTGGTTCAACAACTGATGAAGACTATATACAAATGCAAGTGATGGATTTCTCGCATGAACCGGAAAACGTCATCTATCTTGCCGGCGGC
>JAFVNW010000044.1 GCA_017506175.1 Bacteroidales bacterium | reverse complement strand
TGAGTTCGGCCAAAGTGGGGCAAAACGGAAGGTGACACTGGGGAGAAGAATCAGCTAATGCCGATGCACTATATTCCATCCAGCATCTTTACGGTTGGATGTGAAAACGATAGTACAGTCTTCCCGTTCTTTGACATAGCGGTTGATTAGGGTTATTTTTTTACGGTTGTCACACCTGTATCCTATAACGAGCTTATTTTGAATTTATTGCATTCAATTTTCCTTTAAAAAAATTCAATCAAATCGGTTGTTTGGGGCATTTGGGGGGCATTTTTTCGTCGGGAACGTCGCCCGTAATGGTTGTACATATAGTCGCACTGCTTGTCCGCAACCAGTATTAATGTCACACAACTTCGCTCGGGTATCAGCCGCTTTACGCGCTCGCGGTGTGTCTGCGCATTGCCCAGCGTCGTGCAATAACGCACCCACGTATTCCTGTTCAACAACGAGAAACCATTCTTTGCCAACTCCCTGCAAAATCCGTCCTTCAATTGCCTGCCCGGTCGTGTTTGCGCGAAGTCCATTGTTACAAATATCCACATATTCTTTCCCTATTTTAAAATCGGATAAATCATATAATTCCCTGTGTGCGAATAGATTCCAGCCAAAGAGTGCGCTGTTTCAGAAAACATCTCATAATTCAACACCGAATAAAACACCTCCAACAATTCCTGTTTGCAGCGGCGGTCTATTTCTGTCACACCCTCCGCAAACAACGCGAACACCCGCTCGTCCACAAACGGCCTGTACGGCTCCATTACATCGTCCACCAACGGGAATGCGTTGAAATAGTTGCGATGAAAGACTCCTATGCTCGGCAACAATCCCGCATCCATCACCGCCCGAGCCATAAACGAACGAAGCAGCGCATACCCATAGTTGAGAAGGTTGTTAGGCGGCGGGGCAAACCTGTCGCGCACGAAATTCTTGCCAAAAAGCTGCCGCCAAAAGACCTTTGCCGCCGCACCCTCCCTATTGCTGCTGTCACCACTCCTTACATTGGAATAATAGGGCTTAAGGCGGCTCCCGTCCATCCCCAGTTTGTCAAGCAGTCGCGCCTGATTCCGTATTTTATGTTCCACAATCTGCTTCCATATCTGCTTTTTCATTGGCAGAGCAGCCTCCAACTGGCCACGGAAGAACTTCGTCTGTCGGCAATTCGCATCCAAGTCCATCGTCATGGATACAGGGATGTGGCTTTCATTGCAAAAAACCACAGAGACGTTGTTCTCCGACAGTTTGGTCAACAGCGGCACTGTGAGATGCACCGAATGATGGTCAACAATAAGGATGCGGATGTCCTCAATCGGACGCAAATGCTCACTCTCGTCCGACAACCGGATTTTCAGCTGCCCGTTGCTGAGCGACAATTCCGCCGGGTTGGTGAAATAGAGGGTTTGTTTTGGCATGGTTTAGAGTACTTAAGTCGCGAAAGTACAACAAATTTCTCACTCTTAACTTTTAACTCTTCTCTCTTAACTCATCGAGGGATTAAATATCCCTTCGCTGCCGCGGGCGACCTAGCATCGCAGCCATCATAGTCCTGCGGAGCAGGACTATCTTCTGATAATCAGCCCCTCCTTACGATAGCAAGCTGTCGCCGAAGGGGCTGATTATCAAAAAAAGGAGTGAAGCCGTGCTTCACTCCTTTGATGGATGGACTGCGGAGAGTGAGGGATTCGAACCCCCGGACCCGTTAAGGTCAACGGTTTTCAAGACCGCCGCGATCGACCACTCTGCCAACTCTCCGCGGCAAAAATACAACTTTTTTTCGCTCGCCCCACATTCCGCCAAAATTTTTTTATTCCCGCCTTTTATTCAAGATTTTATCATACCTTTGCAAAGGGAAAACATCCTGTTGTTTATTTCGTAATTATTTAAAAATCAATTTTATATATGAAAAACATCCGCGAACAATTAGCAGAAATCGGCGTCGTGAATCCGACCGAAATTTACTACAACCTTTCTTACGATGAGCTCTATGAGCACGAAACCAAGCCCGGTCTGACTGGCTTCGATCGCGCATTTTATACCAAAAATGGCGCACTTTCGGTCGATACCGGCATCTTCACCGGCCGCTCGCCCAAAGACAAATATGTGGTGTATGACGACGAGACCAAGGACAACGTGTGGTGGGCCGCCCCCGGCAAGAAGGGCTCCGACAACCACCCCATCACCCCCGAGATTTGGAACCACCTCAAACAACTCAGCGAGAAACAGCTCAGCGGCAAGGCCGTGTATGTGATGGACGGCTACGCCGGCGCCAACGAGAACTCCCGCCTCAAAATCCGCTTCGTGACCGAGGTGGCTTGGCAGGCTCACTTCATCAAGAATATGTTCATCCGTCCCAGCGAGGAGGAACTCAAGGACTTCACCCCCGACTTCGTGGTGCTGAACAGCTGCAAAACCACCAACCCCAACTGGAAGGAACAGGGCCTCAACAGCGAGGTGTATGTGGCCTTCAACCTTACCGAACGCATGGGCCTCATCGGCGGCACATGGTACGGCGGCGAGATGAAGAAGGGCATCTTCTCGGTGATGAACTACTACCTGCCGCTGCGCGGAATGGCCGCCATGCACTGCTCAGCCAATCAAGGCAAGAGCGGCGATACCGCCATCTTCTTCGGCCTCTCCGGCACCGGCAAGACCACCCTCTCCACCGACCCGAACCGCGCCCTCATCGGCGACGACGAGCACGGCTGGGACGACAACGGCGTCTTCAACTTCGAGGGCGGCTGCTACGTTTTCCTTTGGCACTCGCCGGGCACATACCATCTACGCGCCGGAAGGAGAATATCTGACTTCTGCCCAGGCTCCGGTGGCGGATAACTGCATTTATGTGCGGGTAACGGTGACCGATG
>JAFVNW010000043.1 GCA_017506175.1 Bacteroidales bacterium | reverse complement strand
CTGATTGAAGCTACCGCTTGTGACAGCTTCGCTTGGAACGATGTAACCTACTACGAATCAGGCGAATACACGCAGATTTTCACCGCTGCCAACGGTTGCGACAGCATCGTCACCCTCAATCTCACCATCAACCATGCTGTGACCGAGCTGATTGAAGCTACCGCTTGTGACAGCTTCGCTTGGAACGATGTAACCTACTACGAATCTGGCGATTACACGCAGACCTTCACCGCTGCCAACGGCTGTGACAGCACCGTCGTCCTCAATCTCACCTTATTTGAGACTCCTGAAGCCGTCATCGATGGTCCCGACACGCTGACCATCGGCAATGTGGCCACATTGACTGCCAGCGAGGGCGAAAGCTACCTTTGGAACACCGGCGACACGACGGCCTCAATTGAGGTAAGTCCTGAAGACACAACTACTTACTACGTCATCATCACCAATGGAAACGACTGTTCCGACACGGCCTACTTCACGCTGAACGTCCTTCCGACGGGAATCGACGGGTTCTCTGGAATTGAGTGCAGCGTTTATCCCAATCCTGCCAAGGATTTCGTAATGGTAATAGCCAACAGTTTGAAAGAAGTACATTTGTATAGTGTTTCCGGCCAATTGATTCGCAGCTACAAAGCCAACAACGCTTCCCAATGCAGGATTGGTACTGCAGGCCTGGCCCCATCCACATACTTTTTGCGAATTGTTACAAGTGAAGGTATGACCACGAAGAAAATCATTATAAGACATTGATTTAGGAAACTGCTATTAGAAAAGATAAAATGAAAAAGTTATTCTTATTTTCCCTTTTGATTGCTGCGCAATTTGTGGTCTTGGCACAACTGCCGCTCACCTATCAGATGAACGATGACGAAAAGGCACGTATCGGTGAAATAGGACTGGGGTTCCGCTCCACAGAAGCCCCCGTCGGTCCGGTGATGAACATCGCTGAGTTCCAGCCCTCTCAAGGCGTGCTGGTTCGCTATCCGCTCGGCATCCCCTACACGCTTATTGCTCAGATGTCGCAATTGGTGCCGGTTACGACGGCTGTCAGCAGCAACAGCCAAGCGAACAGCGTTCGTTCGCTATACCAAAGCAACGGGGTGAACATGGACAACGTCAACTTCGTGATTGGTGCCACCGACAGCTACTGGACCCGCGATTACGGTCCGTGGTTCATCATAGACGGGAACGACGAGTTCGGTGTAGTGGATTTCATCTACAACCGTCCACGCCACAACGACGATGCCCACATGCAGACAATGGCGGAGTTTCTCGGCATCAACTTCTTCGCGATGGATATGGAGCACACCGGTGGCAACTACATGACCGACGGCTACGGCACCGCAGCCTCCACCAGCCTCGTCTTGGAGGAGAACAGCAGCATGACCGAACAGGAAATCCGCGAGATGGCGCACGACTACCTCGGCATTGACAACTACCTGATTACCAGCGACCCGCTCGGAGACTACATCGCCCACATCGACTGCTGGGGCAAGTTCATCGGTGTTGACAAGGTGATGATTGCGCAGTTGCCAACCTCCGACAGCCGCTATCAAGATTACGAGGATGTAGCCAATTTATTCGCTAACACCACTACGCCTTGGGGCAACAAATACCGCGTCTATCGCGTGTTTGAACCCGGTGGAAGCATTGCCACACCTTACACCAACTGCTTGATTCTCAACGACCATGTTTTCCTTCCGGTGGCAGGGACCTATAACTCCCAATCATACGACGAGGATGCCGTCATCACTTACCAGAACGCGATGCCCGGCTACACCATTGTGCCCATTACGCAAGCCACAATGACTCCGTGGGAAAACACCGACGCGCTACACTGCCGCACGCACGAGATTTCCGACCTCGGCATGCTGCTCATCCGCCACTATCCCATCCTCGGCGCTCAACCCTACCAAAGTAGTTTCACTATTCGCACCGACATCAACGCCTACAGCGGACAAAGCCTCGTAAGCGACTCTCTATTAGTTTATTATAGAATAACAGAACCCAACCAAACCGCTGGAAACTGGCAGACGACTACGCTGGTTCCTGTGGGTGGAAAGACTTTTGAGGCCACGATTAGTGATATAGAGGACACTTGCCAGGTGGAATACTACATCTTCGCCAAAGACCAGTCCAACCGCCGCGAAAGGCATCCCTACATCGGTGCTTACGACCCGCACATCTTCACCGTTGGACAGAATCCGAATCCCGGTGGCGGTGGCAGCGATGACGATACTGACAGCACCGACCTCATCTCCGATTACAGCCATACTGACCTCCAAGTGATGCCAAATCCGGCACACGACTACTTCCGGGCAACTGCCAGCAACGGCAAAACGCTCACCATTTTCAACAGCAACGGCCAACTGGTAGCCACACAATCATTTAACGGACAAAAAACCATCTCTGTCGATTGCAGCAGCTGGCGCGCCGGCACCTATTTCGTCAGAGTGGAAAACAACTACGGCAGCGTTAAACAAGTGAAGGTGGTGGTTTATTAAAGTGCTACTTTAGAGACATCATACCTAAAATGACCTATCAAGAAATTCTCGACAACATTTTCACCGCCTTGCCAATGTACCATCGCATAGGCAGCAGCGCCTATAAAGAAGGATTGGAAAACATCGAAGCGCTGATTTCCATCGTGGGTGAGGGCATGAAGATGACAAATTTTGCATCTCAATTGCATTGCATCCACGTGGCAGGAACCAACGGCAAAGGTTCTGTAACTCATTTGCTTTCATCCTTTTATCAGGAAAAAGGACTGAAGGTTGGACTTTATACTTCCCCTCACCTGATTGATTTCAGGGAAAGAATCAAAATCAACGGGGAGATGATTCCCGAAGAGAAAGTGGTTGAGTTTTTCGAAAGATTCAACGAACAGTTCAAGAGCATCGAACCCTCGTTCTTTGAAATGACCACCGCGTTGGCTTTCTACTATTTTGCGGAAGAGAAGGTCGATATCGCCATCATCGAGGTGGGCTTGGGCGGCAGGTTGGACGCAACCAACATCATCCGTCCGCAAACATGCGTCATCACCAATATCACATTGGAACACACACAGTTATTAGGCGACACGCTCGCAAAAATCGCCTTCGAGAAAGCGGGCATTATGAAAGGAAACACACCCGTGGTAATCGGGAATTACAACGACGAGACGATGCCCGTATTCCAAAAAAGAGCGCACGAATTGAATGCACCGCTCTTCACTACCGACGGCATTTCCATCTCCGAGTCGACGATTTCCGACAACCCGCATTACCGGCTGATCACCATTCAAAGCGGGGAGGAAATCATAGGCGAGAATGTCCGGTTGCCACTGCAGGGGGATTACCAGTTTGAAAACATCGCCACATTCGTCAAAACGATTTCGGTTTCAACGAAACAGGATGGGAATCGCAATGCTTTGATTTGCAAGGCGATAGAAAACGTTGTTACGAATACGCACCTGATGGGGCGCTGGCAGATCCTTTCGGAGAAGCCGCTGGCAGTTTGCGACACCGGCCACAATAGCGGCGGTTTCCAATATCTTGCAAAGCAAATGGGGCGTCTCACGGACCGAAAGCTGCACGTCATCATCGGCTTTGTGAGCGACAAGGATGTGGATAGCATCATCCGATTGTTGCCACGCGCAGCCGAATACATCGTCTGTCACGCGAGTGTGGACCGCGCGATGGCGTCGGAAACGATTTTTGAGAAGATGAAAGCGGCAGGGCTGGAAGCACGAATCAGCTCGGAAAGCGTTGCTGACACTTACCAAACGTTGTTGAGGGAGATTTCCGCAGACGATGCGGTGTATGTTGGCGGCAGCACTTTCATCGTGGCGGATTTGCTGAAGGATTCTATAATACGGAGAGATATTTTTTCAGAATAACGATATTTTATCAATCAAAGGAAATGGAGACAATCGAAACACTTTTAGGCCACAGAAGCATCCGTCAATTCAAGGAGCAACCTATTGAGGATGAGATACTTGACAAGATCTTGCAGGCTGCCTGCAATGGCTCGACATTGGGAGGAATGCAACTATTCAGCATTATTGTGACCAAAGACAAGGCGATGATGGAGAAGATGGCGCCACTGCACTTCAACCAGCCGATTGCCACCAATGCGCCTCTGATTCTCACGTTCTGCGCCGATTTCCACCGCTTCGACCGTTTCTGCGAATGCAGGGATGTGCCGACAGATGCTTACAGCAATTTTCAAGCATACCAGTGGGCGGTCACCGACTCCATCATTGCGGCCCAGAATGCCTGCGTGGCAGCCGAATCCTTCGGCCTCGGCCTCTGCTGGCTCGGCACCATCACTTACAACGTGCCTCAATTCATTGAAATACTGCAGCTACCTAAACACGTCATCCCCACTGCCTGCATCGCCATCGGCTACCCCGACCAACAGATTCCGCTCACAACTAAACTGCCCGTCCGCTCGCTGATTCATCAGGAATCCTACCGAGACTACAACGATACCGACATTAACAATATGTATGCGGCATTGGAAAAGGACACGCACAATGCAACGGCCGTCGCCGAAAACAAAACAGGGAATCTGGCCAACGACTATGTTTCGCGCAGATACAAAAAGGAAGACAACGAGTACTTTTCCAACATCCTATACAAAGCAGTGAAAGAACAGGGGTTCTAATTGTCTATTCCGCCACTTTCAGCAACTTCTTCTGCTTGCGCTCCTGCGATAGTTTCGATAGTTCGTTGATGTTCACAGCGAAGTTGAAATAGTTAGGAACAGCACCGCGGGCATAGTGCATGCGTGAAAAACCGATGCGTATTCCCTTGATATTGAGAGAAAAACCATACGAGAACCCGGCCATGGTGCGACGCTGCGGGATGCGCATTTCCTGATGGCGATTGTGATTGTACCCGATGTGGAACGATAAAAACTTTGCGGGGATGATTTCTATACCAAAATTGATATGGCGGAAGAAATTGTCAAAGAACTGGACGGCCTTCGACGGATAAATCGGCTCGTCGGTTAGTGCATCATATTCCAAAAGCGGATCCCTCTCCCCTACGTATGCCATATTCCAGCGGTAAAGGTGGTGCAGCGAAATGTGATAACGGACAGGCATGAAACGGAATTGCTGCGAAAAAGCGATTTGAATGTCAAACGGAATTTTCTCGAATTGCCCAGGAACATAATTCACAATCGGGGAACCGATGTTCTTTGCCAACAGGGTCAGAGCCAGTTGTTTTTTCTGGTTGACATACGACCCTGCTACATCAACGGCCAGTCCGAAAGACTTATAGGATTCGTAGGTGGAATAAATCAGTTTGAGATTGGCGCCAATGCTGAAACTACTGTCCAAGCGGCGCCCCCACCCCACCGTGGCACAATAATCCCCGGCGCGGAAATAACCTTGCTCAATCCCCGTTTCGTCCGTCATCGTGAATTTCCCGTAGTTGACGAACTGCATGCCGAGGGCGAAACTACCCACCTTTTTGAAGGTGTGGGAGTACATGGCTGAGCCGTAGGAGGCGTTGGAGAAATAGTCAACCGCACTGAACAACAGCGAGGTGTGATGGCGTTGACCAATCATGGAGGGGTTGTACAGAATCAACGAAGGGTCATCGTCATACACAGCGACCAGCTCTCCACCCAAAGCCGCCTGTCTCGGCGAATTGCTGAAATTCAAGAAGTTGTAAATATACTTTCCGCCAACTTGTGCGTCAGCCACCAAGCAACCGACTATCAACAAAACAAAACAGATCAACCCTCTTTTTTTCATTGGTGGAAATTTGCGCAAAAGTACAATTTTTTTTCTTAATGCGTCCATTATTGGAAAAAACAGCATCAGGTTGGCAAAAGGCAGTATTTTCGATATGTCAAGAAAGACTTGAAGCCCGCACCCCCTACTTCACAACCGACTTGAAGCGTCCGTTCAAGACAATTGTCTCAACTTCCTGCCCTTCAGCTATTTGATTACAATCCGTAATTGGTTTTCCATTATGATAGGTGATGCTGAAACCTCGCTTCAGAATATTGGAAGGGTGCAAAATTTGCAGTTTTTCATCCATATAGCGCAACTCATTCCGTGTGTTTGTAATATTTTGTTTTACAGAGAGTTGCAATTTCGTAAAGAGGGAAGAAATCTGTATGTTTTCGCGGGAGATCATTGTGCGCGCGCCATCGCCCAGCACTGCACGACAATCCGACAAAGCCCGCTCATTACTCTCCAGAATCTTGTGAGCGGATAGGTGCATAGAAGACTGAAGTTCAAGCAGTTGATGGTTCTCTCGTGCAAAAGTCCTTTGCGCCGACAATTCAATCTGCGCCTCTAATTGCGAGAGCGAATTCTTCTCATCCTTCAGGATAGACTGCGTTTTTTCACTAATAAAAGTTTGGATATTCGCAATTTTATTCTCAAAATCCTCGAAAAAACTGATTAAATAGTACGCCACCTCCGTCGGCGTGATTTTATTGCCGTAAGAGACCATTTCCGTAACAGTTTCATTGGTGGAATGACCTATGCCGGAAAGGACAGGAATCGGAAAAGTAGCTACGTGCTGCGCCAACTCATACTGGTCGTAGCAATTAAGCCCGACATCCCCACCGCCGCCGCGAATGATGACCACACAATCGAAATCATCCTTCCGCTTGGCAATCTGTATGAGTTGATTCGTCATCGTGGCAACAGCCCGATCACCTTGCAGCAACGACGGAAACAGCTCTGTATGAAAGCGATAGCCGTGCTTGTTGCCATTCAAGGTAACCATGAAATCGTTGTATCCCTTGCTCGTTTCCACTGAAATGACGGCGATACGTTGAGGCAAGAGCGGCATTTTCAACTTCTTGTTTGCATCAAAGGCATTCTCCTGCTTCAGTCTTGCAATCGTTTCCCGTTTGTTTTTTGCCATTTCGCCTAAAGTGTAAGCCGGCTCAACGTCCTGAATTTGCAAAGCCAGACCGTAGCGCGGAGTAAAGGTGATTGCAGCCAAGCATAGAATAGTGATGCCGTCTTTCAAACGCTCAGCCGTGATTTTCTGGAACTTATCATTAATACGAATGAAATCCGACGACCATATAACCGCCCGCATTTCCGTTTTGATGACATCCCCCTCCTTGTCCACCAACTCAGGATAACAATGTCCGTTCCGAGGTTGATGATTGAGTCTAACCATCTCAGCCTTAATGTAATAGCGTCCGTTGTAAGTCCGCGCAATCATCGACTGGATGCTTTGCGCTACTTGCGTCAACGTATAGACTGTCTTGCCGTTATAGGAGGTATCTGCCATATTTCAAATAATGTGCAAAAGTAAAAAAAATCGTACTTTTGCAGCCCGTTTCCAACAATTAAAAACAAAGAAAAATGAATACAAGACTTAGTGTAAATGTGAACAAAATTGCGACTTTGCGCAATGCCCGCGGTGGCAACATGCCTAACTTGATACAAGTAGTGAAAGATTGCGAAAAGTTTGGTGCTCAAGGAATTACAGTACACCCACGTCCCGATGAGCGCCACATCCGCTACAGCGACGTCTATGACTTGAAAAAAATCGTCACCACGGAATTCAATATCGAAGGCTACCCCTCCGACAGATACAACGAACTGATTCACGAAATAAAACCGACGCAGGTAACGTTAGTGCCCGATGCGCCTAATGTACTCACTTCCAATGCTGGATGGGATACTATCAAGCATCAGGATTTCCTCACAAAATTGATTGCCAATTACCATAAGGACGGCATTCGCACCTCCATTTTCGTGGATGCAAACGTGGAGATGGTGAAAAATGCGGCTAAAACCGGCACCGACCGCATTGAACTTTACACCGAAAGCTATGCTCGAAACTATCCCGACAACCCCGAAGCCGCCATCCGCGATTTTGTTTTAGCCGCTGAAGAGGCTAACCGCCAAGGGTTAGGCATCAACGCCGGACATGACCTGTCCTTGACCAACCTGAAATACTTCGCACAGCACATCCCCAACCTGCTTGAGGTTTCCATCGGGCACGCACTCATCTGTGATGCCATCTATCTGGGACTGCAAACCACCATCGAGCAGTACCTGAATCAATTGAAATAGACGCTGACGTCGCTATATCCTCCTTCGGTAAAGCATCAAAATCAGACCGACGGATATAATTATGCACATCAAGGCCAACGGCAACTGCTGCAGCAACGACGCGTTCTCGCTGATGGGCAGATCAAAATATGCGATAACGTTTGGAAACACAATTGATAAGGTATTGTGCAACAGATGTGCAAGAATCGGCAGCCACAAAGACCCGCTCCACACGAAGAGGTAGCCCAAGTATGCGCCTAAGAGCAATCGAGCAAAAAAGCCGCTAAATTGCAAGTGGATTGCGCTGAAAATAAAGGCGGTAACCCAAACCGCCGCATGTTTGTTGCGAAACCAATTCCTGAAAAACGGCTGCAGGGTTCCCCTGAAGAAAAACTCCTCGCAAACGGCGGGAAAAACGGCGCAAATCAAGATGTTGAGCAATAAAGCCCTCGCGCCCTTTTCGCCAATGATGGTTTCCAAAATCGAATTGCTCTCCGCCTCCACTTCCGCCATCCAAGCCGACAAACCACCCAAGAAATCCGGCAGGTGAATCATGCCGTTGAGCGTTGCCACCAAGCCGACAACAGGAATCAGAAAAATAGATAACAAACTGACATACAGATACTTTCTCGCGTCATTGACAGCGCAGTCGGCTTGGCTATAGGTGAACCAGCGGTGATAAAGCGCGTACGACAACAACAACGCGGGAATCAAAAAGGTGCCAACCGCATTGAAAGCCTGCAGGAGCCTATAATAGTCGGCGGTGGGATGTTCGGCCACATTAGCACCCCAAATCAGGTACGAGACCAGAAGCCCGGCAGAGGAAAACACAATGGTTCCCAACAGCACAAACAGAACAAGGAAAACCAGTTGTACGAAGGAATTCTTGCCCTCCAGCAGAGGCCGTTGGGGCAAAATGGATAAATGATGGCTATCGCTCATAAATCAAAAAAACAGTTCTACGGTTTTTGGCGCGCCCTTCCTCTGTGGAATTCGTCGCAATCGGCTTGGCCTCGCCATATCCTTTATAACGGATTCGATTTTGCGGAATGCCCTTCTCGACCAAATAGTCATAAACAGCATGTGCGCGCTGCTCCGAAAGGCGCAGGTTGTCGTCATCATTTCCGATGTTATCCGTATGCCCTTGAATTTCAGCCTTTACCATAGGATTATTAAACAAAAAGTCAGCAAAAAGATTAATCAGGCGCTTGCTTTCATTTGTCAGAGTGGAAGAGTTGGTGGCGAAATAGATGTCGTGCAGTTCACACACCTTTCCCACTTCAATCTTCTTCACCTCCGCATCGGAAGTCACCACCTTTGCTTCCTCCTTCTTGATCGTAATCATCTTAGTATCATAGGCATAGCCCTCCTGCTTGACGGTCAGGACCAGTTTCTGGGTTTCTGCCGTATCGGAGACGTGGGTGGCGAGAGCGTATTTACCGGTGCTCTCATTCACCGTCGTGCTTGCCACCACATTCGATTCATTATCAAGCAGTTGTACGGTTGCAGAGGCCATTTCATGGTCATCGGTTTTCACCTCGCCCTTCACCAGAATCATACTTTTAGGGCGAGCAGCCTCATAAAGTTCAAAACAGTAGATGTTCCAATCCTTGCTATCCAGATTATTGGATGAAAAATAGGCTGTTTCACCATCGAGGCTGACGAAGAAATCGGTTTCATCATTTTCAGAATTGATGGGATAGCCGATGTTGACAGGTTTCTGCCATTTGCCGTCATCGCCCAGTTTGGAATAGAATATGTCCAAACCGCCCAGTCCACTATGCCCAGCCGTGCCGTCGCGGGTGGGGGCGGCGGAGAAGTAGAGTGTTTTGCTGTCGGTATGTAGGAATGGTGAGCGCTCGTTTCCCTTAGTGTTGATGGTTGGACCGAGGTTGACGGGTGCCTGCCAGTTGCCATTGGCATCGCGCTCGGTCAGCCAGATGTCTGCCCCGCCATAACCGCCCGGTCGGTCAGAGGCGAAAAACAGGAAATTGCCGTCGGAACTGATTGACGGCTGCGACTCCCAACTGTCTTTGCGGTTCACCTTATCACCGATGGGACGAGGGTCTGACCATTCTTCCCCGTTAAAAACCGAATAGTACAAGTCATAGTTCGGATAGACCTCATCCTGACCTTTCTCATTCTTGAACTTCACCTCGTGCATCATCGTGAAAATGAGCAGGTCGTTGGCTAGGTTGATGGTCGGGCTTCCCTCCCCCAACGATTGGTTGAAGGGGTACGGGAGTGCATCGCCGGTCTGGTAGCCGCCGGAATTGTTTTTGGGCGCGCAGGAGAAGAACTCCTTGTCTTCGGAGCTCACGCCGAAGGCATTCTGCACCCTCACGTTTTTTCTTCGGGTAAAATAAAAGAAATCGCCGTCGGGTGAAAGCGTGGCAAGGTATTCGTCGTCGGAGGTGGATATCCCCTGAACAGGCTTGGGGTCGAATGGGACTGGATTATTCAGAATTTCCGCGAAAACCTTTGACTTGCTGACAATCATTTCCGCCATATCCAGGTCATTCAAGTCTTTCACCAAATCAGGGTTTTCAATGAGGACTTTGGCGTGCTTGATGGCAGCGGGGAAATTTTCAATGAGATAGGCGGCCTCTGCGGCATAAAGATGTATCTTGATTTTGTAGGTCGGACAAATGTCGTACATGCGGTCGGCTGCTTGAATCACCTCCGTTGCATCCGACTTGCGCTCGATTTGCAGCCCGTTCAGCTGTATTGGGAGCCAATAACTTAGCCCCAAATAGTAGTTAGCTTCCAAGTGTTCGGGATATTCATCGATGATCTGTCGGTAGATTTCATTCGCCTCAGACTTCTTTCCGCTCTTGTGGAAATCGCGCGCTTTTTTGAAATCCTTTTCAATGTTTTTCGGGAAAGTCTGCACGCAGGGGTCGGCATCTGAATCCCCATCTTCGTCCTGTGCATACACATAGGGCATGGCAAGAGCGATACAGATGGCGAAGAGAAGCGGTTTCAACCTATCTAAAGACATAATTATCAAACATTTAAGAAAATTTATTCCATTGATTACTCGTGCTTTTTGGTCAACGCATGGAAGAGTTCCTCGATGGGGTTGTTTTTGAAGCCACGTTCTTCGGCTTGGCGGCGGAGACTGTCCATCGTGTCATCGGCAACGATTTGTCCGCGGTTGATGATGACGGCGCGGCTGCACATGGCATCCACTTCCTGCATGATATGGGTGGAAAGCAGGACGGTTTTGGTTTCGCCGCACCTCCTAATCAATTCGCGGATTTCCACCAGCTGGTTGGGGTCGAGGCCGGTGGTGGGTTCGTCGAGAATGAGCACTTCGGGGTCGGGAATCAGCGCCTGCGCCAAACCGACACGCTGTTTGTAACCTTTGGAGAGCGTCCCGATTTTCTTGTTCATTTCCGGAGTGAGCCCCGTCATTTCAATCACCTCCGCCACACGGCGCTTTTTGTCTTTTATTTTATGGATGCCTGCAATAAACTCCAGAAATTCAGCTACATACATATCCACATACAACGGATTTGCTTCGGAGAGGTATCCGATTTTGCTGCGCAACTTGAGGGAGTCGTTCCTGATGTCGCAGCCACAGACAGTCACTTCGCCACTTGTGGGCGGCTGGTAGCAGGTGATGATCTTCATCATCGTGGATTTACCGGCTCCATTGGGTCCCAAAAAACCGACCACTTCGCCTTGGTTGACTTCAAAACTGACATTCTTCAATGCCCACTGCTTTCCGAACTGTTTAGATACATTTTTAACACTGATTGACATAGCGAAAAATTTGGCGCAAAGATACCACTTTTTAATGAATAACAATAAACGGGATGTGCATAATGTCAGCGGCTATTTAGGCATTGCGTACAACATACATGCACAGATGAAAAGGTAGATGAGATTGGGAAGCCAGATGGCCATCGCCGGTGAAAGCGACTCGGAAATGGCGAAGACTGTGGAAACCTGCTGTAGGAAAATGAACATGAACACGAAGAGGAGTCCGATAAAGATGTGAACGCCCACACCCCGACGGGTTCTGCGGGCGGCCACACACAACCCCAGCAAGGTCATCACCACGATGGAGACAGGGTTGGCCAAGCGTTTCTGCCATTCTATCTGGTAGATTTTCACCAGACTGGAACCTTTGCTCTGTTCCTTGGCGATGAACTTCTTCAGATCCGAATATGACATCGTCTCTGCGGCCGTCTCATCGGCATTGAAATCCTCGGGGAGAAAATTGAACGTAGTATCCATCTGCGCACCCATGCGCAGCACCTCTTTCTCTCCGGAAAAATCTCGAATCACATAATTATACAATGTCCATTTCTTCGTGCTTTCATTGTATTGAATGCTTTCCGAACGCATCTTGTACTCAAGTCTCTCTGGGCCTATAATCTCGTAGGTGAACATATCTCCGTCCATCGTCTGCTTACGCCAACGCTGCGCATAGACATAGGCGTATTTCGAGTTCTTGAAATGAATATTGGATGTCGTAATCGAATGATTCTTATGCATATAAACCTCTTTGAAATTGTACATCCCCGCATTGGTCTTCGGAATCACAAAATTGGACATGAACATGGAGAGAATGCACAAAAGCAACGCCCCCACGATATACGGGACGAGGAAACGGTAGAAACTGATACCTCCGTTGAAAAATGAGATGATTTCATTCCATCCCGACAATTTGGAGGTGAACCAAATCACCGAGATGAAAGTGAACAGCGGGAAGAATAGATTGACAAAGTAGGGTATGAAATTGAAGTAATACTTGACAACAATGATGCCCAGCGGGATTTCATTGTCCATAAACGACTGTATTTTCTCAGAAATATCAAAGACGATGATGATAGTCATCAACAGTGCAATGGAGAAGAACACGGAGCCGATGAACTTACGTAGGATGTACGTGTCCATTATACCCCATTGCAAGTTGGTTTTCCAGTCGCGCATGGTCACATCAAGTCGATTGAGGTGCTATTTCTTCAGATATTCATCCAAGAAGCGGAAGAATTCACGCTGCCAAACCATGGCATTTTGCGGTTTCACGACGAAATGCGTTTCATCCGGGAAATAGAGGAAACGGCTCGGAATGCCCTTCATCTGGGCGATGTCAAACGCCTGCATTCCTTCGGTATAGGGGATGCGGAAGTCGTTGCCGCCATGGATGACGAGAATCGGAGTGTCCCAGTTGCCAACGAACTTGTTTGGCGAGAAGCTGTAGCTCTTCGGGGTCGGCTTCTCCCAATAAGGTCCTTCAATATCGTGATTGGCGAAGAAAAGCTCTTCCGTAGTGCCGTACCAGCTTTCAAAGTTAAACATGCCGCAATGGGCTATGAAAGCCTTGAAGCGTTTCTCGTGATGACCGGCGAGCCAATAGACGGAGTATCCGCCGTAACTTGCACCAACTGCGCCCAAACGGTTTTCATCCACATAGGGTTCTTTTGCCAGCGCATCGATGGCGGAGAAATAGTCCTTCATGTTCTGTCCGCCATAGTCGCGACTAATCTGGTCGTTCCATTCCTGACCGAAACCGGGCAGACCACGGCGGTTCGGAGCAACCACGATATAATCATGCGCCGACATCATCTTGAAACACCAGCGATAGGAGAAGAACTGACTTACAGGAGATTGCGGTCCGCCTTCGCAATAAAGCAGGGTCGGGTATTTTTTGTTGGGGTCGAATTTAGGAGGAAGAATCACCCACACGAGCATATCCTTGCCATCGGTGGTCTTAACCCAGCGTTTCTCGGTCTTGCCCATGTCAATTTTATCCAGAATGTCCTTGTTGGTAAAGGTGATTTGCTTGGTCTGCTTGGTTTCCAAATCTATAGAGAAGATTTCAGCGGGCAGGTCGTGGCGAGTCATAGTGGCAATCAGCTTGTTGCCGGCAAGGGCCAATGAGTTGTAGTCGTGGTCGCCACAGGTTAGCGTGTCGATAGCACGGCTTGCGAGATCAAAGGAATAAACTTGGTAGG
This sequence comes from Bacteroidales bacterium, assembly GCA_017506175.1. Lineage (GTDB taxonomy): Bacteria > Bacteroidota > Bacteroidia > Bacteroidales > WCHB1-69 > UBA1756. The sequence goes on along the minus strand of JAFVNW010000043.1, from coordinate 141,252 downwards.
TCGCCTCCACACAACTGAGGAAATAGACCTTGTCGCCCTTGTCGCTCCAAACAAAACTCTCGGCATTGTAGTCGAAATCGGGAGTGCAGTAATCTGAAGAGTCCTTCTTGACATCGTAAATCATCAGACGCTTCTTGTCTGATTCAAAACCGGGGGTCTCCATGCTCCACCACGCAATCTTGCTTCCGTCGGGGCTCCAAACGGGATCCATATCGTAACCTTGATTGCCCTCGGTTATGTTGATGGTTTGTTGGGAAGCGAGGTCATAGATGAAGATATCGGTGTTTGTACTCAACGCGAAGTCCTTGCCGGTAGCGCGTTTGCAGCAGTAGGCGATTTTCTTTCCGTCGGGGCTCCAAACAGCCTCTTCCATGCCGCCACTGGAGGGAACCGGCGAATGGAAACGCTCTCCTTTGAGCAGTTCCACTGCATTTTCTGTATCGTTAACCGGTGCGATGAACAAATGGGCGTAAGTTCCATCGGCCCAAGCATCCCAATGACGATACATCAGGTCGTCATAGATTTTCGCCGTGTTCTTTGGCAGATCGGGATAGCGGTCAATAGCAGTCGTATCCAGTTTCACATTGCGGGTGAACAAGATGTTTTTGCCGTCGGGAGAGAACGAGAAACCGTTCACATCGCTTGGAGCGTGCGTCACCTGTCGGCGCATGGAACCATTGGGGTTGGCCTCGAAAACCTGCAAAAGCCCGTCTTTGTCAGGATAGAGGAAAGCAATTTTCTTGCCGTCGGGCAGCCATATCGGCTGAAGTTCGTCGTCGGGTGTGGAAGAGACTTGCGTGGGTGTGCCACCGGCAACGGGTACCGTGTAGAGTTCGGCATTTCCCTTGTTTTTTCTATAGTCGAAATATTTGACCGAATAGAGCAAGGTCTTGCCATCGGGAGAAACAGATGGGGCTGATACCCTGCCGAAATACCAAAGGATTTCTTCAGTAAGAATGCCCTTGGAGAAATCAGGAACAGGACGGTTGTCTTTTGTAATCAATTCAGAATCATCAACTTCTACAGTTGCCTGGTTCTCGTTTTTTTTACAGGATGTTGACATAATTGCTAAAATTGCAATGGAAAAAATAATTTTTTTCATATTGGGAATAGTATTTTTTTGTGGTTGAAACGAGGCTGCAAATATACTAAAAAATTCTGTTTTGGTGTAAGTGGAATTGTTTACTTTTGCAGGCTGAAAAGCACCGAGAAAATCACTTTGCTATGACGAAATCCGAATTGAAGAAGCAATTTCTGGAAGTGGCCCGACAGCGGTACGATGAACGCGAGGCACAGGCCATGTTCCGTCTTTACGTCTCCGACAAACTGTCCATTCCAACCTACAAGTTCGCGATGGAATTAGAGGATGAGATTGCCACCCCCGATGATTTCGCCCGCGACTTGCAAAGGATTCAGAACGACGAGCCCATCCAATACATCATCGGCAAAACCGAATTCTACAACGCTGAAATCCAAGTAAACGGCAGCGTGTTGATTCCACGCCCGGAAACAGAGGAGCTGGTGGACTGGATTGTGAAGGAGCACAATGGGCATCATCCCAAAGCCATTTTAGACATAGGGACGGGTAGTGGAAGCATTGCCATCGCTTTGAAGAAATGCTTTCCGCAAGCCGATGTCTCCGCTCTCGACATTTCCGGCCAAGCGCTCCAAACCGCCCGTCATAATGCAAGAACCAATCGGGCGGAAGTCACTTTTTACAAATTAGACATATTGAAAACCAGTCAGTTGCCTGACAAATACGACCTCATTGTCAGCAATCCGCCCTACATTCCCGAGAGCGAACGCCAGCATCTTGAAAGGAACGTGGTTGATTTCGAGCCCTCCCGCGCCCTGTTCGTGCCCGACAAGTGCCCGCTGATTTTCTACGATAAAATTGCGCAATTGGCCGTTTCAGCCCTCAATTCCGGCGGAGAACTCTACTTTGAAACGCATGAACATTTCCATCCGGAATTAAAGCAACTGCTTGAAAGAATGGGGTTCGCAAATGTCGTCTGTAGAAATGATTTCCGCGGGTTGCCACGATTTATATATGGGAGAAAACGGTAGTGGCAGGCAAAAAAAAGCTGCGCTTGGTTTTCACCGTACGCAGCCTTCTTATTTACTGGCAATCAACTATTTGATACCGAGTTTTTTCTTGATGTCCTTCGGAATGGCATCTTTATGCACGAGGATGTTCATCGTTTTGTATTGAGCGAAAGCTTTGCTCACGTAAAACATGCCGTGGTATTCGCCGTAGTCACCCCATGAGTTCTTTACCATGTAGTATTCGTTGCCGATTTGATCTTTGGCAGTGCCGTAAATCAGCATACCGTGGTCGTCGGTGGTTTCCCAATTGTCGAAAGCGGCTTGGCGTTCCTCTTGGGTAACCCAGCGTTGGGGGGTCGGTTTGCTTTGGGATTCCTTGGCGCGGTCGGAAGCGCTCATGCCGGTCCAATGGGCCATGTCGCTACCGATGGTTTCCTTGGCTTCGAGGTCAGGCAGAACGCAGAAGCCCTTGCGGATATTCTTGCGGAAGCCGTCTTCGCTCACATCGGCGCCCCAAGCGATCGGGTAGCCGTTTTCTATTGCATAGTCGAAAATGCGCATCATTTCATCCAACGGAACGTTGTAGCTCAAGCCCCAGCGCCAGTTGTCTTGAATTTCAAGTACGAACTGCTGATAGAAAGGATGGTGCGTATAGGAAGTGATGGAGACATAGTCGTCTGCATTCAAGCCGAGGGATTCGTAGAAAGATTTCGGGGTGTATTTTTTGCCGTTGTAGGTGAATTCTTCGGGGCAGCTACCCAAATAAATGTCGTGGACGGCCTTGATGGATTCCAACCAGAGGGGTTGTCCGGTTTTTTTGTCGGTTTGGAGGGACTTGTGCTCGCCTTTGGCAATCGCCTTCACGATGGCGTCGCTGACAGCGGAGAGCTCGGTATGGTCGGAGAGCGTATCCCCGTAAGCAGCGCCAGGACGCATTTCAGATTCTGGAACGAGGCCGAAAGTCTTCATGCCGTAGATTACATCGTAGAAGGAGCCGCCTTGAGAGAAGGAGACATCACCATGGGTGCGGACAGCGGCTTTGGCGCGGTCCAAGTAGGTATTGGAAACGATGTACATTTCCGAGAAGTCATATTCGGGCTTGCCCATACGGAGCAGTTCGGCTTCGATGAACCCCAGGCCGGAGTAGCACCAGCATGTGCCGGCACGGTTCTGGTCTTTCACAGAAGTTACAGGAAGTTCCTTCGAAATAGTAAACTTGTAACCTTCATCCTCGTTTTTGACCTCCTTGCTATCTTGGGCCATCACGTTGAATGAAAGCGTCAGCGCTGCAATCGCAGCCAAGATGAAACCTTTACTCATTGTCGTGTTTTTTAATTGATTATTAATAAATTAGTTACAAATAAATATCGTCTTATGAATCCTACGAACTCGGCTGCAAATATACGAATTTTCTTAAAAATAATTATTCACAATCTATTGTATTTATGAAGTTTTTTTAACTAACTTTGCACGCCGACTAATTAATGCAATTATTTTCTAAAAGAAACACGCACATGAGAGAAATTACACTTACTTTTATTTTAGCTGTAAGCGTGTTAGGGATTCCCGCTCAATCGCTTTCCGTTTCAGTGACAGGCAGCGTCAACACCGACTGCATAGGGCAGGGTTGTTTTTACAATGGTCCCACGATATTAATCAACGAGGTGATGTTGTCGCCCAGTTCGCGCGATGGTTCCATTATGGACGATGGAACGAGCCGGAGCGGCGAGTGGATTGAATTATACAACCCTCACAAATGCGATTCTGTGGACATCTCCTGCTATTTTCTTGGCAATAACGCTCCAGATGGAGGGAATTATGGTGGCGGTTTTGTGATCCCCCCCGGCAGTGTCGTTCCCCCGCAAGGCTTTGCGCTGGTAAGAGGTCGTTACGCGGCGGCCGTGCCCGATTCAATGCTCGTTGAGAACGGCGGAAATGTGGTTGAAATCATCGTGGATAGCCGCTATTGCTACGGCGGCGGCACACGCCTGTGGTTCCCCAACGCCGGCGGCTGGTTCGCTTTTTACGATGCGAACGGCATTCCACAAGACGCCATCAGCTGGTGCAGCACCACCAACTCCTGCATGTCGTGCACACCGTGCAACCCAGGCGTAAGCGACTGCGGATTCCAAGGGATCCCCCCCAGCTACGATGCCATTCCGGCCGCAAACAAGAACTACATCACCTCTTTGAACCCGCAAAACTACTTGGGGCAGTCCTTCCGCCGCATTCCCGATGGCGGCGTTTGGCAAAGCACCCCATCCTCACCCACCTACGCCACCTGCAACGCCGACTGCATCGACCCACCCATCATCACCTGCAATGCAATAGCCGTGGCCACCGCCACGGGCGGCACTCCACCCTACTCCTACGTATGGAATGACCCGAACATGCAGACAACCGACACTGCAATAGGCTTGTGCGCAGGAACTTACACCGTTACTGTCACCGATTTCGACGGCAATATCGCCATCGATTCCGTCGTCATCGTTGATTATGAGCCGCCCGTATCCCATCCGAGTTCCACCTTCTGTTTGAACGACTCTTCCGCCCAACTCATCGGCGGAATGCCCCTCGGCGGCACTTACTCCTACAACAACACGACCTACAACGAAACCAACTTCAACTTCAACGACTCCGCCGCCGTCTATCAGCTCGCCTACACCATCGCCGACTCAAACGGCTGCATCGCTACCGCAGACTTCTCCATTACGGTCAACCCCGACTACGACCTTGTCTTTTACGACACCATCTGCCAGCGCGAACCCTACAGCGGTTATGGTTTCACCTTCACCCCCGCGCAAACCACCACCATAGGCACACTGGCCGACAGCGCGCATCTTCAAACACATAACCATTGCGACAGCATCGTCACCCTCTACCTGACCGTTCTGCCGAGCGAAATTTTCACACACGACACAATCATTTGCGAAGGAATTGATTTCCAAGCATTTGGCTTTGAATTCTCCGCCGAAGAGCTCACCATCGGTCCCCAAACCTTCACCCATGTGTTTACAAACACCTACGGTTGCGACAGCACCGAAATTCTAAACCTCACTGTCGGTGAAATTTATGACATACACTTGGAGGACAATATCTGCAAGGGCAGCAATTACAACGATAACGGCTTCATCTTCAATACAGATACGATGGAGTTGGGCGAACACGTGATGGTTCATTTCGAACAAAGCTCACTCGGTTGCGACAGTGTCGTCACGCTGACCATTCACGTGCTTCCCGTTTCCGCAGAAACCTATACGGACACCATCTGCCAATATGAAGACTACACGCTTCACGGCTTCAATATTTCAGGGGATGCCACTGCGTTGACCGGCGAATTCTCCCATTTTCAAAACCTAACGAACATCTATGGCTGCGACAGCATCATTGAATTGAACTTGGTCATCACGAGCTCCCCGCAGGTTGATTTCCTGCTGAACCCTGAACGAGCCCTCCTTTCACAAGGCACTCCCATTGAGTTCATCAACCTTACTGATATCAGCGGGACCTATCTGGGTGAAACTTTCACTTGGAATTGGGATTTCGGTGACGGAAATTCCGAGTCCACCATCGAATACAACGTCGCGCATACCTACGACAGCTGGGGCGAATTTCTCGTCACGCTCAGCATCACCTCCTCCTTTGGCTGCACCTCCTCTGTCTCGCACTACGCCTACGTGGACGCGGATCTCGAATTCCCCAATGTGCTGACCCCCAACGGCGACAACCTCAACGATGTCTTCGCCATCAAGAACCTGAATCCCCATATGCCCAATATGTTAACTGTCTATAACAGATGGGGCAAGAAAGTTTACGAAAAAGAGAATTACCAGACTTACGCCTTGGACGGTGTGGTTTACAATGCCGAATCTGGCTTCACCGCCGAAGGCCTTTCCGATGGCGTTTACTATTACGTCTTCCACTACGAAGGGTACGTTCATGCCGTTGACTATCACAGTTCATTAACAATTATAAAATAAAATGCTATCTATCAAGCAATTATCTTTTGCTTACGACAAAAAAAACGTTTTAGAAGAGATCAGTTTCGTCATTGATTCTGGTGATTTTTGCGCAATCATCGGGCCGAACGGTCGGGCAAGTCCACGCTACTAAAAGCCATAGCCGGCATATTGCCCACCAAGGTAGCGGGAAGCGTTTATCTACAAGATACCGCCATTGAAAAATTCTCCGCCAGAGAACTGGCCAAAATCGTATCGTATGTACCTCAAAAACAAGATGTTGTCTTTGACTTTTCCGTCTTTGACACAATCTTGATGGGGCGGAATCCCTATCAGAATCGGTGGGAAGGTGGAAATGCCCAAGACCGCGAAATCGTGATGGACGTGATGTCGAAGACCCATCTCACCAACCTGAAAGACAGAATGTTAGGTCAGTTGAGCGGGGGCGAAATGCAGCGCGTGATGATTGCCCGTGCCATGGCCCAACAGACACCGTTGATGCTTCTCGACGAGCCACTTTCCAATCTCGACATCGCCCACAAATACGAAGTGATGGACATTTTGCAACATCTCAATCAACAGTCCCACACCACCATTCTTATCATTCTCCACGATTTTTCATTTGTCAAGCAATATACCTCCAAATCCATTCTGATTCAGAATGGGAAATTACAGATGTTCAGTAGCACCGACGAAGTGCTGACCAGCAATAACATCCGTTCCGCGTTTGATTTGTCATCAGATTATCAAATAGATGGAATGGGCAATATCTACAGAAATTGAAAAAAGCTATTATCACATCTATATTTTGTCTCTTGGCATGGCTGTGCAGCGCGCAGAATGCGGAGGATTTCCGTGCAGCCGCCGAACGCGGGGACGCAGAAGCTCAATTCAATTTGGGGCGGTGCTACTACTTCGGCAACGGAGTCGAGGCGGATTACGACACAGCGTTGGCTTGGTGGAAATTGGCTGCCAATGCCGGCAACGCAAAGGCGCAGCGCAACCTCGGCAATCTCTACTACAATGGACATGTGGTTGACCAGGATTATCGCGAGGCGGCGAAGTGGTTCCGCGCCGCTGCCGACCAGGGCCTGAAGGATGCGCAATACAACCTCGGAGCTTGTTATTATTATGGAAACGGGGTGACGCAGAACCTTCTGGAAGCCTCCAAATGGTTCCGTTCCGCCGCTGAAAAAGGAGTGGCCGGAGCGCAGGAATCCCTCGGCACCTGCTATTACAACGGTGACGGAGTGGCACAGGACTACAAGGAAGCAGTTAGATGGTTCCGAGCCGCCGCTGAACAAGGTCTTTCCAGCTCTCAGTACATTGTCAGCACGCTCTACTACCGCGGGGTTGGGACCGACACGAACTATGTGGAAGCCGCCCGATGGGCCCGAGCCGCCGCCATGCAGGGAGTGGCAAAAGCACAGTACAATCTGGGCAGTTACTACCAACTCGGTCATGGCGTAGAAATCGATTCTGTTGAAGCATTGGGATGGTTTGAAAAAGCAGCAGAACAAGGATTAGTGGAAGCACAATACAAAGCGGGCATCTGCTATAAGCGGGGCGAAGGGACACCCCGCGATGACACAAAGGCGGCAGAATGGTTCACCAAAGCCGCCAAACAGGGACTTGCCATGGCGCAATGCGACCTCGGCCTTTGCTACGATCGAGGCGAGGGTGTTCCACAAAGCAAAGAGTTAGCCGTTGAATGGTATCGCGCCGCCGCCAACCAAGGAAACGCACAAGCCCAGTACAATCTTGCTCTCTGCTACTACAACGGGGAAGGCGTTCCCCAAAACAGGGCTGTCGCCGCCTCGTGGTTCCGAAAAGCCGCCAACCAAGGCGACATTGACGCCGCCGAAGCCCTTGAACTCATGCCGGAATACGGGAAGAAACGTTGACCACGCCCCCAAACAAGAAGTGAGTTCAATCATTGGTTATGAATAAAAAAAAAGGTACTTTTGCACCCATTTTAAAACATCCACATCATGAATAAAAATTTAGTTGTTTTGTCTGGCGCCGGCATCAGTGCGGAAAGCGGCATCAAGACCTTCCGCGACAGCGACGGACTTTGGGAGAATTATAATGTGGAAGATGTGGCCAGCATTGACGGCTGGTATCGCAATCCCGAACTGATGACCCAATTCTACAACGAACGGCGCAGTGAATTAGGGCGTACGCAACCCAATGATGCTCACAAGATTATCGCCGAATTGGAGCAGTATTTTAACGTAACAGTGGTTACGCAGAACGTTGACAATCTGCACGAGCGCGGCGGCTCACACAACATCATCCACCTGCACGGTGAACTGACGAAAGTTTGCAGTGAAAATGGGAAGAAATGCGTGGAGGACATCGGCTATGAGACCTATGACTATGGGCGCAAATCCGCTGACGGGCACATCACACGCCCGTTCATCGTTTGGTTTGGTGAGGATGTACCGCTGCTGGGCAAGGCGGCGGAAGCCGTTGAACAAGCCGACATTCTCATCGTCATCGGCACTTCCCTCAATGTGTATCCCGCCGCTGGACTTCTCTTTTCCGCACGTCCGAGCTGCAAAATCTATCTCATTGACCCGAAAGAAGTCAACACCACCAGCCGCGTGGAATTCATCCAGAAAAAGGCGACGGAGGGGATGAGGATTTTGAAGGAAAAACTGCTGGCTGAATTATAATTAATATAGAATTTCAAGACGGGCTAATCGCATTAAAGGTTATGAAAATCAGATTGTTAGGAACAGGAACATCGCAGGGTATCCCGATTATAGGATGTCACTGTCCAGTCTGCACTTCCAACGATGTGCGCGACCATCGATTGCGCACATCGGCTTTAGTTAATGTGGACGGGCTGAACATTCTGATCGACACAGGCCCCGATTTGCGGTATCAACTCTTGCGAAGCGGCACCACTCGCTTGGATGCAGTTCTTTTCACCCACGAGCACAAGGACCACACGGCCGGTCTTGACGATGTGCGTCCCATCAATTTTCTGATGAAACAACCGCTCAATCTGTATGGTCTGCCGAGGGTGATGCGTTCTATCGAGCGCGATTTCAGCTACGCCTTCGCCGAGGAGCACTACCCTGGCGCCCCCATTTTAAACACCAACGACATTGAGCCAGAGCCATTTAAGATTGGAAAGGTTGAAATCATCCCCATCAAACTGATGCACAGCAGCCAGCGGATGGCCAAACAGCTTCCCATTTTAGGCTACCGGATAAAGAATTTCGCTTACATCACCGATGCACGCGGAATCAGCTGGAACGAGATTCCTGACATCGCTACCGTTCCCTTCTCGCCTTCTGAAAAAGCCAAATTAAAAGGACTGGACACACTGGTAATCAACGCATTACGCCGTGAAGAGCACTACTCACACCTCAGTTTGCCGCAAACGCTTTCCATCATTGAACAAATCCAACCCCGTCGCGCCTACCTCACCCACATAAGCCATCACCTTGGATTGTATGAGGAGGTGATGAAAGAACTCCCCCAAAATGTTTTTTTAGGAATTGATAATCAACTGATTGACATTGACGATGACTAAGACGACAAGAGTCGGTCACTTACTAAAAGTGGGAATTGCATTTCTATTCCTATTCATTGTCAGTGGAATGGACGCACAAATCGACACTTACCATCCGTGGGTGAGATGGTGGTGGAACGGCGACAAAGTGGACTCCGCGGAAATCGTACGCGAGCTGCAACTGCTAAAAGAGGCAGGAATCGGTGGCGTGGAAATCAACCCTATCGCATTTCCCGAAAGGACGAATGATTTGGGTATCAAGAGTTTGAAATGGCTGAGCCCCGAGTGGTGCCACCAACTGCAAATTGCTTTGGACAAAGCGAAAGAGCTCCATTTAGGCTGTGATTTGCTGGTAGGAAGCGGCTGGCCCTACGGTTGCGAAAATCTTTCGATGGCGGAGCGTGCGCAAGTGATGATTGTCAATGCCGTCAAAGTGCGGGGACCACAAATCTACAAAACCAAAGCAGATTCGCTTATTCTCCCCGTCATTCCCCAAGTGACAGACCCCGACAAACATCGCATGGCAGAGATTGTCAGTTTGCAACTCGTCCCCGCAAAAATGGAAAGCATGTCGCAAGTTATTGACTTGAAAGGCGGTATCAAAGGGGAATCTGTCAAGATAGAGATTCCCGAAGGCGACTACTTCATTTATGCATTGGTGAAATTCACCTCCTTCGCCAATGTCATCAACGGTGCCCCGGGAGCCAGCGGCCCCATTCTCGATCACTTCAACGCGACTGCCGTCCGCAAATATTTGGATAGGATGTCCGCAACCCTTGCTGACAATTTGCGCATGCCTCTCTCCTACTACCTCCGCGCCTTCTTCACCGACAGCATGGAGTTGGAAGGCAGCAATTGGTGCAGCGATTTCGCTTCAGAATTTCAAAAACGCAACGGCTATGACATTATGCCCTACCTTCCTTACATATTATTTAAAGTGGGCAGACTGGGCAGCGTGGTGGATTTCAACTACGGAGCGGAAAAGTCTCTGGAACTACAGGAAGAACTTTCCCGCGTTCGCTATGACTATGAGACCACCAAAGCGCAACTTTTGCAAGAGCGTTTTTGGGACACTTTTACGCAATGGTGTAAAAATCAAGGAGTTCAATCAAGGGCGCAAGGATATGGGCGCGGCTTCGACCCGATGGCTGCCAGCATGGTGCTTGACATACCGGAGGGCGAGTCGTGGACGATGAATTGGCTACGCCACCATTTGGGAGAGGAGATGCCCGACAGCGACTACCGACGTGGACGCGGCTACACGATGATTGACAAATACGTCAGCTCTGCTGCGCATCTATCTAATAAACAACTAATTAGCTGTGAAGAGATGACCAACACCTACCGCGTTTTCAACACCACGCTTGAATTGTTGAAAATCGGATCCGACCAAAGTACGCAAAGTGGCATCACGCACAGCATCTGGCACGGATTCAACTACAGTCCGCCCGAAGCCGAGTTTCCTGGATGGATTCAGTACGGCTCCTACCTCAACGAGAATAACACGTGGTGGCCTTACTTCAAGCGGCTCAACGACTACCGCGCCCGTCTTTGCCAACAGCTCCAAAACAGCACGCAGTTTGCCGACATGGCCATCCTGCCCGCCAACGGCGACCTTTGGAGTCAGTGGGGCGTACAAACCGACCCCTTCCCCGAGAGGCTGAACGTGACTTACACTTCGCTGCTTTGGGAAGCTATCAGCAAAAACGGGGGCAGTGCCGACTATATCAGCGAAGGAATCATTCAAAACTCCACCGTTGAAAACGGATTGTTAAAGTACGGAACTCGTTCGTATTCAGTAATTTGGCTACCCGGTCTGCACAGCATCCAAACCGAAACCGCCAACAAGTTGAACCAGTTTGTACAAAGCGGCGGACGCGTCTTCTGCATCAATTCCAAACCGGAGACAACCTTGGGAATGAAGAAGGAGCCCATTGACAATCACTTGTTTACGCTTATCAATTGGAATAATGGCTCCTTTATGGAATGGTACGGGAGTATTGCAAAAGAGCATCATCTTCCCTCATACATCACCATCAGCCATCCAGATGTTTTTTTTATGCAAACCCGCTGGCAACGAACCGACGGAGCGGAACTCTTCTTCCTCACCAATTCCAACCGTTTTAACTCCATAGAACAGCAACTATCTTTTGATCAATCGGTTATAAAAGACAAAGACGCATTTGTCTATGTTTTGGATGATGCGGACAATTTTTCTTCTGTTAAAAATGCAGTCCCACGAAAGTACCTCTTAACAGTTGAAAACGACGGGAGTTACCAACTCCATTTCGGCCCCGCGGAATCTGTTCTGCTCGTCTTTGAAAAGAAAAACGAACAGACAACGGAAGCCTTCTCTCCTATACTTCCTAATGAAAACGCCGTAGATTGCAGCCGAAACTGGGACTTGGAACTGTTGTCGAAATTTACGGAAAGAAAATCATACTTTATTGATACTCTGATAGATATAAAAGAGATTCCTGAAGGAAAACACTTCTGCGGGACCGCCATTTACCGAAAGAGGATAAACATCTCTGATACAACGAATGTAATTTTGAATTTAGGGAATGTCGTCGGGGTCAGCGAGCTGTTCGTAAACGGAGATTTAGTCGGTACGAAGTGGTACGGCGAACGGATTTGGGACATTTCGCCTTTTGTTAAAAAGGGAGAGAACAATTTGGAAATCCGCGTCACTACGACAATGGGAAATTATCTCAAATCGTTGACGGACAACAAAGTAGCGATGTATTGGGTGAATAGGAAGGGGCGTGAACAGGCCTACGAGCCGCAGGGGATTCTCGGTCCGATTACGCTCACTGGCCTGACAACGCGCAAACAGTTCTTAGCGACTGATTTCGGTCTTGTCGGCGACAGCATCACGCTGAATACCAGAATGTTGCAGCGCGCCATCGACAGCATTAGCGCAATAGGCGGCGGCGAGATTGTATTTCCTTCCGGCAATTATGTGACGGGCACCGTTTATCTTAAATCCAACGTGCATCTTTATCTGCAAAAAAACGCCACCCTCCTCGGATCCACCAATCCCTTTGACTATCAGAAAGATCCGTATATCCGTTGGATGGCCATGATTTTCGCCGTCGGGCAGAAGAACATCGGCATTGAGGGCGAGGGCAGGATTGATGGCCGAGGCTTCACCGTTGCCTGCAATTTCATCGAATGCATCCATCGCGGACTCATCAGCGACCCACTCAAGTACGACCGCCCGAACGAGACCAACCGCCCCGTCAATATCTACTTCCGCGAATGCGATACCGTTGATATCTACGGAATTACACTCAAGGACCCGGGCTGCTGGAACCAAGTCTATGACCGCTGTACACACCTGCTTGTGGACGGCATCACCGTGGATAGCAAATCCTATTGGAACAACGACGGCATTGACATTGTAGATTGCCGCGACGTCAGGGTTTGCAACTGTTTTTTCGATGCCGCCGACGATGCTATTTGTTTTAAATCCCACAACAAAAATTGCATTTGCGAGGACATTGAAGTGAGCGATTGCGTGGCTCGGAGCAGCGCGAATGCCATCAAGTTCGGCACCGTTTCCGCCGGCGGATTCCGCAACGCACGCATCCACGACATCCGGATTTACGACACCTATCGCAGTGCCGTCACCTTTGCCGCTGTGGATGGTGGTGTTGTTGAGAACATTGAGGTCAGTAACATTCGCGCGACCCATACCGGCAACGCAATTTACTTGCGAACCGCGAAACGCAACAAGGACGACCGTATCGGGACCATGCGCAACATCACCTTCAAGAACATTTACGTGGAAGTACCTGCCACCAAGGCAGATGCAGGCTACCGCTACGAAGGTCCCATTGAGGATTTGCCACGTAACATCTCCCCTGCCTCCATTGTCGGCTCAACCTATGGTGACATTCTCAACATCACCCTGAAGAACGTGGAGATCCACTATCCCGGCGGCGGAGATCCGAAGTATGCCTACCGAGGCACCAGCGACAAGGAGCTGAGCTCCATTCCGGAAATGCTGACCGCGTATCCCGAATTTTCACAGTTCAAAGAACTACCCGCATGGGGATTCTATATCCGACATGCACGCAACATCATTTTTGACGAAGTCTCGCTCTATATCGAAAAATGTGACTACCGTCCCGCCCTGGTCGCGTTTGATGCATTCGGGGTTTGGATGGCAGGAGTACTTACTCAAATGCCACGCAAATGCAAAAAAACAGTCCACACATTCATCATAAAAGACCACTTTTGCATTAATGACTATAATGAATGAAATCAAAACGTTATGAGAAAGTACATCTTTTTATCCCTCATTGCCCTCAACTTCATCTTTACCGCCCAGGCCAAGAGCTGGCATGCCTCCTACTTCGGCATCCGCTCCGATGGCATGACCGACAACACCGCCTCTTTCCAAAAGGCGCTGGATTGGATTAGCTCCCTTCATCCAGGCGACACACTGGACATCCGTGTGGGACGCTATCTCACAGCTCCGTTGCAGCTGCGCTCCAACATCACGATTCACATGGGCGAGGGCGCACTTTTTGTCCCCATTGAAGATTACATTTTCAGTGCCGAAAATGTAAAGAATGTGGAACTCTGCGGCAAGGGAGTCGATGACAATTTTCAAGTCTCTAAATACTTAAAAATAAAAAATGGGTGTTATAATATTATTGTCAGCGGAAAAGATGTGGCCGCACCGCTCTATGACCCGGCCAACCGCATCTGCGAATATGTCGATCCATTCATTGGAACCGATAAGATGGGACATACGTTTCCGGGCGCGTGCGTGCCACACGGAATTGTGGCATTAAGTCCTGATACGGATACGGTTCCGCACAACATCAACGGGATATATCAGCCGCGTGCCTACGAGTATTGCGCGGGCTACCAATACGCCGACGCCACCATCGTCGGTTTCAGCCACACGCATTTCAGCGGTACTGGCCACTCCGATTTGGGCGACGTGATGATTATGCCAGCCATGGGGGCACACAAACTCTTTCCCGGAACAGCCGACAATCCTGACGGCGGTTACCGATCGCGCTTCCGCCATGAAACGGAGACCGCACGTCCCGGCTACTATGCTGTGCATCTGGACGACCACAATATTGATGTTCAACTCACCGCTACTGAGCGTGTTGGCGTACATCGCTACATTTTCCCGAAATCAGACATGGTTTCGAACATCGTTGCCGACAATCCGCACATCATTTTGGACCTCAACCACGCCATCTACAATTACGACGGCAAGGTTTTGTGGGCGAACGTCCGAGTAGAAAACGATACGCTCATCACAGGATACCGCATCACAAACGGCTGGGCAAGAACCAATTACACCTACTTCGCCATCGCTCTTTCCAAACCAATCCGCAATTACGGCTATGTTGACTTGAAAAAGCCCGATTACCTCGGGCATCTTGGCAAATTCGATGTTTACCACAACTTTCCCGACATCTGCGGCAGAAAAATCGTCTGCTACTTTGATTTTGACCACATCGACACCTTGGAAATTCGAGTTGCTTTGTCGGAGGTGAGTAGCGAGGGGGCGCTCAAGAATCTCAATGCTGAGGCACCCCAAAGTCGCTCTTTCAACGATCTCGTGCAGCGTGCGGAGGGCAAATGGCAACATGAACTCTCTGTGATTCAGGCAGATGGCGACAGAAAGCACCTCACGATGCTCTATACTTCGCTTTACCACACACTCATCAATCCGTCGGTATATATGGATGTGGACGGACAATATCGCGGGTTGGACCACAACATCCATCAGGCGGAGGGCTTCACCAATTACACCATATTCTCTTTGTGGGACACCTATCGCGCCTTGATGCCGCTTTACAACATCATCAATCGGGAGCGCAGCAAAGAGATGGCCGCCTCCATGCTCGCGCATTACGACCAGAGCGTTCACCACATTCTGCCCGTCTGGTCGCACATGGGAAACGAGAACTTCTGCATGATCGGCTATCACGGTGCTTCGGTGCTTGCCAACGACATCGTAACAGGTATTGAACTCAATCAGGGCAAGGCGTACGAAGCGATGCTCAACAGCTCGCGCCTTTCCTACTACGGCGGGCTTGACCAATACATGAAATTCGGTTATGTGCCGATGGAATCGGCTACAACGGCTGCCTCCAACACGTTGGAATATGCCTACGACGATTGGACGATTTCGCAGATTGCCAGACTGCGCGGGGATCGAAAGACGGAGCAGGAGTACCTGAAGCGTTCCCAGAATTTCCGTAATATCTTCGATCCGACGAGCGGGCTAGCGCGTGGGAAAAATGCCGATGGCAGCTGGCTTACACCTTTTGAACCATTAAGCACTGTAAATCAAGGATTTATAGAAGGAAACTCATGGAATTATTCGTTCTATGTTCCCCAGGATGTACCTGCATTGATGGAGTGTATGGGCGGCGAAGAACGCTTTGTAGAACGTTTGGACTCTTTGTTCACGATGTATCTTCCAGACTCTTATTTTGCTGAAACAGAAGATGTCACACGCGAAGGCATTATGGGAAACTATGTGCATGGGAACGAAGTGAGCCATCACATACCATATTTATATATGTGGACAAAAGAGCCGTGGAAAACGCAATATTGGCTACGCGAAATCATGAACAGGATGTACCGGCCTGAGCGCGACGGGCTTTGTGGCAACGACGACTGCGGGCAGATGTCGGCGTGGTACATCTTTACCGCGATGGGATTCTACCCAGTTTGCCCTGCCAGCGGACAATACATTATCGGTGCGCCCTATTTCCCTTACATGAAAGTGGATTTAGGCAATGGCAATACGCTAACCATCAAGGCTCCGAAAGCAAGTGATAAGAACCGATACGTGAAGTCTGTCACCCTGAACGGCAAGCCTGTCGGTACAATTTACCTCACGCACGAGCAGATCATGGCCGGCGGGGAATTGGTGTTTGAGATGACATCCGTACCGGGACCACGTATCCACTAATCAAGTGCGAAGCAGTCTGGAACAAAAAAAACCGGAAGAAATCTTCCGGTTTTTGTCAAATGTGCCCAAGACAAGAGTCGAACTTGCACGGGAATACTCCCACCACCCCCTCAAAGTGGCGTGTCTACCAATTCCACCACCTGGGCTTGATTTGCGGGTGCAAAAGTACACTTTTTTTACATACGGTACACATATTAGAAAAAAAATTTTTTTTGTTATTTTATTACACAAAAAAGTTGTAATTTTGCAAGCTCAAATTTTGAGCATAAAACAATAATTATTAACCATTTAAAAGGAGGCTACTTATCGCAACACAAAACACAAGGCCCTTTGTTCGTAGGGGCGCGCCGCAAAAAAAGGAGGCGGCACATAAAATCAATGAATTCATCACTGCTCCAACCGTGAGAGTGGTGGGTGAAAAGTTTGAACCACAAATCGTCAGTCTGCGCGAAGCGCTGGCGATAGCCGAGCAATACGGGCTCGACCTTGTGGAAATCTCCCCACAGGCGACTCCCCCTGTCTGCAAAGTGATGGACTATCAGAAATTCCTCTACGAACAGAAGAAGAAACAGAAGGAGATCAAGGCGAATTCCGCAAAGGTGGTCATCAAAGAAATCCGTCTTGGACCTCAAACCGATGAACACGACTTTGAGTTCAAGACGAATCACGCCATCCGCTTTCTGAAAGAGGGCTGCAAGGTGAAAATCGACGTTTTCTTCAAAGGCCGCTCCATTGTCTATAAAGACCAAGGCGAGCTGATTCTGCTCAAGTTCGCGCAAGCGCTTGAAGAATACGGGAAACTCGAACAAATGCCCAAGCTCGAGGGCAAGCGAATGATGATTCTCATCTCTCCGAAAAAGTAGAAATTGCAATCAAACTCGTTATATTAATCTTAAAAACACTTAGAAATGCCAAAAATCAAAACAAAAGCCGCAGTCAAGAAGAGATTCACACTCACCGGCACAGGCAAAGTGAAAAGACACCACGCCTATCACAGCCACATTCTTACCAAGAAAACCAAAAAGAGAAAACGCAACCTCGCCTACAGCGCATTGGTTGACAAAACCCTCGAAAGCACGGTTAAACAAATGTTAGGCTGCTAACACAATCAATTTATTATTAACTTTACCATCAGCACATTAAGAGTTTTGAAACAGAAACCGCTGACTTAAAGAAAGGAGAACAAAAAAATGTCAAGATCAGTCAATCATGTTGCTTCAAGAGCAAGAAGAAAAAAGATTTTGAGCCGTACCAGAGGCTACTTTGGTAAACGGAAAAATGTCTGGACCGTTGCGAAAAACACCTGGGAAAAAGGCCAGGAATACGCATATCGTGACAGAAGAGCAAAAAAGAGAGCATTCAGAAGTTTATGGATTACCCGTATCAACGCGGGCGTTCGCGAATATGGCCTCTCCTACTCCGCCTTCATGGGCAGATTAGCAAAGAAGGAAGTTGCGCTTAACCGCAAAGCCCTCGCCGACCTCGCAATGAACAATCCGGAGGCATTCAAAGCTATCGTTGACTTGGTAAAATAACATCCCGTATTTACCAAAAATCAGTAAAGAAAGAGTTTGTTGCAATCACAAAGAGCCACCCCCGAAAAGGTGGCTCTTCTTAACTTAAACGCCCCCAATCCCTCTTATGAACAGGCAAGATTTTCCCATTCTGGATCAAAAGGTGAACGGCTACCCGCTCGTCTATTTCGACAACGCGGCCACCACACAGAAACCGCAGGTCGTCATCGACGCACTCACCGACTATTACAGGAACATCAACAGCAACATCCATCGCGGAGTACATTACCTTAGCCAAAAAGCCACTGACGAATTCGAGGTGGCCCGTCGCACCGCACAAGCATTCATCAATGCACCTTCACCGCAAGAAATCATCTTCACACGCGGCACAACAGAATCCATCAACCTGATAGCCACCTCTTTCGGGAAAAGATTCTTGCATGAGGGCGATGAAGTGCTCATTTCAGAAATGGAACACCACGCCAACATCGTCCCGTGGCAAATCATCTGTGATGAAAAACAAGCCCGCCTACGCGTCATCCCCTTCGATGAAACCGGAACACTCAAAATGGACGAGTACGAGAAATTGCTGTCCGACAAAACCAAGATTGTGGCCATCACCTACGTTTCCAACACATTGGGAACCATCAACCCCATTGAAGAGGTCATCCGTATCGCACACGCCCACCACATTCCTGTGATGGTGGACGGTGCGCAAGCCATGTCACACATCCCCGTTGACGTGCAAGCCCTGGACTGCGACTTCTTTTGCTTTTCCGGCCACAAGATGTACGCCCCGATGGGCATTGGCGTGATGTACGGCAAAGCGAAGTGGCTCAACGAGATGCCCCCCTACCAAGGCGGCGGCGAAATGATCAAGACGGTCACTTTCGAGAGAACCACCTACAACGAGCTGCCCTTCAAGTTCGAAGCCGGCACCCCCGCCGTGGGCGACGCCATCGGACTGAAAACCGCCATCGATTATGTGCAGAGCATCGGGATTGAAAACATCGCCCGCCGAGAACACGAACTCCTAAGTTATGCAACGGAAGAGCTTTTGAAAATTGATGGCGTAAAAATTATTGGGACGTCACAAAACAAATCCGCAATTATCTCGTTTATAATCAATGGTATACACCACTTCGACGCAGGCACTTTGATAGACCAGATGGGGGTTGCCGTACGCACAGGACACCACTGCACTCAACCCGTGGTGGACCATTTCGGAATCCCAGGCACCATCCGCGCCTCCTTCGCCTTCTACAACACGGAAGCCGAAATCGACCAGATGGTCAAGGCAGTCAAACAAGCTGTCAAAATGTTGAGATGAAGTTGATATGGATTTTATGAACTATGATTAATAATCTATTAAGAAGACTTTTTGCCATTTGTATGCTGACGCTTTCCGTAAGCAACAACTATGGACAAGAGGCGTTGAACCTGACGCTCAAGGGCTGCATACAGTATGCCGAAGAACACAACCTCACTCTCAAAAGCGGTGAATTGGATGTCAGCACAGCGGAAATTCAATTGAAACAGACACGCCTGCAAATGGCTCCGTCCGTGAATGCAAATGCAAGTCAGAACTTCGGTTACTCGCACGGAAGCGGGAATTTATCCATTGGCGGCAGCTACGGTATCAGCGCAGGCATTGATATTTTCAACGGGCTCAGTACCTATAACAGCATCAGACAGAGCCAACTACGGCTCACGCAGGCACAACTTCAAGTGGAACAGGCGAAAAACCAGATTCGCATTAGCATCATCCGCTCCTATCTTACCATTCTCATGAATCAGGAGATGGCTGATTATCAAAGAGAAGTGCTCAACACCAGCCGCCAACAGGTGAATGAAGGCGAACAGAAGTTCAAGGTAGGACAGATTTTGGAAAGCGACTATTTGCTTCTGCAAGCGCAATACCTTTCCGACTCCGTCAATATTGAGAACACCCAGATAGCCATTGAAAACGAATACGTTACGCTTCGCAATTTGCTGAAGGTGGAGAAAGGACAGTCCCTTACCATCGTCGTGCCCGACAGTGCACGCCTATCGCAATCGATGTCTGTTCCCTCATTGGAAGAGACAATGGACAAGGCGATGAATTATCTTCCTGAATTGAAGCTGAAAAACACCAACGTGGAAATGGCCGAATACGATGTTAAAATTGCAAAATCCGCCTTTTACCCGTCACTTTCCGCCAACGCAGGCATCAGCACCGGGTACAACGCAGCATACGGCAAGACGGGCAACGGACTTGTCGGCGGGCTTTACGACAACCTTGGCGAGAACATCGGACTAAACTTGAGTATTCCGATTTACAACCAAAGCAGGGCTCGCAACAACGTGAAAATGAAGAATATAGCGGTACAACAGGCACAATTTCAGAAAGAGGATGCCGAAAACCAAGTGCGTCAAGAGATTGAAGCCTACCATCTGAATGTGAAAAAAGCCTACAATAATTATACATTGTCGGAGATGCAGGAGGCCGCCTATTACGCGAATTTCAAAGCATACACCCAGCGATTCCAATATGGCGCCATCACCGCCGTGGACCTGTTGCAACAGCAAACCAACTACCTTAACATTCTCAACAATTTCATGCAAAACAAGTACAACTTCTTGATGGAGAAGAAGGTGTTGGATGTTTACACGGGACAAGACATTGATTTGTGAGCAGAATGAGAAATTAAACATTGTTATACATCATAATATAATATGGAAGCAAAGACTAAAAAAAGAATCATCATTTGGAGCATTGTGGCGGCGGTGATCATCGCCCTCGTCATTTTCCTTATGGTTGGGAAGAGCAAAATGCCGGTGGTCACGCTAGAGACACAGCCCGCCCGCACCGACAGCATTGAAATCACCATCACCGCCACGGGTGAAATCCAGCCCGTATATAAAGTTCAAGTCGGCACGCAGGTTTCCGGTATCGTGGAAAAGCTCTACGTGGATTATAATTCCGTTGTAAAAAAGGGCGATTTGCTCGCAGAATTGGACCGTTCGACACTGTCGGAGCAGGTGAACCAGGCGCAGGCAATGGTATCCAACGCCGAAAGCACACTGCAACTGGCCAAACAGAATTACGACCGCATCAAGGCGCTGTACGACAACAAAGCGGCGACCCAGGCCTCCTACGAAGAGGCGAGCAACCAATACACTCAAGCACGAAACCAACTCACTACGGCCAAGTCCGACCTCCAGCGGGCACAGGTCAACCTCTCATATTCAAGAATCTACTCCCCTATCGACGGAGTTGTGCTCAGCAAATCCGTCGAGCAGGGACAGACCGTGGCATCCTCATTCAACACCCCGACCATCTTCACCATCGCCAACGACCTCACCAAGATGCAGGTGGAAGCCGATGTGGATGAAGCCGACATTGGCCAAGTCAAAGTGGGACAGCCCGTCACCTTTACCGTGGACGCATTTCCCGATGACGTTTTCACTGGCACGGTTAAGCAAATCCGCCTTGAACCAACGGAAACCCAGAATGTGATCACCTACACCGTTATCATCGATGCTCCCAACGCCGACATGAAGCTGATGCCCGGTATGACCGCCAGCGTCAGCATCGTGGTTGAAAAAGAATCCGGGGTATCCATCCCGATGGAATCCCTGTTCTTTACGCTTGACCAGGAGGAGATGGGGAAATTGTCGCAAGTGGGGTATTCCTTCAAAAAACTCTACAACACCAAAGAAGAGGAAACCAATAGTCTGAAAGACATCACCAAGAAGACCATCTGGGTAGGCAGCGGAAAACAATTCGAACAGCGCCAAGTCACACCAGGCATCAACGACGGCGCCACCACGCTGATTAAAGAGGGATTGAAAGAGGGAGAGCAGGTGATCGTAGGCACTCGGGAACAGTTCGGCAAGCCAGGTGAAAAATCCAGCTCCAATCCTTTCATGCCTGGGCCGCCCCAAAGGACCAAACGCTAAGCTATATGGAAAACGAGGAAATCATCTGTATCCGCGATTTACACCGCAATTTCCAAGTGGGCAGCGAGATTGTACACGCGCTCAACGGGGTCACTTTCTCCATTTGCAAAGGGGAATTTGTGAGTATCATGGGGACAAGCGGTTCGGGTAAATCCACCCTACTCAATATCCTGGGCTGCTTGGACACTCCGACTTCCGGCGAATACATCTTGAATGGCAACTCTGTCGGGAATTTGAACAAGAACCAGCTTTCCACGCTTCGCAACCGCCTTATCGGCTTTGTTTTCCAGAACTACAACCTCTTAGCTCGCACCAGCGCGCTCGACAATGTGGAGCTGCCGCTGCTATACAACCGCGAAGTGTCGGCTAAAGAGCGAAAGGAGCGAGCGGAAGCCGCCTTGGAAGCAGTCAACCTGACAGACCGGATGCACCACATGCCGAATCAGCTTTCTGGTGGTCAGCAGCAGCGCGTCGCCATCGCCCGTGCTATCGTCAACGACCCCGTCATCATCCTGGCTGACGAGGCTACAGGCAACCTCGATACCCGCACCTCATACGAAATCATGACACTTTTTCAAGAGCTGCATTCAAAGGGCAAAACCATCGCATTCGTCACCCACGAACCCGACATCGCCACTTTCACAACCCGCACCATCAAACTTCGCGACGGGGATATTGTAAAAGACGAGCCTATCGCGAAACAATCTGCAGCACAAGCACTTGCAGAATACGAAAAAAACCTTAAGTCTTCGGTGATATGAATATAATCAATCTTGTCAAAATAGCCATCACCGCCCTTCTACGCAACAAAGGCCGCTCGTTTCTGACCATGCTCGGCATCATCATCGGCATCACCTCCGTCATCGTGATGGTCAGCCTCGGGCAGAGTTCCACCCAAGGCGTTCAAAGCCAGCTCTCATCCATGGGATCCAACATGATTATGATCATGCCCGCCCGCCAAATGCGAGGAGGCGTCAATATGGGCAACTCCAACGCGAAATCACTGGACTTGAAGGATCTTAAGTCATTGGAAAACAATACGAAATACGTAACTCATGTCTCACCATCGGTAAGTAGTTCCGCTCAACTCGTCTTTGGCAACAACAACCACCCGGGGGCACTGCAAGGTGTTGCCCCCAGTTATGCAGACATCCGCAAATACGAAATCGCCGACGGCATCATGTTCACAGACGAGCAGGTGAAGAAATACGCTAAAGTATGCGTTATCGGGAAAACAGTCGCTGAGAACCTATTCACCAACGGGGAAAAGCCAGTCGGGCAAACCATCCGCTGCGGGCAAGTGCCGATGAAAGTCATCGGGGTGCTGGAATCCAAAGGGGAAAACGGAATGGGACAAGACCAAGACGACATCGTGCTGGCCCCATACACTACCATACAAAAGCGTTTTTTGGGCATCAGCCACTTCAACATGATGTTCGCTTCAGCGACTAGCGAAGAAGAATCGGAGTTGGCGGCCACTGAAATCACCTACATTTTGCGCAGCAACCACAACATCAAGCAAGGAGCCGACGACGATTTTGAAATCCGGACGCAGGAAGAGCTGCTCTCCACGATGAGTTCCGTGACCCAACTACTAACGATTCTGTTAGCCGCCATCGCTTCCATCTCACTGCTCGTCGGCGGAATCGGCGTGATGAACATCATGTATGTTACCGTGACGGAGCGCACCAAGGAAATCGGTCTGCGTATGGCCATCGGAGCCAAGGGGAAAGATGTAATGTGGCAGTTTCTGTCTGAAAGCATTATTTTAAGCCTGATTGGCGGAAGCATCGGTATTATTTTGGGAATCTTCATTTCGTATGCCCTCTGCACCATTTTGAATTGGCCATTCGTCGTAAGCAAGGCTGCAATAGGAGTCTCTTTCGCAGTGTGCGCTGCCACAGGCATGTTTTTCGGCTGGTATCCCGCCCGGAAAGCAGCCAATTTGGATCCGATAACTGCCTTGAGATATGAATAGTTGAAGTTTTAACAAAAAAAAGAAAAAAAATGAACCTTTTAACAATAAAATTGTTGAAATTGCGTTACGAAATCGTAAAATTGAACGATGTATCATAGACTCAATCCAATAGCTAACTAAAAAAACAAAACGCAAACGCAAAAATGAGCACAAACACCAATGGAGTAAAAGCAAGAGTAATGTTAGTGGAGGACAATCAGAATCTTCGAAGCGTACTGAAAGAGTACTTTGAAGCACTTCGCTACAGTGTAGATGATTTTAATAACGGAATTTCAGCCGCCACCTCTTTTTCAAAAAACAAATATGACATCTGCATCTTTGACATCATCATGCAAGGGAAAGATGGCTATACGCTTTTAGAGGAGATTCGCCAAATCGACGAAGACGTCCCTGTCGTTTTCTTGACGGCCAAATCAGAAAAAGAGTACAAAATCAAGGCATTCCGTTTAGGTTGCGACGACTATATCACCAAACCGTTTTCAACTGAAGAACTGTTGCTCCGCATGGAAGCCATTCTTCGCCGAACCAAGAAAGCAAAAAAAGTCAAGGCTCTGATTCCGAAGCCCACCGGCAGCATCTATAAGTTCGGCCGTTTCACCTTCGACAACGGCAGTATGCAGTTGATTCACCCCACACTTACCCGCTCTCTCACCCGCAAGGAAGCCGAATTACTGCGCGTGCTTTGCGAACACAAGAACAAACTGATACAGCGCGAGATCATCCTGCGCCAAATCTGGGGAAATGAAGAATATACGGCCAGTCGAAGCATGGATGTTTTCATCACAAAACTCCGCGCATACATCTCCATCGATCCGGAGGACGAAAAACACCTCAACACCGACCCCAAAAGCAAAAACCGTTACGAAGAGGGTTACGAACCCACCGTTGAAATCAAAAATGTTCATGGTTCCGGCTTTTTACTGAAAGTCAGAGAAGATATGGATGTTAATAATGAAACCGAAAAAAACGGCGAATCAGGAGACACCAATACCGACAACAATTAAACCGCACATTGCATCCTTAAATACTAAAAAGTCAGTCTTTCACGACTGACTTTTTTTTTATGATATAGATCATCATGGGAATGGGTGGCCATGAAAAGTGATTGGTAATTTGTGAATTGTGAACCGATGCACAAGAGCACGACTTTATTTACGATTTTAAATAATTATGTCAAATGTTCTCTGTCTCTCATTCACATTTGTTATCAGGGGCATCATAGAGGATTCGATTTAAAAATTATCTGTAAAAACTAAAAAAGCAGTTGCGGGTAACAAAAAAAGTTTTACTTTTGCAGCCGAAAGTCAATGGGGAATTAGCTCATCTGGTAGAGCATTTGGTTCGCAATCAAAAGGTAGTGGGTTCGAGTCCCATATTCTCCACAAAACCATTGACTGTTAATGGGTTCTGAAAATCAGAGCCCATTTTTTTATTCCTTCAGGACATTTCACGCAACTACCGCCCCGAGACACGAATATTCACTAAAAAATAGTATCTTTGCCGCGCAAAAACGAAAAAAACATGAAAGCAGTATTCATCCCCTTCTACAAAGCATTCTACGACGAAGTGATTGAGGTTTTAGACAAACAGGGAATCCGCGGGTTCACCTTCTGGGAAGAGGTGCAGGGGCGCGGACATGTGGACGGCGAACCTCACTACGGCACGCACGCATGGCCCACGCTCAACTCCGCCCTCGTCACCTTCATCGAAGATGATAAAGTGGAACCGCTTCTTGAAGCGATCCGCCAACTGGATGCCACCGCCCCGCAACAGGGCATCCGCGCATTCGTACTGCCCGTGGAAAAAATGATGTGAACCGCCATGTCCTTCACTCCCCGCAAAATCCTCATCGTCGATAAGGCCGCCCCGTCGCTCGCCAACGACCTGCAACAACATGGCTTCGTCTGCGAAACCCGTATGGACATCTCCTACGATGAGTTCATCCACCTGCCCGACGACCTCTACGGCCTCGTCATCCGTAGCCGTTTTATCGTTGACAAATCGCTGATTGACAGCAAGTCACGTCTTCGATTTATTGCGCGGCTCGGCTCCGGCGTGGAGAACATCGACACGCATTATGCCGAAAGCAAGGGCATTTGCTGCATCAGTACGCCAGAAGGCAATGCGCAAGCAGTGGCCGAACATGCGCTCGGACTGCTTCTCAGCGCACTCAAAAACATTCCCCGCGCTAATGATGAAGTCCGCAACGGAAAGTGGCTGAGGGAACGCAACAAGGGACACGAAATAGCCTCCCGCACCATTGGCATCATCGGCTACGGACATACCGGCCCCGCTTTCGCAAACCTGCTAAGGAATTTCGGTTGTGAAATCTACATTTACGACAAATTCCGCCATGATTTGAACCATCTCAATAGCCCCCATCTACATATAGTACCTTTGGAAACCATCTTGCTGAAATGCAATATAATTTCACTTCACGTCAATTATCTACCTGAAAACAAATATCTTGTAAACGAGGATTTCTTATCGAAAGCCCAAGACGGCCTAATTCTCATTAACACTTCACGGGGCAGTGTGGTGGACACGCAAGCGCTAGTTAAGAATCTGAAGAGTGGGAAGGTAGGCTATGCCTGCTTGGATGTTCTTGAATATGAATCAGTTAACTTGAAAAACACGCCCATAGAAGCCTGGGAGCCCGCGATGCGCGAATTGGCAGAGATGGACAATGTCATCCTCACCCCGCACATCGCCGGACAGACCTACGAATCAGAACAAAAGCACGCGGACCTTGCCGTGCACAAAATCCTGCAAATCGACGAATGAAACTCTTTCCCCGCCTTCTCCGCTACCTTCTCCCCTACAAGAAAAATATTGCACTGATTTTTCTCTTCAATATTTTTTACTCCGTTTTTTCCGTTTTCTCCCTCACGATGGTAGCCCCGTTTCTGTCCGTGCTTTTCGGAAACGGCGAAATGGTGACCACACGGCCCAAGTTCGACGGCTCTGTTGCCTCCATCATGGATACTTTTTATTATTACATGGGCGGTATCATCCACGAGCACGGTATTTTCGCCGCACTGATTTTCATCGCGGTGTCAATGATCGTGCTGATTTTCCTCTCCAACCTCTTCCGTTACCTCGGACTTTACAACGAAGCCCCAATTCGAGCCGGCTTCGTCAAAAACATCCGTCGCGACATCTACCGCAAAATGCTGATTCTGCCGCTTTCGTTTTACAACAAGAAGAAAAAAGGCGACATTCTCAACCGCATCGGCTCCGATGTGCAGGAGGTGGAGTGGTCTATCGTGTGCAGCATCCACATGCTCTTCCGCGATGCCTTGATGGTGATTATTTTTTTATTCAGCTTATTTTCAATCAATTACAAACTTACATTACTCTCTTTAATCGTCCTGATTCCCGTCAGCCTGCTGATTGCGGCCATCGGGAAAAGCATCAAGCGCAACTCAGCGGAGGCACAGCAGATTTTAGGAAGAATGAGCTCCGCATTCGATGAAGCCATCAGCGGACTACGCATCATCAAGGGATACAACGCCATCAATGCAACATACGAGAATTTCAGTCGCGCCAACGACCGCTTTTTCGTGCTGAACCGCAACATTTTCCGCAAAAAGGAGTTGGGGGCGCCACTTGTGGAATTTCTCTGCATCCTTGCCATGATTTTGATTCTGGTCCTTGGCGCCGGCTTTGTTCTGGAAGAAAGCGAAATCCAGACCGAATTTCTAATCATGTTCGTAGTGATTTTTGCGCGCGCCATTCCGCCAGCCCAAAGCATCGTCTCCTCATATTACACCATACAAAAAGGTATGGCATCTGCCGACAGAATCTATCAAATCATTGATGCTGAAGAGGTCATAGAAGAAGACAAGCACCCGATTTCCAAAAAGACATTTGACGACAAAATTGAATATGAACACGTTTTCTTTTCGTACAACGAGAACGGGAAGTCGGAAACGCAGGTTCTGAAAGATGTGTCTTTTACCATCGCAAAGGGAGAAAATCTTGCTTTGGTAGGATCCTCCGGAAGCGGCAAGTCAACGATTGTTGACTTGCTTCCACGCTTTTACGATATTCAGGAAGGAAAAATCCTGATTGATGGAATCGAAAGCAACAAACTGGCCATCAATGATTTGAGAAGTCTTTTCGGCATTGTGAACCAAGATGTCACACTATTCAACGACACCGTTTTCAACAATATTGCGTTTGGCATGGAACATGCGACCCCGCAAATGGTGGAAGCTGCGGCAAAGGCTGCCTTGGCGCACGACTTTATTATGGAAATGGAAAACGGCTACGACACGATTATCGGCGACAGGGGGATGAAGCTGTCGGGCGGCCAACGCCAGCGGCTGAGCATTGCACGCGCCTTTTTGCAGAATCCGCCCGTGCTGATTCTCGACGAAGCAACCTCCGCTCTTGATACTGAATCGGAATACCTTGTACAACAGTCGATTCAGAAACTGATGGAAGTGCGCGAGCAAGCAAAGTCAGCCCAAACCACCATCATCATCGCGCACCGACTTTCCACCATCCGCAACGCCGACCAGATTTTGTTCATTCATGACGGACGGATTATCGAACACGGCACCCACGACGAGCTCATGACCAAAGCCGGGGAATATGCAAAGTTCTGCAAGTTGCAGAATATGGAATAACTTGAAGAAGACAAGGAACTAAAAACGCGTCAACCTATCTTAAGTCAATGCTCATTAATCATTATTTTAGTACTTTTGCAGCAACATTATGGCACGGATTATTGCAATTGATTACGGACAAAAACGCGTGGGGTTCGCAGCGACAGACGAGTTAAGAATTTGCGCAAATGCGCTTGATACAGTGCATGTTACGCAGGCATTCGACTATCTCAAGAATTATCTTGAGAAGGAGAATGTAGATGCTATTGTGATTGGTGAACCGCGGAAATTAGACAACACTCCTTCCGATTCTTCCCGTTTCATTGAACCTTTTGTCAACCGCGTGAAAAAAGCATTCCCCACCATCCCAATCGTACGTGTGGACGAGCGGTTCACCTCAAGAATCGCTTTTCAAACGATGATTGATGCCGGACTCAAGAAGAAAGACCGACAGGACAAAGCACTCGTGGACAAAATCAGCGCTACAATCATCCTACAAACTTATTTACAACAACTTGATATACAAAATAATAGAAACAACACTGAAATATGATTTTACCTATTACACTTTATGGGAATCCTGTTTTGCGCAGAGAAACGCAAGATGTTGATATGAGCAAGGAAGAACTTGCCGAGTTGATCGCCAACATGTTTGAAACCATGTACGGTGCTAATGGCGTTGGCCTCGCTGCACCGCAAGTCGGGATGTCGCTCCGACTCTTTGTGATTGATTCAGAGCCGTTCAAGGAGATGTACCCTGAAGAGCCGACGCGCAAACAGGCCTTTATCAACCCGAGGATCACCAAACGATATGGAGAGGAATGGGCATTCAACGAAGGCTGCCTCAGCCTGCCCGACATTCACGAGGACGTCATGCGCCCCTCCACCATCGACATCACCTATTTGGATGAGAATCTCGTTGAAAGACAGGAGACGATCAGCGGCGGCGCAGCCAGAATCATCCAACATGAATACGACCACCTTGAAGGGATGGTGTTCACTGACCGGCTCTCCAATCTGAAGAAAATGATCTTGAAACGCAAACTCACCGATATCGCAACCGGGAAAAAAGCACCCGCTTACAAATTCAAAAGAAACAAATAGAATCCGCCTCAGAACGCCTATTTATTATGAAAAGAACACTTACCTTTCTCCTTTGTGCACTAGTCCTGTTTTCCTGCAAGAAAAATTCCGCACAACAACCTGACAATCAGATCGTTGAAATAAAATCCATGGCAATTGACTATAGCAAACCCGAAAACTTGATTGCCTTGTACAAAGAGTCGGATTCCTTGCTGCATCAAGGGAAAATCGACACGTCCAAAATGCGTCTTTATGTTGAAAACGCAACGGATTACGCCTTGAAATCCCCGTCCGACACACTCTGTCCCGCCTTTCTCTATTTTGCCGGCGTTTTCCAAATGCAAGTGGCATTTTCAAACCAAGCGGAGGAAGCCAGACAACAAGGTGCATCCGAAGCGGTCGCAATCTTCAATTCATTAATCGCACAATATCCTGATTATCAAAACCTTCCGAACGCTTATTATTATAAAGGTCAAATTTACGAAAATTTAGGGAATACATCGGACGCAGAAAAAGAGTACCGCGAACTGGTGCGCCGCTACCCCCAAAGCGACATCGGCAAAAGCACCGCTGAGTATTTGAAAGCTGGCGGATTTGAAAAGTCAGCCGATGAAATCTGGGAGGAGATTCAGAAAAAGAATTCAGCACGCTAAGCCAAGACTTTACGATAGATAGACATGAGTTTGCGCGCAATGGCCTCATCCGAAAAAAGCCGTAGATATTCCGCGCTTTTTTGGAGCATATCGGCACGTAAATCATTGTTTGACAAAACCTTGCAGATTTTATCCGCCAATTCTTCCGCATTGTCGGGCGATACGTAAAGACTGCCCGGGCCTCCACTCTCCTCCAAACAGCTGCCAGTAGCGGCAATGACCGGCACCCCGCTATGCATCGCCTCCAAAATGGGGATGCCAAAACCCTCAAACAGAGAGGGATAAACGAAAAGTGAGGCGCACTGGTAAATGGCAGGCAGGTCAGTAAAAGGGACATCCGATAAAATCATCACGCGCTTTTCAAGTGCGTGTGAAGCGATGAACTGGCGGAGCACATCGGCATACTTCGTATTAACACCAACAATAACCATCTGGAAATCAATGTTTTTCAAAACCATTGCTTGCAGTATTAACAACTGGTTCTTACGTTTCTCCAACGCCCCCACATTCAATATAAACTGAGCCGGCAAGCAGTATTTTTCCCGCACTCTCGCCTTTTGTGCCAGAGACACTTCATGGTTAAAAACAGGATTACAACCTTGGTAAACCACCGTGATTTTATCCTCTGGGATGCGCGCCAATTCAACCAAATCGCGTTTCGTCTGCTCACTGGTAGCAATGATGTGATTTGCGACACCGCAGCTATGCAAATACTTTTTCTTGTATAACTTCCTGTCTATAAATGGATACAGATTCGGGAATTTCAGAAAAATCAGGTCATGCATCGTTACTACACTCTTCACACGGGTTTTCTCGATACCAAGCGGCAGTTCATGACTCAAACCGTGATAGATATCCAGATTGGATTTCTCAGCCAGTTTCGCCAAGGAAAAAGTTCTCCAGAATGACGGGAATGTTCTACCGAAAAAAGAGCCAGGCAGGACGACGGAGCTGTTGTCAGGAAGAGTGAAAAGAATATCATTTCGCTTCGCAGGTGTAAACAAATCATATTGGTTGTCAGGATATTGCGTAGTAAGAATACGAATTGTGTCGCGACTGTAGTTGCCCAGTCCGCGCGTATTGTTGAAAGCCCGCTTGGCATCGAATCCTATTCGCATATTCGTCTATGATTATTATTTATTAAATCGTCTGGAAATCATTGCGGATGATCCTGTTTTTTTAAGAAAGCGAAAAATAGTCTGAATTTCAGTCCGCACTTCTGGAGGAACGACAGATGCGGTTCGGGGGTGATTCGCGGAGGAGTTTCTCCAAGATGTAAAAAATTGTGCATAAACAAGTTGGATGAGATTTTCCATTTTGCAAGAAACATCTCACGACCTCTATTTTTCTTCATCCTCCGGGTAGAGACGCACCCGAAATGATAGACGAGGCACTCCCCCACCCCGATAAAGGAGCGAACGCCAGCCTGCCATAATTTCATTGAAAGGTCGGGGTCGGAATACATACCAGGGCTGAACTCCACACTCATGCCCCCTACCAAATCCCACAGTTCAACAGGCACCAAGTTCGGCGGCCAAGTACTCCCCATCCAGTCGGGGCGGGCGAGGCGAGGCAGATCGGACAGCAGTTCCCGTTCCATGAAATCATCGGGAGAATCGCCGTAATTAGCTATCACACAGCATGGATTGTGGCCGCTTCGCTCGATCATGGTGCCCGAAAGCATAAACCACGGAGAGGGCTGTTGCAAGGCAGCCTCCCAAAGTTTGGAATCCCATTGCGGGCAAAAATACATGTCATCGTTTGCGTAAAGGAGATACGACGTGTACACCAGTTGGCGGCAGGCATTGAGACCGTAGCAAATTCCGATGTTGGTAGGGCAATAAACGAAATCGATATCCTCCTGCGCCTCCACCCAAGCCAGCGTGCCATCGCTGCCTTCGTTGACCATCACAATCAGTTGATGCGGATAGGTGGAATTTTCGCGGAGGCTTCGAATGCACAACTGCAAGTACTTCAAGTTGTTCCACGAAGGGATCACGATACTGAATTTACAATTCTCCGATTGGGATCGGGATTTTTTCTGGATAAGAGGGTGCATAGCGGCTATTTATGTAGGTTGGAAAATTGTCGAATCAAACGGTATTTCTCGAAGATATTGTCGATGGAATTGATTTTGCAGATGGTCCAGCCAGCGCGACCATCGAGGAACCCCATTTTGAACAGATAGTCACGCACGAAACGCCAGCCAGCGTGAAGGAAACCAGCAAACGCCGAAGCACTTCTACCCGCTTCGACGGCTTCTTCAGCGGAAAGACGCGCAAACTTGCGGGCCTGACGACGATGTTCCTCCTCACTATAAAAACTGTAATGCAGCAAATCGCCAGACAGATGCACCGTCGAAAACCCGTCAGGAATCTGCAAGGTTTCGTGTACTTTTTTTCCAATCCAACGCACATCCCGCCTGTTAAAAATGCGGATTTTCGCGTCAGGATACCAGCCGCCATGATGGATCCACTTTCCGCAGTAATTCATCAGACGATTCATACTGAACACCTTACGCTCGATATTCTTTGACTTTATTGCAAGAATGGAGGCTTGCAACTCCTCCGACAACGCCTCATCCGCATCAATGGAGAGTATCCAGTCGTTCGACGAGAGCGAATTAGCGAAATTCTTCGTTTCGATGTATCCTTGCCACGGACGAGCAACAAAGACAACCGGGAACTGCCTGCAGATGGACTCCGTTGCATCGGTTGAACAGGAATCCACGACGACGATTTCATCGGCGACTGGCACCAGCGATTCCAGACAACGCCGGATATTCCGCTCTTCGTCAAGCGTGATTACAACCGCTGTCAATTTATTTGTTTTCATCCAACAACTCCCCATATTTATCTTACAATCTAATACTTTGGAATTTTGATGAAGAATTCGGTGCCGACATTCTTCTCCGTCTTAAACGAAATTTCGCCTTGGAAACCAACGACAATATTCTTTACAATCGGCAGACACAAACTGTAGCCGCAATTGGAAGAGGAAAATTGCACTGTGAAGACCAATGCAAGGTTCTCCTCATCCAATCCCCTGTCATTCGCAGCAAAATGCAGCATCCAATACCGTGGGTCAGCATCTTCCTGCAACGAAATCTCCACCGACAACTTGCCATTTTCATTTCGGTTGTTATCGGCATTCATCACCAGGTTTTCAAGCATTAGTCGGAAGAGTTTTTTATCAACCATCGCATGACAATCGTGCGATTCATTGATTTGAACCGAATAATTGGTATTCAGGTTGCCGTTGAGGGTGCTTTGGAAATCCAGAAGCAGCATTTTGAGGTTCTCAATTCTATTGATGCTCTGCTGAGTGGAGGCGAATTGCGAGAAAATGTCTGCCACCTCAGTCAGGACATCCACCTGATGGAGAATTTCTTCCGTCGTATCCGTCAATCTTTGGTCGAAATCGGGGCGTTGATTCTTCCATGCACGTTCAAGCATCTGCATTTTCAGGCGCATGGGGGTGAGCGGATTCTTGATCTCATGCGCTACCTCTTGCGCCATATCGCGCCAAGCCGTTTCCCTGGCAGATTTCGCCAACTGCTCGGCATCCTTTCTCAATTCTTCTACCAATCGGTTATGCTCCCTGATCAGTTTCCCGATCTCCTCGTTTTCGACCCAATCCAAACGAATCGGCGAGTTCATCCCCCTTCTCACTGCCAATGCTTGTCGCACGGAACGCATCGAACGCGAAACAAAAAAGCAAATCAGCGAGGAGGCGAGGAACGACAGCAAAATCATCAGCGAATAAAGCCGCAAGTATTTGGAGACCCATATCGATTTCTCGAAATCATGGATGTACGCGTTCTTCACATCCTTACAGCTGGCATAGCCGATTGTGGCGCCATTCTGATCAACAATCACTTTATAAATAGTATGAATTGCCACATCCCCTTCCCTGATTGTGCTGAAATAATAAGAATAATTCAGGGCGAAATGCTGTTTCAACTCCTGGGGGAACTGCAGACCTGCACGCAGCGCCTGCTTGTCAGAAGAGAGGAAAAGCTTGCCATTTTTATCAAAAAGATTGATTTGGACATGGAAATCGCGCGAAAGCTCCCTCAATCGGCGATTGCAGGCGGAAAGACTATCGGGCGATACCTTTGAGACACGCTCAAAACCGCCCTCCGTGCGTATAAAGCTACGTTGCACGGCTGCCATGGTGGCACGGGCGCGCTCCTGAAACTCAATCTTGACGCCGCGCGAATAAGTCACCAACGACAACACGCTACCAATCAGACTAATCACCAGCAACGCCACCAAAGAGGTCCACAATAGATTGTTATACAATGATCGTGGGAACACATCAATTCTTAGGAATACCGAGATAAATGCCGCAACGACCATATATAAAAACATATACGCAATGAAATAAAGCGCAAAGGCAGAGGAAAAATCAAACGAGGTCTCTTTCCTCTCGCTCACGATGAGCTTTTCATGTGCATTCAACTGATAGGGATAATGGATATATCCGCGCTGATAAATGCCCAGCGGAATGTTGTCCGCCTGAATGGCGGAAGGATAGTATTCATCGGTCAGCTGATAATCAAACATGCCGAACTGGTCGACCAGCCGCCCATCCACCATGTAAGCGAACGCATAACACGCGGGAAGCTGTGAATTCTCAGTCAGATAGGAACGGTTGAGGTGCTTCGGCGATTTGACAATCC
Organism: Bacteroidales bacterium; assembly: GCA_017506175.1. Taxonomy (GTDB): domain Bacteria; phylum Bacteroidota; class Bacteroidia; order Bacteroidales; family WCHB1-69; genus UBA1756. Next base: position 106,296 of record JAFVNW010000043.1, on the reverse strand, counting down.
AGTCATTGCCCAACACCGGCTTATCCATCTGATAAACGCTATTGTAGATGCTGTCTATCACCTCGTTGTCAAGCCCTTCATCCTGATTATACAGCTCTTTCTCCTCCAGCAGCTCCGTCAGAAATTTATCCCGTTGCTCACTGCTCCTGACAGTGACGACTTTTGAAAGCATCTGCGCAGCCAGGGCAGAGAAGAGCACAATAGTCACTGCCACCATCACGAATTGTGAACGGTTGCGAAGCATAAGAATAAAAAGCACCGACCCAAGGATTAAGGTAAACTGCGCAATCAGAATGAAAACACTGGTGTAGGCACCGATTTTAGGGAAAAACAGAAGGATCACCAGACATTCCAAGGCGAAAGCGATGCCGCAAAAGAGCAGGAAATAGGAGGTTTTATGTTGAAAAATATAATAAACATTTTGCAATGCCCTATGCTGTAAAGTAATATAGCACGTGGAAAAACTGAAGAACACAAAAATCACTCCGAGTGAATGAGCATTAAAGAACATGATTTTCTCAGGCGTGATGACGATGTCGCTGCTGTACGCAATGGAATCCAAAATGGTGACAAACAATGGAAACAAAAGGAGTACCCCAAACAAAAAAGCCGAAAAAAGGAACCAAAAGAGGCCCTTGCGATCCCAGATCGCTCCGTAACGATAAATGAAGAGGTATTTGATGCTCAGCATGGAGATGAAAAGCAGCAGGGAGGCATCAATGACCAACTCGCCCAAAGCATGTGGCTGCCCAAAAAGCGTATAGCAATATTGTGAAAAGAATGTGCTTGAATACAGCAGTTTCGGAAATGCAAAATGGATACTAAAGATGCGTGTTATGATGACTAACACAATCGTGGTGACCAGGGCGACTTTGGGGTGGCGATGGAACTTGGGCTTCAATTGTAGAAAATGCAGTATCGATGCAATGATACACAAAAAGGTAGCCACGAACAAAACCAGTATGAAAGTGCTTAAGGGCATGGAATTGGCGATCTGTTCGGGGGTCAGTAGAAGGTGGGAAACGATGGAAGCGACAATCAGGAGTAGTGTGATTGACGAGGAGAGCACGGCAGGCAGCACTCGCCGCCGTATTAAGGGTTTCCTCAAACCAATACCATTCAAATTTCTTCCCATAGCTTTTAAGACAATCGGCTGTTACGTTTTTTTACATCATAGATCGGCAGTCCCAGCGCCTCAGTAAGGGAGGTCTGCAACTTATCGGAATCCATGACATACCCAGACGGAGACCATGGATTCACACAAACCCCCAACAAATGCGGACGGAGCAGGACCTGCATTTTTCCGCCTTTCTGACAGAAAGCACGGAATGCGGACTGCGAGGCGAAAATTTTTGTAAAATCCTTGACAATCAATGTAGTATCGGAAATTTCAGGCTGAAGCCTCATCATTTCCAAAAGTTTGTCGCCGACCGCCCCACTCACGAACAGACAATGCCCGTGGGAGAAAAGCTCCGCCCTCTTTTTTTCAAGCAAAAAGGCGGAGGAAATTCCCAAATCATACAGCGTATCGCCATCAATCGCAAAGATACCTTGTTCAATTTCAAGTAGTTGTGACAACATAGTGGTATTATAACGAGGGAGGCGAACAAGGTCGCAGACGAATTCGGTTTTGCGCACCAATTCGTGCAGATTTGGTGACAGAGCAGCACCGGTAGCCAAAACGAGGCCTTCCGTCACACTAGGCGAGCCAAGACTTTTACGGGAAAGCGCTCCGTCCACGAAAACCGTCTCCGCACCCAAGTTCTGCAAGTTGCCAATCACTTCACGAAGCCTCGCCGTACTTACCGGCCCCGAGAGAATGATTTTTCCAGGCGTGATGGCCCGCGCTGTCACCAAACGCCCCAAAGCCGACCGCGACTGCGATACCGCTAAAACCTCCGCCGACAACCTCCTCTCCTTGAAATACTTTTCGGAGGTGACGAACAGACTTCCCTCCGCCAAGACGATTTCCGGTTTCTGAGTGCCCGTCACCTGGTCGGTCGATTCCCCATCCACTCCGATTGAGGTGATTCCTATCCGATGACCCCGCAAACGACACGCCTCCAGCAAAGCCTTCAACGCCTCCGTCTTGCCGGTGTTTTTTGCCATCCCGACAACTGATATGGACTTATACTTGAATATTTCGTCGAAAAGGGCCATCAATCTGTACTGTTTGGAATGGAATCAAATAATGCAGACAATCACCCACCTTTGCGGAACGCCCTCGAAATAATAAATCGGTGTTCCCCATTGATCTTTGGTCTTCAGCACATTTCCATCCAAAAAATAGAGTTTTTCACCCCATTGGTCTTTCTGTCGGATGGTATTGCCATCAAAATAATAGATTTTCGCCCCCCACTGATCCTTCACACGAACAGTGTTCCCGTCGATGTAGAGCAGTTTCTCACCCCATTGGTCTTTCAGGCGAATCGTGGTGCCATCGAAATAGAAGAGTTTGGTGCCCCACTGGTCTTTCTGTCGAAGGGTGCGGCCATCCACATAGTACAATTTATCGCCCCACTTATCCTTCTGGCGCACAGTCGTTTGGGCATGCACGTCCCAAGAAATGGCGGTCACTATGACGACGATCAAGAGAACAACGTTTTTTTTCATGCGGAAGGGTTTTGGTGAACGAGAACAGAACACAGCCCCACCGATAAAAGGGCTTGTAGTTTAATCGGGGCAATTAGCGTTCTGACTGTTTAATGCTCATTTTCAAGATATTGATTTCAGCGGGAGTAAGGAATCGCCAACTACCGCGCGGCAAATCCTTCTTGGTAAGCCCTGCATAAACCGTGCGGTCCAACTTCACAACCTCATATCCCAAGGATTCAAAAATACGACGAATGATGCGGTTCTTTCCGGAATGAATCGCCACACCGACTTGGTCTTTGTGCTCGCCTACATACGCAATTTCATCCACCGCCATTTTCCCGTCATCCAACTCAATGCCATCGGCAATTTTCTGCATATCGGCGAAGGAGAGATTCTTATTAAGGGTGACATGATAGAGTTTGCGCACTTCGCTCCGAGGATGCGTCAGCTTCTTGGTCATGCTGCCATCGTTGGTGAAAAGCAGCAGGCCGGTTGTGTCACGGTCCAAACGCCCGACGGGATAAACCCTTTCCTTGCAGGCCCCCTTGATCAATTGCATCACATGTTGTCGTTGAAATTCATCGTACATGGTTGTAATATAATCCTTCGGCTTGTTGAGAAGGATATAAACCGGTTTTTCCCGTTGCAGGATTTTGTCGCCGAAACGGACCTCATCCGTTGGCAAGACCTTGTGTCCCAATTCGGTGATGACGATTCCGTTGACAGTGATTGCCCCTGCTTCAATCAGGGTGTCGGCTTCACGACGAGAGCATACGCCGGCATTCGCGATGTACTTGTTAAGACGAATGGGCATATACTGTTCCTCGAATTCGAGGGAGCGAACTTTCACCTTTTCAGGGGAACGACGGCCTTCTCGGTTGCGTCTTTCCACGATTTCGGTTAAAATTTCCGACTCCGCTGTCACATCGCGACGGCGCGGGCGCATATCCTCGCTTTCTTCGCGCGGAGTCTTGGGGAATGAGCGCTTCGGGCGGTCGCCGTCACGACGCGGACGGTCCTTGTCGAAACTGCGCTTCGGGCGCCCTACACCGCCATTGTTGTCGCGACGGGGACGGCCATTGGAGAACGGGCGACTCTGACGGGGATTTCCTTCCCCGTTTTCATCAGAACTCTGGCGGTTAAAATTTCTTTTTTGAGGAGCCGGACGATGGTTGCCGCCACCATTTCCGCCCGCACGTTCCTTGTTGAAACTTCTTTTTTCCTGCGGATTATCGCTGTGTTTCATAGTATATAATATGCCAAATTTTGAATTTGCAAAAATACGATTTTAATTGATTCAAAACAATGGAAAACGGATTATTGATATTAATTTTGAGGAAGCTCTGATTATTCGGAAATATTTATTACTTTTGCGACCGATTTTTAACACAAAAGCCAATCATTATGAAAAAGTATTTTTTCTCAGTCATCTTAGGAGTATTATTGATTTTAGGCAGCGGCTGCACAAAATTCGAACCCGCCACCGTCGATTTGTCTGTGACTCCCATTCTCAATGGAACCTCGTATCTTTTGGACTGCGAAGGCACTGTGACAAACAACGGCGGAGTCAAATACTTCAACGAACAAGGCTTTCTGTTCAGCCTCAAGCCCGACCCGACTTATAAAGGGGAAGACGTATCAACCGTAATATCCATGGAAGATGTCACTTCCACCTCCTTTGACGAGACATTCACAGGTGCCATTGCGGACACCCTTTATTATGTGCGCGCTTACGTATGCACCAACGCCGGTACCGGATACAGCGAAACCAAAATCGTTTCCACCTACTTGCCCGCAGAATAATTAACTAACAATTTTAAGTAATGAGAAAATACATTCTTGCTATCAATCCGGGAGCAACCTCCACCAAAATCGCCGTTTTTGAAGGCGAGAAGAACATCTTCACCACCAACATCAAACATTCCGTAGAAGAACTGTCGAAATTTACCGTCCTCGCCGACCAGTACGACTACCGCAAAAACTTTGTACTGGACGAGCTGAAGAATCAGAATATCAACTTGGAAGACATTGCCATTGTCATGGGACGCGGCGGTCTCATCAAACCGCTCACCTCCGGAGTGTATCGCGTCAACGATCTGATGAAGAAGCACTTATTGGAAGGCTATAACGGTGTTCACGCCTGCAACCTCGGCGGTCTGATTGCCGACAGCGTTGCCAAGATGATCGGACTAAAAGAGGCCTACATCGCCGACCCTGTGGTTGTGGATGAGATGGAGGACATCGCCCGCATCTCCGGACACAAGGATTTTGAGCGCCTTTCCATTTTCCACGCCTTGAACCAGAAGGCTATCGCACGCACCTATGCCAAATCCATCGGCAAGAAATATGAAGACCTGAACTTGGTCGTTGCCCACATGGGCGGTGGCATCAGTGTGGGCGCACACCGCAAAGGCCGCGTAATCGACGTAAACCAAGCCCTTGAAGGCGAAGGGCCTTTCTCCCCCGAACGCTCTGGCACTCTCCCAATGGACCAGATCATCAAGGCCTGCTACAGCGGCAAATATACCTACGAAGAGATGCGCAAGGTCATCGTGGGCAAAGGAGGTCTCGTATCCTACCTCGGCACTAATGACGCCTACGAAGTAGAGAAACGCGCCCTCGCCGGCGACAAGTACGCCGACCTCATCGAACGCGCCATGGCCTACCAAATCGGCAAGCAGATTGCCGGCAACGCAGCCGTGCTCGAAGGCAAGGTTGACGCCATCCTGCTCACTGGCGGCATCGCCTACGGCAAACCCATCGTCGGACACATCAAACGCCACGTGGAATGGATCGCCCCCGTCGCCGTTTATCCCGGCGAAGACGAGATGGCTTCCATGGCCATGAACGCACGCATGATTCTCGACGGCACCATTGAAGTGAAAGAGTACGAATAAAACAACCTCATATTATGACCATAGGAGAATGGCATCGACAAAGTCCATTCTCCTTTTTTTTAACCCTCCCACCTCATGAAAATAGCACTTTACAGCAAGTTCCCCACCGCCGAAGGGAAGGCGTTCATCGCCGAGGTCATCCGATTTCTGAAAGAAGAGGGCGCAACCACCCATGAGGTGCTGGGAACGCCCACCGATCGCCAGGAACTTTCCGCCTTCCGGCCCGACTTCCTATTCTCCATCGGTGGCGATGGCACTTTCATCGATGCAGCCAACATCGTGGGAAGTTCCAACATCCCGATTTTAGGTATCAACACCGGCAGAATCGGCTTTCTGACCAACATCAACCGACAGAATTTCAAAGAGGCCTACAAATACCTGAAGACCAATGATTATCAGTTGGAAAAGCGTATCTTGCTGCACGTTGAATCAGATGACGAGAAAGAATTTCCCGCGCATTTCGCCCTGAACGACATCTCAGTTCATCCTTCCGGCGAGTCCATCAATGCAATTCAGGTATGGGCGGATGGCGAAAAGGTGAACACCTATTGGGGCGACGGCGTGATTGTGACCACTCCCACCGGCTCCACCGCCTACTCGCTCAGTTGCGGCGGCCCCATTCTGGTCCCCACTGCTGAAGTCATCGTCATCACGCCAATCGCCTCGCACAGTCTGACCGTTCGCCCAATCGTACTGCCCGCCAACTGCAAAATCAAGCTGAAAGTGGAGAGCCGCAGCCACGAGTTTGTCCTTGCCATGGACTCTCACCGCATCACCATCAGCGACTCAACCACGCTGACCATCACCAAAGAGAGTTTCACCATACAGACCATCCGCCTGCCCAATGCGGACTTCTACTCCGTCATCCGAGAGAAACTGCTTTGGGGACTTGACAAAAGGAACAATTCAAATTGACCTCCGATGTATAATCAACAACGCTATGAGAAAATTTAACAGCGAAAAAAGGGAATTAAAACCGGGAAACATGCTCAACCCCACCCCTGTGGTAATGGTAAGTTGCGGCTGTACACCCGATGAATACAACATCATCACCATCGCATGGTGCGGAACACTCTGCAGCGACCCTCCGTTGTGCTATATTTCCGTGCGCCCCAACCGACACTCCTACCCTATTCTCAAGAAAAATCAGGAGTTTGTTATCAACCTCGTTTCCAACGATTTGGCAGAGCGTACAGACTGGTGTGGGGTTCGTTCTGGAGCCAAATTCAACAAGTTCGTCGAAACTGGTCTTACGCCCGTTCGCGGCAACCAAGTGAAAGCCCCGATGATTTTGGAGGCACCAGTCAATCTTGAATGCGTGGTAAAACAGGTGATTCCATTGGGCACCCACGACATGTTCATGGCCGAAATTGTGGCGGTTCACGCCGACGAAAGCCTTTTCGACAAGAAGACGGGGGCGATGCATCTGGAACGCGCCAACCTCGTGGCATACTCCAATGGCCACTACTATGGTTTAGGGAAAATCATCGGGAAATTCGGTTTCTCTGTCCAAAAGAAAAAATAAAAAGACAAGAGGCCCTCATATAGGTTTCTAACACATTCTAATACAGCTCATTATGAAAATCTCATCTCCTATTTACGAAATCGCACACGAATTTAGCGAGAACACCTCCTGTGCAGTCTTTTTAACAGGGAAAGCGGGCACCGGCAAGACCACATTTTTAAAGAATCTACGCGACCACACCCGCAAGCAGATAGCGATAGTGGCTCCCACGGGCGTGGCTGCCATCAATGCGGGTGGCGTGACCATTCACTCCTTCTTCCAACTTCCCTTCACTCCTTTCGCCCCGACAGAGGAAGGGCGAAAGAATCTGCTCAAACAGATTAAGATGACGAATTTGCGCCGCAAAATCATGCGCCAACTGGAAATCTTAGTCATTGACGAGATAAGCATGGTGCGCGCCGACATTCTCGACGAGATTGACACCGTGCTCCGCGCCGTCCGCTACAACCGCGACGAACCATTCGGCGGTGTGCAGGTCATCTACATCGGCGACCTCTACCAATTGCCGCCCGTCACCATACCCGAAGAGTGGGCAGTAATCTCCCCCTTCTATCCCTCGCCCTACTTCTTCGACAGCCAAGTGGCCCGCCAACAACCCCCTATCTACATTGAACTCGACAAAATTTTCCGGCAGACAAACGCCGACTTCATTCAACTGCTCAACGAGGTGCGCAACAACTGCCTGACCTCCGAAGGATTCAAGCTTCTGCAAAGCCGCTTCCACCCGGGCTTCACGCTATCGAATCATCCCGAATACATCTTTCTCACCACACACAATGCCAGCGCAAGCCGCATCAACCACGAAGAAATGAGCAAACTCAAAGGGAAAACCTATCGCTTCACTGCCAAGGTTCAGGGCGAATTTCCCGAAAAGAACTACCCGAACGACGAGGTGCTGGAACTGAAAAAAGGGGCCAAAGTGATGTTCATCGCCAACGATGGCGGCAATCCGCGACAATATTACAACGGGAAAATCGCCGTCATCACCGACATAAACGAAAACGAGATTTATGTGCGTAGCGAGGAGGACGACGATGACATTCTGGTAACACATGAAACGTGGGAGAACACAAAATACAATATCAACCGGCAAACAGGGCAGATTGAAGAAAGTGTTTTAGGGACCTTCACCCAATACCCGCTCCGACTTGCCTGGGCCATCACCATTCATAAAAGCCAAGGACTCACCTTTGAAAAGGCCATCGTGGATGCCGCCAACTCTTTCTCGTCAGGGCAGGTTTACGTGGCACTAAGCCGCTGCCGCAGCCTCGGGGGGCTCATACTCAACAGCCCCATCCGACAAGAAAGTCTGTCGGTGGACGCCTCCGTGGTGGCATACGCAAGTCAGAAACTACCCACCGACCAACTGAAATCTGCATTGCAAACCGCACGCGACAACTACAACGAGGAACTTCTGCGCAAGGTCTTCGACTTCCGATTCTCCATCGGACAGATAAAGCATTTGCACGCGAACATCCATCGACATCTCTCCTACTATAATGAAGAAGGCATCCAGCACGCCAACGACATTCAAAAGAGAATCAATGAGTTACAAGAAATCGGAACAAAATTCCAATGGCAAATTCATTCGCTTTTCATTTCTGACAAACAGATGCTGAAAGAACGTTTGAAAGCCGCAAGAAATTTTTTCTGCGAACGATTAGACAAACTTATCGAGCTGACGACCCACTCTCCGGCGGAGATTTTCGATGCAGACGCCAGTAAAGAGTACAAAGACGACTTGGAAATCCTCTTCCTGGAATTGTCCCTGAAATGTTTTCTGATAGACGGCATCTACAAGGATTTCAGTATTGAAGGCTATTACAAACTCAAAGACCGCTTCCGCCCTGCCAAATTCAAACTCGTGCTCAACGACATTTATTCGGAAATGGAAGAAAAGAAAAAAACGAAAAGCATAAAGAAAGCCAAGAAAGCCAAAGAAGAAGAACAGCCCTCGTATCTCCTTACTCTCCAGATGCACAAGGAAGGAATTCCACTCGAAAAGATAGCAGAGCAACGCGAGTTGACGCTCTCCACTATCGAGGGGCATATCGCGCGCTGCATCAAGGAGAAAAAAATTTCCGCGGATGATTTTCTGGACAAAGAGTTGAAGGAGGAAATACAGAAGATGCTGAAACAGTGCGACGGGAAAATCTCGGAAGTGTTCAGCGCATTGGAGGGAAACGTCACTTACGGTGAAATCAGAATGGCCCAGGCGGAAATGAATGATAACGATTAACCAATGATTATTGACTGATGAGAAGATTCTTAATTGCTATTATGTTAATGGTTGGTATGGGATTGAGCGCACAGAATACCGGGAAAATCACAGTAGCCGTTGAGCGAATGATGCAACAATTTCCTGAGGCACAGCTCCGCGACCTGTACAAAAGTTTCTTTCAGGACCGTTTCGGGTTGGAGCATCTGATGTCGGATTCGGCAAAAGCGGACGAGTACTTACGCTATGAACTGGCGCATCTCGAAGATGAAAACCTGTATCCCGACTACGAACCCACTGGCTATAAAGAGAATTTCTACCGCGTGAATTTGCATCTCATTAGGTCAGGGAAAATACCATACGATGTTTATTTTCAAGCTTTTATGGAAAGTGCAAAGGCTTTCTCCCCTATTTCAATTGAGAAATGGGAAAAAGAGTGGAACACCATAGAACGCATCATTGCCGACAAATACCCGAAATTAATGGAATCCGGCGATGCATCGGAGATTCACGCATTATTAGACAAGGGCGAATACGCGACTCATCACAGCAAAAAGTTCAACGCGACATATCATCCGCACTACCGCATTATTGGAAAGAAAGTGTTCAAAAAACGGATATTACCCTTGTTAAATATGCAATAGGAATTGCCATGAAACAATGCCAGACACTACTTTAACGCTCTCGTGATTTCCCTCTTTCCAGCGGGTCCAGGCAAACTCTCCACTTGAAAGCCCACAGACTTCAAAGCACGCTTTACGCGTCCCTTCGCACAATAAGTAATCAGAACGCCACCAGTTTTCATAGCCGAAAACAATTTGGTGAAGATCTCCTCAGTCCATAGCTCTGGCTGCAAATCAGGATTGAACATGTCGAAATAGACGAGGTCGTAATTCGAGAAAGGCAATTTTAACACTTCCAAAGGTTGTAAAAACCTGGTAAATACGAAGTTAGGCGAAATCCGCGACGGGATACCACTTTCTGCATGGTGCATCATTTCAAAAACGTCACTCGGGAACCCTTTGATGATTTCGTTGAAATTAAGCTTCTTAATCTCCTCATATTCAAGCGGATATGACTCTACAGAATCATAGATGACAGGGCAGGTAAAAGAGGAATCCATATAGGTTAGGATGGCGTTTAGTCCCGTACCGAAGCCCGCCTCGAAAATCCGGATTTCTCGATTCTTCGCTAAATAGTGCAGGCCTGAATTAATATATATATGTAGAGATTCGTTCAGTGCGCCATGCAAAGAATGGTACTGCTCGTCCGCGTCACGCAGTTTCAATGATGTAGAGCCATCCTCTGTCGAAATGACTTCGCGCTTATAAAAATCAACACTCATAACCGATTACGAAAAAGAGGCGCAGATTATACGCCTCTTATTTATCATCATCATGAATAACTATTTGACGATCAATTTTCTAACAAACTTTTCGCCAGTTTCCAACTTGATTTGAACCAAATAGGTAGCTGGTGCTGCCGAACTCAAATCAATTTCGGTTTGATAAGCATGAACTATACTATTCCTTATCAATTTTCCAGCCAAATCAAAAATGGAGATCTCACTAATCAACCCATTTTCAGAGCGAATAATCGCCTGTCCGTCAGTGGGATTAGGATACAGAAGAATCATTTTCCCTTGCTCTGCAAAATCGGGAATGCCAACGCCGCTGACATGTACCGTCACGCTGGCTTCGGAAGAGCAACCTGCGGCGGAAGTGACTGTCACCGTGTAAGTTGTGGTGGAGTCAGGGGAAACACTGATGACGTTGCCCTCCATACCCGTATTCCAAACGTAGGCGAAGCCTTGTCCGTACGATGCGAACAAAATGGTGGTCTCACCTTCGTTAATCGTTGTATCGCCCGTAATTGACACGTGCGGCAGCGGATTCACCGAAAGCGTCAAGGTGACGACACTGTCACAGCCCGACTGCGTCTGGCGATGGAAGACAAACGTGTTGCTGCTGCTCCCTACATCGAAAGTGGTGTCACGCCAAGTAAACGGCAACTCATCCTCACAGATTTGCACGGTTTCCGAAAGGTTGTAACTTGGATTAACCGTCAGCGATAGCGTTACAATGCTGTCGCAACCAGTCTGAGAATAGTGGCTGAACACGTAGTCATTGGAAACAGTTCCTACAGCAAACGTATGATTTTCAGGTTCATAATAATAAGGAAGTTCATCTGAACAGATGGTCAATTGCCGATGGATGTCATAATTCTGATTAACCGTGAGGTTCAATATGATAACGCTGTCGCAACCTGAAATGCTTGTATGGTGGAAGGTGAAGCGCCCCGTTGTACTTCCGACATCGAAAGTCGTATCCTCCCACTGATAGGGAAGTTCATTCGCGCAGAGCTGCAGGTCAACCGTGCGGGAATAACTGGGAAGAATATTCAAGGTCAGACTCACGACACTGTCGCAACCATTGACAGTGGAACGGTAGAAGGTGTAAAAGCCTGAGAATGAGCCGACTTCAAAAGTGGTATCACGCCAAGTGTATGGCAAATCGTTTTGACATACAGAAAGGCTTTCATGCTGATTGTAGATCGGATTGATCGTCAGATGCAAGGTCACAACGCTATCGCAGCCGTGGATAGTGTACCGATTGAACACATAATCGCCAGCCGTTGTGCCAACTCTGAAAACTGTGTCGCGCCATGTAAACGGGAACCCGTTTTCACAAACGGAGACCTCTTCTTCCAAATCATAGCTGGGATGAACAATCAAAGCAAGATTGACGATACTGTCGCAGCCGTACTGCGTTGAACCCACAAACTGGTAAACACCGCTTTGTGTACCGACACCGAAAGTGGTATCACGCCAAGTGAAAGGCAGCTCATTGGCACAAATAATTTCAGAAAAAGTCTGATGAAAAGTCGGATGAACAGTCAGGTGAATGTTCACAATGCTGTCGCAAAAAGCGGTATGATAGGTGACCTGATAATTACCAGTCCGCGTGTCAGTTCCAAAAGTGGTATCCACCATTTCATAGGGAAGTTCTGAATCGCAAATTTCAATTTCCTTCGTCTGAACAGATTGATGATATACCAGCAGATGCAAGGTAACGATGCTGTCGCAACCCTGCATCGTGCGACGCCTCAACTCGATGTCCCCGCTTTCAGTTCCAACCGGCAGGAGCACATCGCGCCAAACAAAAGGCAACTCGTTGGCACACAAGGCAAAGGACTCTTCCTGGTTATATGATGGATGGATAACCAGAGTCAGATTCACGATGCTGTCACACCCCAGGGTGGTTTGACGGTTGAAAACATACCGTCCGGAAACCGAATTCACGTTGAAAGTGGTGTCACGCCAACGGTAAGGCAGTTCATTTTCACAAAGGGTCAAATACTCGTCGGATTCAAAGCTTGGATTTACAGTCAATTTCAGAGCAACCAAACTATCACAACCCGTTTGCGAAAGGCGATTGAACAAGAACGTGCCACCACGAGTGCCGACTTGAAAAGTCGTGTCTCTCCAAGTATAGGGCAGTTCATTCTCGCAAATAGTGAGTTCTTCGGTCTGATTATACTTCGGATTCACCGTCAAACGAAGAATGACGATGCTGTCGCAACCGAATACCGTGGTTTCGGGGAAGTTATAAGTCCCAGTAACCGAACCGCGCGGAATGATATTTCCTCGCCACACCATAGGCAGTTCATCTTCACAAACCGTCAGATACTCCGTTGAGCCGAAACTTTCATGAACAAAAAGATTGAGGACCAGAACGCTGTCGCAACCGGCCTGTGTCGTGCGATGAAGAGTGTAAACGCCATCGCGGGTTCCGACCTGGAAAGTGGTGTCACGCCAATCGTAAGGCAGTTCAGAACGGCAAATATGCACCGTTTCTTCAATACTACTCGGCTGGTTCACAGTCAAATTCAACACCGTAATACTGTCACAGCCATAGATATTTTGATTTACGAAACGATAAACACCTGTAGTGGTTCCTTCTTCGAAAGTGGTATCCAAAATAGCAAGCGGCAAATCATTTGAACAAACAGATTGAGATAGTTCCTGATAATCAGCGGAATGAACGTTGAGATGCAATTGGGCGGTGCTTTCACAACCAGACGCATTCAATCTGACTAATTCATAATCGCCGCTTTGCGTACCGACTTGGAAGATGGTGTCACGCCAAGCATACGGGAATTCCGATTCACACAAATCCAGAGTTTCCTCACTGTCGGTGGCCTCATTGACAACCAGATTTAAGGTCACGGTGCTGTCGCAACCTTTGGCTGTCTGTAGCCGATATTGAAACACATTACTTTGAGCATCCAGACCAAAAGTGATGTTGCGCCAAGTATAGGGCAGGTCGGCGCGGCAAAGTTCAAGTGTAACTTCCTCATTATAAACGGGGTTGACAATCAACGCGAGTGTTACGATGCTATCGCATCCGAACCGGGTTTGCCGATTGAAGGTGAAAACCTCACTGGCAGTTCCTGTACCGAAGGTCGTATCACGCCACGTATAGGGCAACTCATCGGCGCAGATTTTCAAAACCTCGGTTTCATATTTGCTTTCATTGACCGTGAGATTCAAAGTTACGATACTGTCGCAACCGAACTGAGTAGTGCGGTTAAAGACATAGACCCCCGTTTCCGTGCCTGGGCCGAAGGTGGTGTCGCGCCAAACGTAATAAGGAGACAAATCCTGTTGGCAAATCGCCGCAGTTTCAGTCAGATAGTAAGAGGGATGGACGATCAAATGAAGATGTACCGTACTGTCGCAATTGTCAATAGAGACTCTATTGAAGACGAAATCAGAATCCACGCTGGCTACCCCGAAGTCGATATCGCGCCAACGGTAGGGCAGTTCGTTTTCGCAAATCACCAATGTATCGAATTGATTATAAGAAGGATTGATTGACAAATCCAATGTCACGATACTATCGCACGAATAGGCAGCCGCTTGGGGCAGCGTGTCGATATACAAGCCCGATTCGGTATATACTTTCCCGAGCCAGGAGAAGGAATCGCAGGATACGACGACGGCGGTGTCGCCATAAACGGAACAATATGGGGTAAAGGTCACCACATCGCTATAAGGAGAGGGATTGGCTCTGTCGCACAATGCTTGGACATAAACATCGTAGGTTCTGCTGCCCACTAAATCCGTGAGTTCCAAGGTGGTATCCGAAGTGATGATGGTGGTATCGCCTTCGCCGTGGGCAAAACCGGTTTCGCCATATTCCACCAACCACTCCTGCTCTAAATCTCCTCGGTTCCATGAGACAGTCGCTGTTGTCATCATCACATCCGACACGTTCACGTTCGTCACGGGCTGGCAAGGAAGGAACTCGATGGCGATGTCATCCACAGAGGCGCTAAAGCTACCCCATGCGAAGGAATTGTACCACTGGAAAGCGAGGCGCGCATTACGCGGGATGGAGCGGTTATAAAGCGAAGTGGAGAAATCGCGGAGGTTGGCATCCACCGTGGGAATCGTTTCCAGCACGACAAACGAATTAGGGTCGGTCACATTCGTTAGATAGCCCAAGGTCAGCACCGCACTGGCGATATATTGAACTTTATAGGAGAAGGAGATTTCAGTGCCATTCAGATCAGAGTCGAACCACGGCAGAACGACGAAATTCCGGGGGTAAGAGCTGCCAGAGGTCATCTGAAGACTTTGTCCATGGCAAACATACTGTTCGTAACTCGCATTGGGGGCGTAGGTAACGTGTGGGGCATATTGCACAGAGGCATTGGATATGGCGGTCCAGCAAGGAGGAACGGTACCCGCGACACCATAACTTGTGGCAGGATAGGCCTCAAAATCCTCATGATACGGCAATTGTGCAGTCGCGCAAGGTGTTTGGATACGTGCAACAACAGAATCCGAAAGTTCATTTTCGCCACACATGGAATAGACGCGGAAGTCGTATTGAGAATTGGCCGTCAAGTCTGTGAGTTCCAAGGAAGGCTGGGTCGCATACACCATGCTTCCTGAACCATGCACGAAATCGGCGGGACCGTACTCCACCACCCAAGCATGCTCGCCCCAACCGCGTTCCCAACTGAGGAAGGCAGAGGTATCGGAAGTAAAGGCTGCCGTAAGATTTTTGGGGGCGACACAAAGATCAAGGGAGTCGATGCGAACTCTATCCAAAATGCAATAGGCAGCCGAATCCGTGTTGTGCCAGCAAAATGCAAGGCGCGCCGAATCGGGGATTGCGACATCCTGCAAATTTTGAGTGTGTGCCGTCGCAAAACCTGACGAAAGAAGCGTATCCAGGGGAACGAACTGCAACGTATCCCCTACCGGATGGACATAGCCGTAACTGAAGACACCTACACCCGCGCGCTCAGTCTTATACATGAAATCCAACTCCAAGTCATTCAATGAGTTGGAAAGATACGGAAGGATCACGTAATGGTCGGTTCCGAACAAGGCACTGTCGCCCGAAAGCATCAGAAGCGAAGCATTTTGGATGGCGAAGTCCACAGACACGTGCGGAGCATAGGCGGTATCGGTTCCATTTCCAATCCATTGCCAGCAATCAGGAAGGACTCCGCGCTGATTCCACGCGGTCGCCGAATCAGCGTCAAAATCACAGACGAAAGGGACTTCCACAGGATTGCAAGTGACTGTCGGCATATCCACCCCAGAGGAATCAACCTCCCAAGAATCCACAGCTACAGAATCCGCTCCTGGAGTATCATTCAGCAATTCCTGCGCAGAGAGACCCACCGTCAACATCAGTACAGCCAAAAACAGAAAGGTTTGTTTCCATTTCTTACATCTTTTTGCAAATGTGAAAAGTGAAATTTCTTTGCCCATAATATTTATCTTTTTAATTATCAATTCATTACAGTTACACAGCAACAAAAAAAACGAGAATAGCCATTTCTCATTATTGCGTGCAAATTTACAATAAATAATTTTCTCTTTTGCTAATAATTCATAAAAACAACACCATTGAAATCCAAATAAAATCGTAACTTTGCGGCTCAAAAAAAACAAATCATGGTCACTACTCGCTTTATTACCGAAGGAGCCCATTCTTTCCTTCCACAAGATTTATTCATCGCCGAAAAAGAAAGCATCAACAATGCTTATAATCAATTAGTTACAAAGCAAGGCGCAGGCAATGATTTTTTAGGCTGGCTCTCCTTGCCCGAAGAGATCTCTACCGATGACATCTCAAAAATCAACTGTGTGGCTTCAAGATTGCAAGCGCAATCGGAGGTAGTCGTCGTAATTGGTATCGGAGGCTCCTATTTGGGCGCCAGAGCCGTGATTGAAGCACTTCAGTCCCATTTTAGAATGTTGGAAGCCAACGCCGATTGCCCTCTTGTACTTTTTGCAGGCAACAATATCAGCGAGGACTACCTTTACGATTTACAGAAGGTGCTTGACAAAAAAGAGTATTCACTCATCGTCATTTCAAAGTCTGGCACCACAACCGAGCCCGCCATCGCCTTCCGTATCTTCAAGGAACATTGCGAAAAAAAATATGGCAAGGAGGGGGCGAAGAAACGCATTGTTGCCATTACGGACCGAGCACGCGGGGCACTGAAAAAGTCGGCTGACAGCGAGGGATATGACACATTCGTCATTCCCGATGACGTGGGCGGGCGATACTCCGTCCTCACCCCCGTCGGACTGCTTCCCATCGCAGTAGCAGGATATGACATCCAACTATTGATAAAAGGCGCACGCGACATGAGAGAGGCGCTCCTGACGCAAACCCACATCGACAACAATCCTGCCATGCAGTACGCGCTGATTCGCAACTACTTGTACAACAATGGGAAACGAGTTGAAATGATGGTAACCTACGAGCCGCGTCTCTACTATTTCATCGAGTGGTACAAACAACTTTTCGGCGAAAGCGAGGGCAAGGAGAACAAAGGGATCTTCCCCGCCGGAGCCACTTTTTCCACCGACCTGCACTCCTTAGGGCAATATATTCAGGAAGGTGAACGCCTTCTTTTTGAGACCGTGATTTCCGTTGAAAACGCCAACCACACTTTACCCATCCCCTTCGACGAACAGAACATCGACGGGCTCAACTACCTGCAACAGAAGAAGATACACGAAATCAACCTCACAGCGGAAATTGGCACACGCATTGCGCACATCGATGGCGGAGTGCCGAACCTTCGCATCGCCATCCCCAATATTTCCGAAGTCACGTTGGGTGAATTAATCTATTTCTTTGAATTTTCCTGCGCGCTCGGCGGCTACTTGTTGAACATCAATCCTTTCAACCAGCCCGGTGTGGAAGCCTACAAAAGGAACATGTTCAAATTGCTAGGCAAACCGGAATAGCTATTAGCTGTCAGCCAATAGTAACATTCATTCTTTGCTTTTCAACTTCGAAGAGCAGGATGCCTGTGGCCACAGAAACATTCAATGAACGGATGGTACCTACCATCGGGATGCGTACGGAAGCATTGCACTTGCGCAGGTAGTCCCAGGCAATTCCCTCGTACTCGTTGCCCATAATCAAGCATAACGGTTGCGTGAAATCCTTTTCGTAGTAGGTCTTTTCTGCTTTTTCTGTTACGCCAACCACTTCTATTCCTGAGGACTGCAGATAGTCAATCACCTCCACCAAATTGGAATGGCGACATACAGGCACTTTATGGAGTGCACCGGCAGAACTCTTCACCGCATCCTCGTTCAGCTGTGCGGCCCCCTTTAAGGGTAGGATTATCGCATCCACGCCCGCACATTCGGCGGAACGGGCTATCGCACCAATATTACGGACATCCGTAATCTTGTCCAAGATCAACAGAAACGGAACTTTTCCCTGCTCAAAGAGCCAAGGCACAATCTCATAGATATCGTCATACTCAATCGCCGACATCATCGCCACCACTCCCTGATGATTGCCACGGGTGTATTTATTCAATCTCTCGGCTGGAACATACTGGAACGGGATTTTACGTTCCCGAACCTGAATGAAGAGATTTTTAAACAAAGGACCACTTAATCCCTTCTGCAACAATATCTTGTCAATGGTTTTACCACTCTGCATCGCCTCCAGCACGGGGCGCATTCCATAAATAATCGATTCTTCCTGCATTGCTATTCTTTCAAAATCCACGCCTTTAGTTGATGACGGTCAATGAACTCTTGCGCCTCCGCTTCCGTTGGAAAAACTCCAAGACAAACGCGCAGATGTGAATTGCCGCTTTGCTTTACAATCATCGGATTGTACTTGTCGAAACCTGCGATGCGAATGTGCTTCTCGCAGTCCGTTTCGCTGGAGAAGCTGCCGTGGACGACATAGAATTTGCCCATTTGGAAACCGACGATGCGGTACTTGCTATCAGCCGTAGTGGCAATCGGTTCCGGTTCGGGTTCCGGCGCAAGCTCATGAATTTCAACGACATCCATTGCCAGCGTATCCGACAACGTATCTTGCAAGGCGACATCGTCGGGGGACTCCGCCGGAAGCGGCTCCTCGCACGCGCTCGTGTCGGCATCGACCTTCGTTCCGTCCAATTTCTCCGAGATAAAATCCTGACACCACACTTTGGCATCTTGAAGCCAAGCCGAAACCTCGGTACGATAGAGATAGCCTGCGGTACCGGCAGCGGCGAGCAGAAGCAGAACGAGCAAAAGCCAAATCCAACCGCGCTTTTTCTTCTTGTGGGTTCCCTTGTCCTCCGCATCTTCATGGGCATCGGCATCACTCTCTTCCACTTCAGACTCTTCATCGGCCTCCGCTTTTTCCGCAGCGACCTCCTCCTCTTTTTCCTCAACACCCGCATCAATCCTTTCCCCTACCTCATTACCTGCCTCAGAAGCAGCCGATGCAGGTGTGTTCTCCGCAGAGAGAGAGTCTGCTGGTTGTGGCTCGGGTGCCGGTGCCGGTGCCGGTTCGGGTTCGGGGGCCGGCTCGACCACGGGTGTAGGCTCGGGTGCCGGTACCGATTCAGGTTCGGGCTCTGGTTCCGGTTCCAGCTCTGGTTCCGGTTCGGGCTCTGGCTCTGGAGCGGGTTCCGGCTCTGGTTCTGGTTCTGGAGCGGGTTCCGGCTCTGGTTCGGGTTCAGGTTCCGACTCGGGTTCAGGTGCTGGCTCGGGTTCAGGTGCTGGCTCGGGTTCAGGTGCTGGCTCGAGTTCAGGTGCTGGTGCCAGTGGAGCAACAAGAGACACTTCCTGCTGTCCAGTTTCCACCTCCTCGCCATCCAACGGCTCGTTTTCGATGATTTTCGGCTGTCTATCCCCCTCCTCATCAATACCGATATGGGGAAGGCCCTCGAATTCCACATTCAGCTCAGGGATCAAGTCGCTTTTAAACGTAAGTTCCCCTTTTTTGATGGCGAAGATGCCCCAATTATCTACGTGAACCTTATGCTTCTTGAGTTCCGCAAACAGATTATCGGTCCATGCGCGTATGGCGGCATCGGCATCCACAATTTTCAACTGTTCGCGCTTGGAAACGAACATTATAAAAGGGAATGCGCTCTCTTCCGCCTTGCAGTCCAAGGTGACAATGTTGTGCGGTGGGGACAATTTGCCCTTTGACAGTTTGGCCGGCTGGAATACGATCTGAAAAAGCCCGATTCCACCAAGATAAACCTGACCTTCTTCTTGCAAAAATGCAATTAGATTTCTGACAATCATCATGTTATTATTAATAGTTCACAAAATGTTCTGCGCGAGCCAAATCTTCAGGCGTATCGATTGAGATATTTTCATAATCACAGATGTCCACAAAAATCTCATAGCCGTAGTCAATCCAGCGGAGCTGCTCCAGCTTCTCGGCGTTTTCCAAAACGGAAGCGGGCAGGCGCACCAAATCACGCAAAACATCGCACCGATAGGCATAAATGCCGATATGTTTGTAATAAAGAGGTGAAATGTCGGTGCTCCGATAGAACGGGATAGCGGAGCGACTGAAATAGAGAGCCTTGCCCGACTGTGCACGCACGACCTTCACCATATTGGGGTTGGCGGGATTTTCCCCCGCGGAGAATACCTTCGCCAAAGTTGCAATTCTCACTTGTGGATTTTGAAACCGACTGATGAGCAGGTTAACGGCCTCTTTTCTGATGAAGGGCTCGTCGCCTTGAATGTTCACGATCACGTCATTGGGGGAAAGTTGCAGAGAATCCGCCACTTCGGCACAACGCTCGGTGCCCGAATTGTGATTGGGCGAGGTCATCACGGCCTTTCCATGAAAAGAGGATACGGCATTGTAAATCCGGTTGTCATCCGTGGCGACTACAACGTCCTGCAGGTCAGCCGTTGACGAACGTTCGTACACCCACTGGACCATCGGTTTGCCCTGAATGAGGGCGAGCGGCTTCCCTGGAAAACGGGTGGAAGCATAACGTGCAGGGATGACACCGATGAAAGCCATAGCCACTATTTTTGATCGAAGAGACCGAACAACTCGGCATTAATCATCTCAATGATTACACCGAAATCTTCAGGACGCTCGGCGAATTTCAACTTATTCACGTCCACGATGAGCAATTTGCCCAGTTTGTAACCGGAAATCCACTCCTCATAGCGTTCATTCAGATGCTGCAGATAGTCGAGACGGATGGTCTTTTCATACTCACGGCCACGCTTTTGAATCTGCGACACCAGCGTAGAAGTCGAAGCTTTGAGATAAATCAACAAGTCAGGGGCCTGGAGAAATTGAGCCATCAATTCAAAAAGAGATGCATAGTTTTCAAAATCGCGCGTGGCCATCAGCTGCATGTCGTGCAGATTCGGAGCGAAAATATAAGCGTCCTCATAAATGGTACGGTCTTGAATGACGGTCTTGCTTTTCTTCCGGATATCAATTACCTGGCGGAAACGGTTATTCAAAAAATAGACTTGGAGGTTAAACGACCAGCGCTGCATGTCCTCATAATAACTGGCCAGATACGGATTGTTATCGACACTCTCGTACATCGGCTCCCAGCCGAAATGTTTCGCCAACATCGTTGTGAGAGTGGTCTTCCCTGAACCGATGTTGCCCGCTACTGCTATATGCATAATTTGATTTTTATTTAAATAAAATTTGTGGGGCAAAATTACAAAAAAGATAACGAAATATCGGCGATGTTGATATTTTGTTTGAAAGTTTTTTTAACAGAAACATTGAGCTTGAAAAATGAAGAATTGGAGATTCAGAATCAATAAAATTGTAACTTTGCATTTTCAAATCCTAACTTGGAATGAAGATTTTCGAACCTGAGATTTTCTGGCTCAAAGGAAAGGTGGCGCACGGTTATGCAAACGGGCGCACATTCGGCTATCCAACAGCGAATCTAACTGACATTCAACCTGTTATGCCATTCACCACCGGTGTTTACGCCGCTTGGGTCCAATATGGCGGAAGGCAATACGGAGCGATGATGTACGTGGGCACACGCCCTACCCTTGCACTTACAGAAACGACTGTGGAAATCCACATCTTCGACTTTCAACAAGACATCTACGGCAAGGAGATCGAATTTGCCGTCATCAAGAAGATACGGGAGGAAAAACGTTTCGAGTCTGTCGATGCGCTCACCGCCCAACTGCAAGAGGACGAGCAGACAATCAGGGGACTGATGAATGACGAATGATTCCGTCCAGTATTTCACGTCACACGCCGTCGTATTCAACAAAAAAAGGCTGCACGGATGCAGCCTTCTATCTTGTGTCTAAGCCAGAAACTACGCTTGTGCGTTTTCTTCGAGAGGAAGAACAGAAACGTAGGATTTTCCGCCGGTTTTTTTCTTGAACTGAACCGTGCCGTCAATCAGCGCGAAAAGGGTGTGATCCTTACCCATTCCGACATTCACGCCGGGATTGTGGACCGTACCTCTTTGGCGGATGATGATATTGCCAGCTTTGGCGAATTGACCGCCGAAAATCTTGACGCCTAAACGTTTGCTTTGGGATTCACGACCGTTTTGTGAACTACCCACACCTTTTTTATGAGCCATAATGAATGATTTTTTTGTTTCTAATTCAGTGAGTTAAAAATTAAAAGGTAATGCCGTTGATTTGGAGGGATGTCAGATACTGACGATGTCCGTTCAAGGTCTGGTAACCTTTTCTTCTTTTCTTCTTGAAAACAAGAACCTTTTCTCCCTTGAGATGCTGCAAAACGGTAGCGGAAACCTCTGCACCTGAAACGGTGGGGGTGCCCACTTTCACAGAACCGTTGTCTGCCACTAACATTACGCGGTCGAACTTCACTTCGGAACCTTCTTCAGCTTTTAGGCGATGAACATAGATCTTCTGATCTTTTTCAATCTTAAATTGTTGCCCTGCTATTTCTACAATTGCGTACATTTTTAATTGATTTTGGTTTATAAATTTTTGAGGTGCAAAAGTACGAATTATTTTTTTCATAAACCGTAAAATAAAAATAATTTTTTTCAAACAATTTCGTTACCTAATTTGTCTTAAGCAAAGTTTGTTGGAAAAAGGAAAGGATATGAAAAAAGCATTATTTATCAACACACTAATTATCAATGTGTTATTAATCTCTCTTTCGGTTGTTTCGGGGCAGGTGCCAGCCGCAAAATATGTGGATATGACTTCCGCCGCGGAACAGTCAGTGCATGCAGTCGTACACATAAAAACGACTTTCAAGTACCGCACATCTGTATGGGAGGACTTCTTTGGAGGTAGTTTTTGGGAGAATTTCTTTGGAAATGACGCACCCGGCACGCGCGAATACGAGGCGATGGGCGCTGGCTCCGGGGTCATCATCTCTCCTGATGGCTACATTATCACCAACAATCACGTGGTAGAAGATGCCGAGAACATCACGGTAACCCTCAACGACAAGCGCGAATTCACCGCTTCCATCGCCGGCACCGACCCTGAAACGGACCTCGCCCTCATCAAAATAGATTGCAAGAACCTGCCCATCCTTCAATTCGGCAATTCCGACGATTTGAAAATCGGCGAATGGGTGCTTGCCGTCGGCAACCCCTTCAACCTGACCTCGACCGTTACGGCAGGCATCGTCAGCGCCAAGGCACGCAACTTGGACATCCTCGGCGAAAACTCTTCCATCGAATCCTTTATCCAAACGGATGCGGCTGTCAACCAAGGGAATAGCGGCGGCGCACTCGTCAATGTCAAGGGTGAACTCGTGGGAATCAACTCCGCCATCGCTTCTGGGAACGGCTATTACACAGGATACTCCTTCGCCATCCCGTCCAACATCGCCCGCAAAGTTGTCGGCGACCTGAAAAACTACGGCAAGGTCCAACGCGCCACCCTCGGCGTCAACGTGATCGAAATCGACTACGAAAAGTCACGGGAACTCGGTCTGGACAAGGTCGAGGGGCTGCTCGTGGCGAAAGTAGAAGCTGACGGTGCTGCTGACCAGGCCGGCATCGCAGTGGACGACATCATCCTCGCCATCGACGAGCGCGAAATCAATTCCGTCTCCGAACTTCGCGAGGTCATCACACAACATTCCCCGAAAGACAACGTTACAATCACCATTCTCCGGAATGGAACCGTCAAAAAAGTCAACGTCACTCTTAAGTAAGAAACAAACAATATATTATATTATAGATAAAATTTACCCGTTATGATGCGTCAAATTAGAATTTCGAACTCAATTACTAACCGTGACTCTGCTTCACTCGAACGCTACCTGGCCGATATTGCGAAAGAGCCCCTAATCACCGCCGAAGAGGAGGTGGAACTAGCCCGTCGCATTAAAGAAGGCGACCGCGAAGCACTTGAAAAACTCACCACCGCAAACTTGCGATTCGTTGTTTCCATCGCAAAAAAATATCAGAACCAAGGAATTGGCCTGGAAGATCTGATCAATGAGGGGAATGTGGGACTGGTACGAGCCGCCGAACGATTCGACGAGACCCGCGGCTTCAAATTCATCTCCTACGCCGTGTGGTGGATTCGCCAAGCCATTCTTACCGCAATCGCCGAGCAGTCGCGCGTAGTGCGTCTGCCGCTCAACCAAGTCGGCGTCATCAGCAAGCTGAAGAAAGAGATCGGCCGCCTTGAACAGCAGTTCCAACGCCCGCCAACCGTCGCCGAAATCGCAGACGCGATGGACCTGCCCGAATACAAAGTGACTGAACTGCTGCGCATTTCCAACCGCACCCAATCCATCGACGCACCTGTCTCCACTCAGAATGAAGACACCAAGGTGATCGACATCATCGACTATGACAACGGCGAGGCCACCGACCGCAAGGTAATGCGCGAATCTCTCTCCACCGACCTCGACCTCGTTCTGGGCACCCTTCCCGAAAAAGAGCGCGAGGTATTGAGGCTTTACTATGGCGTTGGCCAAAAGCACGAATTCTCACTGGACGAAATCAGCGCACAATGCAAACTTTCACGAGAGAGAGTCCGCCAAATCAAGGAACGCGCCATCAAACGCCTCCGCACCTCCAACAATCAAAACAAACTCAGAATCTATCTGTAACCTGCAATGAAACTGTCGGTTGTCCCCACCCCTATTGGAAACTTAGAAGACATCACACTCCGCGCACTCCGTACCCTGAAAGAAGCCGATTTCATACTTTGCGAGGACACGCGCACTACCAAGAATTTGCTCCGCCTCTTCGGAATTGACAAGCCGTGCTATGCCTACCACATCCATAACGAGCATCAGCAACTGCAAAACATCATCCGCCAAATCCAACAGGCCGAACAGGTGTCGCTGACCTCCGATGCCGGCACGCCCTGCATCTCTGATCCAGGCTACCTGCTGGTGCGCGAGTGCATTCGCGTAGGTATCGATGTGGAATGCCTGCCTGGCGCCACCGCTCTCATCCCTGCACTCGTCAATTCCGGCCTGCCCGCCGACTCTTTCAAATTCTACGGCTTCATCCCCCATAAAAAAGGAAAGGAAACCTGCCTGAAAACGATGGCCGCAGCACAGGAAACCTCCATCTTCTATGAATCTCCATACAGACTTCTGAAAACATTGGAGATGATGCAACTCATTTTCGGAGAAAATCGGAGGATTTCCATCGCACGCGAACTGACCAAGATTCACGAGGAGAACTTCCGGGGAACAATCACCGAGGCAATCGCACACTTTTCCTCAAAAGAAATCAAAGGTGAAATCGTGGTGATTGTCGATGCCGACCACTCATAAACCAACATTAATATTGTAATTTTGCCGTTTAATAAATGGAGGAGAAAAAATCATGTTCCGCTTTGAAAACGAATCATATCTTTACTGGTTGCTCATCGTTCTGGCATTCACCATTCTCTACGTCGTTCTGCAAATCAGCGACAAAAAACGGCTTGAAAAGTATTGCGACAAGGAGTTGTTGAACAAATTGTCGCCCGAACGTTCGGGCGCGATGCGCCACGTTAAATTCGCCGTGTTGATGCTTGCGCTGGCCTGCTTCATCTTTGCAGCCGCCAATCCGCAAACCGCCGGACAGGTTGAAAAGACCAAAAGAAGAGGTGTGGACGTGATGTTCTGCCTTGATGTTTCCAACAGCATGCTGGCCACCGACGTGCAACCCAGCAGACTGTCTGCGTGCAAAATGGCGATGAACCAGTTCATCAACAAGCTGGAAGGCGACCGCGTGGGCGTGGTCGTATTCGCCGGAACCGCATACACCCAGCTCCCCATCACCACCGACTACGCCGCCGCCAAAATGTTCATCGGACAAATCAGTCCCGACCTGATTCCCACACAAGGAACCGATCTGTCGGCAGCATTGGAAACCGCCGCCTACGCGCTTATACCGCCCAAAGACGACGAGCACAATGAACTGAAGAAAAGCGACGACCCTCAAGTCAGCTCCAAAGTAATCGTTTTGGTTTCGGATGGAGAAGACCATTTTCCTGAAAGCGCAGCAACGGCAAAAGAATTGCACGAATTGGGCATTGTCATCCACACCATTGGCATCGGCAGCACCAAAGGAGCGACCATCCCAGTAGGCAACGGAGTGAAACGCGATGCCAACGGCAATACGGTCATCACCCGTCTGAACGAACAGGCGCTGAAAGAGGTGGCGGATGCTGGCGGCGGCACCTACGTACACGCCCAAAACACCAATGCCGGCTTCGAAACCATCTCCTCCGCCATCGACAAGATGGAAAAATCGGATATTGAAGACGTAAATGTGTCACGATACAACTCTTGGTACCAATATCCTTTGACCGTGGGCATAATCCTTTTAATGGTAGAAGGATTCCTCTTCGCCACCAAACCGAGATGGCAGAACTGGCTGAGCAAGACACGTACGAAATTCCGAGCCGCCTCCCTCCTACTCTGCCTCATCTTTTGCCTTACCGCATGCGGCAACAAAACCCGCCCCTCGATTTTGAATGAAGCGAATGCTGAATTTCACAAAGGGGATAGTCTCATGCAACGGGGCATACTTACCGGCGACAGCACTTTAGGCGACCAGTATTATCAGAAAGCTCTGGTGGCTTACGATTCCGCCGTCATCAACGAAGATATCAATCGCAACGCCGCCCGTTTTGACCAGATGGATGCCCATTATCGCTTAAGAAATTATGACACAATCAATTACATAATCGACACCCTGCTGCAGATGACCCCCGACAAGAAACTGGCTTCCCAGATTTATTACAATAAAGGGAACACCTGCCTGCAGAAAAAAGAGTATCAGAATGCCATTGAAGCATACAAAGATGCTTTGCGCCGCAATCCGTCGGATTTCAATGCGAAATACAACCTGGTATATGCGCAAAAGATGATGGACCAACATGGTGCAGGTGGCGGCGGGCAAGGGCAAGGGCAAGGGCAAGGTCAAAACCAGAACCAGCAGCAGAACCAACAGAATGGCGGCGGTGGAGGACAAGACCAGCAGCAGCAACAGAATCAGCAAGGACAAGGCAACGGTCAACAAGAGCAGCAACAGAAACAACAAGAGCAAGGTAACAGCGGACAAAACCAACAGCAACAAGGCAGCAACGGTCAAACCGAGGAACAACGCGCCGCCATGCTTCGCCAGTTAGACGCTCTTCAACAGAACGAGAAGGGAACACAACAAAAAGTGCTCATCCGAGGCGATAAGCTCAACAAAGAAAAGAACTCAAAACAGAAGCAAGAAAAGGATTGGTAATATGAAAAATTTCATTCACGGCTTCATCGGATTTTGCCTGATTTGGGTGGGATTGAGTACAACTGCATCCGCCCAAACAATTACCGTATCAGCCCCCTCTGCCATCGGCATCAACCAGAAACTCAATTACACCGTGCAAATTAACGCGGAACCTGACAAGATTGCAGCCACCGACTTCGGCTCCTTCAAACTGATAAGCGGCCCGATGCAAAGCTCATCCTATTCCATTTCTTTCATCAATGGAGAACAAACCAGCGTCACGTCTTTCACCTATACATACATTCTAAAACCGACAAGCATCGGTGAACAAGACATTCCCGGCATTACATTTGTAGTGGACGGAGCTGAATTGTCCAGCAACCCCATTCACGTGACCGTCACCAAGAAAAACCAGGATTTAATCACCCCGAAGAATCAGAAGGACAATGACTTCTGGGGCGATTTCAAAGACCTCTTCGGTAAAAGCCCAGAGGAGTTCTTCGGACAACAAGAGGAAGACAACGATGTGATACCGATAGAAAATGAAAACAGGGCATCTGATGCTCCAGCCCAAATCATCAATACCGGTGAGGATATTTTCATCAACGCAACCGTCAGCAACTACACACCTTACGTCGGGGAACTAGTCGTCATCAACTACTCCTTATACTCTAAAACAGAAAACATCCAAGGCCTTGCGCCATCATTTCCGGAGCAACCAGATTTTCAAGTCGTTCAACTGAATAACTTGAGCGAGCCCCGCACGGTCAAAATCCAAGGCGTGCAATATTTTGTCCGAGATATTTACAGAATAGCCGCCTATCCTCAAAGGGCCGGTGAAGTATCCATTCTTCCCTTGGAGTTGGATTCTGTCATTCTCATCCAAGATGAATCGACTAGCGATCCACAAACAGAGACCTTGTATTCCGACCCCATCAGATTGAATGTCATAGGCTTGCCTTCCAACAAGCCCCCAAAATTCAACGGCGTGGTCGGCGAACTCTCACTCAAGGCATCACTATCCAAAACCGAGATGAAAGCCAACGACACGACCCATCTGGTGATTACCGTTACCGGAAACGGCAATTTGCAGCGGATTGAAAAGCCATCATTCCACTTTCCGGCTCTGCTAAGCGTTGAAGAATCCGAAACCGATGACGGCGCAGAATGGCTGAACGACAATGCAACGGGCTCACGTACATTCAGTTATATCATCACACCACATACAGCTGGCAACTTTTACATTCCCGCATACGAATTCTACTATTTTGATACGCTTACAAAAAGATATAAGTTACTTAGCACGGGAGCGTACGATTTAAAAGTAGAATAAAACAAATCATAGATTAATAACCAATGAAAAGACATATCCAAACCGCCATTGTTTTCTGCATCTTCTGCATAGGATCAATGGTTGCCTGCTTTGCCCAGACTGCAACCGCTGTCGCTCCAGCCAAAGTCGGCATCAACCAGCGGATTAGCTACACGGTCAAACTCGATCAGCATCCGAGTAAAATCACGGCGACCAATTTCGGTACATTCACGCATGTGGGAGGCCCATCGCAAAGCAGCTCCACCTCCATCCAAATCGTGAACGGACAGCAATCAACTTCTAACACATATAGTTACACCTATACCCTGCAACCCACAAAGGTCGGAAAGCAAACCATTCCCGGCGTGTCGTTCCTTGTTGACGGCAAAGTTGTGACCAGCAATTCCGTAACCGTTGAGGTAACGCAGGAAGACCAGCAGGTTCGCAACCGCCAACGCCAACCGTTTGTAGATCCTTTCGAGGAATTCTTCGGCAATTCAGCCCGCCATCAACGCCAAGCCATCGACTTCGACAGCGAGATATTCCTCAAATCGCAGGTCAGCAAAACCAATCCTTACGTGGGCGAAGAGGTCGTCATCACCTATAAGCTCTATTACAGCAACATCTACCAATTCCAAGTCACGGGCAACGAATTCCCGCAACAGCAGAACCTGTGGACCTACCAATTGGGCAATCCCAATGCGTCTCCGCAACCCACGACAACCACACTGAACGGCAAGAGATACAACGTGGTGGAGGTCTATAAGACGGCGGTTTACCCACAGAAAGCAGGTACGATCACAGTAACTCCTCTTGAGTTGGAGGGGGTGGTCACCGTTCCCAGCGGCTGGTTCGGTGCCGACCAACAGCGGAAGAAACTGAAATCGGGCGAGATCACTTTGAACGTCAAAGAACTGCCCGCCGGAAAACCCGCCAATTTCAGCGGACTGGTCGGCAAGTTCACCATGACCTCCTCGCTGACGAAGTCGGAACTGAAGACCAACGACGCCACGGACTTGGTGGTTAAAATTTCCGGAAGCGGGAACTTGCAAATGGCAGAGCCCCCCACGATCAACTTCCCGACCGACTTTGACGTAAGCGACCCTGCGGTGAACGACCGGATTCAAACAGGTGGAAACAGCGTAAACGGTTCACGTTCATTCGACTTCGTCATCATTCCCCGCACCGCTGGCAACTTCACCATCCCTGGTTGCGAATTCTGCTATTTCGACCCACAAAGCAAAATATACAAGACGCTCACCACAGAACCCTACGAGGTCAAAGTTGAAAAGGGGGAAGACGACAACAGCGTTTCCTCTTCTTATCAAAAAGGAATCCAGATGCTCGACAAGGATATCCGTTATATCCAAACCGATGCTTCGCAATTCAACAAGAAAAGCAAGGTCTTTTTCGGAACAAGCCTCTACTTCCTTTTGTTGTTTTTGCCGCTATTAATACTCATTCTGATCATCCTCATCTGGCGGAAAAGCATCAAAAACCGCGAAAATGTGATGGAGCTGCGCAACAAACGTGCCACAAAAGTTGCACGCAGGAGCCTTAAAAAAGCAAAAAAACTGTTAGCGGAGAACAAAGAGACGGAATTCTATGTGGAAATATCACGTGCGCTCTGGGGCTATATGAGCGACAAATACAAAATCCCGTTGGCTGAACTTTCTATAGAGACAGTACGCAATCGCCTAACAGACAAGGGATTGACACAAGAAGACATCGAAAATTTCATTCACACGCTCAATGAATGCGAATTCGCCCGTTTTGCCCCAAATAACAGCGGCGAAACGATGAACAACCTTTACAATCTCTCACTGGATTTCATTACCCAAATCGAGAAAAAATAGTACGCGATGAAAAAGACATTATTGATAATCATGCTAATAAGCTGCATCACAGCAAATTATGCCGAAAATGAATTGGCAAGAATGCAGCAGGCAAACAAAGAGTACCAATCGGAAAATTATAGTGGAGCCGTTGATTTATACAAACAACTCGTCAATGACGGCAACGAAAGCTCCGCTTTATATTACAATTTGGGGAATGCCTACTACAAAAGCGGTTCCAATGCGCAGGCGCTGCTCTGGTATGAACGTGCCCTCCGCCTCGACCCGACAAACGAAGACATAAAACACAATATCGCCTTTGTAAATCAGAAGATTACGGACAAAATCGAGCCTGTTCCCGAATCTGCCATTGCTATGATATGGAACGGGGTTTCACATAAACTCACCGAAAATCAGTGGGCGATTCTTTCCATCGTTTTCAGTTGCCTTCTCATACTTGCACTTGCCGCCTTCATTTTGGGTAGAAGCGGATGGCTCAGGATCGGCGGAGGCATCGTTTTCTGCCTGTCCATTTTCATGCTGGTTTTCACCATCATTTTCGCCGCAAAAGAGCACAACCGGTTTGCGCGGCACGACGAAGCCATCGTGATGAACATGGTAACCGAAGCCAAGAGTTCCCCGACAGAAAAAGGGAACACCATTTTCGTTATTCACGAAGGACTTAAAGTGCAGATAACCAAAGAGGTGGAAAACTATGTGGAAATAAGAATCCCAAGTGGCGAAAAGGGTTGGATTAGCAAAATGGCCATTGAAAAAATTTGAGTAGCAAATGCAAGGAAAAGAGAAATTCGTTGCCAAGACATACGCTGGACTTGAGCAGATATTAAAAGAGGAATTGGAGCAATTAGGTGCGGAAAACTGCAGAATCGGTACCCGTGCCGTGGAATTCGAAGGCGACATGTCGATGCTTTACCGCGCCAACTACTTCTGCCGCTTTGCGCTGCGGATTCTATGGCAAGTGCACCAGTTCACCTTCCGCGACAACAACCAGTTTTACGAAGAAATCTACAAATATCCGGCAGAGGAAATCATGTCGGTTCACAACACGCTCGCCTTTAATGTGACCATGAGCGGGAACATGTTCAAGACCCCCCTCTACGCCGCACTTTTAGCCAAGGATGCTGTGTGCGACCGCTTCCGCGAGAAGTTCGATGAACGGCCGTCTGTTAACAAGGATAATCCCGACATTCAATTCAACATACACATCTTCAACAATAACGCAGCCCTCTACCTGGACGCTTCTGGAGAATCGCTTCATAAGCGCGGCTACCGTGTGTCAAGCCATCCAGCGCAGATCAGTGAGGTGGTGGCGGCGGCGATGGTAAAGCTGAGCGGTTGGAAACACGACTGCGACCTGATAGACCCCATGTGCGGGTCAGGCACCATCCTCATCGAAGCCGCAATGTCCGCACTGAACATTCCGGCCGGATTCTACCGTGAAAAATACGGATTCTTCAACTGGAAGAATTTCGATAGGAAATTGTGGGAAAAGATTGTAAATGAAGCGGATATCAAAGACGATGTCCCGATTAATTTCTATGGCTCCGACATTTCCACACGTTTCATAGGTATGGCCAAGGCCAACGTTCAGGAAGCAAGACTCAGCGACTTCGTCCGGTTGCAACGCTGCGCGATGAGCGAGTCCGCGCCCAAACGCACCCCTGCCTACCTCATCTTCAACCCTCCCTACGGCGAGCGCCTTGACATGGAGGATATCGAGGATTTCTATAAACAAATCGGCAACAGCTTAAAACAGAAATTTGCCGGTTGCACCGCCTTCCTCATCAGTTCCAACATGGAGGCGGTCAAGAGAATCGGGCTGCACCCATCCAAGAAGACAACGCTGTACAACGGGGCTCTCGAATGTAAATTCCTGCGCTACGACCTGTATGCCGGCTCCAAAGCAAAATAACATAACATTCCACAGGCATCCAATAAACCTTATTCGGACAATTATGTCTATCGAGCAATTTTCATCCAACCGGCATGAAAATCTCGAAAACAATGTGTATTGCCCCCCCCAAAAAAAACACAGATTGCCAATTCAAAAAATTAGCGTATTTTTGCCCGATTTTTAATAGAGACTACCATGAAGAAAATTGCAACCATTTTCGCCGCCATAGTGCTCTCCGCGGCTTCGGGACTCGCACAAAAGAACACCCCCACCCGCGCCTACAACCTCTATGCGGAAAGCAACTACGAAGCCGCCAAAGAGTGCATTGACCAATGTATATTGGATGAAAAATACAATACGAAAGCCAACACATGGCTCTACAAAGCAAACATCGACCACATGCTCGCCAGCATGGAATACTCTGCCAAGCAAAACGACGACAAGTATGTCATCAAGCACCCCAACACGCCCGTAGAAGCCTTCGACGCATACAAAAAAGCGCGCTCCATCAACAAAAATGTGGAGGGCTTTGAGATGAAATCGCCAGGCGATGGGCTCCCCATCATCTACCCCTTACTGTTCATCCAAGGGGTTAACGAACTGGTGGCAAACCAATTTGAGGCAGCAAGAAACACACTGGCAAAGGCTGTGGAAAGCTACGAAATGCAAACGCCCCCCCAATATCCTCTGGAGGGCAAGCTCTATTATTACTATGCTTACGCATTGGAGATGAACAAAGACATGGCCAATGCTGAAAAATACTACCAGAAAGCACTCGTGGACGGTTCTAAAGACATGAATGTATTTATTAGACTGATAGAAAGTTACAAGAAAACCGATCGCAAAGCCGACGTACTCTCCTTGATTGAACAAGCCAAAAGGAACGATGCGAGCAACGCCAATATCCTTGTGGCGGAGGCTGAATACTATTTTTGGACCGGCGACAATGAACGCGGTCGCCAACTACTGAAAAACCTGCCCGCAACCATCAACGATTCTCCCGATGCACTCATCAACGCCGCCAATCTCTACATCAAGGACAACCAATATGGCGAAGCCGAAAAACTCCTCAAAAGAGCATACGCGAACAACCCAAGCGCCATCATCGCACATAACCTCGGCGTATGCTGCTCCAACATCGGTGAGGACAAATACATGGAAGCGAATAAATTGGATGTCAACGGAAAGAAGAGTGAAGGCGAAATGGTCAAGAGGGAGGCCGACCAATATATGTTGGACGCGGCAGAGTACTTCGAAAAGGCCTCCAAAGAAGAAATCAACGATATCAGCGTACTTTATAAACTAAAAGAGATTTATTTACGTTTAGGAAAAGAAAGCAAAGTTCAAGAAACCGAGAAACGCATTCAATCAATAGAAAACAAATAACCCAAAACATCTTAAATTTCAAAATCATGAAAAGATTAGTCGCACTTGCAATCCTCTGCACCATGGCTATGGGCAGTTTTGCACAAAACGTAAATGACGTATGGTTGCTGTTGCAAAACGGCAACATTCCCGGCGCCAAAAAGAAAATCGAAGAATGCATGCCATCCAACCAAAACAACGCAATGGCTTGGTTGTATAGAGGCAACGTTTATATGCAGATTTACGATCGCGACCAAAGCCGTTTGGAGAAAAACCCCAGCTACATTTCAAAAGACCCTGAAGCCGCTTTCATCGCTTATGAAAGCTTCTTCAAAGCTTTGGAGCTGGATCCGAAAATCAAGGAGAAAACCCCCGGTGGCCTGGTTGAGCCCACCTTCGGGCAAATTACAATGGGCGGCCCCATCTACAACATGGGCGTAGCCGCATACAAGGCCAAGGACGTTGAGAAAGCGGAGAAGTACTTCCGCGCCGCCGTCAAGTGCTTCAACCTTGACCCCGCCTACAAGGAATATGCAGGTAGCTGCTACTACCAACTGGCCATCATCAAACAAAACGACAAAGAAGCCTACAAAGAAGTGCTGGACGAAGCCGTCAACGCCAAAACCAATCTCAGCCTTCTCTACCAATTGGCTTACGACTACTATGACAAAGCCAACGACATGGAACAATGCGGGAAAATCCTCTCCACAGCCAAAAAGAACGTGAAGAAAACCGACATAACCGACATTTACGCACTGGAATTGGGCTATGCCTCCAAAATCAAAGACACCGCAAGATTTGAAAAAGCAATCAAGAAAGCCGCTGAATTCGATTCCATTCCCGAATTCGTCGCCACATGCGCTACCTATCTGGTAAACGCAAAAGAATTCAACAAAGCCGACACCTTGCTCTCCAATGCTTTGGTTAAACATCCCGAAAACTACGAACTCAACAATATGATGGGCTACACCTACTTCATGTATGCCGATGATTGCAGAAAAATGGCAGACGCCGCTGTAAAAGAGCATAACTACGATTTGTCAGGTAAATACAAGACCCAAGAAAGAGAATTGATGGCCACGGCTCACGACTGGTGCGAGAAAGCATACAACATCAAAAAAGACGAAAAGCAGAATGCTATGATGCTGTATCAATTGAAATTACAACTGGGCAAAGACGTTCCGGCAGAACTCAAAGAATTCGTTGAAGGAACCCCCTCACAAAACTAATTCATGAAAAGATTCTGCGCTATAATTGCTATTATATTGTTGTTCAGCAATATACAAGCACAGACGGACGACACATCCTCTAACAGAATTTCACACGACACTACCATAACCATCGCAAAACCGGCCTCCGAAGAGGAGACCGGTTTTGTTGCGAAAGTAGGCAGCTGGTACACTAACCACCTGAGTTATTGGAGCGTTACCCTGCTGATGGGGCTTGAGAGCTCGTTCATCCCCTTTCCATCCGAGATTGTGGTACCACCAGCCGCTTACGCAGCCTGCAACCCCGAATCGCCGCTACACGAAACAGACTCCAATTTCCTGAATATTGCTCTCGTCGTTCTATTTGCAACGATTGGCGCGATACTCGGAGCCCTCATCAACTATTTCATCTCCTATTTCTTAGGCCGCCCGTTCGTCTATTGGTTTGCCGACACCAAGTTCGCACACCTTTGCATGATTGACCGTAGCAAAGTGGAAAGAGCCGAAAAGTACTTCATTGATCATGGGAATGCCTCCACGCTCATCGGACGACTCGTTCCCGTCATCCGACAGCTCATCTCCATCCCCGCCGGTCTGGCTAAAATGCGACTTCTGCCCTTCGTCGGCTACACCACGCTCGGTGCGCTGGCATGGAATATCATCCTCGCCGCCCTCGGCTACGTCGCTCACGGCCAACAGGATCTGATTTCAAAATACAGTACAGAACTATCATGGATTCTCCTCGGCTTGGGCGCATTGTTTATTATCTACCTGATAATCAGCAGTATACTAAAGAAAAAGAGAAGGGCGCAAAACGAAGAGAAAGCGTAATGCGTACGTTCGGATTAATTGGGTTTCCGCTGGAACACAGCTTTTCTCCTGCCTATTTTCAACAAAAATTCACGGCAGAAAAAATCGTTGACGCCGAATACAGATCATTTCCGCTGGAACGAATCACAGATTTTCCCCGACTCATTCTCTCTCAAAATAATTGGGCGGGATTTAATGTCACCATTCCCTTCAAGACCGCAATACTCCCCTATCTGGATGAGCTGGACGAATCGGCAGCCGAAATAGGAGCCGCCAACGTTATTAAAATCGTTCGCAACACACAGGGGATCAGATTGATAGGATATAATAGCGATGCTATGGGCTTTGAAAGAAGTCTGAAGGAATTCCTGCCCCAGCTACCCCAAAAGGCCCTCATCCTCGGCACAGGCGGTGCTGCCAAAGCCGTAAAATTCGTATTGGATAAAAACAATGTCAAGGCGCAGTTTGTTTCAAGAAAACACCAAGACGAACTATTGAATTACAACGATTTATCCAAGGACATCATCAACTCTAACCCTTTGATAATCAACGCAACACCCGTTGGAATGTATCCCCAAATAAACGAAGCCCCCGACATTCCATACGAATATTTAACAACCAGAAACGCCCTTTTCGATTTAGTTTACAACCCGAAAAAGACTCTTTTCCTGCAAAAGGGGGAAACGAAGGATGCCAAAATCTGCAACGGACTTCCCATGCTTCATTATCAGGCGGAAGCAAGCTGGCAGATTTGGACAAGCTAATGTCAAGAAAAAGGAGTATCTTTGCATCGTTTGATTCAGGTCTTTGAAAAAAGAGATAACCAACTCTAAACTAGACTATTGCAGCGAATAAAGAGAACGGATTATGATAAAACTACGCTCCAAAAATGCTATCACTTACAAAGGGAAAGCATACACTTATAAAGAAGTCTTACAATACTCCTATCTATATGGCGAAAAATTCGATTCCGACAAGCAGCCGAAGAAGATTTTGATTTTCGCCGAAAACTCACCCGAATGGGTGTTCGCCTTTTACGGAGCCATTCGCAAGCAGGCCATCGTCATTCCCGTTGACGTGCAATCCACCGCCAAAGAGCTGACTTACATGGTGAACGACAGCGAACCCGACATCATCTTCACCTCAGAAGAGCGCAAGGAATTGGTCACTGGCATGCTTCCAGAGTTGTCTTATACACCGAAGATTTACACGCCTTCCGACATACCGGTCGAACAAGTACACACGGCCCCCTGCAATGAGATTCCCGTAGGAGAACCCGATGAAACCGTTTTAATCATCTACACTTCTGGAACCACCGGATCCCCCAAAGGCGTGATGCTGTCATACAAGAACATCATGTACAACATCAACGCGGTTTCCATTTCCGTACCCATTTACAAAGAGAGCAGCAGCGTAATGATTCTGCTTCCCCTGCACCACGCTTTTCCGCTGATGGGCTCGCTGATTTGCCCGCTGTACGTTGGAGCCACCGTCCACATTGCTGAAGGCCTCAATGCCGAAGCCATCATCCAGACATTGAACACAGGAAAAGTGAGCATCATCATCGGTGTACCACGTTTGTACGACATGCTAGCCAAAGGGGTGATGGGAAAGATAAACAGTTCATTCATAACACGTTATCTATATAAAATCATAAAAATTCTCGGCAGCGACCGACTGTCGAAGTTCGTGTTCAAGAAAGTACACGACCGTTTTGGCGGAGCGATTGAATTTCTGGTTTCCGGCGGAGCGGCGCTATCTGATGAAACCGCCGCCATTTTCAAGGCCCTCGGCTTTTATGTGCTGGAAGGCTACGGGATGACGGAGACCGCGCCGATGATTAGTTTCACGCGTCCTGGCGGGCGGAAAATCGGCTATACAGGTCATCCGCTTCCAGGCATTGAGGTGAAAATAGCCGATAACGGCGAGGTCTGCGTGCGGGGCGACAATGTCATGCAGGGCTATTACCACCGTCCCGATGAAACCGCACAGATCATCCGCGACGGATGGCTGCATACCGGCGACATGGGCTTCCTTGACAAGCACGGACTCAAGCTCACCGGACGGTTAAAGGACATCATCGTCACACCTAACGGAAAGAACATCAACCCAGAGGAGATTGAGGAAGAGTTGGTGAACACCTCCCCTCTCATCAAAGAAGCGGGGATCTTCATGAACAACGGGGCACTGAACGCCATCATTTACCCCGATATGCAAGAAGTTCGGCAACTCTCCGGCTCATTTGAAGAGGAGATGAAAGCCGCGGTGATAGTCTTCAACAACAGCGTTGCCCCCTATCGACGGCTAAAACGCTACCACGTGATTGGCGAAGAGCTGCCCAAAACGAGATTAGGGAAGATTCAGCGCTTCAAGCTGCCCGAACTGCTCGAAAAGACCACCAAAGCGCAGGAAGAGGAAAATCTTACCGATAAAAGCCGCATCTATCTCACACTCAAGGAGTTCATTGAAGAAGAGACCGGTATGCACGCCGGCGGCGACGACCATTTCGAAATCGACCTGTCCATGGATTCATTGGGACGCGTCAGTCTGCTCACCTTTGTAGAAAACACATTCTGGGTTCCCCTCAAGGAGGAAGATTTGGAAAGGTTAAACACATTGAACAAACTCAGCGAATTCATTGAAAGCCAATCGCAGTCAATCTACGTGCAGAAGACCTCTTGGAAGGAGATTTTGTCGGAAAGAATCCATATCCACCTGCCGAAAGCAGGGGTCACAAACTGGTTTCTACACACCTTGGGACAGATTGTATTCCATTGTCTTTACCGATTGCGCGTCAAAGGAAAGGAGAATATTCCTACCGTACCGTGCATCATTGTTGGGAACCATCGCTCCGCATTGGACGGCGTGATAATCACTGCGTTCATGCACCAAAAAGTATCGAAGAAAACCTATTTCTTCGCCAAAGACAAATACTGGACCTCTGCATTCGCACGCTTCGTAGCGCGCAAAAACAACGTCATCCTGATGAACATCAACAAAAACGTGAAAGAGGCGCTGCAACAGATGAATGCAGTTTTAAAAGACGGGAACAATGTGATTATTTTCCCCGAAGGTACACGTTCGCACACAAAAGAGATACAGAAATTCAAGGAGTCATTCGCCATCCTCAGCTGTGAAGCCAACGTTCCCATTGCACCAGTCATCATCGACGGTTCCGAAAATTTGTGGTTCAAGCAAGTACGACTCCCTAGATTATTTACGAAAATACGCGTAAAATTCCTCAGCCCCGTTGAACCTCAACAATTTGAAGATTCACGCGCTTTGTGCAGACATATAGAGAGCTTGATGCGTGACGAACTGAAAAAAATGGAGTAGATGCCTACACAGACATCTCATCCTTCAGGTTTTTGAATTTCGCATCGCGAGCGGCTTCGTCGTCAAAAACCCAATATCTGCGGTCTTCATTGTCCATCTTAAAGCAAATGGCTGGTTTCTCTTCGTCGTAGGCTGAACATTTTGACTTGAAAATCTCCCTTACCGAACGCAAATTGATGATAACCTCGTCATCATCATAAAAAGTATCAACGCCATAGGCATTTTTAATTGTAACAAATCCCTTAATCATAGCTAAGATGTTTTAATGTGAATAATAAACGAACGGATGCCCGAATTACAATGCGCAAAGATAGTAAAAAAACTTTGACATTACGTTGCCTGATTCCTATTTTTGCTTAAGGCGACGAAAAATACGGCAGCGAAGATCAAGGCGATGCCGACAGCCAAACGGGCGGAAAAGGTTTCATTGAAGACGAATATACCTATGACAACGGCAGTCAGGGGTTCCAGCGCGCCCAAAATGGCCGTGGCCGTTGCCCCCACATATTGGCTGGAATAAACCATCAGTACCAAAGCGGCAATGCCGGGCACCAACGCCAGCCAGACCACAAAGAACCACGCCCGCCCCGTTTGCGGCAATGTAAGGCTCATCGAGTGCGGCTCAACCAGATTGCCGATTGCGGTATAAAACAACATTCCTATTGCACACCACAATAATACATACCAGTTTATCTTGAACGAAGAACAAGTGAGTTTCGCCTTGCCCACCACCACAATGTAAATGGCGTAAGTCAGTGCCGAAATCAGCACAAGCACCACGCCCCCAATGTCCAGCGTCTGCCCATTGCCAGTCCAATACAGCAAAACCACACCGACCGAAGCCAGAACGATGGAAATCAGGGTGAGCCAACTGACACGTTCGCGATATACCAGCCACATAATCGCCACGGTCATAATGGGATAGGTAAACAGTATAGTGGAGGCGACACCGGCTGGCATCAGATGAAAACTGAGATAAAGCGTAAGCGATGAGAAGATAAAAAGAAGGCCCAGAGTAGAAACAACCCGAAATTCACGCCACGACACTTTCAGACTTTCTTTCCGGAATAACATATAGACGCTCATGATCAGCCAAGCGAGGCCGAAACGGTAAAAGAGAACGCAATTGGTGGACATCCCCTCCGCATAAAGATTGAGTGCCCCAAACGGATTAGTTCCGTAACAAACCGCAGCAGCAATTCCACAAACCGTGCCGAAAAGTGTCTTGTTCGCTCCATTCTTCGTCAGATCATTCGCTTCCATTACACTACCTCCACCTGATTAGAACGTTCCTTTACCGTGGCGGAAATGAAGCGGACGTGGGATGGAAATCTCATGCATACATTCCAAAGCATAGCGGTCGGTCATACCCGACAAATAATCGGCGACAATCTGCTTGCCCATCTCTTCCGAACTCCACCGATTCTCCTCCTGCTCTTTCAGATAAAACGGACGCATATTTTTCAGATAGTCAACGAAGTAATTGTCCAAGACCAAAGTCCGTTTTCCCTTGTACTTTCCGGTTTCGAAATCGAGGTTCAGAAAAAGATCGAACAAATAATCAAAAAGCGTGGACATGACCTTTTCACAGGAGTTCTGAATCTGCACCAAAAGAGGATGGTTGTAAATGTACTGATAGTTGAATTTGCGCAATTTTAACATCAATTCATGCGCTTCATCCGAAACAGCGATGCTATTCCCGGAAGAATTGGCCACCAGGTCATTCACAAGGAAACTGATGATATTGCTGTTGGAATCACCAATTTTCTGTCTGATTTCCAATGGGATATCCGACTTGCGAATAAAACCGGCCACCATTGCATCTTCAATGTCGCGGCCCAAATAAGCGATTTTATCGGAAAAGCGGACAATCGCACCTTCATAGGTGGAAGGGAGGAAAGAGCGGGAGTGGATCGCGTTCAAATCCTTCACAGTGAAATCGGGCGCGATGGACTGTTCGAAACGCTCGCCGTTGTGGCAGATGATGCCGTCTTTTACTGCGTAGGTCAAATTCAGCCCCTGACCGCCATTAACCAGCTTTTCCACGACACGATAGCTATTGACCTCGTGCATGAACTCTCTGCCTTCGCCGAGATTTCGGGAGAGTGCCGCCTCGCCGGAATGTCCGAACGGGGTGTGGCCAAGGTCGTGTCCCAAACTAATGGCGTATGCCAAATCCTCGTTCAAATCCCATTCAGCGTCTTTTCTAGCCTTCAATCCGCGGCAAATGGTCGCACTGATGGTGGCTACGTGTAAAACGTGTTCAATGCGCGTGCAGATATGGTCGTCATTAGGATTGAAAAAGACCTGCGTTTTGTATTTCAAACGGCGGAAGGGCTTGGAATGCAGGATGGCCGTCTGGTCACGATAGTAGCACCCACGGATGTCTGCTTCGCGCGGGGTGGTTCTTTTTTCCAATTCTTCAGAAGATATCCTATTAGTAATCATAAAAATATGTATTGGATTCTGGTCGTTTTTTAATGGGCAGGAACCTCCTCCGATTTTTGTCTTGCGATATGCTGCACCATGCAAATTCCGACAATTACGATAATCGTGCCGAGTATTTTGCTGGTGGCAAGTTGCTCATAACCAAGTGAAAACGAGAACACAGCAGTGACTACTGGAATCAGGTTGGTGAAAGTGTTGGCCTTGGCCAGTCCCAGTTTCTGCATGGCAAGAACATAAAACACAAAGGCAAGTGCAGAACAGAAGACAGCCAACATCGTCACATTCAATAAGATATGAGGATCTAAGAGATTCGCAATTTGGGTTTGTATTTCAGCAGGCGAATGAAAGAGGATAAAAAGGGGTAGGAACAACAGGACACCAATCGTATTTTGGCAGGTCACGATGAAAACAGAATGGTAACGGTCGTCGAGTTTTTTGAGGAAAAAGCTATAGCCAACGGAAGCGATCACGGCACAAAACGCCAACAGAATCCCCCATTTACTGAAAGTGACATCGGAGAATTTAGGCAGAAGCATCACCAGAATGCCTATCACAGAGATAAATACGCCGGCGAAATTGATTCCGCTCAGCCTTTCTTTAAAATAAAAGAACGACAGAAAGACGGTGAAAACAGGAATGGTGGCAATGATAACCGCAACCACCGTGGGGTCGGTGAACTTGAGGCTGTAGGTTTCGCAAAGAAAATAGAGGAAGGGTTCGAAGAGGCTGAGACAAAACAGATAGAGCCAATCCTTCCGGGGGATATCGCGGAGGCGCTGGCGGAAAAAAAGCGAGCAGACCACGATAAGCAAGGCGGAGGAGATGACCATCCGGAAAAAGATGAGCGCGATGGGAGTGACCACGCCCAAGAGGTCCTTGGTGAACACATACGAGAGGCCCCAAAAGCAGATGGCGAGGAAAAGAATGATGAAATAGCCGAAATTCTTTCTGTTCATAGTAAAACACAAAAGAGAGAATGCGAACATTCTCTCTTCCGGATGGTATCAGTTCATTTCAAATCAGACTTTATTCTTCAGCATCTTGAGCCGGAGCTTGAGCTTCGGTGGCTTGGAGATTTTCGTGTGATGCATCATATTCGCGTTTGGAAAGGAAAGCGCATACGAGGCAGAGCACCATAATGGCGATCGCTAACCCCCAGGTGATTTTTTCAACGAGGTCGGTGG
Source organism: Bacteroidales bacterium (assembly GCA_017506175.1). Lineage (GTDB taxonomy): Bacteria > Bacteroidota > Bacteroidia > Bacteroidales > WCHB1-69 > UBA1756. The sequence goes on along the minus strand of JAFVNW010000043.1, from coordinate 63,660 downwards.
TGCGATGCACGCCCATAATCTGGTTTGAGGATGCGAAATTGGAGGCCAGGCCGCCGCCTTTCGATTCTTGAATCAGAACGAAGAACCCCATGGCTATGCTGACGATGATGATTAAAATGGATAATAAAGTCATTTTTTAAGTATTTTATAGATTAATTCTTACTGTTTTTTATACTGGAAATTTGGGCTGCAAAGTAACAACTTTTTTCTGGAAAAAGCAAGCACATTTTTTTATAAATTTTAATTGCCTTACCAGGGTACCCTTGACTAAGGTAAAACCTTGCTAATGTTTCACTTACGATGTCTGGATCTTCCACCAGACTGGGTTTGCTGTAGTTGATTGTACCGTCGTGTTTTTCCGGATCGAACTGGATTTTCGGCGTTGCGACCGAAAATTCTGCAATCAGTTGCGAGACAATTCTATCCTGATCGGCGGCCGAAGTGTCCACACCGACAGCGAGGAAATCCTTCTTGGGAATGTCATCTGTCGGAGCCGTTTCGGAAGCGTTTTCGAACGAAAATTGCGCAAACTTGATATGGTCAAGGATGTTCAAAAGCCATACCGACTTGCAGGATTCATACTCTTCCGGATGCAATTGTTTTAGCATTTTCAAATAAAAAAATGCAGTGACTGAGGATGCCGGATACTTCTCGCACAAATTGCGAAGCACACCCAGATTGGTTTCATTTACAGTTAACAAATTATTATTCATTCAATTACAATTACCAATTAACAAATGCCTTATTAAAAATATCCTCTGTCAACGCATCGTTGATTTCCGTTACCAGATTGCCTTCGATAGCAGTAAAATTCTGGGAACTGGAATAATCGGCATAGCGGGAGAAGGATTGCTCGAAGTCTTTGTTTTCGTCGAATTTATTGGTGAACCTCACATTCACGGTGATGGTCAGCCGGTTCATGGCAGCGGTTTCATTGCCCTGGATGGCGACCGGATTGATGGTGTAGCCGGTAATCTCGCCTTCAACAGAATAGTCCCCGTTGGGAACATCGATGATGGTGAGCGGGGTCTGGCCTTGTATGCGGTCTTTCAGGGCATTGGTGAACTCTTGGCTCAGCGTGGGGTTGACGAGCGAGGCGTTGTTGCGGAAGGTCTGAACATAGACCGTTTTTGCGCGAGGGTCCACATCGCCGCCCGTCAGCGAGACGGAGAGTCGGCAGCCGACGAAGCACAGGGAAAGCAGCAACAAAACCGCGAATTTTCTACAATCCATACTTTTCAATTTTTCTATAAAGGGTGCGTTCGGAGATTTTCAGTTCGGCGGCGGCGGCCCTGCGGTTGCCATTGTGCTTGGCTAAAATCCGTTGGAACAGCTGCTTTTCCGTCGATTCCACAGAATTGTCCTCAGCCACGGACTCGGCAGGTGTATCAATCGGGTCCACGTAGCTCTTTACTGGTTGATAGGTCAGCACTTGCTTCGGGACTTTGCTATCGCCGACGGAAGTCTGCTCAATAATCTGATTGTTGATGTCTCTATAAATGCCGCTTCGGCGCACCTGTTCATTCAGTTTCAAATCGGCGACCTCCTTTTTCAAGGCATCAACCTCCTTTTTCAACTCATAAATCACGGAAAGCAGCACGTTGTGGTTATAGGAGGCGGACTGGTCGCCGCCAACGGAGAGCAGCGAGGGCATGTACTTCACACTCGGTGCGTTGGCCACGTACTTACTGAAGGTGTCCGCCGTGATTAGACGGTCTTTTTCCATATAGGACATGCTCTCCACCACATGCTTGAGCTGACGGATATTTCCTGGCCAATTGTAGTTCTGCATGAATTTAAGCGCATCGTCGGTGAGCTGGATGGGGTCGGGGATCTTGCCTGCATTGGCCATATCGGCAGCAAACCGCGCGAACAGAAACGGGAGGTCCTCCTTGCGGTCACGCAGGGCCGGCACATTGATCAGCACGGTGGTCAAACGATAATACAGATCCATGCGGAAACGGCCGTTGGAGACCTGTTCGGAGAGGTTGGCATTGGTGGCAGCGACCACCCTGACATCGGTTTTGCGCACTTTGGAAGAGCCCACGCGAATATACTCGCCATAATCCAGCACGCGGAGCAGACGTTCCTGCGCCGACAAGGGGAGATTGCCGATTTCATCAAGGAAAATCGTGCCCTTGTCCGCCATCTCGAAATAACCTTTCCTTTCCTCTGTCGCCCCGGTAAAGGCGCCCTTCTCATGCCCGAACAGCTCCGAATCAATCGTTCCCTCGGGAATCGAACCACAGTTCAGAGAGATGAACTGATTGTGCTTGCGCGAACTGTACTCGTGAATGATTTTAGCAATATTCTCCTTGCCGACGCCACTCTCACCCAAAATCAGCACGGATGCCGACGTGGGCGCGACCGTAACAGCTGCACGGATCGCCTCGTTCAAATCATTGTTTTGGCCGACAATGCCGAATCTACTTTTAACAGCTTCTATACTTTCAGCCATTTTCTTCAAGTTAATGTGCAAAAATACGCATTTTTTTAAAACTACCGTTTTTTATTATAAACCTGTCCAGGCTTCACTTTCCCGATTTTCCAACGCGGCACATCGGGGTCGTTGATGGTCTCGTCAATCTGGAGGTTGCGCTTTTTTACTACATAATTATCTATAAACCAAATAGATAAATCAAACTCATAGAGATGTAATGCGGCAGCCTCATGTCCCAAATCCTCGTACCGGCGGGCATAAAAAGGATAGTTGAACTTCTGGAATTGCTTCACCAACGGCTTTGTGCCGAAGAAACCATAATTGGCAAAGCGTATCTTCTTGTAAGTCACAAGATTGTCAGACGTCCCTTGCAAAAACATCGTCGGAGCTGGGGGCGACACCCTGTACTTCACCTTTCCATTACGCGAGAAAATCGCGCCAGCAAACGACATCACACCGGCGAAATGGAAATCTTCGGGCAGAACCTTCGCCAAATCAAAACGGTTGCCCTGCATGTAATCCGCCTCCAGTACGGTGATGGCACCCGCACTGCTGCCGGTCAGGATAATCTTGTCGGCATTGACATGCAAATCGTCCGCATGCTTTAACACAAATGAAATGGCGGAAAACAAATCCTCAACTGCCAGATTGATAGCGTTCTCCAACGAGGAGATCACATGCGTCAGGTCCATCTTTGCGCCCTTCAAGCCCAAACGGTAATCATTGCAAACGACGACATATCCCTTTTCCGCAAGTTTTTTGGCATACGAGACAGCGTATTCGTTATTGCGTTCCCCGCCGATGAAACCACCACCGAAAACATAAACGATACAGTATCCGTTCGGCTGAACCGGCTGATACACATCCATATACAAGCTGCACGTATCACGCTCAGCAAACTTGTAGGTCTTCATATCCTGCGCTTGCAAAAAAAGAACGCAAAGCGACAGCACACTCAGCAACACGATTTTCTTCATTTTTAACAGGATTATTGGATTAGAACTCTTCAATTTTCTGCGTCTTCTTATAGACTTTGTCGCCACGGCGGACCAACTGGCTGGTGACAATGGAGCAGGCCTCCCCTTTCACAGCAACCTCAACCGGTTTCAGCTCCACGCGCACCTCATTCACCACCGTTTCATAAACGCCGGTTGTCGGTCCCTCAACGATCAAAGTGTCCCCTACCCTGATGTCGCCGGTTTCCACGAAGATTTCCGCCACACTGAGGTTGGAGAAAAAATTGGTGACTTTTCCAATGTGCTCTTTTACCGTAGTAGCCTGAGAGCCATAGCGTTCCGACCACTCACCCATCTTCCTGCCCAAATAGTAGCCGTCCCAAAATCCACGGTTATAGACCGATTTCAGACGTTCCGTCCAAGCCTGAACCTTTTCCAGCGTATAAGTCCCGTTCTTGATGGCATCCACCGCTTCGTGATAGCACTCGGTCGTCACTTTCACATACTCCGCCGAACGCCCTCGCCCCTCAATTTTCAGAATGGAAACGCCGGCTTTCAGCATTTTGTCCAAAAAGCCTATGGTACACAGGTCTTTCGGCGACATGATGTACTTGTTGTCAATGGCCAGTTCTACCTCGTTTTCCATATCCTTCACAACATAGCCCCGTCGGCAGGGTTGGAGGCAGGCACCACGGTTGGCGGAGGAGTTGAAATTGTCGAGGCTGAGATAGCACTTGCCGGAAACGGCCATGCAAAGCGCGCCATGCACGAACATCTCCAAGCGGATTTTCTCACCTTTCGGACCACAGATGTTCTCATTGTCAATCTGTTGAGAGATTTCTGCTGCCTGCGCCAAGGTCACCTCACGCGCAAGGACCACCACATCGGCGAACTGCGCATAGAAACGCACAGCCTCTATGTTCGTAATGTTGCACTGGGTGGAAATATGGATTTCCAGCCCGATTTTCTGGCAATAGGTCAGCACCGCGAAATCGGAGGCGATGATGGCGGAAACCCCACATTTTTTTGCCATATCCAACAGACATTTCACCTCATCGACTTCCGAATTGTAGATAATGGTATTGACTGTAAGATAAGACTTTACATTATTTTGGCGACAGATGTCCGTGATATTTTGCAAATCATCCAAGGTGAAGTTGGCGGCGGAGCGCGAACGCATGTTCATCTTTCCCACACCGAAATAAACTGAACCCGCCCCCGCATGAATGGCAGCAGCCAGAGATTCATACGAACCGACAGGTGACATAATTTCTATCATAATCAATAAGTTATAAAGCAGTGAGCACTTTTGTCTTTGAGCATGCAAAAGTACACAAAAACTAAGAACCAGAAACCCACAACTAACTTATTTGGGTGAAATCGATTCACAAAGCACTATCGCCACCTATTTTAGTGCTTAAAATATTGTATTTTTGCACGTTGAATTTAAGGTACACCCCATGCGAAACCATCATCTTCCACATTGCAATTTTAACAAGCGAATCTTCGCTTTGGCACTCTTCTTCCTTCCTGTTTTTTCGCTTTTTTCACAGCAAAACGTCGGCATCATCCCTGCCCCACAAACCATAGTTCCACATCCTGGGGTATTTTACTGGTACCGCCCAGTACTTTTCTTTGATGGGGCTGTGCCCAACCGCGACATTCTGCTCTCGCAATACCGTGCCATGTTCGGGGATGCGGATTCGGTCGTAAAGAATTTGGAAGAGTGGACAGACAATCCGGCCATCGTGTTTCAGCTTCACCATCCCCGTCCCGACATTGACAATCCCGACCAAGCCTACACCATTCAAGTAAAAGAGAATGTGATTACCATCGGGGCGGCTACTGCAGAGGGCTTCTTCTACGGGCTTCAGAGTTTGAAACAACTCTACCGCTACAATTGCCGCGAATGGTTTGATGACCAAAGCGTTGAGATTCCCTGCATGGATATTTACGACTACCCGAATTTGCAAAAACGAGGGTGGATGGTTGACATCAGCCGCGGTCCCATCATCAGCATGGAGTATCTGAAAAAACAGATTCAGATACTTTCGGAATTCAAATTGAACCTGCTCACGCTATATACTGAAAACACTTTCAAGTCAAGCACTTACGACTACGCACCGGCAGATGCGCTCACGCCGGAAGAGATCAAGGAGCTGACGGAATACGCTCGAAATTACTATGTGGAAGTTGTTGGAAACCAACAGTGTTTCGCCCATTTTGAAAAGATATTGAGCAACCCGAAATACGCCTATCTTGCCGACAGCAAATACAATCTCAACCCCGCAGAACCTGAAACCTACACTTTTCTGGAGAATATTCTGGATGAGGAGATGCAGTGCTACTCGTCTCTCCTCTTCAACATCAATTGCGATGAGACAGAGGCACTTGGAACAGGGAATGCGAAAAATTTCGTGAAGAAGCACGGGGCGGGGAATGTTTATGTGGAGCATATTCTCAAAGTTTACGACATCCTGAAAAAGAGAAACCGCCGCACGCTGATGTGGGGCGACATCGTATTGAAAGACAGCACAATCATGCGGAAATTGCCGAAAGACATCCTCATGCTAGTCTGGAGTTACGGCCCCGCCGACAGTTTCCGAGGGATGATAGAGCCGTTCCGCGACGCGGGCTACGACTTCATGGTGGTGCCAGGCGTGAGCATGTGGAGCACGGTCTTCCCCATCATGGCGAGTTACGAGAAGAACATCTGCAACATGGCGCGCGACGGCTACCAGTTAGGGGCGAAGGGGTTGATCAACACCGCTTGGAACGATTCTGGCGAAGCGCTGGTCAGCGGTGCCTGGCACGCACTTGGCTGGGGCGCGGAGATGGCATGGAAACCCATTCAGCATACGACACATGGAGACGCTGAAAATGAGCGGAATCAACGTCTGAGCGTCTTCGACACCAACTTCAACTTCCAGTTCTTCCATTTTTATAACAACGAGAACATCATCGCCGACTTCATACGAATCGTCTCCACTTACGAACAGTCTGCGGTGCCCGAAATCTACAACACCAGTTCGCTTTGGGATTTCCAACCGCTGCAATTCCTGCCCCCGCAAATGACGGACGAAATGCTGGCAAACCTCAAGCGGGAACGCTTTGCAGCCATGAAAACCGTTGAATTACAAAAACTTATACTTTCGGAAGAGGCGCAATACGAAAACTCCGAACAGATTTACGGTGCAATGAATGCCGCCTCACGACTGCTTGTGAACTTCATGCTCCGCCGCTTCCAATTCTACCTTTATAATTATTACACAAAACCCGAGACTGCCACGGACAGGGAGTTTGAAACCACGATGAATGGCATTAACGATTTGACCTACTACCTTCAGGGGCTGAAACAAGACTACCTGCATCTGTGGGACTTGCAATACCGCAACTATTGGCGTGACACGGTTGCACAGAGATACGACCGTTTGATTTCGCGTTTGAACGAAGCCCCCCAGCAGGTTTTCATCGAAACCGCACACAACGGGAACAGCTTGGAAGTGACCCTGCGCACCCTGTTCAACAACATTCCCATCCACTACACGTTGGACGGCAGCGAACCGACCGCGCAGTCGCCCGTTTATGAGCGCCCCATCACCCTCACCCAATCCTGCACCGTCAGAACGCTAACCATCGGAGATTCAGACATTTACAGAAAATTTCGCAACGACAGCGTGATTGCGGTCCGAAACGAGAAATATATCCTGTATCACAAAGGAATCGGTAAGCTGGCCAAAATCGACGCGCAATACAGCACTTATCGCGCGGCATACAGCGGCGGCGGCGAACAGGCACTCTGCGACGGCGAACTCGGCAGTTCCGATTACAAGGACGGACACTGGCAGGGCTACCAAGAGCAGGATGTCGCCTGCCATCTGCACTTCGACACACCCACCGACATCCACTCCGTCACCATCCGCTACCTTCAAAACTTCAACGACTGGATTCTTGCTCCCGAAGATGTGGAGATCTACACCAGCAAAGACGGGGAAAGTTACAAACCGATTCGCGCACAACATTTTGATATAGAACAGATTTCAGGGAACCGCATCGGTGAACTCAAACTGCAGAAGCTCAAAATCAAAACCCAGTACTTGATGGTCAAGGTGAAGAATCCGGGCGCGCTGCCGAAGGAACATGCCGCCGCCGGCTCGCCATCCTTTATTTTCATGGACGAAATCATTGTGCAATAGTGAAGGGGAAGACTTTGGACGAATGAATTACCTATCATACATCATACTTTAACCATTATGTTTAGCGACGACTATTTTATGAAGATGGCGCTGATGGAGGCGGAAGAGGCACTGACGGAGGATGAAATTCCCATCGGGGCGGTGATTGTGTTGAACAACAAGGTGATTGCGCGCGGGCACAACCACACGCAACTGCTGAACGACGTGACGGCGCACGCCGAAATGGAGGCCATCACCGCAGCCGCCAACCACCTCGGTGCCAAGTACTTGAATGACTGTACGTTATATGTCACAGTAGAGCCTTGCGTGATGTGCGCGGGGGCCATCGCATGGGCACAACTCGGCACGCTCGTCTATGGGGCAAGCGACCCCAAACGCGGTTTCACCACCCTCAACTCCCCTATTCTGCACCCCAAAACCATAGTTCGAAGCGGCGTGCTTGGCGAAGAATGCGAAACCATTATGAAATCCTTCTTTGAGAAGAAGAGAATCACAAAATAAAACGAACGTTTCACACTTTTCTTTCAAAGCCAATGCGAAAATCAAAGTCTTTTCGTACTTTTGCACGCGATTTCAAAAGATGCTGAAAAGAACACTTCTTCTACTTTTATTATTGACGCCCTTTATGATGTGGGCGCAGTCTGACGAACCGCTTCGCATCGAACTGGAGTCGGCCAAAGACCAGAACGACTACCAATTCGCCAATATGCAAGAGGAGGGCGTGCTCGTTTTTTACCCTACAGACTCCCCCAACCCAGACTCATTGTCGTGGGTTTTCGTACATTATGACACCAATTTCCAGAAAAACTACCACTTCACCATCGTTTTTCCCCTCTATACGGAATACATATCCTATTCAAAATCAGACAATTACCTCTATCTATTCTTTCAAAAAAGATTTCCCAAAAAAGAGAGTGTCCGCAACTTCCTCGTAACCATACAACTTAGCGACCACCATTACAACATCCGCGAAATCAGGGAATTGCAGAACCGAGAAGTATTTGAGATTTTTAGCATCGACGATGAAATCGTCATCCACGCCGGTGACAACAAGAAAGACAGTATCTATTTCTACCACAACGACTTAGACAAATTGTACAGTTTGGGGGACATCTTTCCCTATCGGATGGAATTCTGCGTACCCGACACTTTCAACCATCGCTGGCTGGTCGGTTTGACGCAAGCGAAAAGCGAGGATCCGAGCGGAGTTTTCCTATATGAATATAATTTCCTGACCCAAAAGGCACGGATCCAGAATTTTCAGGACAAAACACCGAACAAAGGAGACCACATTTACAACTCGGCGAGGGCGATGGTCATCAATGCCGACACCACATTGCTGCTCGGCACCTATAACACCTTGCAGGATAGGTACTCCTCCAACCTGCACTCAGGCGTTTACAGTCTGCTTCTTCTCGGCTGGGAGCTCGACAGTGCCCATTTCTACAACTACGCCAATCTTAAGACGAAATCCCCCGACGACAACAAGAAAGCGAGCAGCAATCTGAATCTGCAAGTTCTGGTTGGGCGGACGGCCAGCGGAAACAACCAGTACGCCCTCGCCACCGAGGTTTTCTACCCCGAATACGACTACTCATACCACGGCTACGACCCCTATTACGGCTACGGCTACTTCGGAGACGCCGGCACCACCACTTTCATCGGCTACCAGCACGTGAACGCCTACATCACCACTTTCGACCAGAACGGCATCCTGCTGTGGGACAACTATTTGCAGTTCAACAATCTCGTAACCAAGCAACTTTATCCGATTGTTCACCTCTCTTTTCTCGAAAATGGCGAGACGCTGATCTACTATCCGCGCAACAACCGGATTCTGAGCATGTTGGTGAGTGGTTACGACATCCTGGAAAAAATCTCCGCCATCAACATCGAATCGAAGAGCAGTCGAGATGTGGTGGAATACAACGTGGATACAGAAATCGAGCCGTGGTACGGGAACTATTTTCTCGTTTCGGGCTACCAATATATCCGCAACCGCGACAAAGCGATCAAGGCCAAGCGTTACGTGTTCCATCTCAACAAATTAGAGTATCGCTAATGAAACGGGCAATTGCATTTTTAGGAGTGGTTTTTGCATTATTAACAACGAATGCACAACGCCTTTCGGAAGCGCAACTGAAGGAGAAGCCTGTTTTCACCTCGCTGGAGGAGGCTCTGAAAAATCCAGACGAAGTATATCGCCTGAAATTGAGATTTAAGGGAGATTCTCTTCCAGAGGAGATTTTCCAGCTCACCCGTCTGCAGGAATTGCATGCGCAACGCTGCAAATTGGCCGTGCTGAACAGCAGAATCGGAGAATTGCAGAACTTGGAATATCTGAACGTCTCTGGCAACCACCTCGTCCGTCTGCCGGAATCTCTCAGTCGGCTCACACACTTGAAAACACTGGTCATCAGCAGAAACATCATCGAATCCTTGCCCGAAAGCATCGGGAATCTGCAAGAGCTCACCTACATCGATGCATGGGAAAATCCGCTGTATGCACTTCCTGAAAGCATCAGCAATCTAAAAAACACACTGAAGACCATTGACTTACGACAAATCGACCTGCGTGATTCCGAGTTGGAGCGAATGGAAGAGCTCCTCCCCTACACCAAAATCGAATTCACTTCCACCTGCGACTGCCACGACAACCGAGACGACTGAGCCGCAGCAAAAAAAATCACATTATCGGCTGTCAATCATACGTCGTTTTTCATTTTTTCGTATTTTTGCACCCTTAAAAAAATAGAATTTAATTCATTATAAAGTGCAGAAAATCAAAAACATAGCAATTATCGCCCACGTCGATCACGGCAAAACCACGCTCGTTGACCGCTTTCTTTACCAGAGCAACCTCTTCCGTAAGGACCAACAGCAGCAAGAACTCCTTCTTGACAACAACGACCTGGAACGTGAGCGAGGCATCACCATCCTCTCCAAAAATGTTTCCATCCGTTACAAGGATTACAAGATTAACATTATCGACACGCCAGGCCACAGCGACTTTGGCGGCGAGGTGGAACGCGTGCTCAACATGGCCGATGGTGTACTGCTGATAGTGGACGCCCTAGAAGGACCGATGCCCCAAACGCGCTTCGTTTGCCAAAAGGCCATTGAACTCGGTTTGAAGCCCATCGTGGTCATCAACAAAGTGGACAAGCCCAACTGCGACCCTGAACTGACGCAGGAAGCCGTCTTTGAACTGATGTTCAACCTCGGGGCCAACGACGACCAGCTGGATTTTCCCACCGTCTATGGTTCTGCCAAACAAGGCTGGATGGGGCCCGACTGGAAAACGCCCACCAACGATGTCAGCTATCTGCTCGAACAGATCATCAAGTACATCCCCGACCCGAAGGTGGAGGAGGGTAATCTACAGCTTATGATTTCCTCATTGGACTACTCCTCCTACGTAGGTCGTATCGCTATCGGTAAACTGCACCGCGGCACTTTAGACTGGGGCCAAAACGTGACATTAGTGAAACGAGACGGCACCCGCATTCCCTCCAAAATCAAGGAACTCTATGTGTTTGAAGGGCTTGGCAAGGAGAAGATGAAACAGACCATCTATCCGGGCGAAATCTGCGCCGTACTCGGCCTCGACAACTTTGACATCGGCGACACCATTGCCGACGCGGAAAATCCGGAAGCTCTCCCACCCATCAAAGTGGACGAGCCCACGATGAGTATGTTGTTCACCATCAACAACTCACCATTCTTCGGAAGGGAAGGCAAGTACGTGACCTCCAGACATTTGCGCGAGCGGCTTTTCAAGGAATTGGAAAAAAACCTCGCCCTCCGCATCCAAGAGACTGACTCCCCCGACCGTCTGACCGTTTTCGGCCGCGGCATCCTACACCTCTCCATTCTCATAGAGACCATGCGCCGCGAAGGCTTCGAACTCCAAGTCGGACAGCCACAAGTAATCATCAAAGAGATTGACGGACAGAAATGCGAACCTATTGAGCAACTCACCGTACTTGTGCCAGAAGAATTTTCGAGCAAGGTAATTGATTATGTATCAAGAAGAAAGGGCGACTTAACCTCCATCGACACCGTCGGCGACCGAGTTCACCTCAACTTCATGATTCCTTCGCGCGGTATCATCGGTTTAAGGAACCAAGTGCTCACCGCCACCAACGGCGAGGCCATCCTCTCCCACCGCTTCATTGATTTTCAACCGTGGAAGGGTGAGATTCCGGGACGCCACTGCGGCGCCCTCATCGCGATGGAAACTGGCCAAACCTATCCGTACGCAATTGACAAACTGCAAGACCGCGGTTCCTTCTTCATTGAACCCGGCGACGAGGTTTATGAGGGACAGGTCATCGGCGAGCACATCCGGCAGGACGACCTGGTGGTGAACGTCTGCAAGGCCAAGAAACTGAGCAATATGCGCGCCGCCGGCTCCGATGAGAAAATCCACATCGCACCGGCAATCAAACTCTCCTTGGAAGAATACATGGAGTTCATCGCCAATGATGAGTATCTGGAAGTCACCCCGAAATCGCTACGCGTGCGCAAAATCATCCTCAGCGATTTGGAACGCAAACGCGCCAAACAAAGAGCCGAAGCCGCCGCATCAGATGAAAAGTAAGATCATCCTCTCAGACATGGAGTTTTACGGCTTCATCGGCTGTTTCGATGAAGAGAAAATCATCGGCACCCGCTTTTCCGTGAACGTGGAGTTGCTTTGCGACATCCACGAGGCCGCCACGGAAGACGATTTGACGCAAACCATCAACTACCAGTCTGTTTATGGCATCATCAAGGAATTGATGAAAGAGCGCGTCAACCTACTGGAAACGATGGCTTTGCGCATCATCAATGCGCTGAAAGAGCGATTCCCCGCCATAGAACAAGTCACCGTATCCATCTCCAAACTCAACCCGATGCTCTCCGTAGGCGGCAAAATCAAAGCCGTCACCGTTGTTTTAAACAGCTGATAGCAGACCGCAAACCCCATTTGGTTATGTTGAAGCAGCATTTTTCATCAGACCAAAGCATTATCGAGTGCGGGTGCGACGAGGCTGGACGCGGTTGCCTAGCAGGCCCAGTTGTAGCGGCGGCGGTCATCTTTCCCGCTGACTATCAGAATGAAAAAATCAATGATTCCAAGCAATTAAGCAGGAAAGCTCGGGAAGAGTTGCGCTCTATTATTGAGAGAGATGCACTCGCATACGCGGTCTCATTCGTTTCGGAAAAAGAAATTGACAGTCTCAATATCCTGGAAGCATCGCTCACTGCCATGAACCGCGCCGTCAAACAGCTTGCTCTCAAGCCGCAGTTTCTGCTCATCGACGGGAATCATTTCCACAATCAAACAGACATCCCCTTCAAGTGCGTCATCAAAGGCGACGCCACCTATCTGAACATTGCGGCAGCTTCTATTTTAGCGAAGACCTACCGCGATGAATTTATGATGAAATTAGACGCTGAATATCCTGTGTATCAATGGAAAAAGAACATGGGCTACCCCACGAAGGAGCATCAGGACGCGGTGATTCAATATGGTTTTTCGCCTTATCACCGCAAAAGTTTCCACTTGAAAAGACTACAGCCGTCGCTGTTCGATGTGAATTATTCGGAGGAATAAAACCTACCTGATCAGCGTCACCGTACCGCTCGCCTCAAATTCACCGTCAGTGCCGTAGGTGTAGGAGATTTTATACACATAACAAGCCGTTGGCAAGAGATTACCGTTGTAGCCGCCGTTCCAACCAAGGTTGGGGTCGGTAGTATGGAAAACGAGCGTTCCTTCACGGGAATAAATCCACATATTGTAATTCTCCATCGTCACATAGGAATTGACGGGCTTGAACACCGAATTCGGACCGCCGGCACGCGGACAAAAGGCGTTGGGAATGTACGTTTGTGGGAGTTGCTTCAGCTCAATCGTATTGGAGCGGCTCTTCTCCATAAAGCCAAGATCGCCGGCCGACTCCTCCGCCTCAACAAAGTAGGTAAAGTTTTCACCATCGCGCCGATGCGAAGTCACATCATCCTGATAGTTATTGGCATTGAGTGTCAGGGTGACGGGGTCGAATGAAGCGGTTGATTCCAACTGGCGATAGACGGAATAGCCGGCAACACCCCCATTCCAGCCATCGTAGGTGTCCCACTCCAGCAAATTCTGCCGTTCCTCATTGTCAACCTCGCCACGCAAGATGATATTGTGCGCCACATTCGACTGCGCCGACTCAACATCACAGTCGTTTTCAACCGTCGCACGATAATAATAGTAGAATTTATCCACTTGAACAGCGTCGTCTTCAAACACGTAGGTATCCGTACCGTCATTGGTCTGCACGGCATAATGCACGAAATGCTGGTCATCGCCCGCACTTCGGTACAGGTGAACTTTGGAGAAACTGACAGTGGTACCCGTTGAAACCTTGATTTCTATTTTAGCATTATCAACGACGGTCACATAACGGATGTAACAAAAGTCCTGGTTATCATCGGAATTGAAAAGGAATTCACATTTAGTGGAGGTCGCCGTGACGTTTCCTCCATAGTTAACCGCCTGAATGACACAGCGATAAAGGCTTTGCGGGACAAGATTCTGCAAGGTGAACGTGCGCACGTCTCCCTCCGTTTCACCTGCCAAGATGAGGGGGCCGCCATTTTCGGAATAAAAAACACGATACGATTCCACCTCCATCGGCATATTCTCGTACTCCTCCCAAGTCAAGGTCGCCTCGCGCCTACAAAGGTCGTGGGTGGAGGTGACGCGGATATTGTGTTGCGCTTCACTCATCGGGCTGGAATTCAAGCAACTATCCAATGCGGCAATTCGGTACTGCTGCACCGCATCGGCACCGTTCACCGCATCCACCCAAGTCGTATTGTTCATCCCGAAAACAGTGTCCAAGGGGACCCAAAGTCCGCCTTCAAAATGGTAAATGATGTAGGCTGAGACATCCTCCGCAAACGAATGCTCCCAGCCCAGCCGAATCCGGGAATTCGTAAAATCCACGGAAACACTGTCCAACTGAGGGATATCGGGCGCAGAGAGATCCGAAAAGACATCACTCAGAGGACGGGATACATTCCGGCAGCCGGAGGCATCCGCCAACTGAACACGGTAACCCAACGAGGCCTCGCAAATGTCAATGGTATCACGATAATTCAATTGGTTAGAAGTTGCCAATGTACTCCACGTACCGAAGAGATTTCTATCAATCTGATAATCAGCTAAATAAGTCGCCAATGGCGGATTAATGGGCGGCGACCAGTCCAAAATGGCCAGTCCATTTCCCAAATTGGCCAGATAGAATTCAATGGTAGAGAGAGTATCCGAGCTGTAGCATTCGGTCGCGGAACAAGCAGCCACATAGTAGAAGCACTGGGCATTATTCAACGCGTCAGCCGCAATATGGGTATAGGATGTGGTTGCAGCCAGGTTCGGCACTTGCCCGACTAAAGTAAAGGGGACAGCCAAGTCGGTGGTGTAATAGATTTCGTAGCGTAAAAAACCTGAAGGTTCGGTTGAAGCCATCCACGAGAGTGTCACCTCGCCAGCATCATTCACGCTCAAACAACGCAGCTGCGGCGCATTAAGAGCGAACGCAGCTGTGAAACTTAAGCATAAACCAATGAAACCAATAATTTTTTTCACGGTTTAATAACGTCTAAAGGCATTTTTTATTTTTTCTGCAAAATCAACTTGTGCGCATTTGCACCCTTCGTGGTATAGATTTGCACGAAATAGGTGCCTTGGCTGAGGGATGAGAGGTCGAAAAGATAGGCATTGGCCTCCTCTTCATCGGAGAAATAGTAGGTGCGCAATGTTTTGCCATCCATATCCAAAATTGCACAAGTGAGATTCGAAACATTCTCCTTCACCTTCATACGGAACTTGCCGTGGCAAGGATTCGGATAGAGCTCGAAATCAATGATTTGAGAAGCATTGTGCATGGGACGATTCGGAATGCCGACCTCATCTTCAAGAGGATTGTTGCTGAAGCGGATCAAGTAGCAGGAGACGCGATAGTGGGGGTTGTAACCGGCATTGCAATCCTGACAGGTCTGCCCGCTGACGCAGTCGGGATTATGCGGATGGCACTGATCCCAATAAGTTGGCTGAAAGATGTAGCTGAGTGCAAAGGGTGTCCGCCAAAGTTGGTCAGAGATGTCGTAAACATAGGGTTGGGCAATCACACCGGGGCACCACCCGGCACGGTCGTACTGATAGGTTCCGCTCTGCGGCTGGCAGCCATCGGGATTGGGATAGCAGTCGGTCCACAGATCCTGCGTATAAGTATCTTCCCCATTGACTTGAAGATGATGGATGGCATGATAAAACTCAGCGGCGTTGCCTGTGTTGTTGTCCCCCCAGCCGTGCCCAGTGGTCACGAGGCGCAACTTCGCGGCTTGCACATCGTCGAAAATGCCGACGACAGCAGTGTCAACAGGTTGCAAATTGGCAGGATCTCCGAAGTTGTACGTCCCCTGCCACACCTCCTCTACATGCGAGTAAGGATATTCGGGGGCACCTGCCACATATTCAAACTCCAAATCCATCTGCCATCCGCCGGTTCCCCACGTCTCAATGTACATTCTCATCTCAACACGACCTTGCAGCAGCGATGCAAAATCCGTAACTTCCAAATGGTGCGTGCAACCCTTACCGTAAGGGGTAACATAACGGATGATCTCCACCCACTGTCCTTGTGGATTCTTCACCTGTATCCATGCCAAACGGTCCCAGTCGTCGCAGCCGCCTGAAACGGGCGGACAGGTCACGTAAAGCGTTGCATTGATTTGATTGTAAACATCCACGAACTGAGGCAATTCATATGTGCCATAATACCACTGTGAACCGATGCTACCATAGTCGATGACCGCGCTGTCAAGAGTCAACACGACCTGCGACTGAGCCTGCTCCGTCACCTCCACCAGCACGCTTTCAGTCGTAGAGTTTCCATTGGAACCCGTTGCGATGACCTGGATTTCATGCGTTCCCATACCGCTCGGCGTCCACCAGTATTGATAGTCGCCATTCACGTTTGTGGCCTCCACCACAGTGCCATCCACCACATACCGGACGGAAGATACAGAGAGGTATTCACTTTCGTCGATGGAGGTGCTTGCATGCAGAAGATAGGGCATCGGACGCGACATTTCAATAGGATAAGTCGCTGTAAATTTTGGAGTTACAACAGGATAATAGTCATTCAGGTTGACAACCTCGAAAGAGATGAAATCCTCAATTGGATAGTAGGTGGAATCCCCTTGCTGACTGATGCGCACTTGCACCATGCCACCCTGTCCAGTCAAGGTGAGCACGCTATCGGTAGCGACTGCGGGACCGGAGACCACCTCGTAGAGCAAGGGCAGAGACGAGGAGGCGTGGGCATGAACAGTAATGGGGGGATTGGTTGAGAGCTGGCGCGGAATGGGATCCACGTATATCACTTGGTTGTTCTGTCCTGTAGGCGCACACACGGTGTCGGCATAGACATCCAGCTCGGCGCACATCACGTGGTTGTTGTTATTCAGGGCATTCAACCCAACCAAGCGCACATAGCGTCCCCTGACCGCACCGAAGAAGGCTTGAGCATACTGCTGCTCGCTGCTGTTGGGGGCGGGATAGACCAAAGAGCCCATGGACTGAGGCGCGCCCCAGTCAGTCGTGTCGTTGCTGACATAGAACTCGTAATCCAGAAGGCGGCCATTCTTGTTGCCTGCACGCGTCAGAAAACCGAATCCGTTGATGGCAAAAGTATCCCCCAAGTCAATCCAAATCTCATGCGGATAGGATGAAGTTGCATTCTGCCATTGCGTATGCCAAAAGGTGGTGGAGTCGTTGTCAAAACAATGGATGGCATGACCATTGTTCTCCCCTTCACCCGTCAGTTCCTGACTATCCACATAAAGAAGTTGCCAAGCAGACTTGTCTAATTTAGTCGTATCACAACAATAAGCTATTGCATTGAAAACCAATAGGTTTACAATAATCAAAAATGTTTTTTTCATAAATGTGCTACTTCTTAATGAATTTTTGCGTGGAAAAACGATGGTTATCGTCGCAGACCTGCAGCAGGTACATTCCAGGCGCAAGACGAGAGGTATTAATCGTAACCAATGATCCATTGACGGATTGTTGCGAAATCATTTTTCCATAAGAATCAAAAATCTTGTAGGAGGTGATGCGTTCATTTTCCGGTGCCACCACATGCAAGGTGGCCTCCGCAGGATTCGGATACAAGGAAAATTCAAATGCGACCTGTTCATTTACAGAGACGATATCCGGCAGCGGCTTGCCCACCACGGGGCGAATCATCGGCGTACCCTTGAGGAAAGACTCGCGCCAGCTGTCGGCGGTTTTATACACGAAAAATGCGCGGGAATCCGTATTCTGATCAAAGCCGATGTTCAACTGGGTGGCATTGTCCTGATAAAAACCGACAAAGAAAGTGCCGCTCAATTCCAGCGGTTCATCCAGACGGTATTCGATGAAATCCTCGAATCGATCGGCATGGGCGGGATATTGCGACGGCTGCTCATACAAGACATCACCAGGCAGCGTGCCATTGGCATTCCAAACCATCAGGCTGAAATCGTCCACATTGGCATCCTCCAAAACGGAATTGAACCACATCCTAATGGCACGCAGGGTATCGGGTTGAGCCAACGTAAAGCGCATCGCAAAATAGGAAGCAGGGTAAGTCATCGTAGAGAGGATAGAGTAGCCAGCCTCTGCCGTCCCGTCATCATACGCATAGTAGTTATCGAATTTCTGAAGAAAGACGCAAGTGTCGTTGCAGCGGCGCTGATCGCTGGTACCGACCTCCTGGAAAACGTGTGTCACCACAAAAGTGGCACTATCGGAAGTGTCGTACGGCAACGAATTAAAGGTGAAGGCAGGCGAAACGTGAGCGGGCACGTTGTGCAAACCATTGTCCCAATAAGGAAGCGCATTCTCGTTGTTGGGCGTATAGGTGGCAACCTGACCACCGCCCTGCTTCACAATATTATATGTATAGGATGTGTTTTTGGTATTATTGGAAAGATTGACCAGTGCATTTTGAAAAGCATCGTCCAAATCGCTGTCTCTGTACTGCGACCAGGGCATGGCCTGATAATTTTTCAAGATGGATGTCGTGGGCATGACAAAAGCCACATCATTGGGATAAACATCTGATTGCGAGCGGTTTGCGTCAAGACGGACATAATCCACGTTCCATTGGTCCACATTGCTGGCCCAACCTACGATGTTGTTGTCCTCCAGACTAGCGATATTGCGGAAGCGGAACTGGAAATTCGGGATCAGCCAACGGGAATCGGTAATCGGGATCATCACCTGCTTGAAATACTGCAGCGGATTTTCCGTCAGCCAGCTGTCCAAAGACTCGCCCCGCGAGCTCCAAATGTGTTCCCAGTACATTTCATCGCCCATAATGGAGTCGCACGGCAAGGAAATGACGTCGCCTGGGAAACCGCCGGTCTCGAAAATGTAAATATTGCCTGGCAGAAAGGGGTTCTGAAGGGTGTCGCCCGCAACATACAGTTCATTCTCGCCAAGGATGTATTCACAAAAATCATAACCGAGGAAAATGATATTTCCAGTAGCATAGCCGAATTCCAGAACCAGGGAGTCCTGCCCTTCCGGCTGGTTTCCAAGACGTTCCCACTCCAAACCGGACATCGTGCCACCCGCGGGTTGGTAATAGAAGCTGAAATAGAGGGAATCGGAAAGGCGCATCTGACGATTGAGGGTGAAATTGTAGTCCATACGGACAGGCTGGGAAGTCAGTGCATCGGCGCGAAAGCCCTCACGGTCGGCATAAGCATACACGCGGCCATTTTCATCCAGCGCATCCAACGTCACTACACCCATCGTCGGGGGCTGGAGGGCGAAGGAACGATTGACATACGCAGAACGGTCGCACCATAAAGCAGGGTTTGGGAACCCGGTATAGTTAGAGAAATCATCCACAAAAGGAAGTTGAACGGCAGTACGCGTCAACATCGGCCTCGGCTTTGAAGCTTCCCGCGCAATCTGCTTGTTGGTGGTCAAGCCTGTCAAGACCTCCTGTGCCTGAAGGGAGGGAATAGAGATGACAAAAGTGGCAAGAGCTATAATAACATATTGTAATTTACTCATTTTCAAACAATTATTCATTAAAAATCATCTTCAGATATGGAATAGTGGGCGGATGGGGCTTCCAAGGACTCTTCACCCAAGTTCAAAGAAGCACTATCGGTAATCACTTTGCCTGCACTGACCTGAAGTGTAATTTTGGAGCCCTCTTCAACCATAGCCCCCGCTGCAATCGGGCGATTGCGGTAGAACTGCTCGATGACCAGTCCGGCATCCATATCGCTATCCACATACAGTACGTTTTCAAGAACCAATCCGGATGTCTGGAGCAGATTCTGCGCCCTACGAAGTCCACCCGCACCAGCCAACTGCGGCATTCTCACCATTTTGGGCTTGGAATTGGATATTGTCAAGAATACTTTCCTGCCGGGCTTCACCTTATCTCCGGCCAACGGATCCTGCTCCATAATCGTTCCCGTCGGTTTATTCTTGTCAAAAACCGTATTGCGGACCACGAAAATGAAGTCGGTCGTGTCGGAATTCATCAAAGCGTCGGCATTCTGTCCGACATAATCGGGCAGAGTTACTTCAACCCCGTGATGGGTGTATTTTTTCAGGAGAAAAGCCACCATAAAAACAATAACGACGGTGACAATGACCGCCAGAATCAAATGGAAACCCATTCGCTGAGGTCTAAAAAAATCCGTGAATTTGCTCATGACAGAATATGATAACTTGAGAATGCAGATTTTATTTTACGAGACTGCAAAAATACAAAAATTTGAAATGATATGTCGGCAAAAAGATGTAATTTTGCCGCCTTAAAAAAGAACGATGTCAATACTTACGGAATACTCACTCTGGTTTATTTTGCTGTGTGTCGCCTTAGGCGTGATTTTCGCGTTTGCACTCTATTTCCGCAACAGGAACACCGACTTTGACAAGCGGGCGGCCATTGTGATGTCAGTTCTGCGCGGAGTTTCCGTAACCTTGATCTCCATACTGCTGCTCGCGCCCATGCTCAAACTGAGCGTGCGTGAGAGCGACAAACCCCTGCTCATCTTCGCCATCGACAATTCCGAATCCATGGCATCCACCCAAGACTCGACTTTTTATCGTTCTGATTTTCAAGCAAAAATGGATAAACTCATCCATGATTTCGGCGATAAATACGAAATCAAGACCTACTTGATTGGAGAAACGAACAAAATAGCCAGTGACAATGAACCATTCAAAGCCGACTTTACTGATAAGGCCACCAATATCTCGTCCCTTTTTGAAGAGGTGGACAATCTGTACGCAAACCACAACGTGGGCGCGATGGTCTTGGTTTCCGACGGCATCTACAATTCTGGCAGCAATCCCCAATACCAGGCTGAGAAATTGAAATTCCCGATTCACACCGTGGCCCCAGGCGACACGACCATTCAAACCGATGCCCTCATCGCCGACATCATCCACAACCGGCAGACCTTCATCGGCAACTATTTCCCTGTGGAAATCAAGGTCGCCGCCAACCACCTTGCGGGCAAGCAGGCCATTCTCAACATTTATGAAAACGAGAATGTCGTTTTCACAAAGAACATCGACATCCGCGGGAACCAACACTTTGAAACCGTGAAGACGACGATGGAAGCCCAAAAGAAAGGGCTTCAGAAGTATCGCGTCACACTGACCCGACTCGACGGGGAAATCACCTACAAGAACAACGAGAGCTCTTTTTTCATCGAGGTGGTTGACTCGCGCGAGAGAATCGCCATCGTGTATGCGGCCCCGCACCCCGATGTGGCAGCCATCAAGCAGGCCGTTGAGACCTCCGACAAGTATGAAGTGGAAACATTCTCCGCAGATGGATTCAATAAAAATCCGAACGACTACTCGCTTTTCATCCTGCACCAACTGCCATCCCAAACCAACGTGGGCGGGAATTTGCTGAGCAAAATCCGCCAGAACGGCATCCCCGCTTTGTACATTATCGGGAAACAGACCAATTTGACGACGTTCAACCAGTTTGGAGCGGGGCTCTCCATCAACGCGAGTCAGCGCGGACAAACGCTTTTTAACGAATCCATGCCCTATTTCAACGACAACTTCCTGGCCTTCACCTTCTCGGAAGAAGCCCGTCAGATGTTGAAAAACTACACGCCCCTCGTCACCTATTTCGGGAACTACCAGACCGCGGTGGGGACGAACGTCTTCATGTTCCAGAAAATCAACAATGTGGAAAGCAACTATCCGCTGATTTCATTCTACGAGCACGACCAGACACGTACGGGCGTTATTGCCGGCACCGACATCTGGCGCTGGCGCATGCAGAACTACCTGCGCACCCAGAACTTCGACGCCTTCGACGAAATCATCAACAAAATCGCGCTTTACCTCTCCGTAAAGGGAGACCGAAGCTATTTCCGCGTTCATTGCGCAGAACTCTTCAATGAGAACACCCCCGTTGAACTCAGCGCAGAAGTCTATAACGAAAGCTATGAACTCGTCAACACCCCCGATGTACGCTTCAAACTGACCGACGCCAGCGGCAAAGAATTCAACTCCCTATTCTCCAAACAGAACAACAGCTATTCCCTCAACCTCGGCAAGCTCCCCGTCGGCGACTACCAATGGGTGGCCACAACTTCCACCGGCACTGGCACCTATACCAAAAGCGGACATTTCACCGTTCAGGAAGTGTTGCTTGAAAGCATGAGCCTCGTTGCCAACCACGACCTGCTCCGAACCATCTCACAACAGTCGCAAGGCCGATTCTTCACCATTGACCAATTGGAGCAAGTGGAAAAGGCCATCAAAGACAACGACACCATCAAGCCGGTGGTCACCTACAACAAGAAGTACAGCCCACTCCTCAATAGTTGGATTTACCTCGTAATCATTGTGTTGCTACTTGGCATTGAATGGTTTATGCGTAAATGGGGCGGAGGATACTGATCAGATAGGAGCTGGGAGATAAGATAGAAACGGTAACAACGCTATATTTAGCGTCTCATCACAGACAACAATGAAGAGAATAATATACATCGTAATCATGGTAATGATGGCGCAAGGGGCTCAAGGTCAACAGATTGCGCTATTGAAGTATCGCGGGGGCGGCGATTGGTACGCCAACCCTACGTCATTGGGCAACCTGATTGAATTCTGCAACAAGAACCTCAACATGTCGCTGGACCCCAAGCCTGCCACGGTGGAGGTGGGCAGCACCGACATTTTCCAATACCCCTTCGTACACATGACTGGACACGGCAATGTGATTTTCTCCAATGACGAGGCACAGAATCTGCGGATGTACCTGCTTTCCGGCGGATTCCTGCACATCGACGACAACTATGGCCTCGACAAGTTTGCCCGCTCGCAGATGAAACTGGTTTTCCCTGAATTGGATTTCGTAGAACTACCATATAGTCACCCCATTTTCCACCAGAAATTCCCATTTCCCAATGGATTGCCGAAGATTCACGAACACGACGGCAAGCCGGCACAGGCTTTCGGGCTGATTTGGGAAGGACGGCTCGTGTGCCTCTACACTTACGAGTGCGACTTGGGCGACGGCTGGGAAGACACAGAAGTGCACCACGATTCCGAAGCCACGCATCTGAAGGCGCTGAGAATGGGGGCTGACATTATACAGTACGTTTTTACGGACAGATAAAACAGCAGTTGTTCCGTCGCTGCTCCCGCAAGGGAGGAGAGGAAAGTCCGGGCAACACAGAGCACCGTGCTTCTTAACAGGAAGGGGCTCGCAAGGGTCACGGCAAGTGCCACAGAAAAGATACCGCCTGCTTTGGCAGGTAAGGGTGAAAACGCGAGGTAAGAGCTCACGACGCCGTCAGTGATGCCGGCGATGGTAAACCCCACGGGTTGAAAAACCAAATAAACCGAGGCTTGAGGGTTGCTCGCCCAACTCGGAGGGTAGGTCGATTGAGACGGCCGGTGACGGCCGTCCTAGATAAATGACGGAACTGGTGCAAGCCAGACAGAACCCGGCTTACAGACTGCTGTTTTTTTCAATTTAGCGATCACCGCAATTCTGCCTACCTCCTACCTCGTCCATCCAGCTAAATTGTCGGCGATGATGAGAGCGCGCTTCTCAAATGCCTGCTTCGTAGCAAAAGCCACGTGCGGAGTAACCACCACATTGGGCAGCTTATTCAATTGACAATCAGCTGGAATGGGTGGTTCCATGTCGAAAACATCAATGCCAGCACCAGCGATACGATGATTGCGGAGGGCATCCACCAAAGCAGGCGTATCCACCACTCCGCCACGAGCCGTGTTGATGAGATAAGCGGTCGGCTTCATCCACGAGAGTTCCTTCTCCCCTACCAGTCCACGCGTGCTGTCGTTGAGTGGAGTGTGCAGCGAGACGATGTCGCAAGTGCGGAAAAGCGTCTCCTTATCCACCAAAGTCACATTGGGATGGTTTTTCGGTGTACGGGTGTAGGCGAAAACCTCACAACCGAAAGCATGGGCAATGTCAGCAACGCGTGAGCCAATGGCCCCAAGTCCGGCAATGCCGAACTTCTTGCCCGCCAACTCAAAACCTACCAGCCCGTCCTTCGTCTTGCCATCGCGGCAGGCGCGGTCGCAAGCGGGAATGTTGCGGGCCAACGAAAGCACCAGTCCGAAAGCGAGGTCGGCCACAGCCACCGTGGAATAGCCGGCGCAGTTCTTCACTTCGATTCCACGTTCGGCGCAGTAAGCCAAGTCGATGTGGTCAACGCCGGTGAACGCCACGCAAATCTTCTTCAGCGCGGGACATTTTTCAATAACATCCTTGCGATAAGGGATATTGGAAAGCACCACTATATCGGCCCCTTGACTGCGCTCAACCAAGGTGGCGGCATCCTCTTTCCTGTCGGGATAGAATATCAAATCATGTTGAGTGCCAATCTTTGCGACTATTTTTTCCTTCAAAAAATCCGTGGAAACTCCAAGCGGTTCTAATACAGCAATTTTCATCTTTCAATATTTTTTTAGAAAACGAGGGCAAAATTAGCAAAAATGAATGTATTTTTGCCAACCGATTTGAAGATGGAAGAAAAAAAGCAAAAAAAGCCCAAACAGTTTTTGGAAAAGCCCGAATACCCCGGCGGCAAAAAAGCGCTGAATGAGTTCATCAAAGCGCACTTGCAGTATCCGGAAGATGCTATCAGCCAACGAATTGAAGGCATAGTAACTGTAGAATACATGGTAACCGACGAGGGGGAAATCATGAATCCGACCATTTCGAAAGGCTTGTGTCCATCGTGCAATGAGGAGGCCCTCCGGCTCGTCAGGCTGCTGAAATACGGGAAAGCCCACAACCGCGGCATCCGCCTGAAATCGAACTGCAAACTGCACATTCATTTCAAACTGGCCCCACAACCGCTGCAAAGCACTACCACCATCAGCTATACGACCACCCCAGCTGCGAAAAACGAGAAAAAAGAGAGTGGGGAAAAAAAAGGATACACAATGATAATTGAAAGAAAATAATGAACATGAACAATAGAATCGGAATATTATGTGCGATGTTGGAAGAAGTTTCCGACATATTGAAAATCGTAAAGGATTACACCACACAAACCATCGGTTGCCGGACTTATTACGAAGGGCGAATTGCCGGGAAGGACGTTGTGGTGGTGTTTTCACGTTGGGGAAAGGTGGGCGCCGCAGCCACTACCACGATGCTCATCGACCATTTCAAGGTGAACGAGATTGTTTTCGTGGGCACGGCCGGCGCGATGGCGCCCAACCTACGCGTGGGCGATGTCGTCATCGGCAAACGCTTTGTACAGCACGACTTCGACTGCTCCCCAATCCTGCCCAAATACGAAATCCCATTTTTGAAGACCCAATTCATCGTGGCACAAGAGAAGGAGGTTAGGGAGGCTACGGCAGCCGTAGCCAAATTTTTGGAACCGTCTTATTTCCAAACCTGCTTTACAGAATCGCAAATCACTAAATTCCAATTAAACAACCCTCACTTTTATGTAGGCGACATTGCCAGTGGCGACTCCTTTTTCTCCACCAACGAGCAAAAGGAGAATCTGCTGAAAGCCATTCCATCCATACTCTGCGTTGAAATGGAAGGCGCCGCCGTAGCGCAGGTCTGCTGCGAATACGAAACACCCCTCACCGTCATCCGCGTGATTTCCGACAGCGGCGACGACAACGCCAGCGTCGATTTCGGGAAATTCATCGTTGACGTCGCAGCCAAATACTCCCAGAAAATTGTTGAAGAGCTGCTTGCAATAAAGACCAACGACTGAAGGCTACCATCTACCTCAAGCATCACACCGCACACATGAAATACATCGCCATCATCGGAGCCGGCTCAGCGGGGTTGTTCGCCGCGAAGAAACTTTCTGAAAATCAAGATTTTAGAATCACCGTTTTTGAAAAGGCGAACAAGGTTGCCACCAAATTGCGCGCATCAGGCGGAGGAAAAGCCAACATCCTCAATGCCGACATCCAAACCCGACATTACAACAACGCCGAATTCATGCAGCGTTTTCTGCAAAAGGTCAACTACGAACAAATACGCGACGAGTTCGCCCAAATGGGGCTGAAGATGAGCGTGGATGAGGAAGGGCGCGTCTATCCATCTTCTTTCTTCTCCCAAACGGTGGTGGATGTCCTGCTGAATAATCTTGGGGAAAACGTGACCATCCGATGTGGTTTTAACGTTGAAAACGTCACAAAAGCCGAGAAGAAATGGCAGATTAACGATGAAAAGGAGCTTTTCGATGAGGTGATTTTCGCCAGCGGCACCCCCGCCGGCATCATACCCAAGAACCGCCGGAATTTCTGTAGTTACCTGTCGGATTTCCAACTAAAAAGAACCGAATTCACGCCTTCACTTTCAGGGTTCAAGATCAAGAGCTACCCGAAATCGCTTTTTGGCTGCAAAGCTAAGGTGAAGGCGACGCTTCTTCGGAACGGGGAACCGATATTCAGGGAGAACGGCGAGGTCGTTTTCAAGGAGGACGGCATTTCTGGAATCGTAATACTCAATCTATCAGCATATTACAATCGATTGGACGACAAGCGGAATTGCGAGGTATCCCTCAATTTCCTGCCTGACGACGACGAATACGATGTGAAGAATCATCTGCTGAAATTCCATGATGTGGCTGGTCTCGTTCATCCGAAGCTGAACCGGCTGTTTTTGCAGAACCGCTTCAATCTCAGGGATTTCCGCTTGAAGATTGACGACTTCTACGAATTGGAATTCGCCCAAGTGTGCCATGGAGGAATCGAGGTCACGGAAATCACCGAAAACTTTGAACTGAAACGCTTTCCGCATCTTTACGTTGTGGGAGAAATGCTGAACATTGACGGCGTGTGCGGCGGTTACAACCTCTTCTTCGCTTTCGCCAGCGCCTGCTGCGCTGCAAATTTCATCAACTATGGAAATTAAAGTCGCCAACCTAAGAGCACCGGTCACCGAAGTACATCCTTCGTCTTTGAAAGACGCAGCCAAAAGACTGGTTATCAAGAAGTTGAGAATAAAACCCGAGAACATTGCCAATTTCCGTATTTTGCGCTCCTCCATTGACGCACGGAAAAAGAATGACATCCGGTATGATTTTCAAGTCTATCTGAAAATAAATGGGGATTTTCCAGAATTACTTCAGAATCAGGATGTTGCCCTCTTTCAGAAACCAGCCGAGATGGAATATCCGGCATGGGGATTCGAAACACGCCCCGTCGTGGTCGGTTTTGGTCCGGCGGGAATGTTCGCGGCGCTGTACTTGGCCCGCTGCCATGCACGACCCATCGTCCTTGAACGCGGAAGCCGCATTGAAGAGCGCAAAGCCAAGGTTGACAACTTCCTGAAAACGAAAGAGTTGGATATGAATAGCAACGTGCAGTTCGGCGAGGGCGGCGCGGGGACCTTCTCCGACGGCAAGCTGACCACAAACCTGCACAACGAGCTCATCGGCTTCGTTTTGGAAGAGTTCTTCAAGCACGGCGCCACCGAGGATGTCACCTACGCCAGCAATCCACACGTCGGCACCGACTATTTGGAAAAAGTGGTCAGGAACATCCGTCAAGAGATCATCGAGTTGGGCGGTGAATTTCACTTCAACACCTGCTTCACAGATTTCGACACTGACGGCACATTATTAAACATTTACACCCAAAACAAATTACGTTTTTCCACCCGTCACCTGCTGTTGTGCCTTGGTCATTCCGCCCGCGACACCATCCGCCACCTATACGCAAAAGGTCTGCAGATGGAGGCCAAAAGCTTCTCAATGGGCGTGCGGGTGGAACATCTGCAAAGCAAAATCAACACAATTCAATACGGGAAATCCGCTCGTTTTCTGCCGGCGGCCAGTTACAAAGGCGCGATCCACCTCGCCAAGCGCAGCGTCTATACCTTCTGTATGTGCCCGGGCGGCACGGTCATGGCCTCCGCCAGCGAGCCCAATACGATAGTCACCAACGGGATGAGCGAGAAGAGCCGCAGCAAGACGAACGCAAACAGCGCACTTCTCGTCGGGATAGAACCCGCCGACTTTTATAAAGGCAGTCCTTTGGATGGACTGGCTTATCAAGAGAAATACGAGCGGCTGGCATTCCAAGTCGGCGGAGACTACCGTGCGCCCGCCAACCTGATGCGAGAGTTTTTGCAAGGCGAGGTCGCCACCGCATCACGCAGCGTGAAGCCAAGCTACCCGCACGGAGTCGTTTTCTGCGATTTAAGCCGCTGCCTGCCGCACTATGTAACGCAGTCCTTGCGGGAGGCCATTCCGTTGTTTGACAGACGGTTGCGCGGATTCAACGATCCGGATGCAGTATTGACGGGCATTGAGTCGCGCAGTTCCTCGCCGGTACGGATTCTTCGCGACGAGCAGCGGCAGAGCAATGTGGCGGGCATCTATCCCGTGGGCGAAGGAGCCGGCTATGCGGGCGGCATCACCTCCGCCGCCATCGACGGACTGCGCACGGCCATCGCGATAGTGGCAAATTGAAAATTGAGAATTGAAAATTGAAAGGTGGAGGAGCCTTCAGCCTGACGGTCGGCAGAATGGTGGGGCAGCAATAATCAACCGCATGGGGAATCGGAGGAGGTTCCGCCGACCTTGGCGGCGGGCGGAATGGTGGTATAACGGAATCTTATTGCACTTCTTCCCCTTTTGGATCTGGACCGTATTGATTTTCACCTATCTGGCCATTTGTGCACATAAATATGAGAAGAATGATGCCGCCGACAATGGGAATCAAACTGACTAACAACAACCATCCACTTTTCCCGATGTCGTGCAGACGACGTACACCAACGGCAAAACTAGGGAGCAGAACGACCAGTCCATAAATCGTGTATATCCAGCCGTAATACATGCCGACTTCAACGCCGTACACAGTCCGCGAGAAATTCAAACCCAACAAATTGTCCAGAATTATCGCGGCAATGCAGAATAACGCGTTGAAGAGCACGAACATCCAGTATTCGGTGCGGCGTGCACGACCATCAAAGGTTAGATAATTTTTCATTACTTTAATGTACCATTTCATGATATTAAAATGTAGATTCCGAATGTTGACATTTACACTTAGGCAAGATGGAATCTTTTAGTCTTGACGAAGTGCTTTTCTCAAGGTGATTTCAATTTTACTACTTTTTGCCCCACCTTCAGACCCTGCGAAGTCTGTTAAACAGAATCCGAAAGTATGCGGGGCGAAAATACAAATTATTTTCTGATTTACAATGGCTTTCCGCATTTTCCACATAATAATCAACGCCCCCAAAAGAACATTTCCGAAAAAAAATTGTACTTTTGCACGCTAATAAAACTAAGACTGCTATGCCTCAAATCTGCTCATTCTATGGAATTATCATCTTTATGAACTATAACGATCATGCCCCTGCCCATTTTCACGCTTGGTATGGAGAGTACAAGGTGTCGGTAAACATCGCCGATGGATTAGTCAAAGGAGAGATGCCCAAACGCGCACTGCATCTGATTTTTGAATGGCTCGAACTACATAAGGATGAATTGTTATCTAACTGGAACAAAGCAAAATGTGGTAGGAAACTGGATACCATAGAACCCTTAAAATAATATTTGAAATGTTTCTCGAAATCAACAGAGCAAAATATCTCGAAGAATATAAAATCCGAATGTGGTTCAACAATGGTGAGGTACGTGACGTTGATCTCGCCCATTCACTAAAGGGTGAAGTGTTTGAGCCGCTGCGTGACAAAAAACAATTTCAGCATTTCAGCATACGGTTCAATACCATAGAATGGGAAAACGGGGCCGATCTCGCCCCAGAATACCTTTACGAGAACAGCGTGCCCGCATACGAAACATCAGAAGTTGCGCCACCGATTGTAGCAGAAGCACAAACACCCTACAAGCCTTCAAAATAAACAATAGCTTCTCCATACACACAATATCCTGAAAAGCGGGATTATCCCTATTGGTTTGGCAGAAACAAACTCTCACGTTCTTCATCAG
The DNA here is from genome assembly GCA_017506175.1 of Bacteroidales bacterium. GTDB lineage: Bacteria > Bacteroidota > Bacteroidia > Bacteroidales > WCHB1-69 > UBA1756. The sequence goes on along the minus strand of JAFVNW010000043.1, from coordinate 33,550 downwards.
CACGATTCCCGACGACTTGATTTCCCTTGTAAGAATTTAGAAATAAAGCCATCCACCTTTAATAAAAATATCGTATATTTGCCCGCTTAATTTTAGCCATTGCAAATGGAAGAAAACGACGACTTTAATAACGATTATAACGACAACGAAATAGACGAACTGGTCAATCAGTTCAAGGAGGCGGTGGATGTGAAATCCCCACGTTTTTTTGACTCCGACGATTTGGAACTGATTGCAGATGAATTGATTGCACGCTTCGAGTTCTTTTATGCGAACGAAGCCGTGGAGTTGGGAATCCGCCTTTACCCCAAGTCATTCGCGTTCCGGATCCTGAAAGTGAAGAAACTCATTATGGAGTTGAAGCTGGAGACCGCCAGCAAGGAGTTGGACAAGATAGAGGACGAATTTCCGCCCTCAGCGGAGTTTTACTTGGAGAAGGCTTTCTTTTTCAAAATTTCCGGAAAAGATGACGCCGCCCTTCCGCTATTGCAGAAAGCGTACGAAATGGAACCCGAAAATCCGGAAATCAACTTCATGCTGGGCGGCGAATACGTGAAGAACCTTCAGTTCAAAAAAGGCCTCCAACTGGTGATTTACGCCTTGGAAGAGGACGATGTGATGGAGGAGCAGCTCTTCACGATCTCCTATATTTTTGAAGACATCAGCCGTCCGGATGCCGCAGTGGACTTCTTCCGCGCCCTCACCGACCAGTTCCCGCTGAGCAAGGCCTCATGGTTCGCCCTCGGCCTGTCATTGGGATGGCAAAAGGAGTTCGAGGAGTGCATCGAGGCGTATATGAATGTCATCAGTCTGGACGAAGAGTCATCGACCGCTTATTTCAACATCGGCAATGCCTACTACGACCTGCAGAAATACGAGGAGGCGATCCACTACTACCAGGAGACTTTGCGCTGGGACGAGAACGACTTCCACGCGATGTCGGGTATTGGAGACTGCTATCTGGAACTGGAACAATACGATGCCGCACTCAACTACTACCATCAGGCTTTGGATATAGAACCCAACACGGTGGATGCCATCATGGGCTGTATCACCGTGCTGCGTGACACGGGGCGAGAGTCCGAAGCGGAGGCATTCATCAAAAAGTCCTTCACACTGAACCCGCAGAGCTTTGAACTGCTGTTCGGCATCCTCCCCTATTTTCAAGAAGAGGAACAAATTGAGAAGCTCAAAGAACTCGTTCGACTGACCATCGAACAGGTGGACAACAAGGAGGATTTTTTCAGATACTTCACTTCCTACTGCTGCGCCACCGCTGACTTGCGCAAAATGGGCATCGATATTCTGGAGGAATACCTTGACAACGAAGACCTTGCCTACGCGATTCCCTATTTTCTATCTGCACTCCATTACCTTTCAGGCAACAGCATCAAAGGACACGAATACCTGCAAAACGCTCTGCTCATCAATTACAACGGATACCGCGTTTTTCTCGCACTCAGCCCTGAACTCGGCAAAATCGAGGAAGTGCAGCGACTGATTGAAATCTACAGACCGAACTGACGAAATATGGTTAGGATGAAGAGACAAAACAAACAATCAAAATAAATCACAACTATTCTTAATCAAAAAAAATGAAAAAAGCATTATTTATTCTAGTGTGCGTTTACCTGGGAATCAGCCAGATATTTGCCCAAAACATGCGTGTGGTCTCCAATGGGACCCAACAAGTGACATTGAAAATCGATGCGAATACGTTGCAAGTGAGCGACTTCACCAATGAGGCGGGCACCTTCTCAAAGGTGAGCATGGATGGATACCTCTCCTCCACCGAAGTGGGAATGCCGCAATTGCCGGTTTACACGCAGATGATTGAGATTCCGCTTTGCGGAAACATCCACGTGACCGCCAACGCCAGCTCAATAAGAACTTACAACGCGGCCGAGTTGGGCATCACCAACCCGATCTTCCCCGCACAACCCGCCTACCACAAATCCTTCGTCGGCGACCGCAGTTTTGTGAAGAATGAAGCCGTTTACAACACGAACGCATTCTGCGGCAACGAGTTGGCAAGAGTGGAGAAAAACGGGATTATGCGCTGCAACAACCTTGCAACCGTCTATATCTCCCCCGTCCAATACAATCCGGTGACCAACGAAATCAGAATCTACGATGACATCACCGTGGAAGTGACCTACGACGATGTGGACATGGATGCCACCAGCCGGATGAAACGCGTCCATGGCAACTCGCAATTCACCGCACCCGCAGAGGTTATCAACCCGATGCAGATTGAACGTGATGCTCTCACCAACGCCCCCATCAAATACTTAATCATCGCCAATGACATGTTCAACGGCCAACTCGACAACTTCGCCAACTGGAAAAGAAGAAAAGGGTTCATCGTTGACATCGCCTACACGGGCACTATCGGCACGACAACCACCGCCATCAAGAACTATCTTCAAGGGCTTTACGACAACGCCACCGCTGAAAACCCCGCCCCGACCTACGTACTACTCGTGGGCGACCGCGCTCAAATACCCGCCTATACCGGACAAGCCGACAACGGCCACATCACCGACCTTTACTACTTTACTTGGACCGGTAACGACAACATCCCCGACTGCTACTACGGCCGTTTCTCCGCTCAAAATGTCAGCCAACTGACCCCGCAAATCGACAAGACCTTGATGTATGAGCAATACACCATGTCGGATCCGAGTTACTTGGACAAAGCCGTGCTTGCAGCCGGCGAGGATGGTGGAAGAACCGGTGACTATGGCTACTCACATGCCGACCCCGCTATGCACTACCTCGAAGACAATTATGTCAACTCCAACTACGGCTACACGGAGGTACACGCCTATTACAACCCACACACCACATCTACCGCCAGCCAGATGCGCAATTATCTGAATGCCGGTGTCGGATACGCAAACTACTCCGCTCACTGCAGCGCATCGGGTTGGGCCACCCCCGCCTTCACCACCAACTATATCAGCCAGATGAACAATGCCGGCAAATACGGCGTGATGATCGGCAACTGCTGCCAATCAAACAAGTTCGACGAAAGCGAGTGCTTCGGTGAAGCCTTGTTGCGCACCGCCAACAAGGGTGCTGTGGGATACATCGGAGGAACCGACTATACCTACTGGGACGAAGACTACTACTGGGCCGTCGGCGTCCGCAGCTTGCAAACAAGCTGTTCCAACTGCAACTCGGCCACCTACAACGCCTCAAACTTGGGAGCCTACGACCGCTTGTTCCACACCCATGGTGAGGCCTATTCGAATTGGAATGTCACTTTGGGAGCAATGGTAATGGCCGGCAATAGTGCCGTGCAAGCCTCATCCTCCTCATTGAAGCAGTATTACTGGGAGATTTATTCCATCATGGGTGATCCCTCCCTGATGACCTGGCTCACGCAACCCGGCGACATGCAAATATCCATTGATGGTGAAGCGACCCAGAACAACGCTTACACCGCCATGGACGGTGCAACGAGCTTCACCATTGCGACGGGTGCTCCCTACGCTTATATCGCTCTAACGCAAAATCTCAATTTCATTTCCGCCGTGATGGCAGATGCCAACGGCAACGCCACACTCACCTTTCCTGCCCTGAATGTAGGCGAGACTTACGAATTAGCCGCCTCCGCACAGAACTACAAAACGCAATTCACTACGATTACCGTGGAGGCCAGCAACACCCCGCGTGTAACCTTACAGAGCTACACACCTGAATCCATTGTTCGCGGCGAAACCACTAACGTGACACTGACCATGGTGAATATGGGCGGCGTAGCCACAACCGGCAACACCAATGTGAACATCGCTTGCACCGACCCGATGCTGACCATCAACGACGGTACGGCCACTTACGGTGCCATGTCTGCCCAAGGCGGCACTGCAGTCGTCAATAACGGTTTCCAAGTCACCGCAAACAACAGCGTTGAAAACGGCCACGAATTCACGGTTAACTACACCGCTACGAACAACGGCGACAGTTGGACAGGAACCTTTACCCTTACAGTCATCGCGCCTGAAATCGCTTTACAAGACTATACTCCGCAAAACGTGGTTCACGGAGAAGCCACGAACCTGACGTTGACGATGGTAAACAACGGGGAAGCCGCAACCACTGGCAACACGAACGTCACGATTTCCTGCAACGACCCGATGCTGACCATTAACAGAGCTTCCGCAACCTATGGTGCGATGGCAGCCCAAGGAGGTACCGCTGTCGTCAACGACGGTTTCCAAGTCACCGCAGATGATGCCGTTGAAACAGGATACGAATTCACGGTTGACTATACCGCCACTTACAACGGCAACAGCTGGACAGGAAGCTTCACCCTCACCGCCCTCGGTAGCGACTGCGATGCTCCTGTAGGTCTGGTCGCTTCTATCAACGGCGACGAAGTAACCCTGACCTGGCCCGATGAAAGCTATCAACAAACCGTCACCATCACGGACGATGCCGAAAGCCACACAGCATGGACCATCAACTCTCCTGGAACTGTAGGTTGGAGCTATATCGATGGTGATGGCGGCAACAGCGGCCAATTCCAAAATTTCAATTATACGGGAGAAGGAAGTCAAATGGCCTACATTGTATTCAACAGAAGCCAGCTCACTTCCGGATCCACCAACGTAACCGCCCATAGCGGAAGCAGCTTTTTTGCAAGTCCCTACACATACAACCAAGCCAACAACGACTGGATGATCAGCCCCGAATTGAACTTCACGCAGCCGTTCACCTTCTCCTTCTACGCTCGTTCATTCTCCTCCAGCTACTCGACAGAACAATTCTACGTGGCTTACTCAACTACAGGGAACGAAGAGGCCGACTTCACCAACATCAACAACCTCACCACAACGACCACCACTTGGACTGCCTACTCCTATACAGTACCTGCCAACGCGAAATATGTCGCCATCCATTGCGTATCGGACGACCAATATATGTTCTGCGTAGATGACATCACCATCACGGGTGAAGCCTCCATCGGCACTCCGTACAATGTTTATCGCAACGGCGTTCTCATCGCATCCAATGTTTGGGGAGGCACTTATACCGACGCCGGGCTTGAGAACGGCACCTACTGCTATACTATTTCCACCACCTGCAATGTGGATGTGGAGACACCTCAGTCCGAACCGAGCTGCGTAACCATCAATGGTACCATACCGACCTACACCATCACGGCGGTTCCTGACGACGCTTCCCACGGCACCGTGACTGGCGGCGGCACATACCAAGCCGGCGAGCAAGCCACGCTGACAGCTACAGCATCTGCCCATTACACCTTCAGCCACTGGAGCGACAACGTGACCACCAACCCGCGCACCATCACCGTGACGGGTAGCGCCACCTACACCGCCTACTTCGATGCAGAACAATACACCATCACGGCAATTCCTGACGATGCTTCCCACGGCACCGTTACTGGCGGTGGCACCTACGCTTACGGCACCACCATCACCCTGACCGCCACCCCAGCCTTAGGCTACGGCTTCACCAGCTGGAGCGACAACGTGACCACCAACCCGCGCACCATCACCGTGACGGGCAATGCCACCTACACCGCCAACTTTGAAGCCGGCAGCTACACCATCACCGCCGTTCCCGACGATCCCGCACACGGCACCGTGACCGGCGGCGGCTCCTATAACTACAACGACGCCGTCACCCTGACCGCCACCCCTGCCACCGGCTACGTATTCGACCACTGGAATGACAACGTAACCACCAACCCGCGCATCATCACCGTTACAGCCAACGCGAACTACACCGCCTACTTTGCCGAAGAGGGAGAAGCCGACTTGGAGGACATCAACCACAGCGTGAGCATCATCTCCGGCAACAACGACGCCAACATCAATCCAGGCGAAACCATCCGCGTAACCATGACCAGCCGCAATGAAGGTAACGCAGCCGCTACCAACGTGGTCTCCACTCTCTCCAGCGACTCTCCCTTCGCCACCATCGCCTCCCCAACCCAGAACTTCGCGACCGTCAACGCAGCCGCCACCGTTTTAAGCCAATTTGAAGTCAACATTGACGCAAACACCCCCAACAACACGACTATCACATTCACCCACGACATCGCCGAAACCGACAACCCACAAGATGCCGACACCTACACTTTCACAATCACAGTGGTGAACGGCGGCAGCGCAGAAGTCAGCCTGACCGATGTAAGCAGATTTGTCAACATCATCTCTGGCAACGGCGATAACGACGTAAATCCAGGTGAAACCATCAAGATTTCAATTTACAGCCTGAACGAAGGTCAGACAGATGCCAACAACGTCCTCTCAAGCCTCACCAGCACCTCCCCCTACACATCCATCTCCACCCCCATCATCACCTTCCCGCTGATGGCTCCCGGCGTAAATCAGTTAAGTCAATTTGACGTGGTCATCAGCGACAATACACCTAACGGTACCGAAATCCCCTTCACCCACCAGTTGACCGACGGCACACACAATTTCAGCGAGAATTTCACTGTTTTAGTAGTCAGCACCGTTGGAATCAATGAAAACGGACAGAGCCTCATCACCATCTTCCCGAACCCGACAACCGACTTCATCAACATCAATCTGAACAATACAATGGCCACTCAAGCCGTTATTTACGATGTCTATGGCAAGAAAATCAACGAGGAAGCCCTGACTGAAACCGATAACAGAATCAACGTGAGCGAATTGGCCAACGGCGTTTATTTCATCAAGATTTTCAACGAAGGACAAATCGTCTCCACTACTAAATTCATCAAGAAATAAAAGATGACGAAAAAAGCCACCATCCTACTGATATTAATCGCTCTTACAATAGGCTTGTCCGCCCAAGATATTGTAACGATTGAAGAATGTCAGCGACTTGCTGTGGCTCAATCATCAGCAAACGTGCAGAAGGAATTCAACGAACAACTTCTGCACGTGAAACTGAATGATGTGTCATCCCATTATTATCCGACATTAGAGATTAACGGTGCCATCGGGTACATTTCGCCTGTGCTGGAGCTGCCCGAAATCACACCGGGACATATTGATATGCGCCACGATGTGTATAACGCCACGCTCAATCTCCAGCAGGTCGTGTTCGACGGCTTGCAGGCAACGTACGGCCGCAAACGCGAAAGGCTGCTCAACAAGACCGAAATCAACAAGTTGGACATCTCCATCAGCAAACTAAAAGAGCAGATCATCTCCATCTATCTGAACCTGCTCATCATCGACAAGCAAATCAACATCTTGTCGAATGTGGAGAACACATTCCAGGAGAAGTCCGACCAACTGTCCGCACTGCTGAAGGCAGGCGTCGTTTACGGGAACTCCATCGCGCAGCTGGATTTGGAAGGGCTGAAGATTCAGCAGCAGAAAGACGAGCTGCAAGCCACCCGCGAATCGCTGATTTCCTCGCTTTCCATCCTGACAGGCAAAGACTTGTCGAAGGCCACTTTCCAGATTCCGCAACTGCCCAAAGTTGAAAGCAACACCAATTCATCGCGATACGAATTCTCCATTTTTGAAAATGAGAAGGAGAACTTAGAGTATCAGCGGAAGATGCACATTTCCAAGAGTTTGCCTAAAATCACATTCGTAGCGGCAGGCGGCTACGGACGCCCGACCTACAACCTCCTGAGCAACCGAGCCGACTGGTTTTATTTCGTGGGGATGAAATTCAATGTCCCACTCATCGACTGGGCCAAGGCCAAAGGTGTAAGCGACATCATCACCCTCCAAAAGTCCATCCTCGAAAGCCAGGAGTCCGACTTCACCAAAGCCAATCAAATTGCCATTCAAGAGAAGTTGAACGAGATCAACCGAATTGAACACCTGCTCGTTCTCGACGAACAAATCATACAGAAGTATCAGGAAATGAGGGAAACGGCCAACACACAACTCCTAAACGGCACCATCACAACCATCGATTTCATCAAACAACAAAATGATGAGACACAGGCAGTGATGGCTAAAGAAGTACACAGCATCCAACTTCTGAAAGCCAAATACGAACTAATGGCGTTGAAGGGGCAGCTATAAACTTTGCGACTATGAATTGGGACAGATACGGACATCGTCGGTATAAAGGCACGCTTCAGCGCTTTTTTTTGCTGATGTGTTGTTTGTCTTCATTCTATCTTTCAGCGCAAAAGCCGACACCGACCATCATTCGAGGTTGCGCCAAATTCGCTTGCGGAGAGGAGATCCGCCTGATTGCTTTCAACGACATGGTGACCTACCACAAAACCATAGCCGCCAGCGACAAAATCGACAAAAACGGGAATTTCGAACTCAGTTATACCGTAGTCGAACCCACGCTGGTACAGATTGCCATCCGTACTTCCAAAGCCGAATTCTACATCGAACCAGGAAAAGAGTACCGCTTTTCCGTTGAAATGGATCCGCAACTATTTGATTTGCTTGATCCTATGGCTTACGGAGGATACCTGCAAATTCATTGCGAAAACATCAGCAAGAATGACATCAACTACAAAATCAACTGGTACGAGAGCGTAAGCAGCGACATCGTGGACTTTTTCTCGCCGAACATACTCAGCGACATCTCGCCCGCCCAATTCGACTCGATTGCCAAGGAGATTCACGCACGTTTCCCGATCATTTACGCGCCCGACCGTTTTTATGAATCCTACATATATTATTCATACGCCTCCTTGGAACGCCTGCTTCTGCAAAAGGAGAAAGGCTCCCTTTACAAGAAATATCTGGACAATGAGTATGTGCTTTACACAAACCCAGCATACATGAATTTTTTGAACGAATTCTATGACCGTTACTTCATCAATTCTCCACATATTGCACTAAATGATTTGAAAGAGTGCATCAACAAAGAAGGACACGCATTGGCACTCTTTAATCTGGTTGGCAAAGACCCCTATTTAATAAACGAGAGAATCAGGGAGATTGCAATGATTGAAAATTTAATGCAATTATATGAAAACAAGGAATTTAACAGATGGAACATCATAAGAATTCTGAATGAGATGGCGCAAACCTCCCATTTTGAGGAACACCGCCGAATTGCCGAAAATGCCGTGGCAGAATTGCAACGTTTTAACAGCGGGGCCTTTCTGCCTGACACCAGAATGAAAGAAGCGAACGGCGCCGACTTCACACTCAGCAACTTCAAAGGCAAATGGGTGTATCTGCAATTCTTCAATACTACCTGTCTGGACTGCATTCGTGAGATGACGATTATCAGGCAATTGCAGGAAAAATACAAGAACAACATCGTTTTCGTAAGCATCTCCACTGACTTCAATTTCGGCCACTTCATCCAATTTAAAGAAAAGTATCCGCAATTCGACTGGACTTTTGTGCATTTTAATGGCGAATACCAATGGCTGGACGACATGGGCATTACAACGCTGCCCGACAACATGCTAATTGCCCCCGACGGGAAACTCAGCAACCGCTATGCCCCCGACATAACGAAGGAATTGTCGATATATCTGGCGCGTCTATTCAAAGAGGAGGAGGATTTGAGCACGCCGCTCAATCCGAACAAAGAGAAAAGCAATTGAAACCACACTATGGAAATCACATTGATTATCGTAGCATTTGTACTGATGGTCATCGGCTTGATTGGTGCGATAGTGCCTGGCATACCGGGCACCCCCATCAGTCTGGCAGGCCTGATTGTGCTGGCGCTCACCGAAACCGTAGAATTTTCCGTCTCTTTCTGGGTGATAATCAGTGTTATCGCTGTGGTTATCACAGTATTAGACTATATAGTTCCGGCTTTGGGAACCAAGAAGTTCGGAGGCACCAAGAAAGGAATGTGGGGCAGCACCCTCGGGCTGCTGGCGGGGATGTTCATCATCTCCTTTGGGCCGCTCGGGTTGGGGGGCATCCTTGTAGGTCCCTTCATTGGCGCGTACATCGGCGAGCTGATTGCGCACAACCCGCACCCGTGGAAAGCGGCGTTCGGCTCGTTCATCGGGTTCCTTGCCGGCACCCTGCTGAAAATCGTTTTTGGAATCGTGGTCATTGTCATCGCTATTGTCGCACTCCTGAAATAGGGCGGACAAAAAAAGGTGGAGAGGAACTCCACCCGAACAAATTTTTCATTTCATGTGGCGGGATCGAGAATTGAACTCGAGACCTCCGGGTTATGAATCCGACGCTCTAACCAACTGAGCTACCCCGCCTGATTGAGTTCGCAAAAATACAACTTTTTTCGTATTGTTCAACGCATTGCAGAATAAATTTAATTCATTTGCAATTAATTCATTATCAACAAATAAGATGAACAGTGCCGGAAATTTCTTAATAACCCGGCCAGGAAAAAGCCGGAATTTGGAAACCTGAGGACAAAATCACGCAACAAACATGGATGATTGCCAATTGCATATTTTTTTCTACTTTTGCCGCGCTAAATCGTTGCACAAATGAAGAAGAAAATCATCTTAATCAGCATACCTGCGGCACTCGTGCTCCTAACTGCCATCTTCTACTGCCTGATTCCCGTTATCGCCAAATCCTACATTGAAAAAAAGATTGATGAAATTCAAAAAGAAAAAAACATAACTCTGCACGTCGACGAGATAGAAATCACAAAACACACGCTTTCCGGTAAAATAGGCATCAACCTCAACGGCATAGGCGTCAAGTCGAACGAAGCGAAGGAGGTGTTCGCAAGTATCGACAAATTGCACACCGAAGTGCAGGCATGGCACGGATTCCACATCACCCGAAATATCAATGAACTCAATGCCGACACCGTTTTTCTGCAAATCGTGAAGTCCGGCGACTACTGCAACTACCCCTTTTTACATGAAAAAGGCGAGAGGAAAACCTCCACTGGCTATAACGAACGTGTCAGCGCGCTTCTTAAACAAATCGACAAGTATTGCCCCAACATATTGAGTATAAAAAAATTAGAAATCAAAACCGACATCGACAGCCTCCGCAACGACTACTCTATGCACGAATTGAACATCAAAGACAAACAATTCAATGGGCAGTTAACGATATTAAAAGATACAACAGATGTGGTGCAGTCGCGATGGAATTTGAAAGGAGCCATCGACAAAGAAAACCAGACCTACGAAGGGGAAATCACTCTACTTGACACTGGAAACGAAATTGCCGGCATCCCCCTTCCCTACCACCAACTGAAAAATTCAGACATCAAATTCCAGAAAGCGGAATTCATCATGGAAGTCAAAGAAGCGACCAGCGAACACACAAAACTGGCGGTCTCTGGGCACATTCGGAATTTGCAGTTCTACAACCGCTTCGTGGCGAAAGAACCGATACTGATTGAAACCACAGGCGGAGACCTGGATCTGTCGTTCTTCAAAAAAAGCATCCAAATCGACTCCACCTCTGAGCTACAACTTAACGAGGCCGTCATGCACCCCTTCCTGTGCTATGACAAAAACAAGAGCCAACACATCATCGTCAAAGTCAATGAGCAAAAATGCAATGCCCAAAAGCTGTTCTCCTCCCTTCCAGAGGGGCTGTTCACAATCATCCCGCAAATGAAAGTGCACGGCAACATCGACTATCATCTGCTGTTTGACTGTGATTTCGCCAATGTTGACAATCTGATATTCGATTTTGGAATAGGCAGCAAAGACCATTCTTTCGGAATTGACAAGGGAGCTGAACTCATCACCCGATTCAACGAGCCGTTCGACTACATTTTTTACGACAAGCACATCGATGAAGCGACGAGGGAAGAGGTTGAAGTTGAAATTGTCGTTCCCATCGACAGCACACGCAACCCATATTTCTGTTCATTTTCACAAATTCCCATCAATCTGACAAACAGCATATTAGTCAGCGAAGACCCTTCGTTTTTCCGGCATCGCGGCTACCTGAAGGATGCCATCCGCAATGCGATGATTGCCGATATCAAAGCGCACAAGATGATTCGCGGCGGCAGCACGATTTCACAGCAACTAGTCAAGAACCTGTTCCTCAATCGAAACAAGGTCCTGACCCGCAAAATTGAAGAACTACTGCTGGTTTGGATGATTGAGGATTATAACATGATTGAAAAAGAGAGGATGTTTGAGATTTACGTCAATATTGTGGAATGGGCCCCGCAAGTGATTGGCATCGGTCACGCTGCCGAATTCTACTTCGGGAAGAAGCCGAAAGAACTGACGCTCAATGAATGCACCTATCTCGCCACCTTAATCCGCTCCCCCAAATCCTATCGGTACACTTTAGATACGAACGGCGCAACCACGGCAAACCGTCAGGCAGAACTTAGATTCCTGATGGATAGAATGAAAGAACGCGACCTCGTCACATCAGAAGAAGCCGCGTCCTTTAATCCAAGGGTTCAAACCCACATCGTGAGCGAAGAACAACGCCCCACGAAACAATAGGTCAACTATTTCTTTACCACTTTACGGGTAACGGTCTTCCCGTTTTCAAGATTTGTCAGGCGAACGAAATATACGCCAGATGACAGATTATTGAAAGGAACTGCATTGTTGCCTGCGACGATTTCGCCATTGGCAACCTCCTTGCCAAGCGCGTCAACAACAACATACTGGCAAGCAGTTTCTGCGGTAATGTTCAGCACATTTTCTACAGGATTTGGGAAGAAAGTGAAGTTTTCGGGAACGTTTTCATCGATTCCCACAGAAGTCAACTGAGTAACCACCAGCGTGTCGCGGAAGTTGAGCCCATAGGCGAAACGCAACGAAGCACTGCGGGGCTGGTCTTCCTCATTTGCCGAGAGCGTGGTAACAGTAAAAGTACCGTCATACTCATCCGATTCAGGCGTAAGTTGGAGCCAGTTGGGAACTGTGCCCGCAATCACATGCCATGTGCCGGTGCAGTTGACATGCACCGTGGCCGTACTGCCGTTCGCAGCAGCTAGGGTGACTTCATTTTCAACCACATTTAACGAACCTGCAGGCTGCGTGACATTCAGATTGATGAAATCGCCGCATGAATTGGAGATTTGGATGATGGCAGTCTTGGGGTTCACAGAACTGTTGGTCAATGTGGCCGTGAAAGTAAGCTGCTGGTCGTTGGTGCCAGACATGGGCGAAACGGTCAGCCAAGTGGCATTGTTTGTAACCGTCCATGAGGTATTGGAATGAATCTGGGCCGTTGCTGTCGCATTAGGAGAATTGGGGATGGTGATAGCGGCAGGTGTTGCGGTGAGTGTAGTGGAAATGCCAGACTGGTAAAGAGCGGTGGTAGCAGCTGTTGAAGCCTCATTCAGTCCGAGGAAATTCACTGCAGCCATACGCTGTATGCAAGATGAATTGACCTCGGTAGTGTAGAAATAAAGCGTATCGTAATAATAATGGGCGGTGGCATCCGAATGGAGCCCCGTTGCGCCGTAGTATGACAACCACGGGACAGAAATATTCACTGTCCAGTCCAAGTTAGAAGTGACATAGACTGGCAGCGTGTCCAAGATGCCACTATCAAAGACATTGTTGTCAGTCGTCACGAGAAGAACCGGCTGAACACCGAGCTGGCGCACGATGACAGTGCGTGTCTGTCCGTTGGAAGCGGTGATAGTCAGAACGCACTCGCGCGGATCCACAGAGTTGTTATACTCATTGGCGACCACATTGATGACAACGGTTCCGCTATCGGAAAGCGGCGAAACAGTCACCCAATCGCAATCGCATGTGATGTTCCAGGTAAGGTCGGAGTTCACTCTAAAAGTGCCGGTCGAGCTCGAGTCGGCGGACAATTCGACAAGGTCGGCCGTAACACCGATGTAGTTTTCGGCACAATAGGTGAAAGTAATGGAGTCGCCGCCGGCCGACGAGATTTGATGGATATAGAGGTCATCGAAATAGGTTCCATCCGTCAAAAACGGGCGCGGGTTGGTTTCACTGTTGAACGCAGAGCGGCCCAAATTGGAACCGAAAGCCGCATTGTCCACATCGCCGTCGGAATTAGGGGTTCCATTGCGGCGGAAAAGGTAAATCTCGTCAAAATTAGTGGTCCCATCGTAAGAGGAATTTCCCCAAAACCGATCATTTATCCTGTAAATCAGCAGGCCCGAAGAGGGCAACGAAGTCTCGTAATACTCGCTTTGATTGTTTCTATATTCCAAAACAAAATACTCGTGTTCGTTCGGTCCTGCGATTTTGTAGCAGTTATTGGTGGCTGAAGTGCCCAAGGCATGCAATGTATAGGTGCCACACTGGGTAATTTCCGGAATAGAGTCAAGCCACGTGCCGTACTCATATTTCATATAGGCGCCCATGTGTTGCGGCGGACGGGCGTTGTTCTGCATCAAGTCCCACGAGCCAACCGGAGAAAGGCTCGTCCCATTGTAATAATGATACAAATCTGGCGCACCAAGCGTATGGTTCATTTCATGGCAAAGAGTGGAAACACTGAAATAGTAGGTGTTGTCGGCAAGTTGAATGTTATATTCCAACACACGCTTTCCATGAATGTAAGCGGCAGCAGACTGCGTGAAGAGAGTCCATTTGTGTGGCCATAGCAAATCGTTCCAGTCGCCTACATTACCGCGTATGACGAAGACCACATTGTCCACATAGCCGTCATTATCGTTATCGATATCCAAATCCGCAGGCACCATGTTCTCGATGTAGTTGATGGCCCGTTGGAGGAGCGGATGCTCACGTGCGGCCTGCTCACCATCCTGATAGCCAATGGGATTAGCGGAAGAATAGGGTTGGTAGTAGCCTCTCGGGTTCTCGTCCTGATACGAGAGGATGGTGGCACCGCTTGGAGCCGGGAACAAATAAGAATTGATGGTGAGCTGATTATAGGTGGCCGACCTGAAATAGGACTTCATTGACTGATAATTGCCTGTAGAATCATTGAACATGCGATCCACGACACCCGCATTATTTGTAAAGTTGCTTTCTCCAGCAAAGCGGATAAACACCACAATGTTGTTGATAGTCCCATGGTTGAGCTGCGAATAGTCGGAACGGGTGCGGTTACGGGTCAAGCCGGCGCTTTCGCGTGCCCGACGTCTGGCCAACCATTCATCGGCAGTGATGTTGAGATTCGGCAACAGTCCGACAGCAGCAGGATTGACACGGTCTGGGATGTACGATGTTGGGACCAACCGCCCTTCGATTTTGTCGGCATAAACAAAATAACCCGTTGCCGGATCAAGAACGATTGTATATCCTTCTGCATCGTGCAAATAGTGGTAATACTCATCCCCGGTTGCAAAGCAATGGAGCGTATCACCATTTGGCTGGATTAAGGTTTGAGGTACATTTTCAAGATACGCAGCGCGCAAAGGGAATAGCGAGCTGAGCAATAATGCAAGAATCGGGATAAGTTTTTTCAACATCTGACTGATTATTAAGTTGTTATAAAAAAAAATTTCCTTCCATAAAAAGTTTGCAAATTTAGTAAAAAAATTCAATCACCGCTTTTTGAAGCAAAACTAAATGGAACGTTATAGTCGCTCATTTCACCAATCATAAAACAAAAAAAACGGAATCGTCAGAAGGCGATTCCGTTTCATCAGTGATGAAGCCATAATTATTTAACTTCAATGGTTTGGGCCAACTGTTTTTTCTCTTCAATCGTAACCTTCGGCAAAGTAACCGTCAAAACGCCGTTTTCAACTTTAGCCTCAATGGCTTCCTTGTGGATATCATCCGGCAAAGCGATCAGCTGGCGGAATTGTTCGGTAGAAAATTCGCGACGCAAGTAATGGCGATGTTCGTCCTTATGCTCATTCTTGTTCTCCTTAATCATCTCCACCACCAGGTTGTTGTCGGTGTCGATAGTCAGTTGGACATCCTCCTTCACCAAACCCGGCACGCTGAACTCCAACTGATAGTCGTTTTTGTTTTCAATTACGTTCATTCTTGGCGTTGTGTCGGCCACATTGCTCCAGTTCCAATCCAAAAAATCATTGAACAGAGCAGGCATGAAATCTTGGGATTTTCTCATTAACATAGTAACCTCCTATTTTAAATGGTTGTTTTTAATTTGTTTTTTGCCCTCGCTTTCGCGAGAACGCCATAAGGAATTGCAAAATGCGTACCAAGTCCGCAAAGTGCAAAAATGTCTGTAAAAAATGACAATTTGACACCATTTTGCTGACTATTTTTCAGTATTTTTGCAAATTCAAATCGAACCTGAAAAACATTAAAACCCAACCACAATGAAAATTTTAGTGCTTGATTTCGGCAGCCAATACAATCAATTGATAGCCAGACGCATTCGCGAGTACGGTGTATATTCCGAGCTTCTCCCCCACACCATTACTGCAGAGAGCATCCGCAAGATGGGCGATGTGGGCGGCATCATTTTCAGCGGCGGCCCCAAGAGTGTTTACGCAGAGGACGCCTTCTTCTGCGATGAAAACATCTTTGAACTCGGCATCCCTATTCTCGGCATCTGCTACGGAATGCAGCTGACAGTCGAGCATTTCGGCGGTGAAATCACCCGAGGCTCCACCAAAGAGTACGGCAAAATGGCCATCCATCTTCAAAACGAATGTCCTCTTTTCGCTGGACTGCCCGAAACACAGGATGTATGGATGAGCCACGGCGACCACGTTTCGCGCCTTCCAGAGGGATTCCTGCTGGCGGCAAAATCCGACAACGGACTGATTGCCAGTGCATTCAATGCAAAACGCAAGTTATATTTGGTACAATTCCACCCTGAAGTCCACGGCAGCGTGTACGGCAGGGAAATCCTCCAGAATTTTCTGTTCCGCGTGTGCCAAGTGAAGGCTGACTGGACCATGGAGAGCTACATCGACATGCAGGTGCAAAACATCCGCGAACAAGTAGGCAGCCAGAAAGTGCTCTGCGGCTTGAGCGGCGGCGTGGACTCCACCGTTGCTGCTGTGCTGATTCACCGCGCCATCGGTGACCAACTCACCTGTATGTTCATCGACCACGGCCTGCTACGCAAGGACGAGGGCGACCAAGTGATGGGAATGTGCAGCAACTTGTTCGGAATCAACGTAATACGCATCGATGCGAGAGAAAGATTCCTCACCAAATTGCAAGGAGTGAGCGAGCCCGAACGCAAGCGCAAGATCATTGGCAACGAGTTCGTCTATTGTTTTGACGAAGAGTGCAAGAAGCTGGGAGAATTTCCTTTTCTCGCCCAAGGCACGCTCTACACCGACGTCATTGAATCGGGCACCGCCACCGCACAAACCATCAAGAGCCACCACAATGTGGGCGGGCTTCCCAAAGACCTGAAATTCAAGTTGGTAGAGCCTCTCAACAAACTGTTCAAAGACGAGGTTCGCGTATTGGGCGAAAAGTTAGGCATTCCGACCAATATTGTCTGGCGGCAACCCTTTCCGGGACCCGGACTGGCCATCCGCATCATCGGAGACATCACGGAGACGAAACTGCACATCGTGCGCGAGTCGGACGCCATCCTGCGCGAGGAGATTGCCAAGGCGCACCTCGACCGCTCCATCTGGCAGTACTTCACGGTGCTCACCAACCTGCAGAGCGTCGGCGTGATGGGCGACGAGCGCACCTACGACTACGCGCTGGCCATCCGCGCCGTCAACTCCATTGACGGAATGACTGCCGACTGGGCGCGCATCCCCTTCGACGTTCTTGAGGTCATCTCGCGCCGCATCGTCAACGAAGTAAAGGGCGTGAACCGCGTGGTCTATGACATCACCTCCAAACCGCCCGCGACGATTGAGTGGGAGTAAAAACCATAATTTTCATCCCACCCATACATCATATCTAAAAAAACTGTACTTTTGCACCGTTGTTTTCTTGCGGAGCGGATAGTTCTTCTCCAAAACCAACAACACATATAATTTATTCATAATCAATCTAATCCAAAAGAAATTCTAATGGAAAAGAGAATCGGAAGCATCAGCATCCTCATCAGCAATCGCGACATTGTTCCCCAAGTGAACGAGCTTCTCTCGGAGTTCGCCGAAATGATCTTGGCCCGCCAAGGACTTCCCCTGCGCGACAAAGGCATCCAGTTTATTTCCCTCATCATCGAAGGCACAACCGACCAAATCAGCGCCCTCACCGGCAAATTAGGCCGCCTGCCCGACGTGGAAGCGAAATCCATGGTGGCGAAACAAGTTAAAAGTTGAGAATTGAAAATTGAAAATTGTGAATTGTGAATATTGTAGAGACGCGGTGAACCGCGTCTCAAAAAAAACACCGCGTTTCAAATCAATGAATAAACGAATCAACAAATAAATAAACAACCAATCATGAAATTCAATCCAGAAAAATGTCGGATTCCCGACGAAATCGGCAAACCGTTTATCGACCCAGAAGAGATCTGGGATTACATCAACAACACCCCAAGCACGCCCGAACGCGTTCGCGAAATCATCCAGAAGTCGCTGGACAAGAACCGTTTGACGTTAGAAGAGACCGCCGTGCTCATCAACACCACCGACCCCGCCTTGGTGGAAGAGATCAAAGAGGGCGCACGCGAGCTGAAACGCCGCATCTACGGCAACCGCATCGTGCTGTTCGCACCTCTCTATGTGGGCAACTACTGCGTCAACAACTGCAAATATTGCGGCTTCCGCTCCTCCAACAAAGAGCAGATCCGCACCACACTGAGCGACGAAGAGCTCGTTCGCAACGTGGAAGCGCTAGAAGAAGACGGCCAGAAACGTCTGATTCTGGTTTATGGCGAATCACCGAAATACTCGCCCGAATTCATCGCCCACACCGTTAAGCTGACTTACGCCACGAAGAAAAACCATGGCTCCATCCGCCGCGTCAACATCAATGCCGCGCCTTTGGATGTGGAGGGTTTCCGAACCGTGAAAGAGGCGGGTATCGGCACCTACCAGATTTTCCAAGAAACCTATCACCCTGAGGCCTACACATGGTATCATCCAGCCAACACCCTCAAAGGCGACTACAACTGGCGTCTAACCTCTATGGACCGTGCCCAACAGGCAGGTATCGACGACAACGGTCTTGGAATTCTCTTCGGGCTGTATGACTGGCGTTTCGAAGTGATGTCCATGATCCGTCACACCAATCACCTTGAAGCCTGCTTCAACGTTGGCCCACACACCATCTCATTCCCGCGCATCAAGGACGCCTCCGGACTGAATATCGACAAGAAGTACATGGTGGATGACCCGACCTTCGAGAAAATCATCGCCATCTTCCGCCTGGCCGTTCCTTATACCGGCATGATTCTGACCGCCCGCGAAACCGCCGAGTTCCGCGCCAAGGCCATCCAGTACGGCATCTCCCAAATCGATGCTGGCACCAACCTGCAAATCGGCGACTACAAGTATCATCACGAGGAGACAGAAAAGAACAGCGACAAACAAGAAGACCAGAACCTCAACCGCGAACAGTTCAAGATTGGCGATGACCGTTCGCTGGGCGACACCATCGAAGAGCTGCTGGACAACAACTATATCCCGAGTTTCTGCACCGCCTGCTACCGCTTGGGCCGCACCGGCGAGCACTTCATGGAATTCAGTGTGCCCGGCTTCATCAAACGCTACTGCACCCCGAACGCCATCCTCACACTGAGCGAGTACCTCGTTGACTATGCCAAACCGGAAGTCGCCGCCAAGGGCTGGAAGGTGATTGAGAACAATATCAAGAATGTAGATGAGAAATTCCACGACGAGTTGCTGGCCCGCATCGAGCGCATCAAGCAGGGCGAAAGGGACCTATATTTCTAAATTGAAAACTGAAAATTGAAAACTGAAAATTGAAAATTGAATCCTAAAACCTAAATCCTATTCCCTATACCCTGAAACCTGATAATACCTTGTTTTTTTGTGGGGCTGAGGTGCAAACCGAGGCCCCCTTTTTGTGGAATGGGCAACGGGAATTGGGAGGAGAAAACTGGGAGCGGACAAACTCTGCAAATCAGAAAATAATGTGTAATTTTGTCTCGTTGAAATTTTCAGATTCTTTTGAATAAAATCCCTACCCCATGTCCCCCCGTCTGTTTCTTGCATTCCTGCTGTTTTTTGCCTTCCTCACCACCGAGGCGCAGACCTTTACCGAATGGCAGGATCCCGCCGTGTTCGAGGTAAACAAATTATACCCGCGGGCCAATATTCCGCGGGCGGACTCTAGGCATTGCGTTTCTACGATGGACGCAAGGCATTGCGTCCCTACAACGGTGGTGGACGGACAATGGATGTTTCATTACGTGCCCAATGCAGACGAGCGGCCGACCGATTTCTTCCGCACCGATTTCGATGCCAGCGGCTGGAACACCATTCCCGTGCCGGGCAACTGGGAACTCAATGGCTACGGCATGCCCGTGTATGTGAACACCACCAACGATTTCGACAACAGCCGCCTGCCGAAGGTGCCCGTGAAAGGCAACGCCGTGGGCAGCTACCGCAAGTGGGTTGACATCGACAAAACGTGGGAGGACAAGCAGGTGATTATCAACATCGGGGGCGCGAAATCCTGTTTTTACCTCTGGGTGAACGGCGAGTTCGTGGGCTACAGCGAGGACGCCAAGACCAACTCCGAGTTCGACATCACCCGGTTCGTGAAGTTCGGGGAGCGCAACCTCATTGCCCTGCAGGTCTTCAAATGGAGCGACGGTTCCTATTTCGAGTGCCAGGATTTCTGGCGGCTGAGCGGCATCGAGCGCAGCACCACCCTCTACGCCCAACCCAAAACGCACATTTTGGATTACAGGGTGGTGGCGGATTTGGATTCGACGTATAAGAATGGGATTTTGGATGTGGAGGTGACGGTGGAGAATTTGGATGCGATTTCAAACGGCAAAACATTCGCTGTGGTCGTGGAATTGGAAAATGACCACGATGTAGGGACGAATCATGATTCGCCCCTACGGAAAATCACAAACGTTGAATTTCACAATGTTGGCAAACAAACCATTCAATTTCAAATAATTGTCCCCGATGTGCAACCATGGAATGCGGAACGCCCCTATCTATATGATTTAAAAATTATGCTGGACACGATGCAAGAGAAAATTGCAATGCCACTTCCCATGGAAGCAATCTCCATCCCAATCGGTTTCCGCAACATCCGCATTGAAGACGGTCTTTTGAAGGTGAACGGTGTGCCGGTGACCATCCGCGGGGTGAACCGCCACGAACACGACCCTCGGACCGGCCACGTGGTTTCCGAAGAGCGCATGAAGCAGGACATCCTCCTGATGAAAGCCAACAATATCAACACGATACGCACCAGTCATTACCCCAATGCCCCCGAGTTTTACAACCTGTGCGACTACTACGGAATGTATGTCATCGACGAGGCCAACGCGGAGTCGCACGCACAGGGCTACGGCGAAACGTCGCTGGCGAAACGCGCTGATTTCAAGGAGGCTACGGTAGCGCGCGTCCGCAACATGTACGAGCGCGACAAGAACCATCCCTGCATCATCGTGTGGTCGTTGGGCAACGAGTCGGGCAACGGCATCTGTTACGAGGCTGCCTACGACTGGCTGAAAGGCCGCGACAGCACCCGCCCCGTACAGTACGAGCGCGCCCTCTACGACCGCAACACCGACATCGTGGCCATTATGTACCCCACTGCCGCCGACCTCGCCGACTATGCCCGCAAGCCACAAACCCGCCCGTTCATTATGTGCGAGTACGCACACGCGATGGGCAACAGCTGCGGCGGCCTCCAGAACTACTGGGACACCATCTACCAATACCCGCAACTGCAGGGCGGCTGCATCTGGGACTGGGTGGATCAGGGGCTGCTAACCACCGATGCGCAGGGCAACGAATTCTACGCTTACGGCGGCGACTTCGGGGAGAACATGCCCTCCGACGGCAACTTCTGCATCAACGGGCTGGTGGACCCCGACCGGAAACCGCACCCGCAACTCGCCGAAGTGAAAAAAGTGTACCAGCCCATCAAGATTGAGGCGGTGAATTGGAAGAAGGGGAAGTTTCGCATCATCAACCGCTTTGATTTCAGCAACTTGAATGAATACTACCTGTCGTGTATGTTGCGGCGGGATGTCGCGCACGAAATGCCTGTGCATCCTGATAAATTTCTGGCACGCCCGATTCACGATCCTTTGGTGAGCATTCCTATCGACCTTGCCCCGCACGACACGGGCTATTTTACGTTGCCTCAGAAAATAATGGAGGAGATAAAAAAGCTGGATTCCGTGCCGCCCGGTCAGGATGTAATGGTGGAATTTGCCTTGTATCGTAAAAAAAATCCGCAATGGAAACAGGATTTGTCGCCCCTCGATTCTCTGTACTGGAATTCCGCTGCGGCCTACGAGGAGTTCAAGCTGCCGGTGCCTGTACGGAAGGGGGGCACACCCAATTTCGACCTCATTGACGATACCATTCAAATTCAACGAGTGGGCCATGGACTGAACATCACCATTGGTACAACCCTCATCGTATTCGACACAGTACAGGGGGGCATCACCTCCATCGAAAAAGACGGCCAGCCCGTGGTGGTGGAGGGTCCGCGGCTCAACTTTTGGCGGCCGCCCACCGACAACGACCGAGTGGACGGGCACGGCGAGCTGCTCTGGCGCCGTATCGGGCTCGACAATCTGACCTGGGAAGTGAATTATGTTGATGTTCATGATTACCCCAGTACAAGTAACCAGCTTTCAATCTCTTTCAGTAGAGCTGCCTTCAATGAGAACGGAGAGCAGGTTTTATCTGTCTATGAAATTTATAGAATACAACGCAGTGGAGATATTCTGCTTTTGTACTATATTTTCCCAAAATCATGGGTGCCTTCATTCGCCAAAATCGGCGCGCAGATGAAGGTGTCGAAAGAGCTGGTCACCACCGAGTGGGTGGGTGCTGCGCAGGAGACCTATCCCGACCGGAAAGCGTGCAGACATATAGGACATTATGTGGCCCCGACCGATGAGCTGTTCCATGTCTATGTGCGACCGCAGGCGGCAGGCAACCGCATGTCCACGCGCTATGTGTCGCTTTTCAACCGAGATCATAAGAGGATATTTTCCGTCACTCGTGCAGACCAGAGGAGAGGCGTACGCAACTTCCAGTTCAGCATCTACCCCTATTCCGATGAAGATATTGAGCAGGCGCAGCATATCAACGAATTGCACCCCGCTGATTATTATACTTTTAATATCGACCTTAAACAAGCAGGAGTAGGCACTGCCACTTGTGGTCCGGGCATTGCCGACCCATATTTAGTGAAGGAAAACAGAGGGTATATTCATTTTGATTTGCTGTTGCAAATTGGTGAAAACCAACTGTTTGGCGACCTGTTTATGGACAAATCGAAGTGTTTTAGCTATATTGACCCGACTTTTGATCCTTCTTTCACCGCGAGTAGAGAGCAGAAGCTTACCTTGAAAAGCAAGCCGAGTGTGCCGTATGATCACGATGCGGAAAAGACTCTGATGGATGGGGAGATCGGTAATCCGGCCAATTTCCATGAAGGCTGGGTAGGCAAATGGGGGAGTCCCATGATTATTCAATACGAGGCAGTTGATTACGCTTGCGATAGTCCAGTCGTTACGTTGAGTTTTGCGCACTATCCGGCACAGTGGGTGTTTTTGCCGAAGAAAGTGACGGTGTCGTACTCCACCGATGGCAAGAGGTACAGCCAGCCGGAGGAGGTGGCCTTGCCTTTCGACCCGACGTTGCAGGAGAACGAAAAACCACGGGTTTGCATCTTGCGCCACAAGATCTCTGGGAGCAATGTGAAGTACATCCGTATCGAGGCGCAGCCGGTGGAGCGGTTGCCCGAATGGCATCCTGCTACCAGCGTGGGTACGTGGATCATGACCGACGAAGTCAAGGTCGGCGAGTGAGTAATTTGCCATAAATCACGTAATTTTTGTCCGCAAAGGCCTAAGCGGTTTAGAGTTGCAGCGAGAACTCGGAATGAAGTCATATAAGGGTGCATTTCGGATGCTACTGTGAAATTCGTCAATTCTCATTATATAGGTCATGGTTTCAAATTATATTTTCAATTTATATGAGCGATTTTTTGTATTTTTGCTGCGTGAAAAATCGGTTTATAAATAAATACGGAATTATCCATTTCCTCTTGTAAAAAACAAAGGATGTAGAAGATTCCATGATTAGAATACTACAAGATTGAAGGGGACAATTCCGATAAAAACTAAAACTACCATGATGAGAAACATTTTCATTCTCACAATCATCGCCCTGACGATGACCTCTTGCTACGTGGCACACACGGGCACGCATATTGAGGGCAACTATGTGCAACCTGCCGACGAAACGTCCAACCCCATCGAATACGTGGAGACCATCGATATTTTTTCAGAATACAATGATGACACGCTGTTGACCTCTCAGATTTTCCTGATAGAAGATTTGAAGACGAACGACAAATACGCCTACTTCATACTTCCACTTCGCGACACCAAACGGAGCAAAGCCCGCCACGATGTACGCATTGAATTTGACGAGATAGATGAAATAATCGGGGTGCTCAATTACCTGGCGAAATACGAAATCATCAAGCCGACCGCCAATTCAAGCTCCTGCAATTTCAGGACCAGAAACGATGTAATGCTTTCCGTATCTTACGACAATAGCAAAACAAAATCGGATTGGGTGTTCAGCATTGGGCTCAAAGAAATCGAGAAAGGCAGTTCATACACGAAGTCTTTCCCGATGGAATACATTCAATATCTGAGAAATACGCTTTCAGAAGCGCAGAAAACGATGAAGGCGTTTTACGCGGGCGAACGGAAGAAGGGATCGGACGAATAATTCCGCCCGTCCTATTTCGTCGCCATAAAGCTTTTATACCCTCCCGCCAAATCACGGACATTCGTGAAGCCGTTCTGCAACAATATGCGGGCGGCAACATATCCGCGCAGCCCGATGGCACAAAACACCACAATCGGCTTGTCGGTGGGAATGTCATCAATATACTCGCGAAGTTCATCGACGGGATAATTGACGGAGCCTTCAATCGTGCCGGCACGGTTTTCAATCACGCTGCGAACATCAATCAAGAGGAAATCCTCCTTGTCGGCCAGCATCTTGCGCAATTCGTCGCACTGAATCGTCTGAAACTTGCCAGTAAGGATATTTTCGGCCACAAAACCAGCGACAGTGAAAGGATCTTTCGGAGCGGAGAAAGGCGGTGCGTAAGCGTGGTCGAAATCGGTGAGGTCGTAAACCGTCCCGTTATGTCCAATGGTCATCGCCAATAAATCCACACGCTTGTCAACGCCCACTTTCCCGACCACCTCAGCACCCAACAACTTGCCGCTCCGGGGAGCAAACTGGATCTTGATGGTAACCGGCTCGTTTCCAGGATAGTAGGCCGTATGGGAAGCGGTGTGCGTGATAGATGTCAAATAAGGGATATCCATCTGCTTGCACTGCTTTTCGCTCAACCCTGTACTGCCGACCGTCAAATCAAAGACCTTAGCAATGGCGGTGCCAATGGCTCCGACATACTTTTCTTTGTTGCCGAAAGCGAGATTGTTGGCACAAGTGCGCGCCTGCTTGTTGGTAGGACCAGCGAGGAAGCAGAGACGCGGCTGGCCGGTGAGCGGGGAAACCGTCTCCACCGCATCCCCCACCGCGTAGATGTTCTCATCGGAAGTCTGCATAAACTCATTCACGGAAATGCCTCCCAAGTCGCCGATTTTCAAACCAGCCTCTTTCGCCAATTGGCTCAGCGGTTTCACCCCCACACTCACCAACACAAAGTCTGCGGTCAATTTTTCGCCGCTTTCCAAAACCACCTCCGTCTGTTCTCCCTGCGGAACAAATTCCGTAACACCGTCATTGACAAACACTTTCACGCCTTTGGCAATCAGATGTTTCTGAACGAAGGCCGCGATGTCCCAATCAAGGGTTGGCATCACGTGAGCGGCTTTCTCCACGACAGTCACCTCGCAACCGATTTTTTGGAGGTTCTCCGCCATTTCCAACCCGATGAAGCCAGCACCCATCACAACGGCTTTCGCCCCTTGCTTCAACGCTGGAATCTTCATCAGAAAGTCTTTAATCGCATCAGTGTCAGGCACATCGCGAAGGGTGAAGATGTTGGGCGCGTCAATGCCCTTGATAGACGGTTTCACGGCTACGCTGCCTGGCGAGAGCACCAGCTTGTCGTATGATTCACTGTACTCCTTGCCGTTTTGTGTGCGGCAAGTCACTTTCTTGTTAGCGCGGTCAATGGCGATGACCTCCGTCTTCACGCGCACGTCCACATCATAGCGATTGCCGAAAGTGGTGGGAGTCTGGAGAATAAGCTCGCTGCGTTCCGCAATGGTGCCGCCGATATAGTACGGCAACCCGCAATTGGCGTAGGAGATGTAGTCCCCCTTTTCAAACATGATGATTTCGGCATCCTCGTCCATTCTTCTCAGACGGGCAGCGGTAGTTGCGCCTCCTGCGACGCCTCCAACAATTATTACTTTCATTTTATGATTGTTTGATTATTAATTAGCAAATAAAAGATGAGAAAACATCTGCAAATTTACAACATTTTACCGAACTATCCCTCCCCTATTTTCCATTCGTAAGCAGTTCTATTTCAACAAAATTCTGAGCCGCATCACGTTCCAGCTCGAAAAGTTTCTCGTGGCTTTCGTGATAAATGGAATACTCCATCAGATAATCGACGAGCGAGATTTCGCCCTTTTCCAACGCGAGTTGCAGCAGTTCAAAGGAGTTGATGTCGGCAAGCAACGATTCATACTCCTCAACTTGCTTCAGGTGAGAATCGACAATTGCGTATTGCGACTGCAAACGATTCCGGAACTGGAACTGTTCATCTGCGGCGAGCAGCGTGATGGCCGAGGATTGCAACTTCGTCTGTTTCAGCGAGTTGACATTATGCCATAGCGGAACGGAAATCCCGATTTTAATGCCTTGGAAAGTTTCGGAGGGGACTTGCTCACGCATATAGCCCGCGGAAAACTGCGGTGCCCAGCCCGATTTGTCCAATTTCTGCTGCTGCGCGTTGATTTCCTGCTCCTTGTCAATCCATGCCAGCATCGGATTGTTCTTCTCCACTTGCTGATACCAGCTGTCAAAATCAGAAGGAAGGTCGATCGGCGGGAAAAGTGTATCGGCAACAGGAATTGCCTGTCCACCATTGTACTGCTGTAGTTCTCGCAAAAGATTGTCGCGGCGCACGATGGCATGCTCCAACTCCTGACGCATATTCAACTCGGTGAGTTTCACTTTGTTATAATCGAAAATATTGATGGAGCCGGCATCCAGTTTCTGCTTGTAGGCCTTGGACACATTGGAGACATAGCTCAGACACTTATTGGCATCGGAAATTCTAACATTCTGATACACAATCTCATAATAAAGTTTTCCGATTTCAATCATCATTTCACGGCACTCCTTCCGCACAGCGATTTCGGCCTGCTCATTTTTCAAATTGGCTATGCGACCGCGATAGACGTAAGAGGTCGGAAAGTCAAACGTCTGCGTCACGCTCACATCAATTCGGTGCCCTACTTCGGAGGGGGTACCCCATAGATAAGCGAACTCGACTTCTGGATTTTCTGGGGCGAGTCCAACGCGATTACCCATCCGTTCCGCCTCCGACTGCTGTTTCAAAGCCCTAATTGTCAGGTTATTATTCTCAATCTGATGCCATACGGAATGCAGATTCTGCCCAATCATAAACATCGGAGAGAAGAACAGACCTATTAATAATAATTGACTAAATTTCTTCATGGTTTTCAATTTGAGGTTGTGGGTTGATTTTCTTTGCATACAGCAATTCGTACACAATGGGAACAACGTAAATATTTAATATGGTGGAAGTTACAAGTCCACCGATGATAACGATAGCGAGCGGGCTTTGAATTTCGTTGCCAGGGGCGGAGCCGTTGATTGCCATCGGAATCAAGGCGAGGGCACCGGTTATAGCAGTCATCAGGATAGCGTTCAAACGGTCGGAGGAGCCTTGGAATACAGTCTCTTCAACGGAAAGTCCCGTTTTTTGCAAACGCAAATAATTGGACACCAACAAGATACCATTTCTGGTGGCAATTCCGAACAAAGAGATGAACCCGATGATGGAGGGGATGCTCAGCACGCCGGAAGTGAAGCGGATGGCGAAAGCCCCACCAATCAAAGCCAAGGGCAAATTCAACAGAATGACCGCCGCCAACTTGAAGTTCTTGAATTCGCGGAAAAGCAGCAGCAAAATGACGACCAACGCAAGGCATGTGGTGAGCAGCAGCATTCGGGAAGCCGCTTCTTCGCTCTCAAACTGTCCGCCATATTCAATGCGAGTACCATCCGTCAAGGTAACTTTTTCATCTACAATTCTCTGAATATCAGACACAACGCTATGCATATCACGACCAGCGACGTTGGCTGAAACGACGAGTTTTCGCTGCGCATTCTCCCGAGAAATCGAGCCTGGACCGGAAGCGGAGACAATGTCAGCCACTTGCGAAAGCGGGACTTTTTCGCCGTTGTAGGTGTCAATGAGCGCATCCTTCAGTCCCTCAATCGTTTGCGTGTAATTGGAATCCAGACGGAGAATCAAATCGTACTTGCGGGAACCCTCATAAACATCGCAGAGTTTTTCTCCACCGATGGCCACATTCACGTAGTCGTTGAACTCTTCAATCGTAATGCCATACTTGGCCAGCCTATCGCGGTCGGCTCGGATTTGCAACTGCGGGACATCCACCTGCTGCTCCACATTCACATCCACCAGCCCATTGACCTCAGAAACTGCTCTTTTTATTTGATTACCAACTACATACATCTCATTCAAATCAGTACCGAAAATCTTTATGGCTATGTTGGCGCGTGTGCCGGAAAGGATATGGTCGATGCGGTGCCCAAGCGGCTGCCCGACGGTCGCTGCTATGCCGGGGATGGATGCCAGCTTGTGACGCACCTCCTCCACAAACTCTTCTTTGGAACGCTCTTTCAACTCAAAACCCACCTCAATTTCAGCGCTATTGGTAGCCTGGGAATGCTCATCCAGCTCTCCCCTACCCGTGCGCCGACATGTGGTCGTCACCTCTGGAATCGTCAACAGCGTCTGCTCCACCAGATTGCCCATCTGATTGTTCTCATCCAAGGAGGTACCAGGCTGGGTGACAACGGATAAAGTGAGCGAGCCCTCGTTGAATTCCGGCAGGAAGCTGCGCCCGAAAGTGAAGAAAAGTCCGACGGCAACCACAAAAAGCGACAAAACAGAGCCGATGACGATTTTTTTGTGATTCAAAGCCCATGTCAGGGATTTGTCGTAATACTTATGAAGAAAAGCGGTAAACCTTTTATCCTTTTCATTCTTCGCCAAAAATTTCTCATTGGCTAACAACATCTTGGAAAGCAGCGGGGTCAACGTCATCGCCACAATCAACGACATAAAAAGCGAAACGAGGAAGGCGATGCCGAGTGGTTTCAACATTCTGCCCTCCATTCCCGATAGGAAGAAAAGCGGCAGGAAAGAGACCATAATGATGAAGGTCGCATTGAGGATGGATGCGCGAATTTCGGAAGAGGCGTGAAAGACGACGTTGAAGTAGCTATCCTGCTCTTCCTTCGGCTTCAATCTATTCTGCCTCAACCGCTTATACACATTCTCCACATCGATGATGGCATCATCCACCAAGGAACCGACCGCAATGGCCATACCACCCAAACTCATCGTGTTGATGGTCAGGCCCATCAGTTTCAGCGCGATGACCGTTGCCAATAAGGAGAGTGGAATTGCCACCAAAGAGATGATGGTGGTGCGGAAATTGCCAAGGAATAACAGAAGAATGAATACAACGAGGATGCTTCCCTCTATCAGGGCACGCTCAACATTGTTCACAGAAGTCTGGATAAAATCGGCTTGCCGGAAGATGTGTGTATCCACTTTGACATCGGGGGGCAAGGATTTCTTGAGTGATGCGAGATTCTTCTCAATCTCCTTGGTCACCTCCAAAGTGTTGGCACTGGGCTGCTTGAGGATGGAAAGGACGACGGCAGGGTGTGCATTCTCGCTGGCGTAGCCGAATTTCTGCGCGGGCGCAACCACTACCTTCGCCACATCACCCACGCACACCGGCTGTCCATCCACCATCTTGACGAAGGTGCGGGCCAGCTCGTCTGTATTGGCCGTACGAGCCATACCGCGCACGGCGAACTCGTTGCCATATTCGCGAATCACGCTGCCTGAGGAGTTGTCGCTGATGGAAGCGCACACCCTGTGCAAATCCTCCATCGAGACATGGTAATACTTCATCTTGTACGGGTCGGCAAGCACTTGGAACTGCTTGTAGTCGCCACCAATGATAGTAACTTGAGCGACACCGTTGGTAGAAAGGATCATCGGTTGGAGATCCCATTCGGCGAGATCACGCAACTCCATCAGGGAGGTACTATCAGCGCGTAGTCCAACAAAGAAAATTTCCCCCATTACGCTGGTCTGCGGCGCGAGTAGGGGTTGGTCAACAGATTGTGGTATCTGCGAAGAGATGGTAGCCAACTTCTCACTCACCACCTGGCGCGCCTTGGAGACATCGCTGCCCCAATCGAACTCCACCCAAACAAAGGAGAAACCTTGCGACGAGTTGGAACGCACACGGCGCACTCCCGTCGCCCCATTCATCGCAGTTTCAATCGGATAGCTGACCAGACGCTCCACCTCTTCAGAGGTAAGCCCATGACAATCAGTCATCACCACCACTGTCGGAGCGGTCAGATCGGGGAAAACGTCAATATCCATCTTGGAAGCGGTTCGCACCCCGAAAACAATTAGCAGAAGCGAACACAACAAGATTATGTACTTGTTGTTCAAGGAAAAACGAATAATCTTATCTAACATGGCCGTCGGATTTTAGTGAGCGTGAACGTGGCCGGCATGCGGATCGAGTGCGCCAGCGGCCTTGGCCAATTTAACAAGAACAGCCCCGCGCGTTACTATGCGTTGATTTTCATTGATGCCAGAAAGGACTTCAACGTTCTTTCCATCGGTGGAACCAATTTTAACCAACTGTTTTTCAAATAGTTCTGGGGTCAGTTGCACAAAAACGTAGTAATTACCTTGTTCCTCCATAACAGAGGATTTCGGGACAACCAGCGAGTTCCCTTTGCTTTGCGAACGCAGCCAGACGCTCACGAACGCGCCAGGAGTAAAATCACCCACGTTGTTGATTTGAAGCGTCACCGGCAGCATGAAGTTACTGGTATTTACCGATTTTGCATAGGAAAGCACCCTCCCGTCCAACTCTTCAAGAGAGTAAACCTTATGCGTGACAGGGTCTTCCACATTGGCGGTAGCAATTGAAGAAACGACGGAGGCATAACGCTGCGGGATGTCAGCTTTCAGAACCAGATTGCGATTCTTTGAAACAACCATAACAGGCTGTCCTACAGACACATAACTTCCATTAGCAACCAGTACCTGCTTAATGTAACCGCTCATTGGGGACGAAATGGAGGAGCTGTTTCCATTGCTGCTTTGGCGCAAATTATCGTAAATGGTCTTCGTATTCTCATAGGCGTTCTTGCGTTCCAAAAACTCCTGTTCGGAAACGATTTTGCTGTCAATCAACGACTTGGCGCGCTCGTAGTTCTCCTTCGCCATCTCATAATTGTTTTTCGCCTCCGCGATTCTAACACTCAGATTATCATCCACATAGCCATCTGAAGAGATGGAAAAGACGGTTTTGCCACTCGCAATAGGCTCTCCTTCCAAGATATTGGGAGCGACATATTGCAATGTCCCGTTCGACTTGGCCACCACCGTCACTTCATCGCCCTGGGCCGACTGCACTTGCGCAACCGTATGCACAACGGATCCGAAGGGGATGCGCTGCGGTAAAGCGGTGGCGAAATCAACTTTCCACGACTGCTCTTTCGTAAAAGTGATGGCAGTCGGGCTGCTGATTTTCAGATGCTCAGCCGCTTCAATGGCTTCATGTTCATCGGCAAAAACGTTCACATTTTCAAAAGTGGCAAGAACAGAATCGTTGAGGGCGAAACTCAACGTGCCCTTCCCTGCCGTAGCGGGATGCAAATGGAGATGATACAAGCCCGGGATTTCGGGCGCATCGGCCTTGACAGTTTGGGCTTTTCCGTTGATAGTCAGTGTGATCGCGAGTTTCCCCGCCTTCAAAGGAGAGAAATCATTCAAGTTAGTGATATGCGTCAAAAACTCGCCCTCTTCCTCGGTGCAAAGCGGCGATATTTCCGCATAAAGCTCATAATCAGCGCTATATGCTGTTAATTGGAGCGAAACTTCATCGTGGTGATGACCTTCATGCTCGTCCGCTTCATGATTGTGGTGCCCACACGCCGACAGCATGACGGCCAATGCGAGCAAGTATGCTATTTTCTTCATTTTGAAATAATGTTGAATCGTTGATTTGTTCCATCGTTGATTTACCGAATTACGGAATGATGAAGCCGACAATTCGGTTTGGCAAGTTCAATGGCTACAATATTAGAATTACAGAAACACCAAATCGCTGATTGGGTTACGATTATGCCGATTCCGCAATTGCGATTGAAGCAAGGAATTGCCGTAATTAAATCAAAGCTGGAGGAGCGCGCAGTCCGCACGCAAGCCGACCGAAAGCGGAATAGAGGGGAAAGTCGGCATCAGGCCAGTCCAACAGCCCGTTCATTTTCAGTTCAGACAGTTGAGCCAAGGCATTGACAATTATTGCAAAAGATTGAAAATCAAAAGAATTGTCATCGCAGGAAGGAGAAATCTGCATCGTATTGTCGCTCAAAATAAAGGGCAGGAACAGAGAGCAGTTTTCTTCTGAATGATGGTGATGATGCGGGCAAGCGCAATGCGGCGTACCATCGCAATGACCATGTAAATCATCGCAACAAGCTGATACACAGTTAGAATCGAAGCAAATCAGGTTGTGATGATGATGATGCGGAATAGCGGAATGGGCCATCGTGAACAACATCGCGATAGCTACCAGATATGCCGAAATTCGCCGTTTCATCTTCATTTTTGGGAGTGCAAAAGTACAAAAAAATCAGTATAGATTCAACCTGCAAAGTTATAAAAAATAGAACTTGGGCTTTGAAAATGTAATTTTTTCCGAGGTCTATTGTTTAATTTTAATTGGATGAGGGCTAAATCGTTTTGAGAAATGAGGCTAATTGATTGATTTTTAGGTATATATTGTCTTGTTAATTTGTTGATGTTTTCAATGGAACCTTTCTGCCACGACGAATATGGGTCGGTAAAGAATATCTGGGTGGACAAGGCCTTTGCAATATCTTTGTGGTGTGCGAATTCGCCGCCATTGTCAGTGGTGATGGTCTTGACAGCATTCTTGAAGGGTTTTAGCAGTTTCACGGCAGCCTTTGCAACGCCATCTGCTTCTTTCCCAGATGGGAGCTTGGCCATCAACATATAACGACTCATTCTCTCAACAAGCGTGAGTATAAACTCGTTCCCGTTCTGTATGAGATCCATCTCAAAGTGTCCGAACTCTTCCCGTGTTTCCACTTTCCGAGGACGCTCATGGATGCTTGTCCTGTCGGGTATATGCGCTACACCAGCCCCCACATAACGCTTGCGATGTTTTAGTTTGTGACGACAGTTCAGGTACAGTTTCCCGACCTCCTTTTCTGCAAATCCACGAATCTGTTCTGGTGACCATTGGAACTTTTCCAGCTTCTCCCTGACAAATTCCTCCATCGCAGGGGTGAACTTCCGGTTACATCGGAATCT